>NZ_PJFA01000003.1:0-820134 GCF_002843485.1 Paenibacillus sp. BGI2013
GCGTGCCCAGAAAAGCACGCATCTTCTAGCCGGTGAAAGTCCGGTCGCAGGAGGGGCCAAGCCCCTGCGTAGCTAGGATACTTGCGTATGGCGAAATCTGTGCGTAAAAGCGTATCGACAAAAGTACCTGTCAGAGACAGGGCGAGCGACACGCCAGGCCGTAACATCAAGTGAATTCTGCCGCGTCGTCAAAAAGGCCTCGCAAGAGGGACAAGAGGAAGCCGAGTCGCGCTCATATCGACGAAGGCCAAGGAAGCTGTTTGGAACTTGGAGCGACAGCGAAGAATCCTCCGGCGTAAAGGGAACGGCATGGTCTGAAAGAGGATGCAGTGAACTGGGGAGACCCTCCCCCACACGGGATTTTTTTTTTTTTTTAACCCCGTAAAGAGACGCTCTATAAATCCAGAAGATGAAATGAACCGTTTGTGGGAAGGGAGTCCGAGGGGCTCATAGTACCGAAGAACCTGAGGACAACATAACCTTGGGGAGGAAAGGAGCCCTGCTTTGTTTATGCTTTTGAAGGAGGTACGAGTGAGTGAATGCCAACCGGCTAACAACACCAAAGGAAAAAGTTCAAGAACTCCAAGAAAAGCTAGGTCATGCGGCCAAGGAGAACAAGAAGCGTAAATTTCATGCTTTGTACGACAAAGTCTATCGCAGGGATGTGCTGTGTGAAGCCTGGAAACGGGTGAAAGCGAACAAGGGAGCTGCGGGAGTAGATGAGGTGACGTTCGCACATATTGAGGAACAAGGAGAGACACGCTTCCTTGCGGAATGTGAGCGAGAACTGAAAGAAGGCAAATATCATCCGCAGGCTGTAAGGCGGCACTATATCCCGAAGAAAGATGGGAAGCAAAGGCCGTTAGGCATCCCCACCGTGCGCGACCGAGTCATACAAATGGCAACCAAACTCGTGATTGAACCGATCTTTGAAGCAGATTTCGAGGAAGTATCCTTCGGATTTCGTCCGAAACGAAGTGCGAAAGGAGCGCTAGAGCGAATTCGGAAAGCCTGCAACCGCAAAGGAAATTGGGTAGTCGACGTCGATATCCAAGGCTACTTCGACAATATAAATCAAGAGAAGCTCATGAAACTGGTAGAAATGCGTATCAATGACAGGCGAATCTTGAAATTAATACGGAAGTGGCTTCAGGCGGGAGTGATGGAAGAAGGAAAGGTGAGGCGATCCGATTTAGGAACACCGCAAGGTGGCGTGATTTCACCGCTTCTAGCGAATATCTATCTGAACTACTTTGACCGGCTATGGGAGAAACACGGAAGTGGGTTGGGAGACCTGACAAGGTATGCAGACGACTTTGTCGTGGTCTGTAAAACCAAAAAGGATGCGGAACATGCATTTGAACTTATACGCAGAATCATGGAACGTCTGGAGCTCATGTTACACCCGACCAAAACCCGGATTGTCGGTCTATGGACAGGAGCCGAAGGATTCGACTTTCTAGGAATGCACCACCGCAAAACGAAAGCAGAAACGTCGCAAGGGAAGGTATATTACACCACGCAGCAATGGCTAACCAAAAAGGCGGAAGAACGTATTCGTGGAGTCATTAAAGAGCGATTATCCCCACCGAGTATGCGATCCAGATCATTTGAGGAACAGGTGAAATGGCTCAATCCGAAGATTCAAGGGTGGAGAAATTATTACTACACGAGCTACAGCCAAAAGAGATTAGCGAAGCTGGACTGGTATATGTTGCAACGGTTAACCCGGTGGTACGCGAAGAAAAGACAACGCAGAAAATGGATCGGTTCAATAGCCGAGGTGAAGTACATCGCCAGTCAATATGAATTAAAAACGCTATTGTAATCTGCACGCCCATGAATGACAAACATCGGAAAGCCGTATGAGGGAAAACCTCACGTACGGTTTGATGAGGAGAGGCTGGGTTTTGCCAGCCTTTTACTCTAGTATACTGATTGTAGCAAGAATACGATTTATTTCGAGGCGAACGTACACCTTGATGTGCAATTCTGGTCTGCTGTCCCCGGTTATGTTAAAATGGTGGATAGTCTATGAGTTGCATGACATGCGGCTCTCAGAAGGAAGAGCTCAGTAGTTGGGCTGAACGAAACTGCACTCATCAGGGGAAAGGAGCCTATACATATGTTTGGAAACGATTGGGACAAGGTGCTTCAGGAAGAGACGGAAGCCGACTATTTTAACAAGATTCGTTACACTCTCGCCGCCGAGTACAAAACGCAGACGGTCTTTCCGCCCAAAGAAGACCTGTTCTCCGCACTGAAGCTGACGCCATATCATCAGGTTAAGGCCGTTATTATTGGTCAGGATCCTTATCACGGAGCGGGACAGGCTCATGGATTAAGTTTTTCGGTTAGACCGGGGGTACGTGTACCGCCTTCTCTGAAAAATATATATAAGGAACTTCATGCCGATCTGGACCTACCAATTCCGAATCATGGATCTCTCGTTCATTGGGCACAGCAGGGAGTCCTGCTATTAAATGCTGTTCTGACGGTTCGTGAAGGTCAGCCGAACTCCCATCAGGCACTAGGGTGGCAGACATTTACGGATGCTGTCATTCGTGCGTTGAATGAACGTTCAGAGCCGATGGTATATATGCTGTGGGGGAGCCATGCCCAGAAGAAAGGTACATTTATTAACAGGGACAAGCACCTGGTACTGGAGTCTACACATCCCAGTCCGCTGGCTGCGCATCGTGGATTCCTCGGCAGTCGTCCCTTTTCCAAAGCCAATGACTTCTTGACCTCCAAAGGTATTGAACCGATCGATTGGAAGATACCTGAAAACTAGACAGATGGAGGTGAGAACATTGCGACATTGGATAGGACGAAAAGTAGCGGTATATCGTGCAACAGGCATACGGGAGCCATTGAAGGGAACGCTGGTTGAGTGGGATGAAGAAGCGGAATGTGTGCGGATCGGACCGAAACGGATTAAGGTATCGTTTGACAATATCGCAATGATCAGACCTCTTCCCGAAGAGAGTCTTCCCTTAAAGAAAGCACGTTCTGAAGTGCACAAGGTTGGATATGTGATGAAAAAGGCGATTCAGTTCGAAAATGCGATCTATTTCAAGTCGCAGGTGATGATCTGGCGCCGGGCCAAAATTGTAGCGTTATCCACGACGATTCTGCGTCATGACGAGGATCAGGTTGAACTTGCAGATGGTCGGGTTCTTCGTAAAGACAAGCATATGTTTGTCGTACGTTCACGCCGTGGGATACGTTAGTTATACGAAGATTTAATATTCATTTCATGCAAAGATCATATGGATTTAATGTTCGGTCTGTATATTAGGTAATAACAACCCCTTCTAAATTGATGTGTATTGATATGGGAGCCCGACCGGCTGCAAACGGTCGGGTATTTTTTTGCCCATTGGTTCTGTTAACCTGTTGTACATACCCATAACATTCATGTTGTATACTATTAAAATAGAAAATTGAACTAAACATTTACACGAGAACGTAGAGGGCAGAAATAACCTGAAGAAGCGAAGCGTTCGCCTAAAAGCTTTCTGAAAGAAAGCTACATCGGAAGCATACGCTATCCCAAGATTTTCACCTTTGTAAAATTGAATCAAAAAATCTGGGGATAACAGCGATCGGAAGGTTGTTCTGTCATCGAAGTGGCACGTGTAAATATTCTTTAGTTCAATCTAAAAAGATCATGAGAAGGAGTGAAACCCAATGAAACGTATAGCTGTTTTTGCAGGCTCCAATCCGGGAAATCACCCCGATTATACAGAGAAGGCTATTCAACTGGGCAAACAGATTGCTGATAGTGGTTATGCACTGGTCTATGGTGGTTCTTGCATGGGCTTGATGGGTGCAGTAGCCGATGCTGCTCTTGAGCAAGGGGGAGAGGTAATCGGGGTTATGCCTACTGGATTGTTCCGGGGCGAGGTTGTTCATGGAGGGCTCACACAACTGATTGAAGTGGGAACCATGCATGAACGGAAGGCTACGATGGCTGAATTATCCGATGGATTCATTGCACTTCCCGGAGGTATGGGTACATTTGAAGAACTATTCGAGGTGCTGTGCTGGGCACAGATCGGTATTCATCGTAAGCCTGTCGGTTTATTGAATGTCAACGGGTATTATGGACCGCTGATGAAGATGGTAGAACACAGCGTACAGGAAGGGTTTTCCAATACTTCCCATCTCAGTCTATGGAGTCTGGAAGCTGATCCGGCTGAACTGATCAAACAAATGTCATCCTATATTCCTGCAGAGCTGACTCAGAAGTGGTCACAACTCAACGGGAAATGAGTGCATAAGAAGACGGGCCTGAACCTACTCGTTCCTCGGGAGAATTTTCGATCTGCCCAAGCAAGTTGCGCTATCGGACATAGTCTATAGTGTACTTCGATGAAGAGGGGAGTGTCACTGATGAGCGAACTCAAAGGTACAGGTTACGGATATTGCGGAGGCTTCGGTGGTGGAGCATGGACATCAACAGGTGCAATTCTGGTATTGTTCATTCTGTTAGTTATTATCTCTCGCACATTCATTCTGTAATTCGGTCAAATCCCGGGACGGGGATCATGCTGCAGAGGCAGCGCCCGAATAAAAAATGACCTTTCCAAAGAGACGCCGGTATATCCCGGCGTTTCAGGGGAACGGTTTTTTGACGTTTCCAGCATACGTTAAGTAATTGAAAAAGCAAAAACCTGCCCCTGAATAAGGTCAGAAGCAGGAGAGAGCCTCCTGAGCCATTAGCTGCACAACAAGCAGCTTACACCACAACAGCAGTTTGATCCGGATTACTTAACGATTTCCAGGCGATATATAGCCCGATGGCGGCTGCAATTAAGGAGAGTATTGCTGCAACAATAGCCAGCTGATCCAGTGTGTTGGGTGAACTGGAGTTAAGAGAACGCTGATTAGCCGTCTTACCGGATTTGTTTTTGATATGGACAGATGTTCTGGAAAGCCTGGAAGCCGACTGTAACTGGGATGTGTGAGGACGCGTAGGTATCGATTTTTTCTTTGAGGGATTCAATAGTCAACCTCCTTATAACGGAGTTCAGTGCTTCCATCGTTCATACTATGTTATGTCGATTTTCAGATTGAGTTCGCAAAAATGAGTGAATCCCCAGCCCGTTAGATGTTGAACCCGTTCGCTAGTATCAGCGAAGCAGGTAACCCATTATACGCTCTGTTAATACAGGTCTAACAAACGGTGTTTATAGTAAGGATCATAGAGTGAAGCTTGAACACAGGAGGCGCTGGAATGAGGAACATGGAGATTATTGCCCATCGCGGTGCATCTGCCGTATGCCCGGAGAATACGATGAGCGCTTTTGAACGGAGTCTGGAGCTTGGAGCAACAGGCATTGAAACCGATGTGCAGATGACGAGTGATGGCAGACTGGTACTGATTCATGATGAGACGTTAAGCCGAACTGGCGGCGCAGAAGGCTGGGTTAAGGATACGACTTACGATCAATTGCGCACACGGGATGCGGGGTCCTGGTTCCATGCTGATTTTACCGGGGAACGTATTCCTTCTCTGGAGGAATTATTCAAGCTGGTACAGGGGAAAGGAACACTGCTTAATCTGGAATTGAAAAATGGTATTGTGAGTTATAAAGGGATGGAAGAGAAGGTCATACAGGCGATCCGGGATTGGAATCTGGAGCAACAGGTTGTGCTGTCGAGCTTCAATCATGCTTCGCTCGTGAGATGTAAACGTCTTGCCCCGGAGATTCGTACAGCACTTCTATATATGGAAAAGTTATATCGTCCCTATGATTATGCCGCCAAACTCGAAGCTACCGGCCTTCATCCCTACAAGCTGGCAGTCACACAAGAAGATGTTGCTGCTGCACTGGCACATGGCGTTGTTACCTATCCATTTACGGTGAATGATCCTGCCGAGATGCAGGCCATGATTGATATGGGTGTGCAAGGGATAATTACCGATGTTCCGGATGTCCTGGCATCCTTACTTACGGTACATGCCCGTTAAACGAGTCTGTATTTTACATGTTCTACATATGCAATGATAAGGCTGTGTTCGAGCTTTTTGGCTCTTGCGCAGCCTTTTTGCGTGTGAAATTGTGTGCAAATATTCATATATGCAATAAACATGTCCTATTTGTCCATTGCCAGAGCCGGTGGATTCACTTACAATGGTCTATGGGAATGAGAATCAATATCATTAAAGTTTGGTATTTATAGAGAGGTGATTGTTATGTACATAGGTTTGAGCAGCTCCACTCATAACGAGGGTGGGCGCGTATGAGTTCACAAGCTTCACCAGAAAAACATAATCCGGATTCACCCACAGCGAAGATACACACTCGTCCGTGGGCGGCCACACTTATTCTTACAGGGGGAGTTTTGCTACTCGCTCTGGGTATGGCGTTGTCCATTTCTTTTGGCGCTGCTGATATTAAGCTTAGTGTAGTCTGGAAGGCTATCTTTGATTTCAATCCTGAGTTGACTCCACATCAGATCATATGGGAGATTCGATTACCACGTATCCTTGGAGGAGCAATGGTAGGTGCATGTTTCGCTGTAGCTGGTGCGATCATGCAGGGCATGACTCGTAACCCGCTGGCCGATTCAGGTCTGCTTGGGTTAAATGCAGGAGCTGGATTTGCACTTGCAGTTTGTTTTGCCTTCTTCCCTGGCTTGCCATTTATGTATATCATCATGTATTCCTTCCTTGGAGCAGGGCTTGGTGTCCTGTTGGTGTATGGTTTTGGTGCAGCTTCCAAATCGGGTCTTACACCACTACGCCTTGTGCTTGCAGGTGCGGCTGTATCAGCGATGTTGTCGGCACTCAGTGAAGGGATTGCATTATATTTCAGGATTGGACAAGATCTGGCTTTCTGGACAGCGGGTGGTGTAGCCGGAACGAAGTGGTCTCAACTTGAGGTCATGTTCCCATGGGTACTCGCGGCACTGATCGCAGGTCTTCTCATCTCCCGTTCCATTACTCTGCTTAGTCTCGGAGAAGATATTGCGGTGGGCTTGGGGCAACGTACTGGGCTGATCAAGCTCATAGGCCTGATTGTTGTACTGATTCTCGCGGGTACGGCTGTATCCGTGGTGGGTGCGGTCGGTTTTGTTGGACTCATTATTCCCCATCTCACGCGGAAGCTGGTTGGGGTCGATTATCGCTGGATTATTCCATGTTCCGCTGTGATGGGCAGTTTGCTGCTTGTATTTGCGGATCTGGCTGCACGTATGATTAACCCGCCGTACGAGACGCCAATTGGCGCATTGGTTGCCCTCATCGGGGTACCATTCTTCCTGTATCTGGCGCGTAAAGAAAGGAGGACTCTGTAACGATGGAATCCTCAACAATAGTTGGAGCAGAGCGCAAGAAGAGAACCAAGAGTACGATTGTCCTCATTGTGCTTGCCCTATTAATTATTACGGCTTTTGTGGTGAGCATGAACACAGGTTTTACCAAGCTTTCGCCGCTTGAGGTGTTGCGAACCCTGTTTGGTGGAGGCACGGCGAAACAGGAATTGATCCTGTTTGAATTCCGTCTGCCACGTATTGTGATTTCGGTGCTGGTCGGGGCCGGACTTGCGTTATCTGGTTGTATTTTGCAGGGAGTATCTCGGAATGCGTTGGCAGATCCGGGGATCCTCGGGATTAATGCAGGTGCTGGTCTGGTCGTCATGTTATTTGTTTCCTTTTTCCCGACAACGACAGCAGCGCCGGTATTTCTTTTGCCAATTCTGGCCCTGATCGGTTCCGGTTTTGCTGCATTTCTGATCTACATTCTCTCTTACAAAAAAGGAGAGGGCATTATGCCTACTCGTATGTTGCTTACAGGGATCGGGGTAGCAGCGGGAATCAGTTCTGCCATGATCGTGCTTACGTTAAGGCTTAGTCCGGAAAAGTATCAATTTGTAGCTACCTGGATGGCAGGCAGCATCTGGGGTTCGAACTGGAAATTTGTAACGGCATTACTGCCGTTTCTGATCATTCTTGTCCCGCTTGTCCTGTATAAGGCACGTGTATTGAACGTACTGAATCTGGGGGACCAGACTGCGAGTGGACTCGGGACTCCGGTTGAGCGTGAGCGACTGATTTTGCTTGCGGCTGCTGTAGGACTTGCCGGCTCATGTGTATCTGTGAGTGGGGGGATCGGTTTTGTAGGTCTGATCGGACCGCATTTGGCACGTCGTCTGGTGGGTCCAAAACATCAATTCCTGTTACCCGCATCTGCACTGATCGGTTCATTGCTTGTACTGGTTGCAGATACGCTGGGTCGTGTCATCCTGCAGCCTTCGGAGATTCCTGCGGGGATCCTAGTTGCCATTATTGGTGCACCATACTTCCTGTACCTCTTAAGCAAGACGAAATAAAACGTAATCATCATTGTGTGATTGCATAAGGAGGACTTCAGTCCATGCTTCGCCGTTTCTTTGCCTATTATAGGCCTTACAAAAAGCTCTTTATTCTTGACTTCAGTTGTGCGATTTTAGTCGCCCTGCTGGAGCTGGCATTTCCACTGGCAGTCAACCGGGTAGTCGACGATCTGCTGCCAGGCGGCCGCTGGGACTGGATTCTATGGGCGTGTCTGGCATTGCTGGGCATCTACTTATTGAATTCATTTTTGAACTTCGTGGTCACCTATTGGGGACACAAGCTAGGTATTAACATCGAGACGGATATGCGTAAAAGTCTGTTTAATCATGTGCAGAAGTTATCGTTCCGTTTCTTCGATAATACAAAAACAGGACACCTCGTGTCCCGTATGACTAACGATCTGAT
The DNA here is from genome assembly GCF_002843485.1 of Paenibacillus sp. BGI2013. NCBI lineage: Bacteria > Bacillati > Bacillota > Bacilli > Caryophanales > Paenibacillaceae > Paenibacillus > Paenibacillus sp. BGI2013. The sequence goes on from NZ_PJFA01000003.1 coordinate 8,752, forward strand.
GGATATCGGTGAGATTGCCCATCATGGTCCGGAGGATGTATTTATCGCGGTCATGACGCTAATTGGTGCATTCAGCATCATGATGAGCATTAACGGGAATCTGGCAGTTTTAACCTTTATCATCGTTCCACTGATTATTTATCTGTCGCTCTACTTTGGTAGCAAAATGTCCAAGGCATTCAGCCGAATGTTTGGAGATATCGCGGACTTCAACGCTCGTGTAGAGAACAATATCACAGGTATCCGTGTTGTTCAGGCTTTTGCTAATGAAGAGCATGAAAAAGCACAATTCGCTGTGAACAACGGTCGTTTCCGTCAGACCAAACTAATCGCATACAAAATCATGGCCTGGAACTCCTCTGTCAGTTATATGCTGATGAAGCTGGTATCCCTCTTTGTCCTGGTATGCGGAACGTGGTTTGTCATTCAAGGCAGTATGACCTACGGTCAGTTCATTGCATTTATTATGTTGTCCAATGTGTTCCTGACACCGATCCAGAAGATCAACTCGGTTATTGAGACGTATCCAAAAGGGATTGCAGGCTTTAAACGTTATACGGAGCTGCTTGATATGGAACCGGATGTGGAAGATCGTCCAGGAGCCGTTACGGTATCCCATTTGCGTGGAGATATTCGTTATGAGCAAGTCACCTTTGGTTATTCAGATCAGGAGCCTGTGCTCAAAGGTATTGATCTAAACGTACGTGCAGGTGAAACCGTAGCGCTTGTCGGTCCATCGGGTGCAGGAAAAACAACGTTGTGCAGTCTGCTGCCACGATTCTATGATGTGCTGGAAGGTCGCATCACGATCGATGGGCAGGAGATACAGGATATGACACTGGACTCCTTGCGTAGTCATATCGGAATTGTACAACAGGACGTGTTCCTCTTCGATGGAAGCATTCGGGAGAACATTGCCTACGGCAAGCTGGATGCATCTGAAGAAGAAATTTGGATGGCTGCCAGACGTGCACAGATGGAACCTTTGATTCAATCGATGCCGGAAGGATTGGATACGTTAATTGGTGAACGCGGCGTGAAGCTGTCCGGTGGACAGAAACAGCGCTTATCGATTGCCCGTATGTTCCTGAAAAACCCGCCAATTCTGATCCTGGACGAAGCAACATCTGCTCTGGATACAGAAACGGAAGCGGCGATTCAGCAATCCCTTGCTGAGCTGTCCGAGGGCCGGACCACACTGGTTATTGCTCACCGATTGGCTACGATCAAAAATGCAGACCGCATTATTGTCGTTGCTGAACAAGGCATTACGGAGCAGGGACGCCATGAAGAATTACTCGCAGCAGGTGGGGTGTACAGCCGCCTTCACTATGCGCAGTTTGGCGCGTAACCTATTCGATGTGGATGTAACAATGTAAATACGAGAAGTAACGCCATCGTTCTTGACTTGGAAGGAGTCAGGACGTTGGCGTTTTTTTCTTTTTCATAATCAATTGTGGGTCAGGGGTACTGTGCTCATATCTGCCTGTGATCATGGATGTGGAAACGGGTAATATAGTAAAGAGAACACTTAACGTGTAAGATATGTTCATCATCTTGCAAGATATAGGAGGTACACGATATGCAGTTGAACGATATGCTGAAAATTCTTATAACCTGTCTATTATTTATTCTGATTTGGTGGCTACTGACTCAAGGGATTCGCAAACTTTCCAGTACTCGTGCGGGGTCCGGTTTACAACGCTGGGGTGGATGGTCCATTGGACTTTTTGTTGTTGGCGCCGTGCCACTCGGTTTTTCGCTATACACAGAGATCTTTGATAAGAGCCTGGATGCCAACATCGGGTTGGGGCTTGCCATGTTTTTTGTATGGGCTTATTGTGTGATCTTGTTGTGTGCGGCGTTGGTGGTATGGGGAAGGTACGTGTACAAAAGGGATATAAAGAAGTGAATATTTGGGTTGATCGTGTTGAGCCCGTCAGGAAGTTAAGGGTGAGCTGACAGCTGTATTTGTAACAATAAACTGATATGGAACGTTAAATTTAGAAAGAGGTGTTATTAAGGGGGATTTAGATATGTCCAATCTTCGTCGAGTCCTCATATTGCTCTCAATCCTAATCGTATGCCTTACGGGATGTTCAGGACATATCGAGTGCAACTCTGTGCAGACTCAAGCGAATGCACCAAGTGAAGATGGTTTCACTGGTTATGTGGTTGAACGCAAAGACAATTCCATTCTTGTGGTTGATCCTGCATATGAAGATTTCAGTGCGAACGGAGGAGGAAATCGGTATTATCCGGCAAAATGGTTCTCCAATGCGCCTGATCCGCAGATCGGCTCCTATGTTGAAGTCTGGACGGATGGAGGCCCGGAAAATCAACCCTATTCTGGGGAGGCCAGAGCAGAAACGATAGCGGTATCTTGTCCAAATACTCCAGATGGTGCTCATCTAAGTGAGGAGGACGCAATTCGGGGTGGGCTATACTCACCAGATGGAGAAAAATTACGTGTTCCTGTGATTGAAGATGTACACTTTTATCAGGATGCAGGAATGTGGACGATTCGCATGAGAGATGCGATGTCAACGACGAAGAATCAAGATGAGATTGAGATCAGAGTAGAGGATGTAGAGCCAGTAGAATAACAGAGGGAGTATATGATTTTGCACATAGAGATGAGGAAGTCTAAATGGATATTAGGGCGTGTCTTCCCCGCGACAAACATGACTTTGAAGCGGTTAACAAGTTAAATGAATTTAGAAATGAAGAGTTGAAAGTTATCATCCCAGAGCTGATGGAGTGGTTACAAGACGGGAATTGGCCTATCTCTAAACCGATAGAGGATCTACTATTGAGACTGGGGGAGGACTTAGTTCCTCATATTAAGGATGTATTACAAACCCAAGATCCACAGTGGGAATATTTCATTTTGGTAGGATTGATCGATTGTCTGTATTTCATCTAAGTATGTTACGGTCGGATTTGGTAAGAATACTGGAGTCTCCTACACATGATGAGATACTAGAGGGGTTGGATGAGGTTATAATGGAACTTTTGGAAAAGATGAAGGATACCAACGAGAGGTAAGAGGAAATGGGAGTTTGGATACATAGAAACTGCTGCTTGATTTGATGAGAAAGAGCTGAGGATGGTAGACATGTAGATCTATAATTTGATAAAAAAGCAAGGGGGATAGATTGTTATTGAATAATATATAATACCATAAAATAGGCTTATATAGTAAAGGTTGTAGTTCTATGTTTTTTTACTAGTATACTCCTGTATAAGGAATCTTTTTCTCTTAATCTACTAATTACTATAAATAATTGATAAATGTTAAATGACTTGTATGGGTGTTTTTTTCTTGTTTCTACAATCGCTGTATCTAAGTGAATTATTTTTTGTTCTTTTAGTAATATGTGCTTATACAATAAACTCTCAGTTGACTAGAAGATTATACATATTAAAACTTTTATATAATATATCAGGTTTTTATTCGACAAAATAGGACACAATATTACAAAATAAACCTATTTCCTTAAAGTGTTGAATAGATGATAATAATAAAGCTATTCAGTAGATGTCATAGGGGTGGAGTGAAGCTTATTATATGTAGAGTGTATGTTCTTGAAACTTAGAATGAATAAAAATACAATTTAAGGATGGATTATTCGAGAAATGAAAAGTAAAAAACTATTAACCTTATTAATTACTTTAAGTTTTATTCTAGGAATATGTTTTTCTGAAAGAGTAGAAGCAAATGAAAAAAAAGAAGTTACAAATCAAATTAATCAAATTTATATCGGGTTCCAGAGTTATCATGTTTTAGGAAGGGACGGCTCGGTATGGGCGGCAGGCTTTAATCCATATGGAGGACTTGGATGGAGTGGAAGTGGGAATAAGGGGGAACTAAGGGTCATACCTTCTGCTAAAAATATAGTTAGTATTTCAGCAAATTTACACAGCTATGGAGTTACGCAAGAAGGAGCTATATTTCGTTGGAACGGTTATTTTCCAACAGTAATCTTCGATTCTGTTAAGAAGGTTAAAACTCTTGCGACAGGAATAAATTATTGTGTAGTTCTAACTGAAGAAGGAAGAGTTTGGACATGGGGAGGAAATTATGTTGGACAGTTAGGAATAGGCGATAGCAATGATCGTTCTGAACCAACGTTAATTCCAAACTTGGAAGAAGTTATAGAAATCGCAAGCAGCCCCACATCCGGCACAGTATATGCACTTAAAAGGGATGGTTCAGTATGGGGATGGGGGAGTAATGGTAATTATCAACTTGGTACAAACGGGGATAAGTCTTTGGTTCCTACACGAATCAATATACCTGTAAAGATAAAACACATATATCAAAGTAAGGGTAATACATTTGTTTACGGTGCGGCTATTGATGAAAATAACTCTGTTTGGTGGTGGGGAAAAGATTATCCTTCTAAAGTAAAATCATCAGTTTATGGTGAACCAGTATTAGACCAAGGTATCAAATCAGTCAAACAGCTTGCATTAGGGAAAGATCATGCACTTGCTTTGAAAGATGATGGTACAGTGCTCGCATGGGGGAAAAATTCGGGTGGACAACTTGGAGATGGTACGAACGTTGAACGCACATCTCCTGAACCAGTGCCTGGGTTAACGGATATATACAGCATTGATGCTGGAGACAGAATGAGTGGTGCTGTGAGTGATTCCTCTGACGTGTACATTTGGGGAAGTTTTCACATGCTTGGCTCAATAACCAGTCCCAAACGTATATCTATTGATGATCAGCCGAGTGAAGTTTTGCCAATCGAAAAGCCTACAGATCTAAAACTTAAAGTTACAAGTGTCAATTCTGTTCAATTGTCTTGGGATCAGACTAAAGAACGTAGTAATGATTGGAATAAATATAATATTTATCTGAATAATCAGATTATTGAAACTACCAAAGATAAAATCATCACTATTAATAATATCGATCCTACTAAAGAATATAATCTCTTTGTCACTACAAAAGGCATATTAGGAAATGAATCCGAAGCAAGCAATAGTGTAAAGAAGAGAGGAATTGAAAAGTATTCTTACAGTTATAATTCTGCAGGACAACTTACTGGCATCCTTTTCGGATCTGGCAAGAAGATTAGTTATGAATACGATAAAAATGGGAATTTGAAAAAAACGACTGTAGTAAATCCGTAGTCTCATTAGCTAATTAGTTGTAGCTTATTTACATTTGAATGGAGAGAAACATAGTTGAAACATTCTAAAATGAAGAAATTTATTTCTATTATCCTTATATTTTCAGTATTATCAGGACTTTTCGCAAACTGGATTCCGGCGACTACATATGCGGAGGAAGAACAGGGCAATTCCAATGAATTGATTCAGATTCTGATTGACGAATTTGGTACGACGGAAGGCTTTATTCAGGGCTATCTGGATCAAGGATACAATCTGAATCAGATCCTGTCAGCCTTCTTTAAAATGAGAGAGAGTCAGATTGGGTTTGACGAAGCACTAAGTGTACTTTATCCAAATGAAATCAATGAATCTCAAAGCGTTACAAGTGACGTATATTCAGAATATTCTCTTAACAACGATATATCGATTGTCAGTGTTGGTGCGGATCAGTCCAGCATCATGCAACGATATGACACGTTTGCCGTGACTGCGGAGGTCTATGGGGAGTCTGATCTCGGCGAGTCAAAGAATGAAGAAGAGGAAGAAGAAAATTCTGAAGAAATCGAACAGCCTGTAACAGATCCTGAGAGTGGGACAACTGAGACAGAGCAGCCCGCTGTCGAGGAGCCAGCTCAGGATAATAACGAGCAAACGGGATCGACGAACATCCCAGAATCTGAAACCACAGATCAAGGTCAAAGTGATGTACCGGATGATGAAAAGCAAGATAGCACAGATACTGCTGACGTCATCCAACCCTTAGCAGCGTCAACCAGCGTGCCCGATCCTGGGAAGCATATTACCGAGAAAGCACCGGTGTTTAACAAAAATTCGTTTAATGAAGCACCCTATACGGTGGGAGAAAACGGTGAAGCCATTTCTAACATGAGTGGTGGGTTGATGCTGGAGCATGTGGATGCTACGCTTCCGGGCCGCAATGGCATGGGGTTTTCCTTGGAAAGACAGTATAACTCGGCATCCGCACAGTTTTACGATATGGATGTGGGCTATAACACATATGATTATCCAATTTACAAATATTTTGTCACGTATAGTGCGGTTAGAAAAAAGAAAATTCCTAAATACCACGTAAAGTATCGTGAAAGCATGTGGTACCAGTTAGACAATAACGGGGATGGTACAGTAGATACTGAAACCTCGATTCAGGAAACCAAAATCATGCCGAAGGGCACGTATACGACAGAAGCAGAGGCCAAGCAAGTCGCAAGTCAGCGTATAGTTTACTACACAGCTCCTGAATCACGCACAGAGCAAACCATAAAGTATGCTGCGAGCACGAGTAACCTTCCGTCAAGTGTGGATTACAACAGTGGAGGTTTCAGTGGTACATTGAACAAGCAGGGCGGACCAACGGTAGTTTCCGGTGAATATAAACCAGCCCGTACCATTACAGCGCCTACTCAGTCCTGTGTGAATTCCATTCCTGGTAAATACGATGCCAAGGGGGTTTGGGTACAAACGGGATCTGAGAGCCCTTGCCCGCAAACTAAAACGGCTACAGTACAGGGTCAGACCATTACATTGACTCGTTCGTCTGTAACGAATACGAAGGCTTGTCCATCACCGAATAAATCGGTGGCAAACTACGTGTGTACCAAGACATGGGAAGCCAAATATGATGGTTCTGTAACCATTCCGGCATCGGATACACGTAGTTATTCACAGACCTATGCCGGCACCGTCACCAAGCCAGGCGCTTACTCGTCCAGACGATATGATAACTGGGTGTCTCTTGGAGGCGGAGGCAAGCAACGTAAAGCATATAACGTGAATGAGCTCCCGTGGGTAGAAACTGAGATTACCGAGGGAGCGGCAGAATCGACCACTCAGGCGACGGATGGCACAGACTATTGGTCCGAAGCGAGCGATCTCAAAAACGAAATTAATAACTATCCCAATGCCGCGTTCCAAAACGGAGTCGATGATGGCTATAACTACTACATGGCTTCCAAGCCTAATGCAGAAATTCGTGCTTATCAGGTAGGCAATGGCACGGATGTGACCTATTATAATAAAACCGTTCCAAATCCTCTGGATAAAACCTATCCACTCGGTAAAGGATGGTCTTGGAAACTGCCATCCATCGAGACGAAGAACAATAAGAAAGAAGTAGTATTTGCTGATGGTGGGCGATACGAGATCGTCGGCAATACACTAAAGGGATACGACTGGGAAGGTATTACGGTGAATCCGGATACGTCTGCTGCTGTAAATGGCGAAACTTCTGCACTGGTCATGATATCTGCAGATGGATTAACAAAGCAATATTTCTCTACGGATGGACGTCTGCTTCAGATTTCAGATGGACAGAAAAATGATGTTCAATTCTATTATGAGAACAACACAATATATAACAGCAAGTTGTTGACTCAAGTAAAGGATGCTATAGGCAATACGATTCGCATCAGTTATACGGCCTCAGCCGTAACAATTGTTCAGGGGAACCGCACGGTTACCTACAACAAACAAACGAAAAACGGCATGGAGCTGCTCGATTCCGTCATCGACCCATTGGGTAGAAAAACCACTTACTCATACAAGCTGGCCGATGCTAAGTTTAACTTACTTGGGTTTAGCCCGGAACGTGCGGTATTGAATCCATATGCGTTGCTCACATCCGTGCAGCATAATACAGGTGCCAAAACGTTCTACGAGTATGAAAATAGCCCTGTTAAACGATATATTGGTGAGGATTCTTTTAACGAAGCGTATCGTGTATTGTCTCGTAGAGACCAGTTAACCTATGAAAATGGCTCGACAGAGGATTTTAACCGTCAGACATTGAGTTACACTTCAGATCTGGGGGAGACTTATGGACAGGATGTAACATTTACAACAGCGATTAATAACGGATTAACCAATACGCAATACAACTATCGCAAAGATTACATCAATGTCGATACTCCAACACAGTTTTATCTGGATCGAGCAATCGTTAGTGCGGAAGGAAAAACACAAACGATATCGTACACCTATGGAAAAACGGTCAAGGGACGTGGTTACGCTGCACCTACGCCTACCATCACCTCTGAAACCGATAATCAGGCCAAGGATGTATTAACTACAACGGTTCAACTGGATGATTACGGAAATATTACATCGATGACAGATGAAACAGGACGTACCGTTACAAGCACATACGATGACACAAGACATTGGTTGACTAGTATGATAGACATGGTAGATTCAACAAACAAGAAGTACACACTCATCAAGCGAAATAATGAAGGCAATATTACGCAAATCATTAATCGAAAAGATAGTACAAGTGGTGAATTGCTTCAACAAGCAGACTATACGTATGATGCATACGGAAATTTACTGACCCAGCGTATTTCGGATGGCTCTCAGGAAAGGTCCGCTACGTTGGAATATGATAGTCGTTATCAGAATGCTTTCCCAACCAAGCAAAGTATGGTTGTGAGTGATGTTGACGGCAAACAAACGATAGTCAGTACTTTCGTAGAGTATGATCCGGTCACTGGTGATATGCTATCCTCTACCGATGGAGAAAATCATACAACGAAATACCAACTGGATGCATTAGGTCGTACGGTTAAAGTGGTACAACCAGATGGTAAGGTTCTAAATGCCAGTTATGATGACATGACAAATACGATCACGGTTACGGATGAGAGCGGTCAACAACAGGTGACAAAGTGGAACTCGTTGGGGCAGGAAATCGAGAAAGGATATTTCTCAAACGGTACTTATCTTGTATCCAAACGAACGGGATATGATCCATATGGTCGAGCTTTTTGGTCAGAAGATGCATTAGGTAATCGTACTAGTAACTTCTATGACAACTGGAGCCGGGTCATTTCGGCCACAGGTCCGGACGGTTCCTCCACTACGATGAAGTATAATGATGTGGCTCGAACGGCGACAAGTACAGATGCTGAAGGGTACATGCAGATTGAAACCTACGATAAGTGGGGGAAAGTGCTGAAAACGGAAGAGAAGACACAGCAGGATACGGGATTACGAACGCTGGAGAAAAATAAATACGATACCATCAGTGGCAATACAATGGAACAAATCGATGGTAATGGTAATGTTACTTCATTTACGTATGATGTGATGGGACAACTTCGTATGGTTATCAATGCTAATGGTGAACAGACCAAATATGTGTATGATATGATGGGAAATCTGACCAAAACTATTGATGCTAATGGAAATATCAAAGAAAATCGTTATGATCAGATGGGACGCAGAATCCAGACATTGGACAAGTCGGGAAATGTGACCAGAAGCTATTACAGTCCTAATGGTAACCTGACGAAACACGTCGATCGCAATGGCAATGCATTGACGTATGATTATGATGTGCGTGGTATCTTGATTCGTAAAACAAGTCCAGATGAGACGATCAACTTTACGGTGGATGCTCTGGGTAAACGAACCAGCATGACGGATCGTACGGGGACTACCACGTATCAATATGATCCATCGACGGAACAGTTAGCACGGATGACCTATCCGGATGGTCTTTCTACAGAATTCAGTTATGATTTGAATGGTAACCGTACTGAAATGAAAGGTCCTTTTGGTAACACAGTGTATTTTGCATATGATTCCATGCAACGTATGTTATCGGTGGGAACAACCAAAGATACTCCCGATGCACAGTATAGTTACTACTTGAATGGACTCTTTAAAGAATCTCAATCTCAAAATGGTGTGAACGATCGGAAAACCTACAATGGTTTGGATCTAGTCTATATGGATCAGATCCGAGATCAATCTGCACTGAGTACCTACAATTATAGTTATGACAACAATAAAAATATGATTAATCGTGTTCAGGAAGGTTCTCAGGATACATTTACGTATGACAAGCTGGATCGCATTCTGTCTTCCAGTCCGAATAATGAGCAATACACTTATGATAAACAAGGAAATCGACTGACAATGCAGTCTGACAAAGACCTTAATGTCAGTGAAAGCGAGTATCAATATGATACCCGCAACCGTCTAACTCAGGTCACCAAAGACGCGAAGAAGGTAGGTTATCAGTATAATGGTGATAACTTACTTGTAGAACGAACGGAAAATGGTGCAGTTACACGCTATTACTATGATGATGACGCGCAGATTATAGCGGAAGCTGAAGTCCGGAACGGGACGCCTGAACTGAAGGCAAACTATATCCGGGGAACCAAGCTGGAAGCCATCGCGTATCCTGATGGCAGCAAAGCTTATGTACAAACGAATGGCCATGGGGATATTACAGAATTAAGAAATGCAAATGGTGAGTTGTTGAACAAGTATCAGTATGATCTCTGGGGGAATATTGTTTCCAAAGAAGAGAAAGTACACAACCCATTCCGTTATTCGGGCGAGCTGTGGGATGATACAACGGAATTGCAATATTTGCGAGCGAGATGGTATGATCCTTCGTTAGGAAGGTTTATTACGGAAGATACCTTTGAAGGTGATCTCCAGAATCCTATGACCCAAAATGGATATGTCTATGCGGGTAATAATGCGCTCATCTATGTAGATCCAAGTGGTAATGTTTGGAAATGGGTAGGTGACAGTTGGAAAGTTGTTAAGAAAGCTGGCGTTGCTACGGCCAACTTCCTTATTTTAGATGACCTTAAGACGTTTATAGATCCGAAGTCGTCTTTATTTGATCGAGGCATGGCTGTCGCAGGATTCCTGCCCGTAGGAAAAGTCTTTAAAGGCGGAAAGCTTATTGTTAAATGGGCAAATAAAGAAGGTAAAGTCATCAATAAAGCTACTACAACAACAACTAAAGTAGTTAAAGCCTGTAATTGTTTCACCGCTGGAACTAAGGTACAAATAGACGGTGGAGAGAAAAATATTGAAGACATTGAAGTCGGAGATAAGGTTCTTTCCAAAGATGAAGAGACTGGAGAACAGGCTTATAAGGAAGTTACTGCTCTTCATCGAAATGAGAAAGATACGACATATAAATTGACAGTGGGTAACCAAATTATTGAAACTACCGATAATCATCCATTCTGGGTTGAAAGTAAAGGATGGGTACTTGCTGTTGATCTCAAGGTAAACGATAAACTAGTACAAAGTAACCGGAATCATCTGAAAATTGACAATATCGAAATTGTACAGCACGATAAAAAAGTAAAGGTTTATAACTTTACTGTGGCAGAGTTCCACACATACTTTGTAAGTAGTTTAGGAATTTGGGTGCATAACATTGGTGGTTGCTTAGATTGGAGCAAGGCAGTAGCCCATGTTAAAAAACATGAAATTAACGACTTAACAAAACCATCGCATGGAGTTTTTTCTGGTGATGCTGTAAAGATTGTTGAAGGCGCTTGGGAAAAAATAAAAGATAAAAAAATTCGAGCTAAATATGACTCTAATCAGAAGAATTGGTATTATGAAGTTATTTATAATAATGCAGGAATTTCAGGTGGGAAATATGGCGATGGAAGTAGTTTAAACAAAGTCAGAATTATTGTAAATAATGCTTCTGATAATCGAATAATTACTGCGTTCCCCAAATGAAATAACTTTACACTTAATTATTTTAGGGAGTTGTATGTTATCTAGTGGAAAAAAATAAACATAAGGTTGATTGGTGCGATGCATGTAATCAAGGATGGATTGAGGTTAAAAGAAACAGTCTTAGCCATAATATTCATTTTAGATGTTCGGAGTGCCTTAATGAGTACAAAAATTATGAGGATATTAATACCAAAAAAGTTTTAAAAATCGAAGTGGATTGGCATGCGATAGATTTGTCTGTAGAGGAAATTCTTCAAAATAATCTTTGGAGGTATATTATTAAAGAATGGGAGAATGGTCAATTAGTAAGGAATGATGGGGTTATAATTAAAGTTTGGTCTAAAGAAAAAAGGAAATTCATCAAAACTTAGTAATTTTGGCCTTGAGGGCACCAATACTCAAGGTCATTCATTTACCTATCCATTGCCGAACGAATCGTGTGCGACATCTAAAAACTTAATTCTTATCGTATTGGATCTTGGAGGAATAGACTGAAAATATTAAATATGGAGTGAAAAAATGCTGTAACACCAAATTCTTTTTCCTACTTGTTTGAATACGGAAATTTACTATTTGGACATCGTACAACAATTAATTAACTTATTCGATATTTCAGAGAAAGAAACATTTCTCAGAATCAATTCTTTTTGGTAGGGCAATGAATTATACATCAGAATACGATATGATTTTCCATGAGTCTCCTGATTTTTTGGGCAAAAATAATATATTATTAGCAATCAAATTGGTGGGATCTAAGACAGGGTGAACTGACCCCTAGAAAAAATGGATTGAGATAGGATGTATTCAGAAAAAGAGTTGGTACAACAATATAATTGTACTCTAACAACCTTGGAGGGCTTCATACCTTTCAAGGTTGTTTTTTTGTCAACAGACTGATTAAATTCAGAGGTATGAATTTAGTCAAGCCTACAAATGATGATATAACTCTGTCTAAAAGTCTGCAATCCATAAGAAAAGAAAGCATGTTTTACAATTACATTGACTTTTTGTCCTGACAATAATATATTGTTGTCAGGACAAAAAAAGAGGTGAAGCAATGTCCGCCAAAAAGATGGGGCGGCCTAAATCTGACAAACCCAAAAGCAGAACGATTGATATACGTGTCGACGAGGAAATTATGAACAAGCTCGATATTTCGGCTGAGAAGCTGAATACGAATCGATCAGACATCGTTCGCAAAGGGATTGAGAAGATTTACGACGAGCTCCAAAAATAAAAAAGGAAGCAGCTTGAGTCCCACGAAGAACACGCTGCTTCCTATCCCGCAATCACTTAAATGAGCGACTGCATAAATATCCTACCATGTGCAGAACGTTCATTCAAGTGAGGTGCGAATTGATATACAGGAGGATGCACATGAATTCGATATTAGAAGCATTATATAATGGACGACTTCGACCGGCTGAGATGATGATGCCGACACATCCTGAATACCAAGCGTTAGGACGGCAGATTGCAGCTCTGACAGAGCAGTGGAAGAATCGATTGAGCGAGGAAGAATTCCGTGAGCTTGAACAGTTATTTGACTTGTGTGGCAGATGTGAGGGCATGCATACGGAAGCAGCGTTTGCACAAGGTTTTCGTCTGGGTGCCAACATGCTAATTGAAGTCATGAGTCAGCGGGAGGAATCGGTGTTGGAGTTTAACTAAGTTTAACGATGTGAGCAGAGATCCGGTTTACTTTTACAGCTAAATTCTCAGAAAATGACGGCATACAAAATACTTATTTTGCATCATAAAATGGTATCAAAAATTGATTGTAACAAAGCCCTCAAATCCTCTCTGCATTCAGCAGCAGTGTTCGAGGGCTTCACATAAACATAGAGTTAACAATATATAGGGAAAGAAATTGTTAAACAAATTGTTCCTTAATCCGCAATATTCCCTGCCATTTTCAGACGACGTGCAATTTCCTTAAAGTCTTCTTGTGAGATGCCCGGTGCAAATTCTTCCTCGACCGCAGGAGCTTCTGGAATCGGGAATCCTTCAGGTATCCCTTGGATGACTTCAAGAGGTTGTCCATCTTCGGGGTGGGTTCCTTTCCAGATCTGGCCGATCGTGTTGAAATCTTTATCACTATAGGTGTACAGTTTGGTGTGTACCCCTTTTTCTTCATATTTGCGAGCCTCGTTGAAGGCTTTGTTGTTCAGTGAAGGGATAGGAACCAGCTTGGTCACATTTACGCCAGTTGCAATCTCAAGTGCTTTTGCATATGCGACAACATGCACACCGCCACGTACCAGCAGGAAACCAACCACTTCCCGGGCTGCCGGGTGATCCGTCATCTCATATACTTTCATTTTATGGGTACGAGCGCCACATTCAAGGAAGAAGTTATGCAGCAGATCCTCGACCAGGTTACCACTGTTGAAGACGTTTGCTCCCGTCCAGGGATTACCCATAGAGTCAAAAGGCATTGCGCCTTGTGCACCTGCCAGGTAGTGATACGACAGACGAGCATCTTTCACGGAACCTAGCGGTGTATCGTCGGGTTCTTTGTACTCGGTTGAACCTCGGAGGCATTTGTTAATGCCATGAGACACGAGTTCAACATGACCCAATTCTTCGGCCGTAATGCTCATGACGAGGTCATAGAAGGGCTTCAGCTTTTCTTTGGATCGAAAATTAAATGATTGATAGAGGTAGTTGTTCAACGTTGACATTTCTCCGAATTTGCCGCCGAGTAATTCTTGTATAGCTGCCGCAGCATTCGGATCTGGCTTCTCGACATTGGGAATCTCAATCAGGATTTCATCCAAGCGTTTGAACATTCGGGTGTAACCTCCTCAAATTAGTATTGCAGATCGTGTAGGGTTTCAGATCGTGGAGTCACTCTGTCATGGCCTATTACACGTCTATTGGGTTTTTTAAACAAAAAATCAACCAAATGGGACTTAAGCATCGCATAACGCATGCCCCAACTCTTCTCCCATTTGTTATTTCCAATACGGTCAAATTTATGTATAATCAAACATTCAAACGAGTCTTCACGTACAAGAGAAGAGAGTCATGAATCCATAAAGGAGTAAGAGATGAACAAGCGTTGGATACAAATAGTTGGGATTGTGATGTTTCTAATGATTCAGATGTACATAAGCAGCGAGCCTGCCACAGCATATGTCGTTACGAATGAGGTTCAGGTGGATGAAGAAACACGGCAGTTACTTGAAAAGAAATACGGGTTGGATCGTCCTGAGGAGCCGAAGACACAACAACACTTTTTCTCGGGTGACTGGGGAATGAGTTTCCGGACGGAGCCTCCTGATTCGTTTGACCGACTTGTTCATGTGGTTCCTTTTTCCCTACGGCCACTGGCCTGGATCTTTCGTTTATTCGTGTAAAATGAAACCCGGACGGGCAATATAACAGAAACATATTGTCCCAAGGAGTGAGTGAAATGAGAATGCTCATCGTTACCGTCATGTCGGTAGTTCTGAGTTTAGCCGGAATTACATCAGGCACAGGCGCCGCCATCCCTGATTATGCGAAGTGGGGAATTATTGCGGTCAAAGAAACACAGACCAAGTATAATGTGGATATTTTGGACTATAAGCATATCGGTCGCACCTCTCTAACAGCAGATCAATCACGGGAACAGTTCAAGCTATGGGTTCGTGCGAAAGACGGCAAACAATTCGCAGTCTATGTGAATGTTGATTTTAATCCGTTTACACAGCAATTAAAGAAAGTACAATTTTCCGAATCGGATCGGCACTGATCCGTTATGAACCAGACTGCCTTAATCATTAAGGTGAAAGTCTGGTTTTTTTTATTTTACAAAATCCTTTTTTTACTATTGAATAAAGAACTTATGTTCGCATATAATATGAAATACAAACAAACGTTCTTATCGGAGGGATGATTATGCTAGGGAAATATATTGGCCAGATGGTGGAGCTTGTCTACATGGATCGTGCAGGGCAGATTACGCAGCGACAGATTCGAATTAACAGTGTACGTGGCGGGATGATTAGAGCATCAGCGGGAAAAGAAGGCTCACCCCGAACATTTCTGGAGCAAGGTATTCTGGCATGGCGTCCTGTTACCGATCTGAATGGGGAGGTAAAGTATGCTGAACGACTTTGAACGCAAGATTTTGCGTATTATGGTGAACTATGCAGGACAACGGCGCAGGCTGCCGCGTATGGATGAACTGGAGAACAAGACGGGACGAAGCAGAGCTTACATTCATGAGTCTTTGCTGGAGCTTGAACGCACCGGGCACATCGCCTGGGAGAACCGGTCTAATCTCGAGGGGATACAGATTTTACAGGCATGGGAACAGGTACAACAGCCGATTCGCAAAAGCCAACCTTCCGGTGATTCCGTAAAATATTTTACGGACTACTAATCATAATAAGAAAACGCCAACCCGGATAACCGGATCGGCGCTTACTGTGTCACACATGTACGACATGTGCATCTATTTTAGAAATGGGGAAGTTGGTCCAGGTTGTTGGTTGGGTCACCGTCAGCATCTCCGCGAATGTACATTTCGCCATCCTTGCCTTTAAATACATTCACACCGGCAATAGCGCCAGCTTTTACTTCTGCAAGTGCCTGCTGATAATCCAGTACACGTCCTGCTGAAGTTTGAAAAGCTGTCAGGTCACCGTCACCATTTTTCTGTACGGCTGTGAAACTCTCGCGTGTCGTTTGATCCATGATGTCACACTCTCCTTATATGACGAGATAGGAATCTGTCTACCTGATTAGCCTATCCGATTTCCTCGGAAGTATGCATCATATGCTGATAAGAGCTGCCAACGTCGAGGTTTTACAAGCTCTTTCTCATATGAACATGCAGAATATCTGCATCATAAAAAGGTTCTTCTGAAATCACTTCATAACCCAGTTTTTCATAGAATTTCTGTGCCTGACACTGTGCATCCAGTACAGAATAGGATAAGCCGAGTTCACGTGCCAGCTCCTCCATCGCGAGCAGAAGCACACGTCCATAACCAAATGAACGATGAGATTCAAGCACTGCGATCCGCTGCATTTTGGCCGTATCCTTGCTGTAATAGATCAGACGTCCTGTGGCTACAGCTTGGCCATCCGTACTTAACAATACATGATGCACATCCGGGCTGATGACATCATATTGATCAATCTCAATCTCGGCAGGCACCTGTTGCTCGATCACAAAAACGTGATGGCGAATTCCCAGGGCTTGCTCCAGTTGTTCTTCTGTCGATACATAACTAATCTCAGCTGCCAATTCCATTCCTTCTTTCTGCTCTTGCGCGACATATCAGACTGAATTATACAAAAAAATGTTTTTCCTGTATAGTGAAGTCTGGAACATATTGGGAGAGGAGGGGGTAGTGATGGGCATGACAGGCATCATGGTAATTACATTGTTAATGTCGGCGGGAATGATTACTCTGTTGTATTACGTTACGAAGAAAGCATACTCACGCAAGTGGGATGAAGATGAGTAATTCACCTGTTAACCTTCACGGCAAGACTTCACTGCTTCCTCGCGGAGAATACACATCTTGAATTACAGATTTGGAGTATACGTCCAGCCAGACGGGCAGAGACTCACTATTTTCATTGGGCTGTTGTAATTGTTGGAATTGTACCG
This sequence comes from Paenibacillus sp. BGI2013, assembly GCF_002843485.1. Lineage (NCBI taxonomy): Bacteria > Bacillati > Bacillota > Bacilli > Caryophanales > Paenibacillaceae > Paenibacillus > Paenibacillus sp. BGI2013. The sequence continues at coordinate 26,015 of NZ_PJFA01000003.1, forward strand.
TATGTTCATCCTTCTCCAAGCCGCAACCCGTAACGGTAGTAATGAGAATCATAAGCCCAGCAAAGAGAAAGAAGCATTTGGTAAATGTATATTTATTGGATTTTGACCGTTTTGTTATGTTTCTGATAGGGAATTCACCTCGTTGTAGAAATGGTAATCTTTCCTTTATTGTGCACCATTTCGGGTGAATTATAACCAAATAAATCATTGACAATGAACACGGTTACTTGATATGATACTGTTACTTGATTGGGAAACAATTATATATCATGATCTGTTAGCTCAGCTGGGAGAGCACTATCTTGACAGGGTAGGGGTCAGTGGTTCGAGCCCACTACAGATCATACATAAGAAGCCTTACATTGTAAGGCTTCTTTTCTTTTTTTTTACATACAAACATGAATGCGATTTGCGATAGTTTCAGTTTCTCTTCCTCTTTTTAAACAAAACTTAAATAAAACATAAATTCAGCGTAAGGTTCGTCTTCTATACTTGGTTCTGAGGTCAATATAGAACAGAAGAGGGAGAGAACTTATGAATTATTCAAGTCCATTTACATCAAAGTTAGCCAGAGTAGGGATTGCGGGTACACTGGCTTTAATACTGGCAGCAAGCCCACTTGCCAACATGGGGGTTGTTGCCGCGGAAGCAGGCCCAGCACCTGTATCTACGAAGATATATAACACACCTAAAGACTCTTTAGAGCAGACGCCAATTCAATACCAGATTCAGGCTCGATTAAATGAGAAGGAAATGACGATCCAGGGGAGCGAGAAGGTAACGTATCGCAACACAAGCAAGGATGCACTCCAGCAGCTGGTCCTTCATACATATGCTGACGCAAACCTCTCCAAGTCTACACAGGCGAGCATGTACCAACAGCATAATGAGAAGATTAGTGAAGAACATCCGGAGAAGACAGCGGCGGACTTTCTGGGTGGCATCGATATTCAGGCTGTAACAGCAAATAGCCAATCGCTGGATTTCCATAAGGAAAACCAAGCGTTGACCGTGCAGTTGAAAGAGCCCGTTCAACCAGGCGAATCTGTATCATTCCAACTGGAGTTTCAGTTGAATATACCCTATGGCTCACAGCGAGTTTCCTACTACAAGGACATGATCAATGGTGCACACTGGTTCTCGGTGATGTCTGTATATGACGAGGTTAAGCATCAATGGAACAAGGCGCCGTATAGTCGAACATTTGAGAGCGATTATTACACCTCATCGGACTTTGAAGTTCAATTCAATGTTCCTGATGAGTATCAGGTAGCCATGCCGGGCACGATCACCACTCAAGACAGTACAGAACATGGTCGTAAGATTGTGTCTGCTGTGGCCGAGAATACAAGGGAGTTTGTATTCTTTGCTAGTCCAAACCTTCAATTGGAGAGTGTTACCCGTAACGGTCTGACGGTGGAATACTACTATTATAACGATGATCCATCCAAGAAAAAGATAGTTGACCGGTACATTAATCAGGCATTCAAGGTCATCGATTTTTATAGTGAGAAATATGGCAAGTATCCCTATCCAGAGTTCCGAATTGTCGAGACGTATGTACAAGGCGTTGCCGTGGAGTACGCGAGGCTCATCCAGATGGGACAGATTCAAAATGGTGCTATTCCAGAAGAAGACACCACATTTGTTCATGAAATAGCGCATCAGTGGTTCCATGCATTGATCGGTAATAACTCGGAGACAGAATCCTTCCTGGATGAAGGCTTTGCCGATTTCTCCATGGTGTATTTTGCCGAGAAACAGGGAGACAAGCTAAATGGGTTCAGATCCATACAGTTTGATACTGCACCCGTAGATATGGCGATTGCGTCAACAAACGATGAAGCTGGGGATTTGGCAAGTTTGGTATATTATCAGAAGGGGCGACAAGCGATCTATCAGCTTTACCGTTCCGTCGGTGAAGAGAAATTTGACGAGTTGATGAGGACATATTTCAAACGCTACGTGTACCAAAATGCAACGGTAGAGGGGCTGCTTCAAACCATTGAAGATGTGCTTGGTAAAGAAATACGTTCAGAAATGCAGATGGCCCTATATCAGCCTGATTTTGTCTTAAAGCCGGAATACCAATTATCACAGGAAGAGACCGCCGCCTATGTGCATGATGTCTTACAAGTGCAATATCAGGCTGTCATGGGTATGGTTCCTAATCTGCCATATGAAGTGATGAATCGATTGATGGACAAAGCCCTTCAAGGCGAGGAATTAACCATTGTGCTCAGCGATCAGGTGAGTAAGCTTGCAACTAAACAGCAGGAAGATATGGTTAATCAGTTGACCGGATTCCTTGATATGACTGGTATGAAATACGACATTATAAGGGATCGCAAGGAACTGAAGCAAAAGATGAAAAAAGAGATCGGCAACAGCAACCTTATTGTCATTGGCAATGCCAAGTCAAACGGATTGGTGCAGGCTTTAAAATTCAACATTATTGATCGAACGAAACAGACGGGTTTTCCTTGGAAAAATACCATGAATCAACCTCTCGCCGCGGGTGCATACGTTATCAAACATCCCTATAACCAGAATCGATTGATGCTTCATTATTTCTGGAATGAGGATCATCTGAGTGATGTGGCATTTGAAGCTTTTAAGCTGAAAATACAGGAGTCTACCGGATTCACTAACGACTTTTACCAGTACTATGTAATGGATAACCAAGGCAAGGAGAAATCCAATAAAAAAGTTGCGAATCCCATATCTTCACTTTTTGCGGAGTAATAAGGAATCGGTTTTGCAGTTTCTTCGTTCAAACAGGTTAGCCAATTTGTATTGGTTAGCCTGTTTATGTTTTATATGAGAACCAGTCTTAGAATAATAGGCTGCAAGATGGGCATAATGCTTTAACACAAAGGCAACTTCATGAATATACTTATCGGGAGAAAACAATAGGAGGGATTAATATGAAGGATCAACATTATCCGGGCGTACCAATGAAAGGGACAGTTGCTGATTACAACTGTAAAGGAAATAAAGGAATGAACAAGATGAAAGCGTATTCATATAATGCTAGAATTTGTCCTATCATTTGTATTACTCTGGAGCCCGCTACGAATGAGGATAATGTTGTTGATTTTTCAATCCTATTAAAGGACACTTCGGATGTTTTATATTCGCGACCGGTAAATGGTAATACCCTGCTCACGAAGGAGTTGAGTTCCCATGTCTATGACTGAAAATATTGCTCAGACAGCACTCGACGCAGCGATGAAGGCAAGCAGGGCCGTTGCGCCTTATGATTATTGTGATGCAGAAACCAGACGGATGTACACGCCTCAATTTGATAAAAAAATGGACAATCCTATGTATACTGCTGCAATGGCGGGTCTTCAATCGATCTATTGGTTTCGGGCGATCAAGGTGAAGGGGCTTATCCCTGATGCAAAAGCAGATTATTATGCTACGTATTCTACCAATCATAATCACATCGGAGGAATTGGACTAGCCTACTCGAACAGCCCGACAGGACCATGGACCAAACACGGACAGGTGTATCTCGATACTGTGGTTGGGAATTCGACGGAAACTCCATTTGTGATCTGGAACGATGAAGAACAATTGTTCTTTATGTATTATCAACAAAACGGACTGGGGATCAATCAATCGACGGCACTTGCGACCTCTGTAGACATGATCAACTGGACAAGAGTGGGTTTGATTTTGGACAAACCTCCCGGGTTCCCAGGTGATGGTCATACCGGTTACTTCTCGTGTTTCAGAAATGGCGGCAAATGGATCGGTTTCTCGGTGATGGGCGGTGGTGACTTTGGCCGTAAATGTATCTGGCATTCACATGACGGACGTAGCTGGTTAGCTGATCCAAGACCATTAATGGGTGGGAATGATGCCACTTTAAGTGCAGGAGAAAACATTTCGAGACCCAATGCTGGTGTATTTATGTACAAAGGGAGCATGTGGTGGCTGGGTATGTTATCAGCTTATGCTTCCGGTGGGGTTACGACGGTAGCTCGGCCTGCCATTGCCAAGATCAGTGCAGACTTTCGTCAACTGCTGGACAAACCTACAGATATATATTTTCCGGCATTGGATTGGGAAACGACCAACATGCAGTCCTTGATGGTGTCCGTTATGGACGGTGTAGTGTACGTGTATTACAATACCGATCATAATATCGGTGTAGCCTATTCGGTGGGGGTGTAGAGATGGTTATACGTGATGCAGCGGGTCAGATTGTGCCCTTTGGAAAGGTTCACAAACAGCTTGTGGCCGATTTTCTTTACGGAACGTTACCGGATTGGGTGGAGGTGGTGGGCACCCCTACGTTTGAGCCTTTGCCCGACAGAGGGACCATTACCGTTACAACTCCGACAACGGCAGGAGCCACGGCAGAGTTAAAAATGAAACATCTGATTGACAGCTCGAAAGTAACAGCAATTGCAATCACTTTGGAAGCGCTACAATTAAACGGGAACATTGGAATCTCAGTTCAGGTTGGCATTAAATCGAAGGATAGCAAGGCCGGAATCACTTTTTTTCAAAACGTAAATCAGAAATATGGTATGGTCCGTGCCTATAAAGCAGATGGAACGTACACGGATTTTAATCAAAACATGGTGTTCTTCACCACACATGGCGTAGCAGGAGATGAAGCACAGAACCGTAAGAATCTCACTGTGTTGCTCTGTACCGGATTACAGTTCTCAGCTGGGTTCGAGAGACCGTCGGTATGGCTTGGTGCGGATGATCAATATGGCGGTGTTGCTGCTGACCTTAGCGGTGGGTTGTTCCAACATGGAGAACTGCAATGTCTTTTGAAGCTGACTACAAGTAAGGCCGAGGCCAAGTATTTCAAATGTGCACAGATGAAAGTGGATATCTGGAGTAATTAATCAAACTGGGAAGACATCTGAAGATGAATAAGGTGCATGATTTGAATTGGAATGACTATGAGAATAAATAGATTATCTGTATGGATCGGTAAAAAGATATACGTGCAGTAATTTGGTACCTAAACACGGACGCTTTGAAAATGAAGTGCAGTGTTTGGGTACCATTTTTATTTAGAGAATGAAGTCAGGCCAAGTTTGGTGGATACAGCGAACAACTCAGAAAGTGCACTGACTTTAGGCTTGGGCTTGTCCGGGGTTAGAAAAGAATTATTCTCCAAACGTGTTTTAAACTATATTATTTTTTATATTAACTATTTACATACACAATTAAATTGTGTACAATGTAATTGTTGGTGATACAAATGAGATCAAATTTTAGTCAAAATAAATCTAATTAACTAAAGGAGTTTTCACAAATGAAAACATTATATGAAACTACAGTAATCAATACAGGTGGACGTCAAGGCATCGTACAATCCCCAGATAACGTGTTTATGTTGGATGTTGCTGCACCGCCTGAACTCGGAGGACAAGTGACGACAGCTACCAATCCGGAGCAGTTGTTTGCAGCAGGATATAGTGCTTGTTTTAACTCCGCACTGGAGTTTCAATTGAAGAAACACAAAGTTGAGATTGAAAGAAGTACGGTAGCTGCAACCGTAATGTTGGTGACGGACTCTGAGGATAACGGCGTGAAGCTTCAAGTCGATTTGGAAGTTAAAATCCTTGGTCTAGATGAAGAAACAGCACAGAAGTTTGTGAAACTTGCCCATGACTACTGCCCATATTCCAAAGGAATCAAAGGGAACGTGAATGTTAACGTGGAACTCGCGTAATCACTGATACTATTTGTTGATAAGAAGCCTCCGAGAAATCGGAGGTTTTTTGGTTTTTTATGCATAAAAATCAATTTCGCACTCAATTGTGGGTTATAATGGTAGTAAGTTTACACAAAACTGCTGAAAGGGGAATGTACTTATGATGGATTTTAGCAAACCACCCCATGGCTCTGAGACCGATACCCACCGTCAGCGTCATCAGGAGAATGAACAGAAATACCTGTCCGGAGGCAAGGGTATTTGGTATGAAATCAGCAACTGGCTCATTCTCGGAGGTATCCTCCTTGTCATATTTTTATTATTTAAATACGTTTTCTAAATAGACACACAACCGGGCGAATCCCCATATGATGCATTACATCAGTAAGCACTTGGGGAAATGGGGAATCCGGGATGGCAAAGGCAAAAGGTAAGAAAGCTCCCGCATTAAAGAGTGATAAAATACGTGTATCCATGAAGTTGGTCACATCGGATGTATGCGAGAGATGTAAGACACCATGTACACGAGGTATGGATTACGCTGCACGTATGAGAATTGAAGGGGCTTTAGGCAAGGGCGTTCCCTGTATATTGACCCGCCATACTTCTTCATAAACTCTTCGTATAATCCCGTATATATAACAATTATAGATCAGGGGCATCCTTTAATGAGGATCGCCTCTTTTTGTGCATTCCAAGGGGTGGAAAAAATTCTGGATAAAAAATGAAAAATGATGAAAAACAGCGCAACTTTGTGGATGAATCTGCAGTATAAATGTACAACAGCTAGCAGCAGGGGAGGGAATATTGACGGGATGAAATGGAAACGAATATTGCTTTGTGTCACGGTATTCTCCTTGCTCGGCGGGTCTTTATTGTTTGCAGATTCGGTGAACGAGAAGATTCGTGTTCTCATTAACGGCAAGGAAGCAGCTGATGGAGGTTATCTCATTGATGGAACGACCTATGTACCTGTCAGGGAAGCCGGAGGCGTCGTCAAATGGGACAGCAGTAACAAGAGAGTAACGGTGATCAAACCGAATGTACATATTTTTCTCTTCAAGGGAGACACTGTATTTGGCAACGTTAACGTAGGTAAGCTGAAATTCAATGTATTTTCACAAGTGGACAGTCTGACAGCAGATGTAGCTGCGGTGAAAGTAACGATTACCAATCCAAGCGGTCAGGTGAAGGATATCCAGTCACAGGAGCTTACAACCCAGAAGGATAACTTCTGGTTCCGCACATATGATTTTACGTATGATTTCAGTCGTGCCGGCAAATATCAGGTCGGCTTTCATATTAAAGAAAATGCAAACAGCAGCTACGTCCTGGTAGCGGAGAAAATCATTACAGCGCTGAACGATTGAAGCGAAAATAACCCTGTGAGTTAAATTGACCTGTGTCATTGAACATGTTACGATATGCAGGGTTACACAATTTCTATTTATAAAGCGAGGTATTTCAATGAGCGATCACACACATGAACACGGCGATGGCTGCGGATGCGGGCAAGACCACGACCACGACCACGAGCATGAAGAAGTCCTTCTCACATTAACAGACGAGAACGGCCAAGACGTGGAGATGGTTTTGGTGGAGACGTTTGACGTGGAGAAGCATGTTTATGCGCTCCTGCTGGAACGTAACAATCCTGAAGCTGACGGCATCATCCTGCGTATGGAAGAAGAAGACGAGGAAATGGTGCTCTACAATATTGAAGACGAAGAAGAGTGGAACCGCGTTGAAGCGGCTTACAACGAACTCGTTGCATCACAAGAATAGTCATTCTTTTGGAACATAACATGAAGGCTCCTTGATCTCAGGGGGCCTTTTGTTTGTTTTTCAAGAGGTATACGAGCATTTACACCACCGGTTTGAACTACGAAATAGACGGGAAAATGCAAACTCGCTTGTCCCATAAAATAAAAACGGACCAAGCTAGGGCTTGGTCCTTTAAGTTTATCCCCTGCACAGCGCAAGGAGATTGTTCTAGAAAATGGCATCGGCTTCCACGATCACTTTAACGTTGGTTACGCTGCGATCTTCGGGTCCTTTGACGGGTAATCCAACTTCAACATGATCGATGATGTAGTCGATATTTTCCTGGGTGATAACCTCACCCGGCAACAGGATCGGAATTCCTGGCGGATAGACATAGATGAATTCCGAGATAATACGTCCTGCGGATTCCTTAAACGGAATCACTTCGGTATCACCGTAGAATGCATCACGTGGAGTCAGCATCAACTGTGGAATATCCGGAACTTTTACGACCAGTTCATGGGCCGGGTTCACTTGATAATAGGTACGGGAGAGATCCTGCAAAGCGTTCAGCAAGATATCCACACTATTATCCGTATCTCCTGGCGTAATGAGACACAGAATATTGTACATATCACTAAGTTCAACCTCGATGTTGTAATGTTCACGCAGCCAGTTCTCTGTCTCATACCCTGTAATACCCAGATGGCGAACATGGATCGTTACTTTGGTTGGATCATAGTTGAAAGTCGCTTCTGTACCCAGCAGCTCTCTGCCGAAGCAATACAGGCCATCCATATCGTTAATCGAACGTCTGGCAAACTCAGCTAGTTCAATCGCCTTCTGTGCAATCTCACGACCGTGGAGTGCCAGGTTACGTCTTGATGTATCGAGTGAAGCAAGCAAAATGTATGAAGTTGATGTTGAGGTGAGCAGACTCAGGATCGTCTGTACACGCTGTGGATTCACGAACCCATTCTTCGTGTTCAGGTTGAGTACGGAACTCTGTGTCATGGAGCCACCAAGCTTGTGAACACTGGTTGCAGCCATATCGGCACCTGCTGCCATCGCAGACAACGGCAGATCCTCATGGAAATGAATGAGTACACCGTGTGCTTCATCAACAAGGACAGGGACTTGATAGCTGTGTGCCAGCTCAACAATCTCTTTCAGATCTGTAACCACGCCGTAATAGGTCGGGTTAATTACAAGCAATGCCTTGGCATCTGGATGACGCTCAAGTGCGCGACGGATAGACTGTGTGGTCACTCCGTGGTCAATGCCCAGATTGGGATCTTGTGAAGGAGAAACAAATACGGGTTTGGCGCCTGAGAAAATAATCGCGGACAGAACCGATTTATGCACATTACGGGGCACAATAATTTTGTCACCCGGTGAGCATACAGACAGAATCATGGTCATAATGGCACTGCTTGTGCCTTGTACACTAAAATAGGTATAATCGGCTCCGAAGGCATCTGCTGCCAAAATCTGTGCTTCCTGAATGACACCGGTTGGCTGATGCAGGTCATCCAACGGTGCGATGTTAATCAAATCTATGGAGAAGGCATTATCGCCAATAAATTCACGGAATTCGGTATCCGCTCCCAATCCTTTTTTATGGCCCGGAATATGAAACTGTACCGGATTGAGTGCCGCATGATTTTTTAAAGCGGTAAACAGCGGCGTACGGTGGTGATTCATCAGTGCTGTCACAACCCTTCCTAATAAAATTGGTAAACAAAGATGAGTATAGCAAATTAAGAACCGAATGCAACAGTATAATCGACAATTTTTTGAATTGCCGAGATTTGGACACATTCCCCACGGTTACACTAAGGATAGGGAATAGGCAAATGAACGCCGAAAGGGGAAAAAGAATGCAAACCGATACAAAACCAGCCAAAATTTTGCGATCACCATTTTTTATCGCGATGTGGCTGACACTTTTTCTAGTTGAAATTATCAAAGGGGCCCTGTTGGTAGCAGTTCTGCCGGTGTATATGGACAATATACTGGGTCTGTCTGCAGGCGTCATTGGTGTGGCATTTGCTCTTCAATATTTGGGAGATAATCTGTTTCGGGCGCCTTCCGGCTGGGCAGCAGAACGGATCGGGTTCCGCGCAACGATGGTTACAGCATTAATCTGTACCTTAATCGCTGTTATTATGATCCTTTTTCTCAAAAGTGCCGTTGGACTGGCCATGGCCTGTCTGATTCTTGGCATTGGTACGTCACCACTCTGGCCTTGCGCCATGACAGGCGTGACGGCGATGTCAGGCCCACAGAACAAAAATGGTACAGCAATGGGGGCGCTGGAGATGGCTGCTCTCGGCGGAACGGGGCTTGGACCTATAGGCATGAACTGGCTACTGGAGCGCACGCATCATGATTATCGCACCATATTCCTCGTGCTGATGGGTTGTGCCATTCTCGTTATTCTGGTGGCCATGATTCTTCCTGGACGTGTCATTGTTGAAGGAGAGCATGCCGAGCAAGCAGCGAAGAATAGTGATGTGAAATATCCAGCCAAACCAAATCTGCTCACGCCGTTCATCCGGCTGCAAAAGAGTGTGAAGGACACACTGCAACGGGTACGCAGCACACTTAATGTTAATCCACTGGTTTATCCTGCCCTGTTTATGCAGTCGTTTGTCATCGGGCTGCTCAGTCCAGTAATCACGCTATATACACGCACAGACCTGCACATCTCACCGAATCTATACAGTTTGTTGCTGATTGCGGGTGGTGGAATAACCGTTATTGCCTTGCTGCCTGTTGGTAAAATGGTAGACAGGTTTGGGACGAAACCGTTCCTGAATGTTGGTTTTTTGATGGCGGCGGCAAGTCTGTTTGCATTCTCCTCCATAACATCCATTCCGGTGGTGTTTGGTGTTGTCATGCTGGTGGGCATCAGTTATGCCATGATTTTGCCCGCCTGGAATGCTTTTGTAGCCACGCTGATTCCCAAAGGGGAGCGGGGTGCGATCTGGGGATTCTTCCTTACATTGCAGGGATCAGGCATGGTTGTAGGCCCCATTGTTTCCGGACTGCTGTGGGACCACGTGAGCCATCCGGCTCCATTCATCGGCAGTGCCATCGTCATGGCAGGACTTGCCGTTGTGCACTTTGTGTTATCCCGCAATCCGTTTCGCACCGCTCCGGCCAAATAAGCAAAAGAAAAGGGAGTTCCACCAACTGTATTGGTTGTGGGGCTCCCTTTTTCGCGTCCAATATATCACGATAATCGGGGGCTTGCCCCTGTGCGTCTGCGGAAAGCTGCAATCCGGCGGTCCTTTCGGTGAAAAATAGTCAAATAACCAAGTACCCTTACATAAAATGAAGTATAAAATAGGGTAAGCCGATTGAGTAGAAGCGATTGAAGACGAGGGCCGGAGTTGATCCGGTACAGATGGAGGGAGTGCCGTGAATAAGAGTTATGAAGTTGAATATTGCAATCTGGAGCTGCGGTTCAACCGTCGGCATATCCAAAATTTGATCAGAGACCTTATTCGTGAGGGATATTCACTATATTGGAGCGAGGACGAATCCTTTTTTATCCTGTCAGTCCGGACCGGCCGCAAGCTGGTAAAGCTCCGCTTTCAACAGACGCGCACGGGGAACTACAAGATGACTGGAGATTATATCATTAAGGATGCAAAACTTGCAGAGTGGCTGGAGAAGCTAATTGGAGATACACGCGGGCATGCGGTTGTGAAGCGATTTAAGGATCAGCAGATGACCGTGGAGAATATTTTATTCGGTGAAGTCATTCGGCTCGTGGAAGTGTCTGGGTTCAAACAGCGTGTCATTTTTCAAAAGGAACCTGCGCCGACGGCGGAAGAGATGGAAGAAATGTTCCTCTCGCGTGAAGGCGAGGAAAGGCTCATGTTGTTGCGCATGGAAGTAGACGATGAACTGGAGCGCCTCTACACGGCCATGCAGATGGATAATATCGAAAAAGCAAATGCTTGCCGTCAAGTCTTAAAACAGTTGTCTGGACATCTGTTAATGTTGGAAGGATGACAAGATAAGGCCGTATTTATGAAAATACGATGAACACCTCAGCAGATTGGGGTGTTTTCTCGTTGCGTAGCTGTGCCACGGGGTTCACTTCTATACATAAAACCGTTAAAATGGGAGTATTGTTGAGAATTTATTTCAATAAAATTAATTGGAGCAAAGGATGGAGGACCAGATGACAAAACAACAAATTGGCGTAATTGGCCTGGCTGTCATGGGCAAAAATTTGGCCCTTAACATTGAAAGCAAAGGTTTCTCAGTATCGGTATTTAACCGTTCCCCGGAGAAAACCAATGATCTTCTGAAAGAAGCTGAAGGTAAAAACCTGACAGGCTCATTCTCCATTGAAGAGTTCGTAGCATCCCTGGAATCCCCGCGCAAAATTTTGATCATGGTACAAGCTGGTAAAGCGACCGACGCTACCATTGAACAACTGCTTCCTCACCTGGATGAGGGCGACATCATCATTGATGGAGGGAACGCATACTTCCCTGACACGCAACGTCGCAGCAAAGAGTTGGAAGACAAAGGCATTCGTTTCATCGGTACAGGTGTATCCGGTGGTGAAGAAGGCGCACTGAAAGGCCCTTCCATCATGCCAGGTGGACAGGAAAGTGCTTATAAACTGGTTGAACCGATCCTGACGGCAATCTCGGCCAAAGTCGGTGACGATCCATGTTGTACATATATTGGACCAGACGGTGCCGGACACTATGTGAAAATGGTGCATAACGGTATCGAGTACGGAGATATGCAGTTGATTGGTGAAGCGTACCACTTGCTCAAATCCGTATTGAACGTTTCCGTTGAAGAGCTGCATGCGATCTTTACGGAATGGAATCAAGGAGAGCTGGATAGCTACCTGATCGAAATCACGGCAGATATCTTCTCTAAATACGATCCGGAAACCGGCAAACCAATGGTTGACGTTATTCTGGACGCTGCTGGACAAAAAGGAACAGGTAAATGGACAAGCCAAAGTGCGCTGGATCTCGGCGTTCCATTGTCCATGATTACAGAATCCGTATTCTCCCGTTTCCTGTCTGCCATGAAGGACGAGCGTGTAGCAGCTAGCAAAATCCTGAATGGACCAGCGACTGAAGCGTTCTCCGGCGACAAAAAAGCGTTCATCGAGAGCGTTCGTAAAGCATTGTTTGCAAGTAAAATCGTATCCTACGCACAAGGATTTGCACAAATGCGTGCAGCTTCCGACGAGTATGGCTGGGATCTGAAATACGGCAACATTGCCATGATCTTCCGTGGTGGCTGCATCATCCGTTCACAGTTCCTGCAAAACATCAAAGAAGCTTATGATAAAGACGCAGCACTGAAAAACCTGCTCTTGGATCCTTACTTCCAAAACATCGTTGAGTCTTATCAAGGCGCGTGGCGTGAAGTTGTAGCGGCTGCTGTAAAACAAGGTGTTCCGGTACCTGGCTTCTCCAGCGCTCTTTCTTACTACGACAGCTACCGTACAGAGCGTTTGCCAGCAAACTTGCTGCAAGCTCAACGTGACTACTTCGGTGCTCACACGTTCAAACGTGTGGACAAAGAAGGCAGCTTCCACCACAACTGGATGGAGTAGTACCACATATACAATTCTATTATGATTTGGCTAGTGCCCCTTTAAGTGGCAGGTTTGGCCTGCTAAGGAGCTCAAAAGAGGTTTGGCGTTCCGGTGATTGCCGGTTAACGCTAGGCCTCTTTTTTTACTGTGTTATACAGTAATAGTGTTGATGGAGAAGATATGTTGCTGGTTCTAGACCTAATGAACATGAGACACTCTATTTTGGCAAAATGAGCCGGTTCTATTTTTTAACGAACTCAATAGGCCCTATTTCAATAATTTGCAGCGAGATTTCGCTGTTTTGACGGTGATTTTTTTGAAATAAGTTTACTGAGATTCGTTAGAAGTTTATCTGCTCCTATTTTACGTAAATAAGCTCATTGCTGTTCGTTAAGTTACTAGTTGGTCACTGATTGAAAACGTTTGGGGGCTCAAAACTGCTTAAGGGTGATCTGCCGTAGGCTTAGATGCCGGGAGTTACTTAATCTGTCTTGGAAGTACTTGCGGATGGTCGAAAGGAAGTCAGTGAGGAGATGGTCTTTCCCAGTCCGCAGGGCTGTGTTATGATAGGACAAAAGTGCTCACGAATTGCTTGAATTAAAGGAGTGTACACCTTGAGCAAGTCTAACAATATTATTCTCATCGGTATGATGGGAACCGGCAAATCAACCGTCGCTGACATGCTTGCACGCGAGCTTGGTTATCGATTGATTGATGTAGACGCCGCGGTGGAAAAAGAGGAAGGCTGTACGATTCCGGAATTGTTCACTGGCAAGGGAGAGACGTATTTCCGTGATGCCGAGAGCCGCATGTTATGCTCGGTGCTGGAGAAGAAGTCACAGGTCATAGCGACCGGAGGTGGCGTGGTGCTGCGTTCGGATAATTGTGACGTGATGTTGAAGAATGGTTGGGTTGTTGCCTTGACTGCTGATCCGGCAGTGATTGTAGAGCGTGTTAGTGGCTGTGACAATCGCCCACTCCTCGCAGGCAATGCAGAGGAACGCATTCAGGCAATTATGGAAGAACGGAAAGACGCATATCGGTTCGCACATTATACGGTGGATACAACCGAGTTATCCGCTGCTGAAGTGACTCGTTTAATTTTAGCGCATTACCGCGTCTAAGCTTGTTATCATCGAAGTTTGATGGGTGATAGGTGGTGGCAGATATAACAAAACGGGCCATATAGGCCCGTTTCTAGGAGTGGAGCAGAGCTGAGGTCACAAGGTTACAAATGACTTCGCTTCTCTCCGAGCTTCTCTAGTCTTCCTGTTGCCACTGAAGCATACCGCCGACCATGTTTGTACAGCCTTCATATCCCAGTTGCTGCAGATATTCACATGCACGCTCACTGCGGTAACCGCTACGACAGATGATCACGATCTCGCCTGATTTCTCAATCTCAGACAGACGGTCCGGAATCTGTCCAAGCGGAATATGCTTGGCTCCTTCGATCATGCCTTGCGCGACTTCATCGTCCTCACGGACGTCTATCATCTGCAACTTCTCTCCCGCCTGTAAACGGCGGCGCAGCTCAGACGTTTCAATTTCAGCTATTTGTGTCATATTCAGGTCCTCTTTTCTGTATGGACTTAACGCTATAATGATACCCAAGCGATGCACGGAATGTCAATTTGGCCACAATATAATCAATGAAGGAGAATTTCATCCATGGACGTTATTGTTAAACCAACCCCCACTCTGAACGGGGAAATCGGGGCTCTGTCCTCTAAAAACTACACGACTCGCTATTTGCTGGCTGCTGCGCTGGCGGAAGGCACAAGTACCATCCATTTCCCGGCACACAGTGAAGACAGTGACGCCATGCGCAGATGTATTCGTGATCTGGGGGCAGTACTTGAAGAAGACGACAGCAAGATTGTGATCCAGGGTTTTGGCAGTCATCCCCGTGATGTGCGTGAATTGAATGTAGGGAATGCGGGTGCTGTACTTCGTTTCCTGATGGGTGTTACAGCGCTCTGCCCTGACGTTACATTTGTGAATACGTACCCGGATTCACTGGGCAAACGTCCACATGATGACCTGATCGATGCGCTTGGTCAATTGGGTGTAGATGTACAGCATGAACAAGGACGCCTGCCGATTACAATCAAGGGTGGCAATGCCAAGGGTGGACACATTCGTGTATCCGGCTCCGTCAGCTCCCAATATCTGAGTGCGTTGTTGTTTGTAACTCCGTTGCTTGCAGAAGACAGCACCATCGAAGTACTGAATGACCTGA
The DNA here is from genome assembly GCF_002843485.1 of Paenibacillus sp. BGI2013. Taxonomy (NCBI): domain Bacteria; kingdom Bacillati; phylum Bacillota; class Bacilli; order Caryophanales; family Paenibacillaceae; genus Paenibacillus; species Paenibacillus sp. BGI2013. The sequence goes on from NZ_PJFA01000003.1 coordinate 41,303, forward strand.
AGTCCAAGGTTGTTATCGGACAGACGCTGGAAGTGCTGGAGCAGGCAGGCATCGTTATCCATGCAAGTGATGATTACATGTCCTTCCGTGTACCAGGTGGACAGGCTTACCAGCCGACAACCTACACGGTTCAAGGGGACTACCCGGGCTCGGCAGCCGTTCTTGCCGCAGCAGCGGTTACACAGTCTGATGTGAAGATTCTGCGCCTGATGGAGCAGAGCAAACAGGGTGAACGTGCCATCGTTGACGTGCTGCGCATGATGGAAGTGCCATTGACACATGAGAACGATGTTGTACACGTTCAAGGTAATGGCAGACTGAAAGCGATCGAATTCGACGGGGATGCCGCGACGGACGCCGTTTTGGCTATGGTAGCCGCAGCTGTGTTTGCGGAAGGCACCTCACGGTTCTATAATGTAGAGAACCTGCGTTACAAGGAATGTGACCGAATCACCGATTATTTGAACGAACTGCGGAAGGCAGGAGCGAACGTTGAAGAGCGTCAAGCTGAGATTATCGTTCATGGACGTCCAGAAGGCGTTGAAGGCGGCGTTGAGATTAACGCTCACTACGATCATCGCGTAATTATGGCGCTCACTGTCGTTGGTCTGCGTTCCAAGGAGCCGCTTCGTATTCGGGATGCACACCATGTAGCCAAGTCTTATCCGCAATATTTCGATCATTTGCAGGCGCTTGGCGCCTCGGTTCAATGGGTAAAAGAGTAAATAACTGAAAACCTGTTTTTTGAACACGCACTTTAATTCAGAAAAGGATGGTGCTTGAACATGGAATTTAACAACCCTACTCGTGAAGAAATTGGACAACTTTTGCGCAAGGCAGGCAACATCGCAGTCGTCGGCTTATCAGACAAATCAGATCGCACTTCCTATATGGTGGCAGAAGCCATGCAGAGCAGAGGTTATCGCATCATCCCGGTTAATCCACAGGTGCAAGGTGAAATCCTGGGAGAGACGGTATATGCTACACTCGCGGATATCCCAGAGCCGGTAGACATTGTCAATGTGTTTCGTCGCGAAGAGTTTTGCGCGGATGTCGCTCGTGACGCCGCTGCCATCAAAGCAAATGTGCTGTGGCTGCAACTTGGCATCCATAGTGATGAAGCGGTCCAGATTGCTGCAGAGAACGGCATGACAGCGGTAACGAATCGTTGTATCAAGGTAGAGGATTCCATCGTTCTGCGCGGCGCTGGACGCGGCTGATAGGCTCGTTCACCTGTGATCGAATGATCTCCTGATCTGAACCAATTGAATGATTATAGGATGAATCCCGTTAACTTGAAGTTGACGGGATTTTTTCTGTTTATCATAGTATTATGGAATGAAATAAAAGGAGGATGAAGTGAGAATGAGATGTTCTTTGAAAAAAATAGCAGTCATGCTGCTCGTTGCTTTGGCCGTAGTAGCCCTGCCAAGAGAAACTACCGCTTATGCTGCCAATGCAGCCATTCATCAGAGTGATGTGTGGACCAGACAGTCCCCTTACGTTGCACCTGCTAAAAGACCAGAAATTAAATGGGCATTAGATTTGAAAAATTATGTAAGACATGTTGTTGTGGATTCCAAAGGGATAATATATCTTATTTCTCATGATAATTTTGGTCACCCACAACTGACGGCTGTCACGCCTAAAGGGAAAATGTTGTGGTCGAGTAAACTAGAACATATTAATGCTATATCCGATATGTATCTCTACAAGGATAGTTCCCTGGTTATTGTTGGGGATGATATCCCTGAAGGAGGAAGAGGATCAGAGGACTTTGGAACAGCGAGTATATCGAGTTATACACTAGACGGCAAACAGATTTGGGAAAAAAGGTACAGGGATTACACGACTGGTAATAACGTTGATGTCAATAAGGATGGAGTAATTATTGTTACTGCTTCGTATGTACAAGTTATACATAATAATAAACCTGTTAGTGAGGGAGAAGATATAAAAGAGGAGAAAAGACTACTTGGAATTCGTAAGGATGGCAGCGAAAAGTTTAACATTCTCATGGGCACAGAGATTAATTCTAAACCCTTTTTTATTGTCTCCGATCCTATCTTTGTTAAGGACCGAATCTTTTTAACCATATCATCCCAAGATGATATCAGACAGAGCGGCAGGGTGAAATCGGGTGAATTGATTCAGTATAACCAAGAGGGGAAGAAGATATCGAGTACGAGGTACACCGGGGAGAATCTTCTGAGTCCGATCTACGATAACCATCAAATTTATGTTATCGGTGGCGATAATCTTCACATATTTGATACCAAGGGTAAGCTGAAGAAGACTATTAGGGGGGGATTTCAAAGTACAAGTAACTCACACGGTCCTTCAATAAGCAAACAAGGTGACGTGGTGTTTGGGAGAAACATTTATCATGCACAGAACAAGAAAGTAACAACATTTAACAATGAGGACAGAACTTATTTCACCAGTGAACCCATCATTGATCGTAATGGGAATCTTATTTATCATTATAAAAACTATGCAGAAAATAAAAACTATCTCGTATCCATGAAACTGGATACAGCCAAGATTAATTGGAAAATGTCAGTTAATCATGACATTAACGACCAATGGGTTATTTCTAATGATGGAACCATTTATGTTGCAGGAACCAAACTGGTTGCTATTGGTAAAAAAAATTAGAAAAGCCATTTATAGTTTTATGGTCAATGAGTGAAATATTTCAAAAAAATGTTAACTAATCGTTCTGTGTATAGTATAATTCAGAACCAAGGCCGCATGAAGATGCGGTCTTTTTATTGTTTACTGTACAGCATGAATGCTTAACGAATTGGTTACTGTTTTGCTTTGACAAAACGTTGCGTAAAGCTTACCATCTAGGATAGAAAGGAGAGGTCGCCATGAATTGGCTCGGATCCTTGCAGCAGCTCGGACGAGCGGTAATGCTGCCTACAATGGTCCTGCCCGCCGCCGCAATTTTGCTTAGTGTTGGCAGTCTGCCTTGGGACGCCTGGGGATTGGATATTGTCGGTGAAGTGTCTACCGTGGCCGGACACGGTATTTTTTATTTCTTACCGTATCTGTTCGCTGTCGGTGTAGCACTGGGACTCTCCAACCAGGCCGGACAAGCGGGACTTGCTGCTCTGGCTGGTATCGTGATATATGATCAGGTAACTCGGAACTTCGGGGATGGCACCGTTCAGCCCGCTTCCTTAATCGGAATCATACTCGGCGCGCTTGCCGGTGGGATGCATAATCGGTTTAAAAGCATTAAACTGCCTGAAATTTTACAATTTTTTGGAGGTTCAAGGTTTGTTTTGCTCATCGTCGGACTCTGTTCGGCATTGTTCTCCTGTTTTATGTTATGGCTCGCTCCGATCCTACAGCATGGATTGAACGGCATTGCTACCTGGGAATACAGTCTCGGGGGTTTTGGACTGTTCATCTACGGAGTGTTATACAGGGTGCTGGTTGCTTTTGGGCTTCATCACCTGCTTAACAATGTGTTTTGGTTCCAGTTAGGGACGTTTGAAACGCCTGATGGTAACATTGTGCAAGGGGATTTGCCCCGATTTTTTGCAGGTGATCCAACAGCAGGATTCTTTATGGCGGGTTTGTTTCCCATCATGATGTTTGCCATTCCGGCAATAGCCTTTGCTATTATTCAGGAAGCCAGGGAAGATCTGAAACCAAAAATCAAGAAAACTTTTCTGACATCGGCACTCGTTTGTTTTCTAACCGGGGTATCGGAACAGATTGAGTTTGCTTTTTTGTTCGCGGCACCATATCTGTTCATCGTGCATGCAGTGATGTCCGGCGTTGCCATGTGGATTAGTTACTGGCTTGATATCCGGCATGGATTTTCTTACTCCGCAGGTATTATTGATTACATACTCAATTTCCATCTATCGGAGAATGCTTGGAAGCTCATTCCGATTGGCATACTATATGGGCTGGTTTACTACTTCCTGTTCCGATGGGCAATTCGTACGTTCAAGATTCCAACACCAGGACGTGAAGAGGGCTCCATGCTGGAAGATTGGGTAGGTAACATTCCTTATCAGGCACCTTTAATCCTCGAAGCATTGGGTGGGAAGAGTAACATTGTACAGGTTGAAGCTTGTATTACACGTCTTCGCCTGACTGTGCATGATGACCGTCTGATCGACACGGGTGCCATGAAGAGTATGGGGTCCGCTGGACTTATCAAGCTGGGTGGCGGTAACGTACAGGTGGTATTCGGGACCTACTCGGAATTGATTCGGGAAGAAATCGCGAAGCTGCTGGAAAGAGATCTGCAACAGGTTCTGTTCTGTGCCCCCGTTCAGGGCAAAATGCTCCCGATTGAAGAGGTGCCGGATCAGATCTTTGCAGCCAAGCTTGTCGGTGATGGTGTAGCCTTTGTCCCGGAAAAGGGAGAGCTGGTCTCACCCGTGTACGGAACGATTATGCACTTGTACCCGACCATGCATGCCTTGGGTATATCTACCCGTGAGGGGCTTGAAGTGTTGCTGCATATCGGCATCGATACCTCTCAGTTGAAAGGCCATTTTGAAGCTTTTGTTCAGGAGGGCGATACGGTGGAGCCGGGGCAGTTGTTGATCAAGTTTGATCTGGCAGTACTCCGCGAGCAAGCGGCGTCACTAACAACACCAATGGTAATTACGAATCCAGATCGTGTAAAATCATGGAGTTTTGCTCCATTTAAGCAAGTTAAGAAAGGTCAGGCATCCGTTATGTCCGTGGTGCTCTATGACAGGAACGTTGGAGGGGTAGAATGAAGATACAAGGCATCAACGGAGCTGCAGGCATAGCCATCGGCAAAGCATTTGTCCTGCCCAGTTGGGAATGGGATCTGCCGGATCAGAAGATGGATTCGGTGGATCTCGCTCAAGAGTTCGAACGGCTGTATGAGGGCATACGGACATCAAAAGATGAGATCGAATATATCAAAAATGAGTTCAAGGAAGTTGTTGGTCCAGAGGAGTCCAGTATCTTTGATGCACATCTGGCAATCCTGGAAGATCCGGTATTCATGAACGAAATTCGCGGCATTATAGAGCGTCAATATAAGGCAGCAGAAGTGGCGGTCAAAGAAGCCATAGACCATTTTGTCACGATGTTTGACTTGCTGGAAGACGAGTATATGAAGGAGCGGGCCATTGACATCAAGGATGTGGGTAACCGTCTGCTCAAGCATTTGCTCGGTGCACCGGAGATTACACTTCCTTCGGATACCCAGCCGTATGTACTCGTTGCCAAAGAACTGTCGCCATCTCAACTGGCGCATCTGAATCCCACCCATGTGCTAGGCATTGTGACCTTGATTGGCGGGAAAACATCACATTCCGCGATTATGGCTCGTGCCCTTGGCATTCCTCTCGTTTCCGGTCTGGAAGCGAGTCTTGGTATGCCGGTAGAGACAGGGGATATGCTTGTGGTGGATGGTGACAATGGCTTGGTATTTACAGACCCGGATCGCAAGACCATTGAACGGTATACCATGCTTCGCAGCAAACAACTGAAGAAAAAGGAACAACTTCAAGTCCTTGCTACCGTGGATGCCGTAACCAAAGATGGGGCCGTTTTGCACTTGGCTTCCAATATCAGTTCGGTGAAGGAATTGGACCTTGCTTTGAAACAAGGAGCCAAAGGTGTGGGCTTGTTCCGAACAGAGTTTTTGTATATGGACCGTGCTACGTTCCCGGGTGAGCAAGAACAGTATGAGGTGTACCGTCTTGTGGCAGAGAAAACAGCAGGACAATCCGTTGTTATTCGTACACTGGATATCGGTGGTGACAAGCAACTCGATTATTTTGAATTGCCGGAGGAAGACAATCCGTTTCTGGGTTACCGTGCAATTCGGATTAGTCTCGACCGCAAGGATCTGTTCAAAACACAGCTTACAGCCATCTTGCGTGCCAGTGCGGCCGGAAATGTCAAAATCATGTACCCGATGATCTCTTCGGTGGAAGAACTTCAACAGGCCAATGAGATTCTTCGTGAGGCAATGTCCGATCTGGACGAGCGGGGATTATCATACGATCCTCACATTCAGGTGGGAATTATGATCGAAGTTCCTGCAGCGGTGATGATTGCTGATCTGCTCGCAGAGGAAGCTGATTTCTTCAGTATTGGTACGAACGACCTGGTTCAATATGTACTGGCAGTAGATCGAATGAATGAGCAGATTGCTCATATGTATCACCCCTATCATCCGGCTGTTCTGCGGATGCTTCGTGCGACAGCAGATGCGGCTCATACGGCTGGAATTGATGTCAGTGTGTGCGGAGAGATGGCAGGGGACGAACGTGCTATTCCGCTTTGGTTGGAGCTTGGCATTCGCCACTTGAGTATGTCTCCACAATCCTTGTTACGTGTGAAGCACAGAGTGCTGAACACAACAGCATCGACCGCCAAAGAAGAAGCGCGAAAGTGCTTCGCCTTACGGACCAGCGGAGATATTGAGGAGCGACTGCAAGTCTTTAATGACTCCACGGGAAGTCCGGATGAACAAAGTGGTTCGAACGCATCGTAATTAGGATAACTGGATATAAATACCTTTAAGTTAATATATTTACATTTGTGATAATTATTTGTTGGAAACCTTGTTATATAAAATAACCCCACTGTGCATGAGAGCACAATGGGGTTATTTTTACTTGTCAGCGAGTGCATCACAGAATGCCTTGCCATAAGGTGGAAGGTCAGGCGGGCGACGAGCTGAGATGATATGTCCATCAACAACAACGGCTTCATCTTTCCAGATCGCACCTGCATTTTCCATGTCATCCCGAATGCCTGGTGTAGAGGTTACTGTAACCCCGTCCAGAATTTTGGCAGAAATCAGCACCCAGCCCGCATGACAGATCTGTCCAATCGGTTTTCGGTCTGCATTCATTTCCTTCACAAGCTCAAGTACTTTGGGATAACGACGCAGCTTGTCTGGTGCCCAGCCGCCTGGCACGAGAATGCCATCGTAATCTGAACTGTCGAGTTCATCGAAACTGTATTCGGCTTCAGCAGGCACACCATATTTGCCAATATAGGTTTTTCCTTTTTTCTCTCCAGCAAGATGCACTTCTGCACCTTCTTCACGAACCCGATGTACAGGGTACCACAATTCTAAATCTTCGAATTCTTCATCGACCAGAGCGATGACTTTTTTGCCGGTTAATCTCATGTCCATCTCTCCTTTTTGTGGTGATTAGGTCTGTTGCGTCTTTAATTGTAACAGATTCTCCAAGGGACTTCATGGAAGTGCATATTCAGTTTGGAGGAAGCGATTACAAGTCAGTAACTGCCTGCATTCGACAACCTTCATCTGGAGGGAGTGGTAATTTGTGCAACCTTTCGTTTATAGCAGGATTTGAGCCGAAATAGGTCGAATGGTACTTATATAGAGTATAGAACGAATGAGGTGATGGTGGTGCGCAAGTCGTGCAGATGTGGACATGTAATGGAGTTGGAATTAAGAACAGTGGTGTACGCCAAAAAAGTGGAGATTCGAAACGTACCCGTATTTGCGTGTACAGACTGTGTATCATATGAAGTGCTTCCGCCGGTCAAGCCGGACTTAACAGAATGCATTAACACATTGGGTGAACAGCCCGTGAAGCAAGACGTATCTTTTGGTGAACGTAATGAACTGGCAGACCTGTTTCATGAGTTACTGTTGGCCTGGCCGGATGCGACGGATCGGGAGATGGAACATCGTATGCAGCAAGCAGTGGAGGAGCGTATCAATCTGCTGCTGGACATTATGGGTTACGCAACGAAGTCTGGTGATGCAGCGTGGATGGAGACCACGGAGCGTAGATTAAGTCAATTATCCGGATTTGTGTGGCAGGAGTACTTCTCAAATGCTGTCTAATTTTGACGTGTAAAATGCTTGTTTTCATGAAAATTGGCTTTTTCGCGCACTTTTTGTTAAGATATCGAAGAGTGAAAACGCTCAACATAGCGGTATTCCTGGTAAAGGGGGATGTATATCTAATGGCTGACATGACTAAAATGACAAGTATTGAACAGCTAAACTCCGCAGTGGAGGCTACCAAGGATCAACCCTTACTTCTGTTTAAGCATAGCACGCGCTGTCCGATCAGCTCAAACGCTTATCAGGAGATGAACGATTATTTGCTTAACAATGCCAATGAACAAGTGAAATATGGCATTATCTATGTTGTGGAAGATCGCCCGGTATCCAATGAAGCAGCAGACAAGCTGGGTGTTAAGCACGAATCTCCACAGGCGATCCTGATTAAAAAGGGAATTCCTGTATGGCATACTTCCCATTCAGATATTACTAGAACCACACTTACGAATGTTTTGAGTGAGTCCTAAAGCCTATTTTAATTGATTAATGCAAAAATTTGTCGTAATATAAATCTTAATGAAAATGGTATGAAAATTTACTGGTAATGGAGAGAAGTACTGTGACGGTAACCATTTATGATGTGGCACGTGAAGCTGGAGTGTCTATGGCAACGGTATCACGGGTAGTTAATAATAACCCTAATGTCAAACCGCAAACGCGGAAAAAAGTATATGAAGCCATCGAGCGGTTGGGATATCGTCCGAATGCGGTAGCCAGAGGTCTGGCAAGCAAGAAGACAACCACGGTCGGGGTTGTTATTCCGGATATTTCGAACTCAACCTTCGCGGAGATTGCCCGCGGAATTGAAGATATTGCGAATATGTATCACTACAATATTATTTTGTGTAATGCAGATAAGAAGAAAGAAAAAGAAATTCGTGTTATCAACACGTTGCTCGAAAAACAAGTAGACGGACTGCTCTTCATGGGCGGAACAGTAACGGACGAACACATTCAGGCGTTCCAGTCTGCGGCTGTGCCGATTGTACTTTGTGCAACAAGTGATGAGAAGGGCACATTCCCTTCGGTGGATATTGACCATGAGTCGGCTGCGTTTGATGCGGTAAACACTCTGATTCGTCATGGACACAAGGAAATTGCGATGATCAGTGGTACACTGCAAGATCCGGCGAATGGATATGCCCGTTTCCAAGGATACAAAAAAGCACTGGAAGCAGCGGGGATTGAATACCAGGAGGATCTTGTTCGAATTGGTAACTATCGATATGAATCCGGTGTGGAAGCAATGAAATATTTCCTTGGACTCAAGAAAAAACCATCAGCTATCTTTGCTGCTACAGATGAAATGGCCATTGGTGCCATTCACAGCATTCAGGATGACGGTCTGAAAGTACCGGATGACTTCTCCATTATTAGTGTGGATAACATCCGTATGGCTTCCATGGTGCGTCCTCAGTTGACAACAGTGGCTCAGCCAATGTACGACCTTGGCGCAGTAGCGATGCGTTTGCTGACCAAGTTGATGAAGAAAGAAAATGTGGAGAACCCACGGGTTATTTTGCCGCATGAAACGATTCTTCGTCTGTCTGTAAGTCACGCAGATGTAGTTTAATCGGGATTATATACAGTAAGGGAGAAGTCATTCTCTCTACATAGTGGATATGCGAAAGCTCCGGAGACGGAGCTTTTGTGCTGAATTAGTTTAAAAATGAAAACAGGGGGTATCAGAAGATGAGTGAAACGATTGGTATTATCGGAGCGATGGATGAGGAAGTCGAGCTTTTGCTGGCAGGTATGAAGCAGCTTGAGACGGTCAAACAAACCGGCATTACATACGTTGCAGGCGAGTGGCTGGGCAAGCAAATTGTCGTGTGCAAATCCGGCGTAGGTAAAGTAAATGCAGCGGTTACAACGCAGATCTTGATTGATCGTTTTCAAGTTAATCGCATTATCTTTACAGGTGTTGCGGGTGCAGTTAACCCCGATCTGAACATCGGAGATATGGTTATATCGTCTGTATGTGTTCAGCACGACATGGATGTAACGCCACTGGGGTTCGCACGCGGGGTTATTCCTTACCAGGAGACATCTGCATTCCCTGCCGAGGCTTCGCTTATTACACTGGCTGAAGAAGCGTGTAAAGCACAGGGAGCCAATTACCTGATCGGTAAAGTGTTATCTGGAGACCAATTTATTGCGAACAAAGATACGGTTAACATGTTATATAATGAAATGGACGGTGCTTGTGCCGAGATGGAAGGGGCAGCAGTTGCTCAGGTCTGTTACATGAATCGTGTACCATTTGTTGTCCTGCGTGGGATGTCAGATAAAGCGGATGGTTCGGCGCATGTTAACTTTGCTGAATTTACCGTGGAATCTTCGCAGCGTTCACATCGTATTGTGGAGCATATGTTAGAAAATATGTAATGACATAAGCTTATATTGCAATACCCATCCGAAATCCATGAAAAACCGCCCTTCGATTAGCTGTTCCATGAAGTATGGAGCAACGCTGTGAGAGGCGGTTTTTGTTATGTATATCGTTTTTCGAACAGATCATTGAATTAGTACATGAACCGATGGCGGAAGCGTACACGATCAAACTGTTCTTCCGATGTGATGGGCACCTGACTTCCGATACGTACCATCAAACAGTTCGCAGGATGTGAACAGATTTCGGGGTCGTCTGTTGCATACCAGGTCATGTCGATCGTTTCCATCAGCCTCTCCATCATTTTGCGATAATCCCATACGTTTAGTCCGCTGCCCTTCAGATCCCAATGCCAATAATATTCTGTGGTGAAAATAATGTAGTTCTCCATGTATTTATCTTCCAGAGCGGTAAGCAACATCTCACGTCCAATGCCAAGCGAGCGATAGTCGTCCGCAACCTCGATTGCCCCAAGCTCTATCAGATCAGTCATATTGCCCTCGGACCAGCGTTCACAATCATCCGCATAGTGAAAGGTTACATAGCCGATAATCGTTTCATTTTCATGTGCAATGATAATTCGCCCTTCAGGTAGTGCTGCGATCTCGGCCAAAGCTTCTTGCTGCTCCGTTGGGCGCCGAAAGGCATCCAGATCCGGATGGAAGGCAAGACGGGTTATCTCCTCGGCCTGCACGGGGCCTTCAACAGTAATTCGGTGGCCGGACTTGAAGATGGAACGCATATGATGTTCTTTGATATGTTCCATGGTTCATGCTCCTCTCTTTCCTACTTATAGAGGTTGTTCTTCAAAAAGAACGCTATAGCAAAAATCCAAAAAATTGAAAAGCCATAGACGACAATTGAAAAGATTTGCTATAATTGCGTAGACAAAAAATGTTCACAATTCAATACAGTATAGTTAACATCTGTTTGGCCGAGCAAGTACATGATGAGAAGTTCTCTCTACTAATGTAAGCGCTAACTGGAAGTTCAGTCAACACAAAGGCAATGAGAAGTGACCCCTAACGGGAATCGAAATGTCGAGTTGAAGGAGGCTGGCAAGCATGAGTCAAGCACATGGTGAGATGCTGCAAACGGTTGTGTCTGAATCTAATCTGGGCGATTACACGGAGGCGAGAAGCCGGTTCGATTGGGAATCGGTGGAAAGGCACTTTACGTGGCACGCCAGCGGAAAAGTTAACATGGCGCATGAAGCGATTGATCGTCATGTACTGGAAGGAAGGGGCGGGAAAACCGCTTTATTGTATAGCGATGCTTCACGTGAAGAGTCCTATACTTTTGCTGATCTGAGTGAACAGTCGAGTCGGTTTGGGAACGTTCTCCGCAAATATGGCATAGCCAAAGGGGAACGGGTGTTTATTTTTATGCCTCGAAGTCCTGAGCTGTATTTTAGTCTCTTGGGTATATTGAAAGCTGGAGCCATCGCGGGCCCGTTGTTCGAAGCTTTTATGGAAACGGCTGTGAAGGATCGGCTGGAGGATAGCGGAGCAGTAGCACTCGTCACCACTCCGGAATTACTGAAGCGCATCAAACGTTCCGAATTGCCCGAGCTCAAACATATATTTATTGTGGGTGGGGGCGCGCAGACTGAGGAAGGACTCATCGATTTTGATGCAGAGATGTCAGCCGCTTCGGATGAGATGGAAGTAGAGTGGCTGAATCGTGAGGATGGTTTGCTTATTCACTATACCTCAGGCTCTACGGGTAAACCCAAAGGGGTGTACCATGTTCAAAATGCCATGATTCAGCACTATTATACAGGTAAGGTTGTCTTGGATTTACGCGAGGATGATGTATACTGGTGCACTGCTGACCCTGGTTGGGTGACAGGCACTTCTTACGGTATCTTTGCTCCATGGCTCAACGGAGTGACCAATGTGATACGGGGTGGTCGTTTCAGTCCTCAAGATTGGTACAGCACCATCCAGAAGAACAAAGTCACGATCTGGTACAGTGCACCAACGGCCTTTCGTATGCTGATGGGAGCGGGAGAAGAGACCATTGCCCAGCATGATCTGAGCAGTCTGCGTCATGTCATGTCTGTTGGTGAACCGCTCAATCCGGAGGTTGTTCGTTGGGGATGGAAAGCCTATGGTCAGCGGATTCATGATACATGGTGGATGACGGAAACAGGTGCACAGCTAATCTGTAACTATCCCGGAATGCCGATTAAGCCTGGCTCCATGGGACGTCCGTTGCCTGGAATCGAAGCAGCGATTATTGATGATCGCGGGCAGGAATTACCGCCGTACAGTATGGGTAATCTGGCCATACGGGCACCTTGGCCATCCATGATGGCGAAGATCTGGAATAACCCTGTGAAATACGAGGAGTATTTCAGGCTTACGGGCTGGTATGTATCCGGTGACTCCGCTTATATGGATGAAGAAGGATATTTCTGGTTCCAGGGACGTATTGATGATGTGATTAATTCGTCAGGCGAGCGTATCGGCCCCTTTGAGGTGGAGAGCAAGCTCGTGGAGCATCCTGCGGTAGCTGAGGCGGGTGTAATCGGTAAGCCGGATGTGACACGTGGGGAGATCATCAAGGCCTTTGTGGCGCTTCGTGAAGGATATGAGGCGACACCGGAGCTGAAAGAAGAGATCTATCGTTTTGTCAAAGAGGGCCTATCTGCCCACGCTGCTCCGCGTGAGATTGAGTTTAAGGATAAACTGCCCAAGACACGTTCCGGCAAGATCATGCGCCGTGTCCTGAAAGCCTGGGAGCTTGATCTGCCAACAGGAGATCTATCCACCATTGAAGACTAACGCGACAATGCTAGGATCATCAATGTGGTGCTATCGATACCGATACATTGAGTAGTGGGGAGAAGTTAATACTCTACGAAGCCAAATACAGTGACTCTACCCATTTAAAAAAATGGATTGTAAAAGCCTGCTTTATGCCAATGGCATGAAGCAGGCTTTTTGACTACTGTAAATACAAATAAAAAGCCGCACACTCAGATACAGTCTGAGGATGCGGCTTGTTTTGGAACGCTATGCCTGAATCAGGGTTGAAAATGTATGGCTGCAGAAGGTTCGGATTCACCCGCACTGTTGCTGGCAGATACCTTGAACCATCCACTGGTCGATGCGGGTACTCCATAATCCATGGTATTTCCCGCTGTTGTTCCAATTTTGGTATAAGGAGCCGAGCCTGTTTCACTGTAATATACAGTATAACTCTCTGCGTTTGGACTGGACGCCCATTGAATACGCAGTCCTTGAGTGAGGGCAGATACGCTGACTTGACCAGGTGTGCCTGGGGCTGTCGTTGTTGTATTATCGGTCTGCGTTTCTCCCGGCGTAACGACTGTACCAGGAACTTCAATCGGTTCATCAATCTCTTCTTCCACAGGGGGAGCTACACCAGCACTATTTACTGTAGCGCTAGGAGCAGATTCTCTGCCGGCAACATCCACTGCCGTTACATAGAAGGCGAAGTTACCGCCTTGCGCTGCATATGCAGAGAATGATCTGGATTCACCAGTCAGGACAACCTGACCCTGGTTCTGGAATCCTCCACCGTTTACAGAACGGTACAGACGATAACCCACGACATCATTTTCAGGTGTGGCATTAAATGTAATGACAGCTCTGTCACCTGAGGTTGAGATGCGTACGTTGCTTGGTGCATCAGGAGCTTTTCCGTTATCTGTCCTTGGATCAATCTGTGTTGGCATGTCTGCACCAGCATCTTCAGGAAGATAATAAGCAAGTGACTCATGTCGACTCATACGTGAGAATGCATTTTGCAATTCTTTGATGAGATCCGAGATTGGTTTTTTACGCTTGATTACTGTTTTTTCCTTCAACATGTCCGAAGGTGTTCCGTCACGCGGAATATAGTTTACACCATTGTAAGTAATGTACTTGGCTTTGGCTACACCGTCATCGCTATCCTTCGGAACAAACTTGCTGTTGAAAATATCCGTAACAAATTTATCAGTCATGGATGTTGGCAACTTGCCACTGTATGCAGACACCGTGCGCGTTTCGATGCCAGACGGTTTTTTGAACGAATCCGTAACGAACAGATCTTTTTGCGTATCGATCACTTCGTTCAGGATTTTCGACCATAGTTGCTGCGCACGTTTTCTCTGTGATTTACTTTCCAGCGTATTCACGGGCTGTTTGTATCCAACCCACACACCAAGTGTGACATCTGGTGTATAACCTTCAAACCACACATCTGCGTAGTTTTGAGTGGAACCCGTTTTACCTACGATTGGCACACTCTTGGAATATTTGTAATTTTCACGTACTTTATCTGCCGTTCCTTCTGTAATAACGGTCCGCAGCATATCGGTCATCAGGTATGCTGTCTGCTCCGAGAAGGCTTGGACAGGTTCAGTATCGTGTTTATAAACGATGTTTCCTTTGGAATCTACAATTTTGCTAATCATGTAAGAATCGTTATATACACCCTTATTGGCGATAGCACCATAGGCACTGGTTAATTCTTCAACCGTTACACCGTATTGGAGACCTCCGAGAACACCAGTCTGAGCCTGATAGTCTTCCTTCTGAATGGTGGTAATCCCCAGTTTCTTGGCGAAGGTCCAAGCCTTCTCGATCCCCACTTCTTCATTAAACAACTTCAGAGCTGGTATATTGAGAGAATAATTCAGTGCTCTGCGGGCAGTGACTAGTCCCTGATACCGGTTGTTGGCATTCTTGGCAATGTGGTATCCGCTCGGACCATTTTTGAGAATGATCGGTGAATCATCAATAATTGAAGCTGGCTGAACAAGACCTTCATCTAGCGCAGGAAGATAAGCGGCTATAGGTTTCATCGTTGAACCTGGCTGACGTATCATCTGCGTTGCGTAGTTCATCTGTTCATCTTGGAAATCCCGTCCCTCAATCATCCCTAGAATTGCACCGGTTTTGTGATTAATCAGCATAGCAGCAGTTTGTTCTTTTCCTTTGACAGGATCATCTGCTGAGAAATTGCTGTCATCTTCCGCAATGGTACGCATCGTTTTGTAGATGCTTTTGTTGATGGTCGTGTATATACGATATCCACCTGTCCGCAGTTGCGTCTGAGCTTCCTCTAATAATGCACTGCTTTCCTTCTGAGGTGTGGCTGCATCCGTAGCTTTGTCTGCAGATTCAGCTGTGTCGGAATTCAACTGTTTCATCAAAATCTGTGCAGCTTGTCGTTCCGTTTCCATCATAAGATATGGATAAGTGTTGTAAGCCTTGATGGTTTTCGGAGCGAGTGCGCTTTTGATATCAAAAGCAAGAGCTTTGTCATACTCGGACTGATTGATTTTGCCCAATTCAAGCATACGGCGCAGTACCAGATGCTGACGGTTGATTGCGCGGTCAAAATTCTCCTCTACAAAATCACCTTTACCGTTAAAAGCGGAGTAAGAGGAGGGGAGTTGTGGCAATCCAGCAAGATAAGCAGCTTGAGCGATGTTGATTTTTTCCAGATCGTTAATATTGAACAATCCTTTGGCGGCTGCTTTGATTCCGTAAACGTTGTATCCGCTGGAACCATTACCAAAAGGAACTTTGTTCAGATAGGCAGTCATGATCTCGTCTTTGGTCAGGAAACGTTCGAGTCGGAGTGAGAGCAAAATTTCTTTCACTTTCCGATCTTCCGTGCGATCCAGATTCAAAAACACACGACGCGCCAATTGCTGAGTCAGTGTACTACCGCCGGTTTGTACTGATTCTTTCAGCACTTTCTGTTTCACGGCACGTAGGGTTCCACTCATGTCTACACCTTTATGTTCGTAAAAATGATTGTCTTCAATTGAAACGACAGCATCAATAACCTTTTGTGGGATCTGGTCCGTAGTGACCGGACGCCTGTCTTCTTCCGTACGTAATTGACCGATCGGACTGCCGTCGGCAAAGTAAGCAAAGCCTGTGATGGAGTTTTCGCTGACTTTTTGTTCAATCAGGGCCCTTGAACGGACAGGCTCGTCTTTCACAATGGAACTGACGTATCCCATCAAAGCACCGCCTACAAATAGTGCCCCCATAAAGCCAAGGACAACCATCCATTTGACGAAACTTCCCAGTCTGCGGGCAAAGCTACGCTTGCGTACAGGCTGTTCATCGGGCTTTTTCTTATTAACATCAACCATTCAGTGTCTTCCTCCTTTTAACAGCACTTATTATAGCATAAAAAGGCGGGTTTGCATGCCTGAGAAATACAAGTAATGGTCGAAATTTGCCATTCTGCCATGCATTATGCTATATATCATGCGATATTGAAGCACATTTCATGAGTTGTAAGCCATAATAAGCAGGCCACCTCCATGCTGAGGTGCATAGGGTGGCCTGAATGATGTGTCGTATTGGAGGTCTTCTACATTAGGTTTTGAATCGTTGAATCAGCTCTAATAGTTCCTGGGTAAGATTAGCCAGTGAGGCAGATGCCGCCGTAATCTCTTCCATGGATGCGAGTTGTTCTTCAGAGGCAGAGGCGACACGAGTTGCGTGATCTGCTGTCTCATGACCAATGGTTTTGAGTTGCACTAACGTGGCATCAACCTGTTGTGATCCAGCTGACATCTGCTGCGCAATGGCTGAGACATGTTCAATCTGCTCATTAACATCTGAAATCTGTGATGAAATCGAGAGGAATAGTTCACCACTCTCATTAATCACTTCCGCTATATGGCTCACCTCGGCATTTCCATGTTCCATATTTTCAACGAGAGAAAGGACCTCTTGCTGAACGCTATGAATTAACGCTGCAATCTGCGCTGCTGATACTCTGGATTGTTCAGCCAGATTACGAATCTCGGAAGCAACAACACCGAACCCGCGCCCGTGTTCACCTGCTCGCGATGCTTCAATGGAAGCATTAAGTGCAAGTAGGTTGGTTTGACGGCTAACTTCCGTGATCATGCCTGTAATATGGCCAATCTCTTCCGAACGTTGGCGGAAATTCTCCAGTGCGGTCATCGACGTCTGCACAGAAGAAGTGGCACTATCGACCATACGCATAGCGGACTGAATCTTATCAGTTCCGATGGTTGTTCGTTCGGCCACAGTTCGCGATGAATCGGATACATCGGAGGCGGCCTTTGCAATTCTTCCGATCCCTGCAGATATTTCATTCATGGAACGGGAGGACTCTTGCAGCTCCTGCACCTGTTTACCTGCTTTATCTGCAAGTTCGACTCCTGTTAATGCAATCAGTTCGGCGGCTTTACCTGTTTCTTCGGCACCTGCGGTCAACTGTTGAGAGGTGGAGCCGACAGATAAAGCATGTTCGGATATAACCGATATGGTATGACGCAGGGTATCCATCATCTGATTCATATGACCCGCCATGATGCCAAATTCATCTTTGGATCGTACAGGTAACTTTTGTGTCAAATCTCCGCCAGCCAGCTGTCCAGCGACGATATTAACTTGATTCAACTGTCTAACAATGGAGATGATGGTGTAGGTAACCACACCTGCAAGCAGAAGTACTGCCAGTGCGGCAATCAGTATGGACCAGTTCAAGCTGTCATAGAAGGGTTGAAGGATATGGCTCTTTGGCAGCGCCGATACAAGGTACCAGTTTGAATCTGTTCCTTGTAACCTGGCAGGCTCGGCAATAAATAGTTCTTCACCTACTTCAGGGTCTGTAGCGTAAAACTGAGACTCGCCAGACTGTATACGCTGAATGACTGTCTTCATTTCAGATGGAATTACGGCTCCTTCATGAGCCAGCTCCGGTTTGGAGCCGTGTGCAGCAATCTGTCCTTCACTAGTAATAAGCATGGCATAACCCTGATCCGGATTAAGTGATGCTATATTTTGTTGAAAACGATCAATGGTAAAGTCGGCCCCAACAATGCCTAGAAAATTTTTGTTTTCATCTAATAGAGGGAGGACAATCGAAACGAGCAGTGTTTCTTTTCCGCCAACCGTGTAGGTAACAGGTTCGGACCAATAGATGGATTTGGTTTTCTTTGGATGCTGATAGTAAGTACTAGTTTCACCGCTTCCCTCATAAGTAGGCATAGGCTCAAAATGCAGGGAGTTGCCATCACGTATAACGTATGGAACGAATCGACCCGTAGCATCATCATATTCTTTTTTGTTGATGTGCTCCGCATCGTTTCCATCAAAGGCATTTGGTTCCCAGCCCGTATAAAAGCCAAAAACTTTCTCGTCCTTCTTCAGATATTGTTCAAGGAGTCTGACGACTTCTTCACGGTTGAGTGATCCGTTCTGAGCTGCATCCAATAACGTGGTACTCATGGTGTCCAACGTGTTTTTCACCTGATTAATGTCAGTCATAAACTCATTCGTAGCCCGGTTTGCTGCCTGTCCAGCAACGGTTTCGCCGTACTGGAGGCTTTTGTCGTAAATGGATTTGGTATTAAATGCAATCAGGGCTCCAATACAACAGAGTAATACGATCCCGAGTAAAAGTCCAAGCTTAACAGCAAGCTTGCGATTGCGAAAAAAATGCATGTTTTAATCCCCCTCGATGTCATTCTTGTGATGTATATATGGATGTGTGCTTCTCCTGAAGGGAGTCTATATTTTATATCGTTATTTACGTTCCTATAATGAAGATAATTAAAAAAAAGCATAGAAAAACAGCTGTCGAGAAAATCTCGACAGCTGTTTGGGTTGAAACTTTAATGTGATTGCAACGATTAACGGTTGTAGAACTCGACGATTTGTTTTTCATCGATGTCTTGGGACAATTCAGCACGCTCAGGCAAGCGGATGAATTTACCTTCTACAGCTGCTTCGTTGTATTCAACGTATGCTGGAAGATGCGAACGGCCTTCCAAAGCTTCTTTAATGGAAGAAAGAGCGCGGCTCTTCTCACGCAAGCCGATTACATCGCCAGTGCTTACTTGGTAAGAAGCGATATCGACTTTTTTGCCGTTTACAGTTACGTGACCGTGTGCTACCAACTGACGCGCTCCAGCGCGGGAGTTAGCAAACCCAAGGCGGTAAACGAGGTTGTCAAGGCGGCACTCAAGCAAGAACATGAAGTTCTCACCGGCAATACCTTGCATTTTTTGAGCTTTAGAGAACAGTGTGCGGAATTGCTTCTCGCCCAAACCGTACATGTGGCGCAATTTTTGTTTTTCTTGCAATTGCATACCGTAGTTGCTGATTTTTCTGCGTTGGTTAGCTCCGTGCTGACCTGGAGGGAAAGGACGTTTCAATTCTTTGCCTGTTCCGCTAAGGGAAATGCCGAGGCGACGGCTCAATTTAAATTTAGGACCAGTGTAACGTGCCATGTTTAAAGTAGCTCCTTTTTAGTTAAAGTTCATATTAGGGCTCTGTTTGCGCTCCAATTTGTTGATGCGGGCTTGGCCACGCATAGAACGATCAGGAAAGTTCAGCCGCTGTCCTGAAAGCAACAAAAAGAATGAGGGTGACACAACCGGTAATGCCCAAATTTAAAGACCCATTAGTAGTCTTCATCAACAATTTATATTACAGTTTAAGAGAAACAAAGTCAAGCGCAGAATAAAAGCAAAAAAACGTCTAAATTTGTCGATAGGTCATTGGGCCTAAAATAATGGGACATTTTTCTGAAATATGGATGCAAAAATGGTTTAAACAGAGTAAAATAGATTGTATCTTAACTTTAAATCATCTTTATGTAACAAGGTTATCGCAACGAATTTGCAGGTTTGCGATAACGTCTGCAGATTAATGCATCCTGGTGGATGCAAAAACGGTGCAAAGGAGCGCCTGACATGTTAGAACATCTAAGAAGTTTACCTGCCAGCTTGAATTCACGAAGTTCGGGCGATTCCGCATCTTTTGCCGCTCCTCGTTCTCATGAAGAGCATGTGTTGTGGATGCAAAAAATGGATATCACACCTTTTGATTTTTCATATTTGGGCAGCTTGCTAGAGCAGGCATACAGTGACTGGAACTCCAGAGTGGGTTCAAGGCTGGCCAGACCATCAACCTTTTACAGTGTGTGGAACACGGAAGGTGATTGCATAGGATACGATAGCGATCATGAAGCTGATCCGGGCGTAAATGCACGCAGGCTGGTATTGGAATGTTTGGATAAGAGACAGGCCCTGTCCCTTAAAGGGACAAGCGAACACGGAGAATATCTTATAATAACACATCCCTTATTCTCCAGAACTAACAAGGATATGTTTGCCGTATTCACTGCTGTGATCTATGAATCCAATGGATATGAAACGTCTGAAGCTGTGGTTCAATCTGAGGCATTGCATTATCACACCTGCTTTTACCGAAGATTCGAATACATATTTATGACGGACCTGTTACATGCTCATGAACAAACAGCTCGTGAGGAACACCGGAGGTCCATCCTCTTTCAGATTGTTCAGCGAATGCATGACAAAATGGATGTCGAGGCCATATTGGATGAGGTATTTGACAGTATGGATTACTTGTACCCGGCTACTTATATCAAATTGTATATGTCTCAGGATCAGAGCAACTCTGATCCACGGATTAAACCGTTGCTTGTCCACGAGCGAGGAGAAGATATTTGTGTGCGTTCATTTATGGAAGGTAAGCTGATCGTTGCTCGCTCACATGATGCAGAGAACCGCATTGTAGATGTAGGGATTCCGCTGAAAGGCAAACAAGGCATATACGGTGTGTTCCATATCGAAATGAATGAAGAGATTATGGAAGAATCGGACTTGCAATTGATTACGATGATGGTAGACACTGCAGGAACGGCCTTTGAGAACGCCAAGTTGCATGAACAATCCAATATGTTAATTCAGGAACTTCGTTTAATTAATGATCTTACACAGCGGTTGAACAAGAGTCTGCATCTTTCGGAGATTTATCAACTATCCGAACAAGAGTTAAAGGAAATATTCCAGGCTGAAACGTGTTGCATTCTTCAACTCAATGACAGTACAAATGACTTCGAAGTCATGTCATCTAACGTGAAAGATGTTTTTCACCAATCCTTTTCTGTAGACTACGGTATCGCAGGTTTGGTCTATCGAACAGAGGAACCGCTTATTATAGCCAATTATGCGCAATTTGATAAAGTGTCCTCCTTTTTCATGGAAGATACTGGATCCATGTCACTGATTGCATCACCGATCCGAGTCAATGGTGAAGTGAAGGGTGCCATTTTGCTGGGACACAGTAGAGAGCACTACTTTTCATATGATAACTATAGGCTCTTGCAGATGTTATCTATTCATATTGGGCTTGCCCTGTCAAATGCCACGTTACATGCCGAGGTTCGGCGCTTGGCTAATCTGGATATGTTGACAGGCCTGTACGTGAGGCATTATCTGGACAGTGTGATTCACGAGCGACAGGCTCATGAATTCTGTGGCTCCCTCATTGTGGTGGATATTGATCAGTTCAAACAGGTGAATGACACATTCGGACACCAGACGGGGGATCAAGTATTGAAGCAAGTGAGTGAGATCGTCACCAGCTCTGTTCGCTCGGAGGATGTCTGCGCCAGATGGGGTGGAGAAGAACTGGCGATCTATATGCCACAGGTGAGTGTAAGGCAGGCGTTAGATTATGCGGAAGTGATTCGAAAGAGAGTCGCAGAAGAGACCAGACCGCCCGTTACGGTATCCAGTGGCATCGCAGAGTGGAGTTGGATGGATGAAAAGGTCAGTGTAGAGTCCTTGTTTTATCGGGCTGATATGGCTTTGTATAGCGCCAAGAATGGTGGTCGGAACAGAATCGTTGTAGAGGAACAGGATGTAACACGTTAAGAGAGAACAATTCCAATTGCGGAGTCGTTCTCTTTTTTTTGTGCATGGGAGAATCAAGATGTGTATAGAAGGAAGTATAAGCGTATACGGGCGGGGCAATCTATGGAGAAAGTTCATGGAAGGGTGAAGATAGACATGTTTAACCGCCATTCGGTACGTACATTATGGTTATTTGTGAGCATCGTGATTATTGGTGTTCCGGGTTGTGGATTAATCCAGCGAGATCAAACGCCTGAAGAGGTCTTTTCCTTGGCTTTATCGGGGATAGCGGGAAAAGAAACGTTGAGTTTTGAAGGAGAGGCAGGACTTCGACGGGAGAACAGTGGGCTGTTTGAGAATCAGTTCAAATTTGAAGGCAAGCTGGAGAATCATGATCGTCTGACCCTTCAGACCCGATTACCTGGAGAAGTAACTGCTGTGGGGACAGGCATTCAAACAACTGCCGTAAAAAATAATGGACAGCCCAGTGGGTTTAGCGCCTCTTTTGAGCGGAAACAAGGGCAATGGATGGCATTGTCAGCGCAGCATGAGCCGCTGCGTGGGTCTCTTTCTCGATTTAACCCAATCGCCCAATTGGAGAAGATTGATGGGATGCACAAAACGATTCAATCCGAGTATGGGGCCGGTCGTCGAACCAGAACATTACGGATTGAACTTGCACCGGAAGACGCCAAATCATGGGCTGTAACCCAGCTAAACGACGAGATGAACGCCATTCGGGCAGAATATATGCATAAGGCAGCTACGGTGAAAGGGGCGCGTAAGGAGAAGCTTGAGAAGGATCTGGAGAAAGTTTGGAAACAGGGCGAAACAACGATGCAACAGATGATGAAACAAGCGAGCGTGCAGACGGTATATCATCTCACGGTAGATCGGAAGAGCAGTCTGCCTCTTCGCTTATCCTCTGAAAGTCAGATGAGTTACACGGACAACAACCGTAAAAGTAACAAAGAAGCCCTTGTCACCGATGTGAACTTCAAGTCATATCAATAAACGAAGTGAGGGACTGCCTACTGACGGGATGACTGTTCGCGTGCTACAATAGTATCGTAATTTACCGTTGTTCAATTCAAGTATGGCAGATGACAGGAGGATTTTACCAAGATGAAAGACCCAAGAATTCAAAAGCTTGCAGCAAACCTGGTGGGCTATTCAGTAGATGTACAGCCTGGTGAAAATGTATTGGTTGAGATGATTGGATCGGAACGTGATCTGATTAACGCCATTATTGAAGAGGTAGGAAAAAAAGGTGGTAACGTCTTTGTACAGTTGACCGATAAAACCGTACAGCGTGCGATGCTGAAAAATGCCACAGAAGAAATGATGAAAACATGGGCAGAGATTGATCTGAACCGTATGAAACAGATGGATTGTTATATCGGTATTCGTGCGGGAGAAAATGTGAATGATCTGTCCGATGTGCCGGAAGAAAAAATGAAAATGTACAATGCATTGTACTCCCACCCGGTACATAGTGAACAACGTGTCAAACATACGAAATGGGTTGTACTGCGTTACCCTAACGCAAGTATGGCGCAACTCGCCAATACAAGTACAGAAGCGTTCGAAGATTTCTACTTCGACGTATGTAACCTGGATTACGCCAAAATGGACAAAGCGCAGGACTCGCTTGCTAACCTGATGAAGCGGACGGATAAAGTTCGTATCACCGGACCAGGAACAGAGCTGAGCTTCTCCATTAAAGATATCGGTGCAGAGAAATGTTCTGGCCAAAAAAATATCCCGGATGGCGAAGTGTACAGTGCCCCTGTGCGCAATTCCGTGAACGGAACGATTAGTTATAACTCGCCAACCCTGTACAATGGAGTGACTTTTGAAAATATCAAGTTCACGTTCAAGGATGGCAAAATTGTTGAAGCGACAAGTAACGATACAGAGCGTTTGAATGAAATCTTGAATTCGGATGAGGGTGCTCGTCATATTGGTGAATTCGCGATTGGATTTAACCCGCATATTCTGCATCCGATGAAAGATATCCTGTTCGATGAAAAAATCGCAGGCAGCTTACACTTTACGCCAGGTCAGGCGTATGAAGAAACCGACAATGGCAACCGCTCGTCTATCCACTGGGATCTCGTATTAATCCAGCGTCCGGATTATGGCGGCGGGGAGATTTATTTTGACGATGTGCTGATTCGTAAAGACGGTATTTTTGTCATTCCTGAGCTGGAATGCTTGAATCCGGACCGTTTGAAGTAGGAACAGGATTTTGCTGTTGCTAGGAAAGCGGATTCACGGTATCATGTAGTGGTAATTAATAGATGATACCAATAGTAAAAAGACGGAGGGATTCCTATGTCGAGTAATAACGCGGCTGTAGTAGAAATTGCTCAAACAGCAGGCAAGTTTACTTCTTCAATCGTGCTTCATTCGGAGAACAAGTATATCGATGTAAAAAGTATTCTCGGATTGTTTACAACGCTGATCAGCACGCACAGCTATGAACTGCATGTTCATGGTCCAGATGCAGTTGAAGCGAAAGCAGCCATGTCAGAAGTATTTGCCAAGCATGGATTGAATGTAAGCATCGCATCTGAGTAATAGCTCTCAAGAAGCACCTTTGCCTTTTTTGGCAGGGGTGTTTTTTGGCATGGAATGATCTGAATGCACATTTGGAGGTGACTGGAACAGGAGGATTAAGCTTCAACAAAAGGCTTAACTTTGCGGGCTTATTTTGGTCAGGTTCTTGTATTAGCTCTTCATTTCGTCTAATATTAGAGGTAGAACGTCTTTACGCGATTTTTGGGACATAGGGGGGAAAAATGCATGACTTCATCTGATCTGCAGGACCAGCTGAGTTTGAAAGCGATCAGTCTTCTTCAAGAAGATGCAGATAAAATACAGAAGCTTATTGAAGTACAGATGGAGAATCTGGCTACCCGCTACTGCCCTCTCTATGAGGAAGTATTGGATACACAGATGTATGGGTTCTCCAAAGAAGTTGATTTTGCTGTTCGTGCAGGGCTCCTT
Organism: Paenibacillus sp. BGI2013; assembly: GCF_002843485.1. Lineage (NCBI taxonomy): Bacteria > Bacillati > Bacillota > Bacilli > Caryophanales > Paenibacillaceae > Paenibacillus > Paenibacillus sp. BGI2013. The sequence goes on from NZ_PJFA01000003.1 coordinate 66,245, forward strand.
CCAGAAGGTGCAGGTAAGCAGCTGGTTAGCGCGCTTGAGCGGAATTTGGCAATTTTATATGAAGCCTTGAACAAGAAGAATGAGCAATAGCCTGCAAATGCGCGGGTCAGAATAGAAGGCATGCAGGCGTTTATGCATGCTTTTTTTGTGCGCCTGAACGGGACTGGGATGAAAGCCAGCCGGAAGGCGTATACAAACAAAGAGACAGCTCCAAATGTATATTGTGGCTGCCTCTTGTGGCTTGTTATTTTAATCGCAACGTGAGGGCCTGGTTACACGAGGAAGAAGGAAACACCGAGTATGATATATACGACGAGCAGGAGTAAACCTTCGTACCAATTCGTTGAACCATCTTGGGTAATGGACTTTGCAATAAATACGGATACGCCGATGGCGACCAGTTCAATCGTTGTGAATACGATATCCATGGTTCTGCCTGTGAAGTAGCTGACAAAAATCAGTACAGGAGCAACGAAGAGTGCGATCTGCAAACTGCTGCCAACCGCAATTTCAACGGCGGCTCCAATTTTATTTTTCATGGCAAGCATGATGGCTGCACTGTGTTCGGCCGCATTACCGATGATGGCCACAAGGAATGCACCGACAAACAGTTCGCTAAGTCCAAATTCCGAAGTGAAGACTTCAAGCGTGCCCACCAGCCATTCACTGACGAAGGCAACCATGACTGTTGCGAGCACCAGATAGAGAATTGATTTTTTCTTGGACCATGCTGGAGCATGCTCATGAGGTAGCTCTTCATCGCGATCCTCAGTGACGTCTGCGAGGTAGTTCTTATGTGTCACCATGGAGAATAGCAACCACGCAATATACGCGAGGATGAGCAATCCGGCCACGATGAGACTAAGTGTATTGGTGTCTTTCTGTGTAATGGAATGTGTATTGAGAAAGACTGCCGGAATAAACAGGGCAATGATGGCAACAATCATCAGGGAACCATTCAGACCTGCAAGGGAAACATTATAATTCTGAATTTTGAACTTGAGCCCTCCGGCAAAAATACTTAACCCGAGCACTAACAGCAGATTTCCGATGATAGAACCTGTCAGACTAGCTTTGACCATGTCGAAGAGTCCCTCTTTGACGAGGAAAATGGCGATGATCAATTCGGCAGCATTGCCGAAGGTGGCATTCAAGAATCCACCCAGCCGCTGTCCGGCGTAGTGGGCTACATTTTCGGTGGCTTTGCCTAAAAAACCGGCCACAAAAATAACCGAAATGGCTGATATCACGAACTGTAGAATCGAATCCCATTTCAAGTAGTGGGCGATGGCACTGAGTGCAAAGAACGCAATCAGCAAAATGGATGAAATCCGGTTTCTCACAACAAACACCTCGGTTATAAATTATTTTGTTTTGAATTGCATTGTAAATCGCTTATGAGATTATTTTCATATTTCAATATAACCAAATGGTGGTAGGTTGTAAACGCATCTTTTTGAGTTTAATTTGCTTTTTGGGGTGGAAAGGATTTAAAATACGAGTAACGAAGTGAAGGAGGATGTGGCATGGCAGAACAACTTCAACTGGAGAGCGGAAACATCCGGATTGCCGATGACGTGGTTGCAAAAATTGCCGGAATGGCTGCAATGGAAACACCCGGAATTGCCGCAATGTCTGGAGGATTGTCAGAGGGCTGGGCGAAGCGACTCAGCGGTAAAAACGTACAGAAAGGCGTGAGCGTTGAGGTCGGCCAGCTGGAAGCAGCCATTGACCTGCGCATCATCGTCCTGTACGAAACCCCGATTCATGAAGTTTCCCGTATGCTTCAGCAGAATGTAAGAGAAGCGGTAGAGACCATGACCGGATTACGCGTGGTTGAAGTCAATGTAAAGGTAGAAGGCGTATCTTTCAAAGGCGACGATCTGTAGAAATCGCAATCCGCAATGGAGGACAGAGTCATATTGACCTGTTCTTCATCTTGATAGACAGAATTGTAACGATAACACAGAAAAAGGCTGCGCATCCATTGGGTGCACAGCCTTTTTTGTGTTGCTTTTTTATCGAATCCGACGGATGGACTCCCGTGAACGAAGAGCAGGAGAGGTACGAGTCTGTGTCTGTACAGTCACGGACTTCGTTTTCTCTTCCTTGATCACGTCCAGATTGTTAGTACGTGAGATACTGAGCAGAATGCCCATGGCAACCATCATTACAAAGAGTGAGGTACCCCCATAACTGATAAACGGAAGCGTAACTCCCGTCACCGGAATGGTTTGAGTTACACCACCGATGTTGATAAATGCCTGAATCGCGATTAGTCCCATGATACCTATGCCGACCAATGTTCCGAATGGATCGGGACAGCGGAGAGAGACAATAATTCCGCGCCAGATGAAGTACAGGTAAACAAGCAGGAATAAGGCACTTCCGATGAATCCGAGTTCTTCCCCGATTACGGAGAAAATAAAGTCATTATACGCGTTTGGCAAATAGTGCAGCTTCATCGTACCTTGTCCAATCCCTGAACCTGTCATGCCGCCATCACCAATGGCAACAAGAGAACGGTAGAGGTTAAGACTTCCGCCATTAATATCGGACATTGGATCAAGGAAAGCCTGAATACGTCCGATCTTGTAGTTCTGCTCCGCAGTGACTGCTGTTGTAGCAGTCGTTGTGTCGGAAGGAGACATGGAAGAAAACAGGGAATTCGCTCCGAACGCCAGTGCCCCACCGAGTACAACCAGGAGAATCGAACCCAGGATATGTTTCATACTGGCTCCACCGGCATAGATCAAGAGACCACAGGTGGACACCAGAATGAAGGTGGTACCGAAGTCTGGTTGCAGCATAATCAGCCCTGCGATGAATCCAACGATGAACAAGACGGGAACGTACCCTGTCTTGAAAACCCTGAATTTCTCACCTTTTTTGGTAATAAGAGCAGAGAGATAGAGAATGATAGCAATTTTTGCGAACTCTGCAGGCTGAAGACTGAAACCAAAAATGTGAATCCAGCTTCGTGCACCGTTCAATACTGCACCTGAGATCAAAACAATCACCAGCATGACCGTAGTGAGCAGGAAAAAGGGTGCATAGAGCTTTTTGTACTTGTTGAAGCGGATATTCATGGCAAAAAACATGCCAAATAGACCGATAATCGCCCACATAAGTTGTTTTTTCGTGAAGTAAAGGGCATCATTGTTAAATTTATCGCTTGCGATTGCAATGCTGGAACTGGAGCTGAATACCATCACCAGTCCAAAGCCCACCAACAATAAAGTGAGGATTAGCAGTTGAAAATCCGGCGTGCCTCTCTTCGTTTTCGTTTGGGCCGTTTGTTGTTTCATCGTTTGGCCCAGCCTATGCTTCCAGCAGTTCTTTAAGCTGCTGTAATTTTTGGGCTGCCAGCTTCACGACTGGTTGCGGAACGGAAGAGTCATAATCCAGGCCGTGAGGGAAAGTGGCTTTGCCAAGGTATACTGCTTCAACAGCAAGAACGGTATCCGGTTTTTCCAATTTGCCTTCCACAGCGCGGGTATTAATGCGTACAAAGTATTCTGAGTTGGTTAGTTCATCTTCAATTTTGTAGTCATATGTAGCACGGTAATATTCCCATTGCCACCGGACAAATCCGACTTTCTCGGCGCTCTCATCCAGGTATGCCAAGTCGCTCTTCAAGCCATCCAAGCCTGTATTCTCAAAAATCATAAGCGTTTGATCCTCCTCATAAGCTTCCGAGTATAATTTCTCGAGTATTTCTCTAGTTCATGATAGTATGTTTCCCCTTCCCGTGCAAGCTTTCCAAAGGCGTTTCGTATCGGTTTTCTTCCAATTCTGCTACAATATACAGCAATAGGTTTGAAGAGGAAGGTTCGGGCTTGATATAAGTCCCGTTTAAGATTGAAAGGGTGGAGAGACATGACTAATAATATATGGTGGGAAGATCTGCAGATCCACATGGTGGAATGGCGGCGTCACCTTCATCGCAATCCAGAGGTTTCCTTTCATGAGGAGAAGACATCCTCTTTTGTAGCGGATATGTTGGAGAGCTTTGGCGTTGAAGTGAGGCGTCATGTTGGTGGTCACGGGGTCATCGGTACCATTCGTGGGGACAAGCCGGGTCCTGTCGTCATGCTGCGAGCTGATATGGACGCACTTCCAATTCAGGATGAAAAGAATATCGAGTATGCATCACAACAAGCAGGAGCGATGCATGCATGCGGCCACGATGGTCATATCTCCATCTTGCTCGGTACGGCATTGTATTTCAGTCGTCACAAGCAGGAGATCCAAGGAGAGATTCGCTTTTTGTTCCAGCCAGCAGAAGAACTGCTTCCGGGTGGTGCAGTCCAGGTCATTGCGGATGGTGCGCTTGAAGGCGTGGATGTCATATATGGCATTCATCTGTGGACCCCGCTGCCTGTAGGTGTTGTTGCCAGTAAGGCAGGACCGATGATGGCGGCGGCGGACGATTTTTACATTGAGATCAAAGGCAAAGGTGGACATGGCGGGATGCCACAATCCACGATAGATAGTCTTATAGCGGGTTCTGCGCTTGTGATGCAGCTTCAGACCGTTGTCAGTCGTTCGGTTGATCCATTGCAACCCGCGGTGCTGACCATTGGTACAATGCAGGCGGGCTCGGCTCAGAATGTAATTGCAGAGCAATGCAAAATGAGCGGTACGGTAAGAACATTTGATGAAGAGACCCGAAACGGGATGAAAGAGCGTGTGCTTACCATGGTAGCCCAGACAGGGGCAGCTTACGGAGCAGAGACGCAAGTGAAATATATTATGGGATATCCGCCTGTGGTGAATGATGAACAAGAGACAGCACGTTTCTTCAGAGAGGCTACAGAATTATTTGGGGCAGAACGAGTGCAAGCATCCCCGATGCTGATGCCAGCGGAAGATTTTGCGTATTATCTGCAAAAGGTTCCAGGGTGCTTTATGTTTGTTGGAGCAGGCAACCCAGATAAAAATGCGATCTATCCGCATCATCATCCGATGTTTGATTTTGATGAAGACGCGATGCAGACGGCCGTGAAATTATTTATCGCCATGGCCAAAGGTTACACAGCAGAATGACTTTAGATGCAGTTGGGCATCCTGTTCATACCAAGGTATGGGCAGGATGTTTTTTTTGTGGATTTTATTAGAGGTTGTTCCAAAAGTCCACTTTTCGGTACTGAAAATCAGACTTTTTGAACTCGAAATTGTAGCGGTTCATTTTCGGAAGCTGCCGGAACTGGACTTTTTTGTGATAGGAGGAAGGCTCCAAATGGAAGGAACAGAACATATGGTAAGCACAGATGCTTGTATCGTTCAGCGAGATTTTACAGTTTTGCTGGAAGTTGGCCACCCCGGATTCGAAAGAGCAAGAGAGCAGCTTGGGATGTATTCAGAACTGGTTAAGACACCAGCAGCGTTTCATACCTACCGAATCACTCCGTTATCGCTCTGGAATGCGGCTGCGCTGGGATGGAATGCAGATCAGGTCATCGCAAGTTTGGAGCTGGTATCCCGCTGGAACGTGCCTGCTGCACTGATACAGGATGTTCGGAGAATCATGGATCAGTATGGCAAATTAAAGCTGCATTCCGAAGCAGATCACACTAGAATGCGTCTTTACAGTGAGGATGAGCGGTTGCTGGATGAATTAAGTGGATTGAAAACAATAGCTGCCTTTCGCATGGAACGTAAGGACGCTCATGAACTTCTGCTCCCAGGAGAACAGCGAGGGTTATTAAAAAGGGAATTAACACGATTGGGTTACCCCGTACTTGATTACGTAGGATATCGGGAGGGAACCAAGCTTTCATTTGATTGGCGGTCTAATGATCCGGGGGACCACTCTGAGCGGTTTGCGTTGCGTTCTTACCAGAGAGAGGCTGTGGATGCATTTGAAGGCAGTGAGGGCATGGGAGGAAGCGGTTTACTCGTACTTCCTTGCGGGGCAGGAAAAACGGTCATTGGGATGGCCGTGCTGGAGCGGCTTCAATGTGAATGCCTTATTTTGACGTCCAATACAACGTCTGTGCGACAGTGGATTCAGGAAATTCAAGACAAAACCACGATTACCAGCGAACAGATCGGTGAGTATTCCGGTCAGAAAAAACAGGTGAAACCTGTGACTGTAGCTACATATCAGATTCTTACACACCGGAAATCAAAGGATGCTGATTTTACCCACATCAAACTGCTCAGTGAGCGGCAATGGGGGCTGATCATATATGATGAAGTACATTTGCTGCCAGCACCAGTGTTTCGTGCAACTGCGGATATTCAAGCTACGCGAAGGCTGGGATTGACGGCCACCTTGGTTCGAGAGGATGGCTGTGAACAGGATGTGTTTTCGTTGATTGGTCCAAAGCTCTATGATATGCCGTGGAAACAACTGGAGCAGCAAGGGTGGATTGCTGATGTACAATGTCAAGAGATACGTATTCCGTTTTCCCCGGAACTAAGATCAAATTATCTGCAAGCCGAGGTTAAACATCAATTTCGATTGGCTGCCGAGAATCCGGCGAAGGTACATGTAGTTAAGCGTTTGCTGGAACGTCATCGGGATATGCCTGCGCTAGTGATTGGACAATATCTGGATCAACTTGAGTTGATTGCCCGGGAAATTGAAGCACCTTTGATCTCGGGTAACATGTCACAGCAAGAGCGAATCAAGTGGTTTGCCGCTTTTCGACGTGGAGAGATTAAAACAATTGTGGTATCCAAGGTTGCCAATTTTGCTGTGGATTTGCCTGATGCTGCTGTTGCGCTTGAGATATCCGGAAGTTTCGGGTCAAGGCAGGAAGAGGCACAGCGTTTGGGAAGAATTCTGAGACCAAAAGCTGGAGAAAACAAAGCATATTTCTATGCGTTGGTATCAGAGGATAGTAAGGAACAGGAGTTTGCATTAAACCGTCAGATGTTCTTGGTCGAGCAGGGATATGAATATGCCATCGTTCATGAGAACGAATAGTCCATTTATACTCGCGAAAAGAGGAGGGATTGGGATATGTCTTCATTTGAAGCGATAGATGAGCCTGTGGTACTGAACCTTGATTCATGGTCAAAGCTTGCTTTGGTGGAACAAAAAGTGCTTGGTGCAATTTTTCACAAACATGCCGGTCAGCCTTTTTCCTCCCTCCTGCCACGAGAACAGTGGGCCATCGAAGGACTCAGTGTCGCAGAAGCCAATTCTTCATTCGCCAGCCTTAGGCAGCAAAGATGGATTGAATCTGTATATAAGAGTTGGGGAGAGCGATTATTCTATATTCCTGCTTCGCTGATGGAGACATTGACGATTGCTTACGCACAAAGAGTGGGTATAACCGTTAAACAGATGGCACGGCATGCTCATGTATTACAGGAAGGAAAGCCGGATACTGCTGCGGAACTTCTTCATTTGATCGCGTGGATTGAAAGAGAAGGACTTCCTTTGACAGGGAAGGGCACTATACATAAGAAAAGTGTTCAAAAATTAAGTGTGATCACGGTGTTATCTTCGACAGACTTTGAAGGTCTGGGCATCCGATATGATCATTCGGATTTGTATCCGACCCACGTAGCTATCCTTCTCGATCTACTGCTCAGTCTGAATCTCGTTCAGAAGTCAGGTGGCCAAATTCAGATTGTAGATCATCGATTACAAAAATGGTTGCAGCTCTCGTGGAGACAGATGCATCGGGAAATATATCAAGCGTGTATGGAAAGATACGGAGAAGCTGAACCCGCGTTGCAGCATTTCCGTTATCAATTGGCAGTGTTGGCTCCAGAAAAAAACATATGGTGCCATATAGAGAATTTGGAATTGAAACCACGGATCAGGGGCTGGCTATACGCACTGGCTGGCTGGGGTTATGGTGAAGTAGGAGAAGATCAGTCGGGAGCGCTGGCATTCCGTTGGCTGATCGAACCGCATAGCCTGTTATATCGAGAACAAGAGATGGTAAGTGAGGCGGAGCCGTGTGGATTTTACATGCAGCCTGATTTCGAAATGTTGGTGCCGCCCGAAGCAGGGCCTGATGTGATCTGGATGCTGGAGCAATGCGCAGAACGGGTGACGCGTGATCGAATGTCCATCTACCGTATGACAAGAGAGCGATTCATTTCGGCCTTAGCCAGAGGGTATGAATTACATGAAGTGATAGAGTGTCTGGATCAATATGCGCTGACAGGCATACCAGAGAATGTACGTATTGCGTTAGCAGATTGGGGCAAGGAGACGGATGCTGCACCGTTGACTGTAAATCGGAGTATGAAGGTAATGGAGGCAAGTACAGGCTCTGCATATGATCCGAAGTTATTAGAAAAGGATATGTTGAGCGGTGTATATTCTTCTTTCTACACTCCCGATAGTCTAGGTCTGGTTGATGTCCCTGCTTCTCTCCATGGGTTGGAGCGTGATCAATCTGTCATTGAGAAGAAGTTCTCTCTGTTGGGATTTGAGGAGATACCGGAGACCTGGTACAGGGAGTGGCGTCGATATCATAGTTCAACCGCCCGACAGATTGCTGCCAAAGCCATTGAGTGGCAGACCAAGCTGGGGATACAACAGGAAAATCGTACGCAATACCTCATTCCACATCAGGTAGAGGGTCATGAACAATGGACTTTAAGCGGTTGGTGCATGTTGGATTCAAGTGAAAATACATCAGAGACGGAATGGCGTACATTCTCCCCGTCAGAGTGGGATACAATGCGTCTTATCCTGCCAGATGATGTCATAACCTGACTATTTCACGTGAATATCAGGTTGAAAGGCGAATTTTCGAGTTCCCCCTATTTCTAATTGCAGGAAAAACTCTTCTTAACTATTCATGGATATGCTATGATGAGGTAGTCTACGTTAAGTAGAACTTTATATATAGATAGGATGAATATTTCATGAGCGTAGCGGAAATGAACACGGTCGATATGGCCCAAGTGTTAACGGGCGCATATGAACTGGGCGACATGATTAACCAATCTGCCGAAGTATCGGATTATTTATATTGGAAGCAGCAAGTCGAGACTACTCCTGAGATTCAGATGGGGATTCGGAAGCTGAATGCCAAGAAGGAATTGTTTGAAGAAACACAGCGTTTCGGTCATTTTCACCCGGATTATCATGCAGCAAAAGACCAGGTGAAGGCTCTGGAACAGGAGTTGGAAAATTTCGAGGCGGTAATCCGCTTCAAACAGGCAGAGAAGTCCCTGGATGATATGTTATTCCAGATGTCAGAGACCATTGCATTTGCAGTGTCAACGACCATTAAGGTACCGAGCAATGACCCGAATCCGAAGGGCGGCTGCGGTAGTGGCGGCAAGTGTGGTTGCAGTTAAGTAATCATTATAGAAGGGCGGGGAACGATGATGTTTGCGGAAAGGACAGGATATATTATTTGGGTCAGTGATTTGAAGGCTGCCCGTAATCTCGAAAAATATGGCACCGTGCATTATATCTCCCGCCGTATGCATTATGTAGTCATGTATGTTAATGCAGAACGGGCAGATGATACGATGAAAAATGTGAAGCGACTTTCCTATGTGCGCAAGATCGAACGCTCGTATCGTAATGAGATCAAAACCGAGTATGCCAGCAAAACGATGGACAAAACGAGCTTTTACGGAATATAGAAGAGAAACTGGAGGGACCCTTTGGGGTCGCTCTTTTCTTGAATTATACACAAATTGGCTATTGTGAAAAAAAGTTAAACTTACGCCTTGAGGTTGCGGGACTAATGTTGTAATATATTTGGTAATAAATAGATAGAAAGTCCTATCTGGTGGAGAGTGATTCCCATGCGTGATAAGGTGATGCAACGTTGGAGCACCTACGAGCCGTTTTTCGTGGCTCTTGGAGACAAGAAAGTGGCCGACATCGTCATTACCCATCATGCCAAGATGCGGTATGCAGACCGTATTGAGCCTGCACGTAGTGATGATGACCATATTGCGGCGTGGTTATGGGAGTGTCTGAAGCAGGACCGTATAACACCATACTACCGTAATGAACAGGACGTCTACCTGATTGATGAGGATCTGGTGGTGGTCGCCGAATTTTCCGAACTTGAAGGAGAATATGATATTGCGGGCAATCCGCTGCACAAAATGATTGTAGTTACGTTTCTGGGACGTATGTCGGAGACCATTGAATTAAGGGACCTGAAGTCATATTATTCATGGTTAAGACATTCAAGAAGAATGACGTTGGTCAAAAATAGCCGTAAGCATAAGTAAGCCTGAGTAGATTCAATATGTTGAAATCATAGATTCAAGGATTATCGCATGCAGACAAGCTGCATGCTTTTTTTGTTGCCAAGCGAGAAATCGGCTACAATGTAGAGAGTGTAATCGAAGAGGGGCGAAGATATGAATTTTCACCAATTGCATATTTTTTATACGGTAGCAGAGAAGGGGAGTTTCTCGGCTGCTGCACAAGCATTACATATGACTCAACCGGCAGTAACGATGCAGATTCAATCATTGGAGGACTATTTTGGCACCAAGTTATTGCATCGTTCCACCAAAAAAATAGAATTATCCGAGGCTGGCCGGACTTTATTACCTCATGCGAAACGGAGTGTAGAGTTGGTCAGACAGACGGATGAAGCGATGTCGGCATTTACCCAGATGTTACAGGGCAGACTCCAGCTGGGAGCCAGCTTAACGATCGGGGAATATGTGCTTCCACGCATGCTCGGACCATTTGCACTTCAGTATCCCGATATTTCAATTGTCATGAAAGTAATGAATACAACGCAAATTATGGATGATATATTGAAGCACCAGCTTAATTTTGGTCTGATTGAAGCGCCAGTGCACCACCCGGACATGATTGTGGAGCCTGTCATGCAGGACGAGCTGAAACTAATTGTACCTGCCGGACATGATTTGGCTAAGCGTAGCAAAGTGAATATTGAGGATGTAATGAATTATCCTTTTGTGCTGCGTGAGAAGGGCTCGGGTACTCGTCAGGTGATGGAAGACCAATTGCAAAAGAAAAAGATTGATCCACAAGATATGAATGTAGTGATGGAACTTGGCAGTACAGGAGCGGTAAAATCGGCCGTGGAGGCAGGGGTAGGTATTACGATGTTATCTCCTTCTTCGGTGCAGCATGAACTGGCTCTGGGACTTGTTCATATTGTGGATATCCGCGGACTCGAATTCAAAAGGCAGTTCTATGCCATCCATCTAAAATCGTCCTTGTTGCCCCTGTCAGCAGTCGCTTTCCTGAATTATCTGCGTCAGCAGGAGCAGCCTCAGTCGGTACATAAGACGGGGAAGGCATAATAGTTGGCAACATCAATGGTAGATAAGATTGAATCATAATCAATTTTAAACAAAGGAGCTGTTGATCATGGATCAGCGCCAAGGACGCTGTGATCTTCATACGCATAGTCAGGCTTCCGATGGAATGCAGCCACCTGCTGATAATGTGAAGCTTGCCAAACAAAAAGGGCTATCTGCGGTTGCCCTAACGGACCATGATACAGTAGCTGGTGTAGCGGAAGCACAGCAAGCGGGAAAAGAGTACGATATTGATGTTGTTGCCGGAGTGGAGATCAGCACCCGGGCTGGCGGCAAAGATATTCATGTACTGGGCTATTACGTTAATACGGAGGATGAGATATTCCTGAAACGGTTGGCCGGATTACGAGAAGCGCGAGATGAGCGGAATCATCTGATTATCGCCAAGCTGCAAGAACTCGGGCTTGATATAAGCTGGCAGGAGGTACTGGATGAGCTGGGACGACCGTTAGAGCCGGATGAGAGTATTGGCAGACCTCATATGGCCGATGTGCTGGTGAAAAAAGGCTACGCTGTTGACATGCGGGATGCATTTGATCAGTATCTTGCTGAAGGCAAGCCAGGCTTTGTATCTGTACCCCGCGTTGCACCAGAGGATGCGTGTGAGTGGATCAGAGCCGCAGGTGGAGCCGCTGTGATTGCCCATCCGGGTCTCTATAACGATGATGAATTGGTGCGACGTATCATCGAAGACTCTCGTCCAGATGGCATTGAGGTGTTTCATTCGGACCATGGCCCAGAAGAGGAACGCAGGTATGGTAAGCTGGCCAAGGAATACGACCTCATTGAAACAGGTGGATCTGATTATCATGGTAAACGGCAAGGTGTTGTTTTCCACGGGGATCTTGGTAGCAAGACCGTAACGGTTGATGTGTTGGAAAGGCTGAAGGCAGCTGCTTCACAGCAAAGGGGAGAGTAAGCGAGACGTTGCAACGCTCTATCTGACTATAATAAATTCTGTATTACTGGATACATTTTAAGATCGAAGGAGTAAGAGACATGCAAGCATGATAGGGCTGAACGTTCATGTTTGCATGTCCCTTTTTTTGTTCTGAAAATAGTCTATGTAATGGAATAGTTTACCCAAGCGCCACGTGTAGCCCCGAGACGTTCGAATAATTGCTGTGCCCGCTCATTGGTCACTGCTGTGATCCAAGACATATATGCACATCCATGGTCACGCGTATATTGCTGACAGTGTGCAAATAATTTGGCTTCTGCTTCGCCTTCTCTGAATGTTTCCGTAACGAATAGGTCATTCATGATGGCGACACGCTCTGCTTTCATCGTGCTGTATGTAAAGAATAGGGTAGAAAATCCGATAAGCTTCCCGTCCTCTTCTGCCACGAATTGAGCACCGATCTGCTGATTAAGCAGGTTGTTTATCAAAAGCTGGATAGATTGATCACCAGGCCAGGGGTTGTTGTAGAATCCCACCACATAGTCATGCATTAATGCCATCAGGGGTTTCAGATCATCAGGTTGAGTTTCTCTGATATGTATGGTCACGGTACACTTCCTTTAACTACAAATTTTATTAATCACAATTGAATTATTATACTTATAAGTGAATTAATATTCAAAGGAAATGATAAATAGGCTGAGCTTCACATATCATTCAAACAAGTAGTACAACCACAAAAATCCCCTGAACCGTTAATGGTCAGGGGATTTTTCTATTGTTACTGTTACATCGCACCTTATGAGCTAAGCATACTATCCATTTTTAATGGTGGATGGCAGACTTTTGATCAATTCATCATTTGGCGTGACAAACAACGTCTTCTGATGATCATAGATCACAAAACCAGGCTTCGCACCACTTGGTTTGCGCACATGACGGATAAACGTGTAATCCACAGGCACACTGCTGGACTCCTTGGCCTGGCTGAAATAGGCAGCAAGCTGTGCTGCTTCTTCCAATGTAGCTTCACCAAATTCCGTACTGCGAATAACGACATGTGAACCTGGAATGTCTTTGGTATGCAGCCAGGTGTCGTTGGAAGAAGCGAGACGGTTGGTCACGTACTCATTCTGCAGGTTGTTTTTGCCCACAAGAATATCAATTCCCTCCGAGGAGGTGAACTGGTGTACGGTTGGACGGTCACTTTTCTTCTTCTTTTTACCCTTTTTATTACGGTCACGAAGGTATCCTTGCTGTACAAGCTCGTCCCGTATTTCCTCAATATCGTTCATCGATGCAATGGAGAGCTGCTGTAACAGGTTATCGAGGTAGTCAATCTCGTCTTTGGTTTTGCCAAGCTGCTCATGAATGACAGCCAGACTGTTCTTGTATTTGTTATACCGCTTGAAATAACGTTGTGCGTTGTCAGATGGTGTAAGCAGTGGATCAAGCTGAATGGTAATGTTGGCTTGGTCTTCATCGTAGAAGTTCACAAGCTCCACGCTCTTGTCCCCTTTGTGAACCAGATGCAGGGAGGCAAACAGCAACTCACCCCATAGTCTGAACATGTCCGCATCATCCGCTTCCAGTAGATCCTTGTTCAGGTTGTCCAGCTTTTTGATGTTTTTGCTTCGCTCATTCTGCAGAAAACGGAGCAGATCACTTACTCTCTGTTTAACCGTGTCTCGTTCAGCCTTATCTCCGTAATAATCTTCCATGCACTTGCTCATCGTGTCATAGGTTTTCTCCAAATCCTGAATGCTCTGAAGGTGAACGGCTGAGAAAATCATTTTGCCTTTGGCGTTCATTCCGGTTACAGGTGTGTAGATATGATCTCTGACAGGTCCCATCACGGCTTCAAAAGCGTTCCAGAGTGCACCAGTCTCAACTCGGCTTTCACCCTCAACCACAGCTGGAGTGCTCACGGTGCCTTCAGCAGCAATTCCACGAGCAGCAATCTCTCCCGCAATTAACGGGCTAAGACCACTAAAGGAGTTCACAAGCCAGCGTGATGCCTCTTCTTCAGTGGCATGATAGCTGTCCTCGAAAGCTGTACGACTCACTTCGAGCGGATTACTTTTATGTTGCTCGGGTGGGGCAGTATACGCGAATCCAGGCATGATTACCCGGTAGCTACTGATGGAAGGAGTCACATGATGAATGCCATCCAGAATCGTTCCTGTAACGGGATCAAGCAAAATAATATTACTGTGACGCCCCATCAATTCAATGATGATCCGTTTTACCGAAACATCCCCCAGTTCGTCGCGCTGGCGCACATTGATGTGGATAATACGCTCCATGCCAATCTGACGGATCTCCTCAATGATTGCACCTTCACAGTGCTTACGGAGCAACATGCAGAACATGGGTGCTTCCGTAGGGTTAAGAAATGTCTTTTCCGTATAATGCACACGAGGATAGGTTGGGCTTGCCGAAACAAGCAATTTACTATTTCCGCGCTGAGCACGCAGGGTGAGAACTACGTCATGGCCATTCGGCTGATGGATTTTGCTAATACGTCCACCAATGCAGCCTTGCAGTTCATGAACAATGGCCCGTGTTACAATGCCGTCCAATGCCATTTTTTCCACTTCCTCTCTCTATCGAGCATCTGCATTTATCATGCCAAATGCTTCATCTATATAACTGAAACGTGCAACCAGGTATGTAAAAAAACAAGGACTGGCTACAGATTCTTCGTTGCTTGCCTGTTGAACAATGGAATTGGTACTGCGCAGAACATCGCAGACTTTTATTTTAGCCTATTCTGTCCATCAGGGAAAGGATTCACCTTCCGGGTGCTAATCACAGACCTGTCCGAATACATATAGAGCAGGTAGTTTGTCCGGCATAGTGTACAGCCTGTCGACCAGCGCGCCGGTGAGTCATGTGAGCTTATTTTGCAGATGAAATACAGACTGGGAGGGAAACTTGAAGCATGGAACATACCAAGTGGCATCAACTTAGTGATGAAGAGCTTCGTAACACTCTTGGCGTCAGCCCGCAGGAAGGATTGACGGATGAAGCTGTAGCAGAGAAGAGGAAAGTGGTCGGTTCGAATGAGCTGAGCGAGGGGAAACGCATTTCTCCAATTACATTGCTCTTGAATCAGTTCAAGGATTTTATGGTGCTGGTGTTGATGGGAGCAACGTTGGTATCTGGATTACTGGGTGAGTATCTGGATGCGGTAACGATTGTGGCTATTATCGTACTGAATGCGATTCTGGGGTTTGTACAGGAATTCCGGGCTGAACGATCTCTTCGTGCATTGAAACAGTTGTCTGCACCTCTTGCCAAAGTGCTTCGTTCAGGCCAGGAAGTACACCTTGCCGCCAAACAACTTGTCCCCGGGGATATTATCATGGTGGAGAGTGGGGACCGCATACCCGCTGATGTGCGCTGGCTGCAAACGAACAGTCTGGATGTCGAGGAATCGGCACTTACTGGGGAATCGGTTCCTGTAAGCAAACATTGCCTTCCGATTGCGGACGAGGACGTTCCGCTGGGTGATCAGAAGAATATTGGTTTTATGGGTACCATGGTCACTCGTGGTACAGCCAAAGGTGTGGTTATCCGTACGGGGATGGAGACGGAGATGGGCAAAATCGCCGATCTGATCCAAAATACGGAGGAGCAAGAAACACCGTTACAGCACAGGCTGGAGCAATTGGGCAAAATTCTGATTTTTGTCGCATTGGGATTAACCATTATGGTTGTCGTCGCAGGTATATTGCACGGTCAACCAGCCGTTGGCATGTTTCTGGCAGGGGTCAGCCTCGCGGTGGCTGCCATACCGGAGGGCCTGCCGGCCATTGTAACCATTGCACTCGCACTAGGCGTGCAGCGTATGATCAAACGTAAAGCCATTGTACGCAAACTGCCTTCTGTCGAAACTCTGGGCTGTGCATCCGTAATCTGTTCGGATAAGACTGGCACGCTCACCCAGAACAAGATGACGGTAACGGATGTGTGGTTGGAGGGACGTAACATCAAGGTTACCGGGGATGGTTATGCACCTGAAGGGCAGATGCTGGAGAACGGTCGTACGGTGGAACTGAAGAGCGACCAGTCCCTGCGCAGAATGCTTCAGATCAGCGCGCTTTGCAACAATGCGAGTATTGTGGAAAGTGCTGCAAGCGAGGTGGGGAGCAAGAAAAAGGGCAAGGATACCAAAAAGGAAAGCAAGAAAAACACGAAAAAAGGTGACCTCCAAGAAGAAACCGTTCAACGAGATAATGTATTCTGGGAGCTGAAAGGCGATCCGACGGAAGGGGCACTCGTCACACTGGCCTCCAAAATGGGGCTTACTCCTGCCGGACTCAAAGAGTTGTATGCCCGCCAGCAGGAATTCCCGTTTGATTCGGAGCGTAAACGCATGTCGGTCCTGGTTCATCATCAGGGGGGCCGAATGATCTATACCAAAGGTGCACCGGATGTGTTGATCGGACACTGTAGTTATATTTTGTGGGAAGGCAAGGTCGTGCCTTTCACTGGGACACTGCGCCAGAAAGTGATGGCAGCTAACGAGAGCATGGCCGGAGCGGCACTACGTGTCCTTGGAATGGCCTATCGTGAAGTGCGGCCGGAAGAAAAAGTGGCTGATGAACATGCCGCCGAGAGTCAGCTAGTTTTCGTAGGACTTGCAGGTATGATTGATCCGCCGCGTCGTGAAGTGCGAGATGCGATTGCCACATGCCGCAAGGCGGGGATACGAACTGTCATGATCACAGGTGATCATGGAACAACGGCAGAAGCCATTGCTCATCAACTCGGGATTCTTCCTCGTGGAGGTGCCTCCTTAAGTGGTCAGCAGCTGGCAGGCATGACAGACGATCAACTGGATAAACAGGTAGAGGGCATATATGTTTTCTCAAGGGTAAGTCCTGAACACAAGCTTCGGATCGTAAAATCGTTACAGCGCAAAGGGCATGTCGTCGCCATGACGGGTGATGGAGTCAATGATGCTCCAGCTATTAAAGCGGCAGACATCGGCATAGCGATGGGCATTACAGGCACAGATGTGACGAAGGAAGCTTCTGCGCTCATTCTGAGTGATGACAACTTCTCAACCATTGTGGCTGCGATTGAAGAAGGCCGTAATATTTATGAGAACATTCGCAAGTTTATCCGTTATTTGCTGGCATCAAACGTGGGCGAAATATTGACGATGTTCTTTGCGATGATGATGGGCTTGCCGCTGCCACTCGTACCTATTCAGATTCTGTGGGTTAACCTCGTAACAGATGGCTTGCCTGCAATGGCGCTGGGGGTAGATCAGCCTGAGAAAGATTTGATGGAACACAAACCCCGTGGCGCCAAGGAAAACATTTTTGCTCGCAGACTGGGGTGGAAAATCGTCAGCCGGGGTGTGTTGATTGGGTTATGCACACTCGGAGCGTTCTGGCTTACCCTTCAGGCTGCGCCGGATAATCCGGGTCAACTGATCAAGGCACAGTCTGTTGCTTTTGCTACACTCGTTTTGGCGCAGCTTATTCATGTCTTTGATTGCCGTAGTTCGCGGTCCATCTTCCACCGGAATCCTTTACAGAACAAATATCTGGTTCTTGCGGTGATTTCATCGGTTGTACTGATGCTGGTTGTCATGTACGTTGAACCATTGCAGCCGATCTTCAAAACCGTACCTCTGGGATTGCGTGAATGGGCGCTCTGTATCGTTGCTGCAGGCATTCCAACGTTTCTTATGGGCGCAGGCAGCGTCTGGGGTGGTCGTCGTAACCGCCGCCGTATGGGTGGTACTGGCCGCTTCGTACCGAAAAGTACAAAGTTTTCGGCATAAAATCAATACCTTTTCCTTACCTATTTCGTTATGCTATCCTCAAAATGATTCGAAGCGGCAGCTTTGGCATTTTGCAGGATAGCTTTTTTGTGTAAATGTTGAATATGAATTTCTATGGTAATCCTGTAGAAGAGCAAGAATATAGCTTTGGCAGTAGACTGCCAAAAGGAGTGGGCAAGATTATGGAATTTACGAAAATGCATGGACTTGGTAACGATTTTATCGTTGTATTTGGTGAAAAGGAGCTTCCGGCAGATGCAGCAGAATTGGCTGTGAAATGGTGCAACCGTTTCTTTGGCATCGGTGCGGACGGCCTGGTTTATATACTGCCTTCGGAGAAGGCAGACTTTCAGATGCGTATCATGAATTCGGACGGTTCGGAAGCAGAACAGTGCGGTAATGCCATTCGCTGTGTATCCAAATACGTATACGATCATGGTCACGTGAGCCAGGAGCAGATTACCATTGAAACCATTGGTGCAGGGGTACAACCTGTGAGTCTCAACATTCGTGATGGTAAAGTGGAAACTGTTCGTGTCGATATGGGCGAGCCGATCCTGAACGGTCTTCAAGTGCCTACAACGGTGGATGCCAACCCAGTGGTTGATCACTACATTGAAGCGAATGGACATGCGTTCAAATTCACCGCCGTATCCATGGGTAACCCGCATGCGGTTATCTATGTAGATGACGCTGTGAATTTTGACCTCACGACTTGGGGACCACTTCTTGAAGTGCATCCGATGTTTCCAAAAAAAATCAATGTGGAATTCGCCACAGTTCGTGACCGTGGATATGTGGACATGCGTGTATGGGAACGCGGAGCGGGTCCAACACTTGCTTGTGGAACCGGAGCTTGTGCGACACTGGTATCCTCTGTCCTGAATGGACATACAGATCGTACAGCAGTCATCAGCCTCAAGGGTGGGGATCTCCACATTGAGTGGAATGAAGCTGACAATCATGTGTACATGACTGGACCTGCTGAAGTTGTTTTTAAAGGAATCACTTCATAAAAAGTGAAAGGTTTAACCAAAGGGGCCTGCGGGCCTCTTTTTTTGTCAAAAAGGATAAGTCGTGTCTCCTGTACAGAGACATATTGGGGCTGTATGGCAAGAAAGTCCATATGAGCTGGATACTCATCAAAAACCTGTGTTTTTCTTCGTTTTTTAGCGTTTTTTGTGTTACATTAGTATGTAAATGATCGCAGCTAGGCGGGGGGAAATGGGATGAAGGCGGATTTGCGCAAAGTTATGCAGGAACGGGTTCTCGTTGGAGATGGGGCCATGGGAACATTTCTGTACCAAATGGGGTTCCCGGTGGGGATTTCATATGAAGAATTAAACTTGATTTCACCTGAAGTAGTGGCGGATGTACATCGCCGTTATCGGGATGCAGGTACAGAAATATTTGAAACAAATACGTATTCTGCCAATTACGACAAGTTGTCCAAGTTCGGTCTGGAGTCCAAGGTGGAGGACGTGAACCGTGCCGGCGTACGCATCGCCAAAGAGGTAGCTGGAGATACCGGTTATGTGCTTGGTGCAGTTGGTTCCATTCGAGGTGGCAAGCGGACGAATGTGTCAACGAGTGAACTGAAACGCTTTTATCAACAACAGATCTCTGCACTGCTAGATGAAGGCGTGGATGGCATTTTGCTTGAGACCTTCTATGATATCGAGGAAATGGATATTGCCCTTTTGCAAGCGCGAAAGCTAAGTGATCTGCCCGTAATTGGACAGTTCGCGGTAGAGGATGTAGGACACACACTGGACGGATATACAATGCCTGAAGCCTTCCGGATTATGCGGGAGCAGGGCGCGGATGTCATTGGTTTTAACTGTCGCTCAGGTCCAAACGGAATTATGCGTGCCATGGAAACCGTCTCGGGACGAATTGGTATTCCAATGTCCGTCTACCCGAATGCGGGTGCAGCAGATTATGTAGATGGTGAGTTCCGTTATGGTGCGACTCCGGAGTACTTTGGTCAGACGGCAGTGCAATTTGCTGAACTGGGCGCTCGTATTATCGGTGGTTGCTGTGGTACGACACCTGATCATATCACCGCTATGAAAGAGGCGCTTGCTGACTATGTGCCTTCGCCTATTCTGGAGCCTGATCCGTCAGAATCCAAACCGCGTATTGTGTTGCATGAAAATGTGGATGAGCGTTCCGGACGTGGCGGACAGCCTACGATCGTTGATCTGGTCAAGCATCGTCACACCGTTATCGTTGAACTTGACCCGCCACGTGACTTGGACATTGCCAAGTTCATGAAAGGTGCCGAGACACTGAAAGCAGCCGGAGCCGATGCCCTGACACTGGCCGATAATTCACTCGCGGTTACACGCATGAGCAACATGGCGCTGGGTCACCTCGTTCAGGATCGCACGGGCCTTCGTCCACTGGTGCATATTGCCTGCCGTGACCGGAATCTGATTGGAACGCAGTCCCACATGATGGGGTTTGATGCTTTGAGTATTAATCATGTACTGGCTGTAACAGGAGATCCTGCAAGATTTGGCGATCTGCCTGGTTCGAGCTCGGTATACGATCTGACTTCTTTTGAAATCATACGCATGATCAAACAGTTGAACGATGGAGTAGCTTTCTCAGGTAAACCACTGAAGCAAAAAGCTGGTTTTGTAATCGGAGCAGCATTTAATCCCAATGTGAAATATTTGGAGAAAGCTGTACAACGTCTGGAGAAGAAAATTACCTCTGGCGCTGATTACATCATGACACAACCGATCTATGATCCTGAGTTGATTGTAGCAATGCACGAAGCGACCAAACATCTGGATGTGCCCATTTTTGTAGGTGTAATGCCGCTAGCGAGTGGACGGAATGCAGAGTATCTACACAACGAGGTTCCCGGGATCCAGCTTTCGGATGAAGTGCGTTCCCGTATGGCAGGTCTGGAAGGCGAAGAAGGCCGTGCGATGGGAGTAAAAATTGCCAAAGAACTGCTGGACGTAGCAACAGCGCATTTCAAAGGCATCTATCTCATGACACCGTTTATGTTCTACGGCATGACGGCCGAACTGACTCAATACGTATGGGAGAAGTCGGAGCATCAATGTCCTACTTGTTTCAACCCTAATAATCAATTACAATAGTAAAACGGATGTGATGCCGATGTCATTCAGTATGACCGGATACGGTCAATCCGCCTTTCATTTTGGCGGCTATAAGGTACAATTAGAGATCAAATCTGTTAATCATCGTTATTGCGAAGTGATGATGCGTCTGCCAAGAGAGTGGACGTATTATGAAGACGGTTTGAGGAAGATCGTACAGAGTCGTTTGAAACGTGGACGGATTGATGTTTATGTAATGAAAGAAAAAGAGGAAGACCAGGCTCTTCCCGCTGTTCTGAATGAACAGACGGTCAGGGCCTATCTGCAGGCTGCAGAGCAACTGGAGACCCAATATGGATTGCAGGGCAAACCAAGTATTGTGGATATGCTTGGGCTGCCGGACGTCATGGTTCATTCGGATGGGACAAGTTCCATTCCCGAAGAGCAGAAGGACGAATGGGAGCGAGTTCTGCAGGAAGGATTGAAAGAGGCTCTGTCCAGCCTTGAACAGATGCGCGCTCGCGAGGGTCTTCATCTGGCCAGTGATCTGGAACGGCGGATTACCCGTCTGGAGTCACTGCATACCGAAATGCTTGATCTTGCACCGACTGTGGTAAGTGATTATCGCAACAAGCTAAGACAAAGGCTTACGGAAATGCAGGAAGAAGGCTCTTTCCCTTTTGATGAGCATAAATTGGGTATGGAAATTGCAATGTTTGCCGATCGTTCTAACATAGAAGAGGAGCTTACGCGTCTACAGAGTCACTTTGGACAGAGCAGGGAACTGCTGAAGAGTGATGAGCCCGTAGGTCGTAAGTTGGACTTTCTAATTCAAGAGATGAATCGGGAAGTCAATACGATTGGATCAAAAGCCAACCATTTGGCTCTGGTGAATCGTGTTGTCGAGATGAAGGCGGAGCTGGAGAAGATTCGTGAGCAAGCTGCGAATATCGAATGAACGGCCACATTTCGGCAAAAGAGTCGCATGTATAGGGGGAAGAACCTGATTATGGCAATCAAACTCATTAACATTGGATTCGGTAACATCGTATCGGCGAACCGGATTATATCCATCGTGAGTCCGGAATCGGCGCCGATCAAGAGAATTATACAAGAGGCAAGAGATCGTCACATGCTGATTGATGCAACGTACGGAAGACGTACTCGTGCCGTAATTATTACGGATAGCGATCATGTCATTTTGTCTGCAGTTCAGCCTGAGACGGTCGCCCATCGTCTTTCTTCGAAAGATGATGATAACGACGAATAAAATGGAGTGTAATATGTCTAAGGGATTACTGGTAGTGTTGTCCGGCCCATCTGGGGTCGGGAAGGGTACTGTATGCAGCGCTTTGCGCAAACGGGTGCCGGAATTGATCTATTCCGTATCGGCAACAACCCGTCAGCCTCGTCTTGGTGAAGAACATGGTGTGAACTATTTCTTCAGAAGTCATGAAGAGTTCCAGAACATGATTGCTGAAGATCAATTGTTGGAACATGCGGAGTATGTTGGTAATTATTACGGAACACCGCGTGATTTTGTAGAGAAAACGATTAACGAAGGCCGCGACATCATTCTGGAGATTGAGGTTCAAGGCGCGTTAAAAGTGAAAGAGAAATTCCCGGAAGGGATCTTTGTTTTCCTGCTTCCTCCTTCATTGGACGAGCTGAAAGATCGCATTCAGGGCCGTGGTACCGAAAGCCAAGCGACCATTGATCACAGGATGTCCGTGGCGGTTGATGAGATCAGTCTGCTGGAGCAGTATGATTACGCTGTTGTTAATGATGAAATTGATTTGGCGTGCAAGAGAATAGAAAGCATCATAATCGCCGAACATTGTAAGATCAATAAATAATCCCTTTTGCCGCTGCAGAATGCGATATAAGTGGGGCAGTTGTCATATCATATACTGAAGCACCCCTTCTCGGAATGCCCGGGTGTGAAGACATGCCACATCAGTTCTGTCAGGCGGCAACTTGCGATTATACTAATGCGAAGAGGTGTTTGTTAATATGCTGTATCCTTCTATTGATGAAATGATGAACAAAGTCGACAGCAAGTATTCCCTTGTTGTTGCTGCTTCCCGCCGGGCTAGACAGCTACGTGAAGGTGAAAAAACGGATTTAAGAGGTGCGAGATCCCATAAACAAGTTGGAGTTGCACTGGAAGAAATCTATGGAGACCTGCTCGTTGTCATCAAAGGACAGGACGAAGAAGAAGAGTAAGCCGCCTGCGGCTGCTCTTCAACTGCATACGGCGTAAGCCGGATTAATTGACAACCGCGAGGTTGTTATTTTTTTACGAATAAGCATATTTTAACGGAATCTTACTTAGACGTCGTATAAATATCGGGGGAAATAAACATGTTGAACGGTAAAAAAATCGTGCTTGGTGTGACTGGCGGCATAGCCGCTTACAAAGCGGCAACATTATGCAGCAGACTGGTGCAAAAGGGAGCGGATGTTCATGTGATTATGACAGCTTCCGCTACACAGTTTATTACCGAATTGACGCTGCAAACGTTGACCCGAAACACCGTATATACCGATACATTTGATGAGCGTGAACCAGCAGTCGTATCTCATATTCATCTGGCCGATCTGGCTGATCTTGTTCTGGTTGCTCCGGCAACAGCCAATGTGATTGCCAAGATGGCGCATGGCATGGCAGATGATATGCTCTCAACAACTCTTCTTGCGACGACAGCCCCTGTCATGATTGCACCAGCGATGAATGTACATATGTATGATCATCCAGCTGTAAAGCATAATATGAACCTGCTTGTGGAACGAGGCGCCATGATGATTGAACCGGGTGAAGGTCTGCTTGCGTGTGGATATGTGGGCAAGGGACGTCTGGAAGAACCGGAGAGCATTGTGGATGTGGTGGAACGTTTCTTCGAACAGCGCGAGTCTGCAGATATTAGCCGGCAGGGACAAGCTCCATTGTTACAAGGCAAGAAGGTTGTCGTTACGGCTGGAGGTACGATTGAGCGCATTGACCCAGTACGATACATTACGAACGATTCATCTGGCAAAATGGGATTTGCCATAGCCGCAGCTGCGCGTGATCTGGGGGCAGATGTGAAATTGGTTATGGGCAGTACCCAATCCAAGCCACCGGAGAACGTGGAGTTGATCCCTGTACAGTCTGCACAGGATATGTATGAAGCGGTAACACGCGAGTGGGACGATGCTGATATCGTGGTTAAGGCGGCGGCAGTTGCCGATTATCGTCCAAAGGAAGTTTATACTGAGAAGATCAAGAAGAAAGGCGACACGCTGTCGCTCGAACTTATTAAAAATATAGATATTCTTGAAACACTGGGCAAACAGAAAACCCATCAGTTTTTGATTGGTTTTGCTGCGGAGACTCAGTCAGTTGAGATGTATGCACGTGAGAAATTGGAACGGAAAAACTGTGATCTGATCGTAGCCAATGATGTAACCCGCACGGGTGCAGGATTTGGAACAGACACCAACGCGGTACATATCTATGACCGGGAAGGTTTGGTGGAGGAGCTTCCAGTGATGGCCAAGGACGATGTGGCTCATCGGTTGCTCCAGATTGCGGCGGAGCGCATTGCCGGGAGGAATTAGGATATGGAGATTGCCAAGGTCATAGTCGATGTTCCCGTGAAGGAAACAGATCGGCCGTTTGATTACCTGGTACCTGAATCGATGAGAGAATGGATCGAGATTGGCAGCCGGGTGGGTGTGCCTTTTGGTCATCGGACGGTGCAGGGATTCGTGATTGATCTTGTGCCGCGTACCGGAGAGGAAACATTCAAGCTTAAGCAGATTCAGGAGTTACTGGACATTGTTCCCCCGTTGTCAAAGGATTTGGTTGAGTTGGCCGAATGGATGAGTGGACGTTATGCCAGTAACCGGATTTTGTCATTGCAGGTCATGGTGCCGACGGCATTGAAAGGGAAAGCAGAGCGATACATCTCGCTGGGAGATGCACTTGATGGACAGATGGCGGGTGCACAACCGGATGATGAGGTGTTATTTGTTTGGGGAGAAGAGTCTACGACTGAGAAAGTACAGCAGGATATCATCCGTTTTGTCAAAAGTCGGGGTCAGGTACCGCTGCAACAACTGAGTCGGAAATATCCCAATCATGCTGCACTAATTAAGAAATTATTGCTTGGTGGTGTACTGCTGGAAAGTCAGGCCATCAAGGACAAGTTAAATAAAAAAACGATGAAGTCCGTTGATCTGGCTGTAGATATTGCTGCTGCTCAGGAAGCACTTGCTTCATTCCCGGCGAAAGCGCAGCGGCAGAAGGAGATTCTGGCTTTTTTGCTGGAAATGAAAGAACTGCTGCCCATGCCGATGAAAGAAGTGTTATCTACACTACAGGTATCGGCCGCAACCATTAAAGGGCTTGAGGAAAAGGGATTGATCGTCACCGAGGACGTTGAGGTCTTCCGTGACCCTTATCAGGGCAGGACGTTCAAAGCGACTGAACCGCTGGTTCTGACCGATGAGCAAAAACTTGTCTACGACAATATCAATGGCCGATTGCAGGAACAACGCCATGGGGTATTTTTGCTACATGGTGTTACGGGTAGTGGCAAGACGGAAGTCTACCTTCAAACCATTCAACAATGCATCGAACAGGATCGCCAGGCTATCGTACTGGTGCCTGAGATTGCACTCACACCACAGATGGTAGAACGTTTTAAAGGGCGATTTGGGGACCAAGTTGCTGTTATGCACAGTCGTCTGTCTGGCGGTGAACGTTATGATGAATGGCGCAAGATTCGTGAGGGTCAGGTGAAGGTTGCGATTGGGGCGCGTTCAGCTGTATTTGCTCCATTCAGTCGGCTTGGGTTGATCATTATGGATGAGGAACACGAGACTTCCTACAAACAGGAGGAAACTCCGAAATATCATGCTCGTGATGTAGCGGTAAAAAGAGCACAGCAGCACGAGGCCGTGGTTGTTCTGGGTTCAGCGACACCTTCGCTGGAAAGTTATTACGCGGCACGCTCGCAGAGTAATGATGATTTTGCACCACTCTTGCTGGAGATGCCAACACGGGCACTGGGTAACAAGTTGCCTGAAGTGCGGATCGTTGATATGCGTGAAGAGTTGAAGGATGGCAACCGCTCCATGTTCAGCAGGGCTTTGCACAAAGGGCTGGAGGAACGCTTGGAGCGTGGTGAACAGACGGTGCTTTTGCTGAATCGCCGTGGATATTCGACCTTTGTTATGTGCCGAAGTTGTGGATATGTGGCAGGTTGTCCTGAATGTGATATTTCATTGACGTATCATCAGCGCTCGAATAATCTCCGTTGTCATTACTGCGGGTATGCGGAAGCGGCTCCGGAAGTGTGTCCGGACTGTGGAAGTGAGCATATTCGATACTTTGGTACAGGTACACAGCGAGTCGAGGAAGAGCTTGCCAAGCTCTTCCCGGGTATTCGGGTCATTCGGATGGATGTGGATACAACAACGGAAAAAGGGGCTCACGAGAAGCTACTGAAACAGTTTCGTGAGAAAAAGGCGGATGTATTGCTGGGCACCCAGATGGTTGCGAAGGGACTTGATTTCCCGGATGTAACCCTGGTTGGCGTGATAACAGCGGATTCAGCGTTGAATTTACCTGATTTCCGTGCTGCGGAAAAAACGTTTCAGTTATTAACACAGGTAGCTGGCCGAGCGGGTCGGCACCAATTGCCTGGTGAAGTGTTTGTTCAGTCCTATACGCCGGAACACTACTCCATTGGCCATGCGAGTCAGCATGACTATGTGTCGTTTGTACGTGAGGAATTGCTGCACCGTCGCAATTTGCAATATCCGCCATACTGTCGCCTGATTCTGGTGACCTTTTCGCATGAGCAACTTCCGGTATTGATTCGTCTTGCCGAGAACTATACGCGAATACTGAAAGAGAAGGCTAATGCGGCCGGATGGCTCGGCAGTCTGGATCGATTCAGCAATGATGCCTTTGATGTACTGGGGCCGGTAGCGTCTCCGATTCCTCGGATCAAGAATAGATACAGATTCCAATGTATGATAAAATGGCGGGGGGATGTAGACGCCATAGGACTCGCTCTGGCTACGGCCCGGCGCATGGACGATGATGTTCAGGCGCAAAAATTGCTTATTAGTCTGGATGTAGACCCGCAAATGTTAATGTAAGCATTTTGCAGCAATGCGGATGTAAACAAGCGGTATAAACATAGATTAAAATGAATATCCCAAAAATACAGATATCGTCCTGAAATTATGATGAGGATTAGGAAGGTGCTTACAACATGTCGATTCGCATTATCGTGCAAGAACCAGATGAGGTGCTCCACAAGAGAGCCAAAGAGGTAACCAAAATTACACCAAATGTACAAAAATTGCTGGATGATATGGCTGATACCATGTACGATGCGGAAGGTGTGGGTCTTGCTGCGCCGCAGGTTGGTATTTTGAAACGTCTGATTGTTATTGACGCAGGTGATGAGCAAGGGCTGATCAAGATGATTAACCCGGAGATCATTGCAAGTGAGGGAGAACAATTTGGACCAGAAGGTTGTCTGAGTATCCCTGGAATTAATGGTGATGTTCGCCGTTTCGAGACCGTTACAGTTAAAGGTCTGGATCGTGAAGGCAAAGAGCTGATTATTACGGGTAGTGGCTTGCTGTCCCGTGCATTCCAGCATGAGATTGATCATCTGGATGGCGTACTCTTTACGGATGTCGCCGAGAAAGTGTACGAAATTGCAGCCGATCAAACGGGACCGCGTCGTAATTAAGGAGTGATCAATTTGAATATTGTCTTTATGGGAACGCCTGAATTTGCAGTTCCTTCTCTCGATATGCTGATGGCAGAGGGATACAATGTGGTGGGTGTGGTGACTCAGCCTGATAAACCACAGGGACGCAAAAAAGTACTTACGCCAACACCGGTTAAGGCCGCGGCAGAACGCCACGGTCTGCCGGTGTTTCAACCTGTTAAATTGCGTGATCCGGAAGCCGTAGCCCGCTTGGCTGAATGGGAGCCGGATCTGATCGTAACCGCGGCCTTTGGACAGATTCTGCCCAAAGCCGTGCTGGATATGCCTGTTCGTGGTTGTGTGAACGTGCATGGCTCTCTTTTACCGAAATATCGGGGAGGAGCCCCGATCCAACGTTCCATTATTAACGGGGAATCCGTGACAGGAGTCACATTGATGTATATGGCTGAAGGCCTGGACACCGGAGATATGATCTCGCGTGTGGAACTGCCAATTACGGATGAAGATACATCAGGATCAATGTTTGATAAATTAAGTGAGGCTGGTTCCAAACTGCTTCAGACAGAAATGCCACGATTGATTGCAGGCGAGACAACGGCGGTCCCTCAGGATGATGCCGAGGCTTCATATGCTCGCAATCTGACTCGGGATGACGAGAAAATGGACTGGAGTCGTACTTCACGTGAACTGTTCAATCAGATTCGTGGTCTTGTGCCATTCTCCGGTGCATTTACGATGTGGGATGATCAGGTCTTCAAAGTTTGGGCTGCGGCTAACCCCAATCAGGTGGACCTAGAAACTTCTTCGGATGCTGGACAAGCAGAGCCGGGAACGGTGCTGCAATTGAATAAGGCAGGGATTGAAGTCCGCACAGGCAATGGGTCTCTCTGGTTGACTGAAGTGCAGCCAGCAGGTAAAAAGGTGATGCAGGCCGCTGACTTTGCTCGCGGTGGTACACTGAAACCTGGAACGGTGCTGCGATGAGCGATAACATACCAGGTCGTTCGTCAGGAAAAGGCCAGAAAGCTAATGGAAATTCATCCGGACGTGAAGGAAACCGGCGTTCGAATTCGGGTAAATCGGGTGGTGCATCGCGCTCCCAGCAACCCAAAACATCTGCTCGTACATTGGCAGTCAAGGTTCTGAGTGCTGTTGAGCAAGATGGAGCATACAGTAATCTGGAGTTGAACCGCCGTCTGAAAGAGGCGGATTTAAGCCCCGCAGATGCTGGACTAGCTACCGAATTGGTGTATGGAACAATCGCCAGATTGAATACACTTGATTATTTTCTGGAACGTTACGTCGCCAAAGGAGTATCCAAACTGCAACCATGGGTTCGTAGCCTGCTGCGAATCAGCGTCTATCAGATGATATACCTGGATCGTATTCCGGAGCATGCCGTGGTGAGCGAAGCGGTTAATCTGGCGAAGAAACTGGGCCATCAGGGAATCTCGGGTATGGTGAATGGAGTGCTCCGCAATATGATCCGCAATCGGGATGAACTTCGTATTCCAGAACATCTGTCCGCTGCAGAACGTATTTCACTGGAGCATTCCCACCCGTTATGGATGGTTGAACGCTGGATTGCCCAGTACGGCGAAGAGACAGCGGAAGCGATCTGTCGTGCGAATAATGAGCCGCCAGCGGTGAGTGTCCGGGTCAACACAACAATGACCACACGGGAGAAACTGATGCATGAGATGACCAGTACAGGTGCAGTCGTTGAAGCTTCTCAGCTGAGTTCCGATGGAATTCTTGTACGTAGTGGCGGAAACATGGCTCTAACGTCCTGGTATCGGGACGGGTTGTTCTCTGTACAGGACGAAAGTTCCATGCTTGTCGCTGAAGCAGTTGCGCCAGAAGTAGACCAACTTGTATTGGATTGCTGCGCAGCTCCAGGTGGTAAAACAGCTCATATGGCTGAGAAAATGCAGGATCGCGGTCGTATTGTCGCGAATGATGTACATGCTCACAAGCGCCAGCTGATCCTGGATCAGGCGGAGCGTCTCGGTCTGACTTGTATCGATGCTGTAACTGGAGATGCACTAGACCTGAATGAACGGTACCCGGAAGCGTCGTTTGACCGCATTTTGCTGGATGCACCATGTTCAGGTCTGGGTGTTATTCGCCGCAAGCCTGATGTGAAATGGACCAAAACCGTAAAAGATATCGAAGATATCGCAGGCTTGCAACGTGAATTGCTTGATCAGGTTGCGCCGTTGTTAAAACCAGGTGGTATTCTGGTGTATAGCACGTGTACGATTGAGCCTGCTGAGAATGAGGATATGGTTGCAGACTTCTTGAATCGACATCCGGAATACAGCCCAGCAGAAGCATCCGTCTGGTCTGAATCGGAGACAGCGAACTTGAAGGTTGTGAACGGTGGTATTCAGATTTTGCCACAATACGCTCACAGTGACGGATTTTTCATCGCACGGTTGACAAAAACAGTGGAATAACAGTTTAATAGAGCACGGAAGTATGACCGCCGAGGGGAACTTCGGCGGATTTCTTTGTGATGGGACTTCGATATAATTGTCAGAGAATGTGGTGACAGGGTGCGATGGCGGCATTGAGATGTTATAATGCATGAAGTACAGATATCAAGGGTATACATGGATGTAACGTGGTCTTTGTGATAGAATAGGACGAATGGAACGAAAAGAAGGAAGCCAACGAAAAGAAAAGAAGGAATAGGTGTTGACAACAAAATGAAACCTTTTATATATGATTATTCTCTGGAACAACTGCAGCAATGGGCTGTGGAGAATGGGGAGCCGGCGTTTCGCGGTGGCCAAATCTTTGACTGGATTTATGTAAAACGCGTGAATGATTTCAGTGAAATGACCAATCTGTCCAAGCCATTGCGTGAAAAACTGACAGAGCAATTTGAATTTGTAACGCTTAAGGAAATTACCAAGTTTGAATCCAAGGATGGAACGGTTAAATTCCTCTTTGGTCTTCATGATGATCATGCCATTGAGACAGTAATCATGAAGCATAACTACGGGAACAGCATCTGTGTAACCACACAGGTTGGTTGTCGTATTGGTTGTACGTTCTGTGCATCCACATTGGGTGGTCTCAAGCGTAACCTTACGGCTGGGGAGATTGTTGCACAGGTTGTGCAGGCTCAGAAAATTCTGGATGAACGGGGCGAGCGTGTCAGCAGCATCGTGATCATGGGTTCGGGTGAACCTTTTGAAAACTATGAAGCTACGATGACTTTCCTGCGCATTATGATTCATGAAAAAGGGCTGAACATCGGTCAGCGTCACATCACGGTATCCACGAGCGGAATCGTTCCGAACATCTACAAGTTTGCAGATGAAGATACACAGATTAACCTCGCCATTTCGATCCATGCACCAAATGATGCACTGCGTTCGAAATTGATGCCGGTTAACCGTCGTTTTCCTTTTGAAGACGTGATGGAGTCCCTTCGTTATTATCTGGCCAAAACAGGTCGGAGAATTACGTTCGAGTATGCACTTATTGGTGGGGTAAACGATCAGCCAGAGCATGCAGCAGAACTGGCAAGTGTGCTTAAGAACATGTTGTGCCACGTGAATCTGATTCCGGTTAACCATGTACCTGAACGCAAATATGTAAGAACATCGAGAAGCGACATTTTCAATTTTCAGAAGATTCTCTCGGAACAGGGTGTTAATGTAACCATTCGTCGTGAACAGGGACATGATATTGCTGCCGCTTGCGGTCAGCTTCGTGCAAAGCATATGGAGTTGAGGTGAGAACGTTTTGATCAAAACAGTTCATGTGAGCCATATCGGACGAGTGCGTTCGGTGAATGAAGATTCAGCCTGGATTCGTAATCTCGATACAGGATATATTCTGGGTATTGTTGCCGATGGCATGGGTGGACATCTTGCAGGGGATACGGCAAGCCGCTTGGCAGTAGAGACGTTGGTGAAAGATCTGGGAACACTGGAACCAGGTCTGTCACATGCGTCTCTGTCTGCGGCTCTCAGCGATGCTATTTTGCATGCCAACGAAGTTATCTTCCGCACGGCATCAACAGATGACAAGTATCACAACATGGGAACAACGGTAGTTGCGGCTTTATTGAACGATACGGAAGGTGTTATTGGACACATCGGTGATAGCAGAGCCTACAAAATTGCGAACAAAGCTGTGATCCAGCTAACCGAGGACCATACACTGGTGAATGAATTGTTCAAAAATGGTCAGATTAGCAAAGAGGATGTGTCCCATCATCCACGTCGCAACGTACTAACTCGTGCGCTTGGAACAGATGCCGAGGTGAAGGTAGATCTGGATACCGTCAAGCTGGAGGAAGGCGAAGTTCTTCTCCTGTGCAGTGATGGTCTCAGTAACCTGGTCAGCAATGAGCAGATTATTCAGGTTGCCGGCAATCTGGAACTGGCATTGGAAGATCGTGCAGACCGACTGCTTCAGTTGGCTTTACTTGCTGGGGGAGACGACAACATCACGGTTGCTTTGTTCGAGTTGCAGAGGGAAGGTTCCGTGGATACGGAAACGGGGTGTGAGTCATGATTGGGCACCAGCTAGGCGGACGCTATGAAGTGATTGAGCGTGTCGGTGGTGGCGGCATGGCTCTTGTGTACAAAGCCCAGGATCTTCTGTTGAACCGGAATGTAGCGATCAAAGTTCTTAGACAACAGTTTGTGCATGACGAAGAGTTTATTCGCCGTTTCCGCAGGGAAGCACAGTCGGCAGCATCGCTGTCTCATCCGAATGTAGTCAGCATTTATGACGTGGGGCAGGAAGATGACGTTCATTATATTGTCATGGAGTATGTGGAAGGCAAAAACCTGAATGAAATTATCAAAGAACGTGCCCCTCTGCAGGTGGACGAATCGGTGCGAATCGCTTCCCAGATTGCAGATGCTCTTGATCATGCACATCATAATCAAATCATTCATCGGGATATCAAACCCCACAATATATTAATTGGCCGGAATGGCCGTGTGAAAGTAACGGATTTCGGGATTGCCCGTGCGGTTACATCTACAACGATTACGCAGACCGGTTCCGTAGTTGGTTCTGTACATTACTTCTCACCAGAGCATGCCAAAGGCATCGTTACTGGTGAAAAATCGGACTTATATTCTCTTGGGATCGTACTTTACCAAATGCTTACCGGGCAACTTCCGTTTCTGGGTGAAAGTCCAATCAGTGTGGCATTGAAGCATTTGCAGGAAGAGTTCGATGAACCACGCAAATTCAATCCATTGATTCCGCAAAGTGTGGAAAATGTCATCTTAAAATCCATGCGTAAAAATCCGCAGGAACGTTATCAGTCGGCCAAAGAAATGCAGACCGATCTGGAAACTTGCCTGATGCCGGAGAGACGAAATGAAACGAAGATTGATTTTCCGGATGAGGATGATATAGACCAGACTCGCGTAATGCCAGCGATCAAGCCTGAACCGCGTGGAGTTACATCGACGGGTGCGGTGCCTGTGATGGAGTCTGACGAAGAAACTGGCAAGGGTAAAGCGAAATCGAAGAGCTGGAAGAAGCCAGCTCTACTCATTTCATTAACCGTTCTTATTCTAATCGCCATGGTGGGTGTTGTATGGTATGTCAAGGGTATGTTGGTTGTACCTGAAGTTACCGTACCTAACGTGATCACCCAGACTGAAGAAAAGGCTCGGGAAATGCTTGAGGAGAAAGGACTCGTCGTCAGTGATGAGGTCATCCGTCTGTACCAGGAAGGTGTCGAACCCGGTATTGTGTTTGACCAGAGCAGAAAAGAAGGCGATGTTGTCAAAGAAGGCTCCGAAGTCCAGATCAGTGTTGGTGCAGAAAAAGAACTGGTGAAGATGATTGATGTCAAACAAGAAACTTATGATGAGGCTGTCAAGAAGTTGACTGCGCTTGGCATTAAGGAAGATCAGATTCAGCGGAAAGATGACTTCTCCAATGATGTGGCTTCAGGTTCTGTTATTTCCCAGACACCGGGTGTCAATGAGGAATTTGATCCAGAGACAGTTCAGATTGAGTTAACCGTAAGTAAAGGCACTGAAACGGTCAAAATGCCTGATCTGAAAAATCTTACCCGCAGTGAAGCCGAAGAAAAACTTAAATCTGCTGGACTTGAGCTTGCTCAGGTACAGGAAGAACAAAGTTATACGGTAGAAAAGGGCAAAGTGACGCAGCAATGGCCTGTGGAAGCGGGCGCAGATGTGAGTCCTGGCGATAAGATTACGATCTTTATCAGCACAGGGTATCCACCTGAAGCGCTGCAATATCCTTTTGATATCAATGTATCACCCAAAGAAGAGGGCAAAAACAGTAAAATCCGTATCACATATGAAGATGCACGTGGCAAGAATCAGGAATGGGGAACTCGCACCGTGAACTCAACCCAGATCTTGACCATTCCACTTGTACTCGCTCCAAATGAAAATGGGGCTGTGTCCGTCTATCGTGATGGACAGTTCCTGGATACGTATCTTGTCTCCTACAGTGAAGCCAAAAACGGAACAGTAAACGTACCTTCCATTGACCCGGAACAAAGCACTGAGACGCCGCCAGAAAATGAGCCTGATCCAGGTGAAGGTAGCGTGGATGAGGGAAGTGTTGATTCCAATCAGGAAGGTGAACCTGAGTCCACACCGGCAGACGGTGAGGGTGAGAGCGTAGATGAGGACACTTCTGCCATGAATAATGGTAAGGGGCACGGCAAGGAAAAAGAGAAGAAAAAGGAAGTCATTAACGCATCAAGCCGTCCATAAGGGCGGCTTATGCTGGCGTCTGGAGTAAATGTACCACCATCTAAAGGAGGGCGTCGGAGCTATGCCAGAAGGTATCATCGTTAAAGCGCTAAGCGGTTACTATTATGTCATGCCAGTGGAAGACAACGGGGTTCCTTCGGTTGAAGGTTCCGCCGTTCAATGTCGAGCCAGAGGTATCTTCAGAAAGCGGGGAACATCACCGCTTGTAGGTGATCGCGTCAGCTACATGTTGACTGAGAATGGAGAAGGAACGGTTGATGAAATTCGGAAGCGTGAGACGGAACTTATCCGTCCTCCTGTAGCCAATGTAAGTTTGGCTGTTCTTGTGTTCTCTGTGAAGGAACCGGATATGAACCTGAACCTGTTGGACAAGTTCCTTGTTCACATCGAACAGGCGGGGCTGGATGCACTCATTGTGTTGACCAAACTGGATTTGGCTGATCCATCCAAAGACACTGTTGCTGAAGTGAAAGCATTGTATGAACAGGTTGGTTATGAGGTGATCTCCACAAGTTCACGTACCGGTGAAGGCAGTGAATTGCTCAGAGACCGTCTGGCTGGTAAGATCAGCGTATTCTCCGGACAATCCGGTGTAGGCAAGTCTTCGATGTTAAATGCATTGATGCCGGGCCTGACGCTGGAGACAAATGCGATCAGCATGCGTCTAGGACGAGGGAAACACACCACCAGGCACGTGGAGCTTATTCCGTTGGATAATGGTGGATTTGTTGCGGATACGCCAGGATTCAGCCAACTGGACTTTCTGGAGATCGGTGTGGAGGAACTCTCCACTTGTTTCCGGGAATTCGCCCAGTATGCAGATCAGTGCAAATTCCGAGGTTGTACCCATACACATGAACCAGGCTGTCGTGTGCTTGCGGCCAAGGAGGAAGGTCTGATCTCCGAAAGCCGATATCAGCA
The DNA here is from genome assembly GCF_002843485.1 of Paenibacillus sp. BGI2013. Lineage (NCBI taxonomy): Bacteria > Bacillati > Bacillota > Bacilli > Caryophanales > Paenibacillaceae > Paenibacillus > Paenibacillus sp. BGI2013. The sequence continues at coordinate 101,686 of NZ_PJFA01000003.1, forward strand.
CTATGTGCTGTTCCTGAACGAAATGAAAGATAAGAAGCGGAGGTATTAACATGATTAAAATTGCCCCATCGATATTATCAGCTGATTTTGCCCGCCTTGGTGCGGAAGTTGCAGAAGCCCAAGCTGCAGGAGGAGACTGGATTCATGTTGACGTTATGGACGGCCATTTCGTCCCTAATATTACGCTTGGACCTGCGATTGTGAAGGCAATCGCTCCACATACAAGCTTGCCGCTCGATGTGCATTTGATGATTGAGAATCCGGAGCGTTATGTTGAGGAATTTGCCAAAGCGGGTGCAGCGGTAATTACCGTTCATGCTGAGGCTTGTGTGCATTTGCACCGCGTTATTCATTTAATTAAGGAGCAAGGAGTGAAAGCAGGAGTTGCCCTTAATCCAGGAACGCCAGCGTCTGCCATTCTCGAAGTTCTGGATGATGTGGATATGGTTCTTGTCATGACGGTCAATCCTGGCTTTGGCGGACAGGCATTTATCTCGGGTACGATGAACAAAATCAAGCAGATTCGTACCTGGTTGAACGAAAAGGGACGCCATGATGTACATATCGAAGTAGATGGCGGAATTGCTGCCGATACAGCCCCGCTTGTGGTGGAAGCTGGAGCAGATGTGCTCGTTGCTGGGAGTGCCGTATTTGGCCGTGAGGATCGCGCTGCCGCGATTACTGAAATTCGCCGTAGCTACGGAGGCTGATCTATGACCCTCAAGGAGACACTGTGGACGATGGCTGCGAGTCTCGTGACGGGACTTGTGCTTGCTTTGTTTGCGGTTATTCAATCCCCGTTTAATGCTATTACGTCATTAATCGGGGTAGGCGTTGTTATTATGTATTTCCGCAAATTTGATCGTACGGGACATCGGGTTACTTTTGTCATTTTCGGCATACTGTATTATTTACTGAGTGTTTTCATGATCGCTGCCTATCAATATATTCCTGCCCAAACGTAAATGACCTGATCTTCGGGCTTGTCATTGTGGAATAGGGATCGAAGGTTCCGCATAAATATGGTTACATGAGCAGGTTTCTCATGTAGCCTTTTTTGTCGTGTTTGAGGTAAAGAAGGCCTGAAGCATAGGATACGGCGGACGCATGAGCATGATGGGGAGGGTGAATTATGAAATTTTACACATTCAAACTGCCGAAGTTTTTGGGAGGGTTTGTAAAGGCGATTCTTAATACGTTTCAAAAGAACTGATCCGATTGATAAGGTAACAGGGATACCGCCGCTTTGGCTCAGGCTTATCTGGAATTCGTACCTGCGAAGCGCCATGCGGCGGCCATTCACATGTTAATGAGCGTATTCAAGAATCCCTTTTTTGAATACCAAAAAAGCACCTGCAAGGAACAAGGTGCTTTTTGCTTACCCGATTTATAGTAGCTTTGCGTGATTATACGCGAGTCACTTTACCGGCTTTCAGTGCACGGGTGCTTACGTATACACGTTTTGGTTTGCCGTCAACGAGAATGCGGACCTTCTGAACGTTTACGCCCCAAGTACGACGGTTACGGTTGTTAGCGTGGGATACGTGGTTACCGGTGCCCGGTTTCTTACCTGTCACATAACATTTGCGAGACATAGATTACACCTCCTATCCTAAAATAACCAGTTGCCTTCAGAAACGAAAAGTCATTCCATAAGGACTAAATTGTTCTTCCTGATCATAAAGATCAGGTTTCAGTAGCTAATGGCGTTGTTTAAGCCGGCATGAACCGGATCATTTCCATTACTTAACCTGCATAAAACAATACTTGAATATAATATCATAATTAAAAAAGCTTCGTCAACTGATCCAAAAACTTTATTTATTTCTCCTGTCTAATATAGTACAATGTTGAGTAGTCCATAATACAGTGGTGAACAGGCTGTTGCCGCGAGGAAGTCGGAGAATAAACCGTACTTAGAGGTCGGTGGTCTGCTTTTTGGCAACGCTGTGAGCTGCGGCATTCCATCATTGGCACCAGTCTCCATGCGGCATTCATGCCGGCTCTTGATACCGGTGCATATCCGTATGCCCCGAAGTTAGGGGTGCAGAGAGTGCAGGATATTGGTAGCCCGGCCGCCCAGACCGTTAATCCGGCTGACATGTTGTATTGTATGCCTGTGCCGGACAAGGTATGGACGAAGAATAACGCAGTCCGCGTTAGCGCATGAACAGACCAGACACATCTTGGTGCAAGGTGTTCGTGTATCAAGCTAGGAAGGGGAATTCTCACTTGAGTATACGTTCTTTAAATGGAACAGATTTCACCGCAATGGTACTTGCCGGAGCGGAACAACTTGGACAGCATGCAGAGCACGTCAATTCCCTGAATGTTTTCCCTGTGCCGGATGGTGACACGGGAACGAACATGAATTTGACAATGAGTGCAGGAGTCGCAGAGATTAAAAGAAAAAGTTCTGCCTCCATCGGCGAAGCTGCCGGTATTCTATCGAAAGGCCTGCTTATGGGCGCACGGGGGAATTCAGGAGTTATTCTGTCGCAATTGTTCCGTGGTTTTAGTCGTTCAGCTGCTCCCTATGAGGAACTGAATACGCTCCAATTTGCAGCAGCCCTGCAGAACGGCGTTGACGCAGCTTACAAAGCAGTCGTAAAGCCCGTTGAAGGGACCATTCTTACCGTAGCCAAGGAAGCGGCGAAACATGCCAACTACTACGCAAGACGGACGAATGATATTACTGAATTAATGAATGAAGTTTTGTTAAAAGCAAAAGAAGCACTGGCAATGACTCCGGAATTACTGCCTGTACTGAAACAGGTTGGTGTTGTGGATTCAGGTGGTCAGGGGCTTGTATATATCTACGAGGGCTTTATGGAAGTATTGCTGCAAAGTGACGGAGGGAGTCGGACTTCACTGAACAAAGAAGTAACCCCATCCGTGGCAGCAACTGCTTTGAAACCGGCTGCACCGACAGAAGTGGATATCAAGAAGCCTGCACAGCAGCAGGTGATTGCACCGGAGATGCCATTGTCTGCTCAGGCGAGACTGGAAACGGAAGATATTGAATTCCTGTATGATATGGAATTCTTCATTAATCGTGAGCTTGGAGAGAACGCAGGAGTAGCATTTGATGACGAAGCATTCCGGAAAGCGTTGTCAGTTAATGGGGATTCGATCATCATCATTGCCGACGATGAAGTCATCAAAGTTCATGTCCATTCCAAGACACCAGGCGATGTATTAAACCTGGCGCTGCATTATGGTGAGATTACACAGATTCATATTCTCAATATGCGTGAACAGCATCGGGATCTCCTGACAGCAGGCATGGATATTGCTCCATCACCTGAATTGTTTGCAGAGATTCCACCTGAGGCAGCGCGCAGTATGGAAGAGGCTGTGCTTCCTGCAGATGAGATGGCACCGTATGGTTTTATTGCGGTATCCTCCGGTGACGGTATTGCAGAGATCTTCCAAAGTCTTGGCGTTGATGTTGTTCTGTCCGGAGGACAGACGATGAATCCGAGTACTGAGGATTTTGTAAAAGCCGTTCGTTCCATTGCTGCGGAGCAGGTATTTATACTCCCGAATAACTCGAATATTGTACTGGCTGCCGAGCAGGCTCGTGAATTGCTTGAAGATGAGCGCCGGATTACGGTTATTCCAAGCAAGACCATTCCACAGGGAATGGCTGCTGCTTTTGCTTTCCAAGAAGATGAGTCTGCGGAAACAAACCGTGACCAAATGTTGGAGGCCATTAGCCGGGTGCAGTCGGGTCAAGTGACTCATGCAGTTCGTGATACGCAATATGATGAACTGGATATCAAGGCGGGGCACTATATCGGTATTCATAACTCCAAAATTGTAGCGACGGATGAAACCATGCTTCAAGCATGTGAAGGTCTGCTCAAACAGATGATGGAGAGTGGAGATGAAGTGGTGACGATCCTTGAAGGGGACGAAGCTGACCCTGAGGTTACTGCTGCCCTCGCTGCATGGCTTGAAGAACAGTATCCTGATGCTGAGGTAGAGGTACATCTTGGAGGACAGCCGGTGTATTATTATCTGTTCTCCGTAGAGTCCTAATAGCACTCTAGCGAAGAGGAGGAGAGTCATGAGCCACAAGGTTACGATAGTAACAGACAGTACGGCAGATATTCCCGAAGAACTCATTCGCAAATACGGGATTCATATTGTTCCGCTACGTGTTCTATTCGGTGAAGAGACCTATGCAGATGGCGTTGATCTGACTTCGGAACAGTTCTACGAAAAGTTGAAGAAGGTATCTGTGTTGCCTACAACTTCACAGCCATCTCCAACCGATTTCATGAATGTGTACCAATCACTTCTTGATGAGAACCCGGAACGTCCGATTGTATCGATCCACCTGTCATCCGGCATGAGTGGTACCTACCAATCGGCCATGCTTGGCAAGTCTTTGCTGGAGCGTGAGGGTGACATCACCGTGCTGGATTCGAAGTCAGCATCGTATGGATACGGTCTAATGGTGGTACAGGCTGCTGAACTTGCCGAACAGGGCAAGTCAGCAGTCGAAATCGCTGCGGCTATTGAAGGGATGCAACAATCGCGTAAATTGTTCTTTCTCGTGGATACTTTGGAGTATCTGCAAAAGGGCGGTCGGATTGGCAAAGCTTCAGCCATTTTGGGAACGTTGCTTAACATTAAGCCGATCCTGTCTATTGATGAAGAAGGCGTTATCTACGCAGTTGAGAAAGTCAGAGGTCATAAAAAAGCAATGGCACGCATTATTGAGCTGTTCCAGAAGGATCTTGCAGGCAAACGGGTGAACCTGGCGGTAGGTCATACCGCTGACCCGGGATCAGCGATCGCTTGTGCAGAGCAGCTGCGGGGTCATTTTACACTGAATGAAGTGATCTATACCAATATTGGAGCCGTAATAGGCAGTCATGTTGGACCTGGTGTCATTGCGATCTTTATGTGGCCTGTTCCGGAATGAGGGATTAGACATGAAATTGGAAGAAATATCAGTTAAGCAAATTAACGGCGTGAGTGCTCTCAAAGAGGGAGAGCTTCACGCCTTTGGCATCTCTACTGTTAAAGACCTGCTTGAATATTATCCGTTCCGTTACGAGGATTATCGTCTGCGTTCACTTAGTGAAGTGAAGGATGGGGACAAGATTACGGTCCAGGGACAGGTGATGGGTATTCCTGTATTACAACGATACGGTAAAAAGTCCCGTCTTACCTGTAAGATCATGACGGAAGAGTGGATGATTACAGCCACCTGGTTCAATCGCCATTTCCTCAAAGAACAACTAACCCCCAATCGGGAGATTGTGATTACGGGAAAATGGGAACAAAAACGCATGCAGATGACAGTTACTGACTCGGAGTTCCCTGATAAAGGCGATGGGCGTTCAGGTACATTGCAACCTGTATATTCGGTAACCGGCAAACTGACGCAACAATGGATGCGAAAAACGATCAATCAAGGGTTAATTCAATTCGGAGATATGATTCCTGAGATTCTGCCTCAGTCCTTGATGAAGAAATACAGCTTGATGCCTCGTAAACAAGCGATTGCGGGAATTCATCGTCCACAGGACAACCGGGAAGGTCAACAGGCCAGACAGCGGATGGTATATGAAGAGCTGTTTCTGTTCCAGTTGAAAATGCAGGCGTATCGTGCGCTCAACCGGAATCGCATGGATGGTGTGGTACATACCACGGACAATACGACGATTCGTGAGTTTGTACGCAGTTTACCTTTTGAACTGACAGATGCTCAGAAAAAGGTGGAGCTTGAAATTCTGCATGATATGCGTTCGCCCTATGCAATGAATCGGTTATTGCAGGGTGATGTCGGATCAGGTAAAACGGTTATTGCGGCAATTGCGCTATACACAACTGTTCGATCTGGGTTCCAAGGGGCTCTGATGGTGCCTACGGAGATTCTGGCGGAACAGCATATGCGCTCACTGCAAAAACTGTTTGAACCGTTTGGGGTAACCGTAGGGCTGTTAACGGGCAGTGTAAATGGACGCAAACGTAAAGATCTGATCGCCTCGTTGCAAATGGGCATGATTGATATCGTGGTGGGTACACACGCCCTGATTCAGGAAGATGTTTTCTTCCGTGATCTGGGTCTTGTGGTGACGGACGAGCAGCATCGCTTCGGGGTGAATCAGCGAAGCGTTTTACGACGCAAAGGATATAATCCGGATGTGTTAACGATGACGGCTACGCCAATTCCACGGACACTTGCGATTACGGCTTTTGGGGATATTGAAGTATCGACGATCTCGGAACGTCCGAAGGGACGGATTCCCATCTCCACGTATTGGGTCAAACACGATATGATGGAGCGGGTGCTCGGGTTTATCTCCAGAGAAGTGGATCAGGGCCGTCAGGCCTATCTGATCTGTCCGCTCATTGAAGAGTCGGAGAAGCTGGATGTGCAGAATGCTATTGATCTGCATGTGCAGATGCAACAGAACTTTCCAAAATATCGTGTAGGTCTGTTGCATGGCCGGATGACGGCTGCGGAGAAAGAAGAGATGATGCGGGACTTTTATAGCAATGATATTCAGTTGCTTGTCTCCACCACCGTTGTCGAGGTTGGGGTCGATGTGCCAAATGCCACGTTGATGGTCATTATGGACGCGGACCGCTTCGGTCTCTCCCAGCTGCATCAGCTTCGTGGTCGGGTCGGTCGTGGTGCGCATGCTTCCTATTGTGTACTCATTGCTGATCCCAAGACGGAGGTTGGACAGGAACGCATGAAGGTCATGACGGAAACGGAGGATGGATTCGAGGTATCCCGGCGTGACCTCGATCTCCGGGGTCCGGGTGATTTCTTTGGTACCAAACAGAGCGGACTACCCGAGTTCCGTCTTGCCGATATGGTTGCCGATTTTGCTGTGCTGGAACAGGCCAGAGATGACGTGACCCACTTAATTGAGGATGCGACTTTCTGGACCTCCATGGACTATGCACCTCTGCGTGATTTCCTACAGCAACAGCAAGTATTCAAGGGTGATCTGATTGACTAAAGCTTGCCTTGATAGCTGTTTTTTCGTATTACCTTTGTAAAAAAAGACAAGTGTACAAGCCCTCCCGACATATGAATAAGAAGTGAGTTCATTCTTTGGGAGGTGCTATACGTTTTGGGTTATCAACAATATGGAATTAGTCCGCAGCTGGTGGAGCGGATTAAATTAAAGATGAAAAATCCCGCTGTCAAAGAGCGTATCAAAAAGTTGATTGATGGCGTGACCAAGTCTGATCTGCAAGATAAGGCCAAGGTCAGAAGGTTGGTCAAGTCTTCGGCAGTTATTATGAATGAGAATTTCTCTCCGGCGCAGGAGGAGCAGTTTGTTGCTTTTGTGCTCGCGCAGAAGATTGATCCGAACAATACGTTTCATTTGATTAAGCTGTGGGGGATGTTTAGGTAGGGATTCGATGTAATGTGGGTGGAAAAAAACATTCGTTTACACGAGGGCACTACGATGACAGAATAACCTTCCGAGCGCTGTTATCCCCGGATTTTCTGATTGACCCTTTCCAAGGGTAAAATCCGGTGATAAAGGCGCACGCTTCGCTTCTTTAGGTTATTTCTGTCCTCTCCGTTGTTGTGTAAATTGATATATTTTACAAAACCCAAATTACATTCAAGTTGTGTGGTAATTTAGGAAGGGGTGTTTCATTAGTCATGCAGATGACGTAATGGAACACCCCTTTTTGAACGGTATGGTGCCAGGGAGAAGACTGTCAGCTAAGAACCACAACAACGAAAACAAGGAACTGGGCCATCATGCATGGCCTGGTTCCTTGTTTTTTGCGGTGAAGGATTTGTGTTGCTTTCGGTATTCCTCTGGAGTCCAACCGGTCAATTTTTTAAACACCCGAAAAAAATATTTTGGATTGTCGTAACCTAGCTGTTTGGCAACACGGTAGATTTTATCGTCTGTGCTCGTTAAGAGCTGCTTGGCTTGCCTGATCCGTAGTCTGTTTATGTAATCAGTGAAGTTCTCGGATGTCTTTTCTTTAAATAAATGACTGAGGTAACTCGGGTTCAGGTAGAACAGGGACGATACCCATTCCAGCGTTAAATCCTTGGTATAGTGATTATCAATATATGTCCTGACGTTGTCGATCACTTGATCTGATGCGTAGGGGTTGTCTTCCTTAAGCAGAAGAGCTGTTCCCGTCAGCACCTTTACCATGTAATGCCTAATGCACTCCATATCGAACGAGACGTTCAGGACGGCCTCCAAGCTGGAAGAGGCGCTACTGTTACCTCCGTTCTGGATATAGTTACTCAGCAGCCGTTTGGTTTCCGTGATAATGTCTCTGCACTGCTCTTTCAGGTGGGCAAGCAAAGCGTCAGGCTGGCGTATGTAGAAAGCAAAGAAATCGGTGATGAGCTCTTCCACCTTCGGCACATTCCCGCTCTCTATAAAAAATAACAGTTCATATGTTCGAGCCCACTTCAGTTGATGTAAAGGAATTTGCTCCCGTGAAAATACGTAACATTTGCCAAAATCGGTAATGGCTCGTTCGTCCAACGCAAGGATCGTTTGATGATGAGCTTCTCGGACCCCACCAATGCCTGTATGAGGCAAGCTGATCCCCACACAACAATCCGTAGTTTCAGATTTGGTCAAAATGATACTCGCAGTTTGTTCCGCCATTTTCTGCAAATCAAGCTGGCCTGAGTAATCCAGATCATGCATCAGGAAAAACAGTACCTGATCCGTTTGTGGATGAGGAATGTACAGGCCATTCGAAAAGGTAGGTAGTTGCTGTGCTGTAAGCGGTTGAGGACCATAAATCGTCAATAAAATGAACTGGTCAGATGCCATGATGGCGGCAAATTCCGCAGAGCGGAACACAGGTGTTTTGATGGATGAATGGGGAGCCAGCACATAATTCAGGAAGGCTTGCATGTCTGCATCCCTTTTCATCTGCTCCGTTTCTACTTCTCTTAGAACGACTTCCCGCTGAAGAGAGCGCTCCTGTTCGATGGCTTGGATGGCTTGGTGAAGCGTACCGTGGATCTCGTCCCGGCTAAAAGGCTTCAGCAGGTAATTTACAACTTTCGCAGAGATTGCCTCCTGCATATAATCAAAATCGGTATGTCCGCTAATGACAATTAACTTAATGCGCGGATATTGCTGGCATACTGTCCTGATCAACAGCTTGCCGTCGACCTCAGGCATGCGCATGTCCGTAAAGATAATGTCCGGCTTGAACGATTCAATCAAAGCCAAGGCGTCTGCGCCGTTATCTGCTTCGCCTAAGAGTTCAAGCGAGTGCTCAAAAGTCCCGATTTTTTTCAACAAACCTTTGCGGATCAAGGGTTCATCGTCCACAACGATATACGTGTACATCTCTTGGTCACCTCTTTTCCCAATTGGCCGGAATTTCGAGTGTAATTCGAGTTCCTGTATTCAAATCGGTATGAAACGAAAGGCCGTAACCCTCTCCGTAATACAAAGCAATTCGTGAATGCACGTTTTTGATGCCGATGCTTTGTTTATGCCTTTGACCAACGGCGACGAATTCAGGTGGCTGCTGGAGCAATTGTCGAAGTTCCTCCGCTTGTGTTGAGGACATGCCCACGCCATCATCCCAGATCTCGAACACGATGCTGTCCCCCTGAAACAACCCGGTAATGGTAACGGAACCCTTCCCACGTTTGTTCTCCAACCCGTGATAGATGGCATTTTCCACGAGTGGTTGCAACAGAAGTTTCAGCATGCGACGACTCCGAATTTCCGGGTCCACATTCAGGTTGAACGCGAACTTGTCACCATACCGAATCTGCTGGATGGCCATGTAGTTTTCTACATGCTGAAGTTCTTCGCTGACCACGACCAGCTCGCTGTCCGTTTTGATGCTGTAGCGGAACATGTCCCCGAGTGACTTGGTCATCACCACAATACTCTCAACTTCTTCGATCTCGGCAATGCTATTAATCGACTCCAGCGTATTGTAGAGGAAATGGGAGTTGATCTGTGCTTCCAATGCCTTCATCTGGGAGTCCAGCATGAGGATTTTATTCTGGTAACTTTCTCGGATATGCGTATCGATGTCTTTCATCATTTTGTTGAACTCATGGTAAAGGATTCCTATTTCATCGACTTGCCTCGTTACTTGAGGCTTGATGGTCACAAAACGATGAGATTTGGTTTTGCGCATCAGTTTGGTCAATTCGATGATGGGTTTGGTGATCAGGTTGGACAAGAAAAAGGACAGTAGAAGGAAAATGACGGCACAGCTTACGGCCACGTATAACAGCAACTTTTGTGAGATGTTGTACTCCTCATACAGCCGATCCATAGAGATGTTGGCAATCACGCTCCAATTGCGGCCGGGAACTTTCTGGATTACCGTCATCATGTTATCTTGGATTGATTTGTACTGTGAACTGTTGCCGACTTGATGCGTTGCCGCAGCCAGAGTATCGGAGAGAGGAGTGCCAACTCTACTTCCGTCGCTGGAGTACAGGATCTCGCCAGCGTCGTTCGCCAGATATAGATTGGACAAGCTTGGTGCCGGATTACGTTTTAGACCGTCAAAAATGTTCATACTGCAATCCAGCATAAACACGCCTAGGAACTCGTTGTTGTTGGGATCGTAGAGGGCTCTGGAGAAGCCAATGGATTCCTTGGCGTTAATGATGTAAGGTTTGACGCCAACTTCACCAATATACAAATCGCCTTTGCGCTGGATCGTATCCAGATACCACTCATCGCGAAGTGCGACATAATCGAGGCGTAGGTCTGTGCCGCTACTGCCATAGCTTATCCATTTGCCATCAGGTGTGAAAAGGTACAAACCATTGATGTAATTGTAACCAAGCAGAATGTTTTCAAAGATCAATTTCAATTTGCTGCGAATCATGAAGATTTCATATTGATCGTTGGTACCGTTCAACTTGATTAGTTCATCACTCACAGTGCTGTAAGCGGTTGCATTGGAAGACTGCTGAAGGAGTGTGACAGAGATCCGGTCGATGTTCTGCAAAATTTCCTCCATGCTCTTGACCGAATTGCCTATAGTTGTCGACGTCACGAGAGAGGTCTGCTCATTCACCAGCTTCGTGTAACTGCGATAGGAACTGACAGAAACAACGATAATTGGCACGATTGATACGAGGACGAGGACCAGAAAAAGTTTAGTTTTGATGTTGAACAGAATCATACGTGCTCCTCCCGCCATTTGTCAATTCTAAAAATAGTGCACCATACGAGCCAAAGCAAATGCACTTTTGCCCACCGTATGATGAGAATGTGCACAAAGCAAGAATAAACATGAATTGGGGGAATGACAAGATGAAAAAAAGAAAACGACTGTGGTCCCTAACTTTGGTACTGCTCATGATGTTTCTGAGCGCATGCAGCTCCAGTAGCGAGGAGGGGGGCGGTATGGATACCAATAACGGGAGTACAGATGATTCAGGAAAGCCAATTACGCTGACGATGATGCTTTCGGGAAACAAAGCATCCGAGGGAGAGGATTTTGAGCTGGAGACCTTGCCGCGCCTAGTCAAAGAGAAGTTCCCGAACATTAACTTGGAAGTACAAAAGTTGCCTGATGATCAATACAATACATCTGTTCGAACCAAGCTTGCGGCTGGACAGGGACCGGACATTTTCTGGATTTTCCCGAAAAATGCGGCTGGCGGTGTCATTGATTTTGCAAAGGCAGGCTTCGCTGCGGATCTGTCAGATCTGAAGTTCTGGGACAACATCAGCCAAGGAGCGAAGGAAGATATGTCCTATGAGGGTAAACCTTACGGCGTGGCCGAAGGGTTGGACTTCTTGGGCGTTTACTACAATAAGGAGTTGTTACAACAAGCGGGATATTCCGAGTTTCCGAAGGATTGGCCTTCGTTTCTGGATTTGTGTCAAAAGTTGCAGGCAGCGGGCGTAACGCCAATTGCGATGGGAGACAAGGACCCTTGGATGATCCAATTCGGAATGTATCCGATTGCAGCGAATGTCGTGTATCCGAATGAGCTGGATTTTGATGTCAAATTGCAGAACGGTGAAAAATCGCTGACTGATCCAAAGTGGATTCAAACCATATCCAAATACAAAGAGCTCTATGATAACAACTACGTCGTCAAAAACTCACTTGGCATTGGTAGTGCCCAATCTGCGCAGTTGTTTATCGACGGGAAAGCAGCAATGACCTTTACGGGAACATGGGATTATGCCTCCATGACGTCCAAAGGCGCTGCCGAATTTACTCGCGGATTCGCTTCATTGCCAGGTAACGAGCCGGAACAGCCGGTGTTTGTATCTGCTGCAACATCTGCCGGATACGCTTTGAACGCCAAATCGGCAAACCTGGATGCAGCCAAGGAAGTACTGAACTACCTGTTTGATGGTGAATCCGATTTGTTCAAAGCATTTGTGGAAGCCAACAGTTCCATCAGCGTGTATAAGGACGTAGAACTTGAAAATGAATTGTTTAAGGAAGTGAATGACAACTATCAACAAACTGGAAATTCCATCTACTTCAGCAACCAGATGTGGCCAGCCGGAGTATCGGACGTCATGCAGGCAAAGTTTGCCGAAATTATTGCTGGACAGAAAACAACACCAGAAGATGTGGCAAACGCCATGGAAACCAAGTTTAGAGAGCTGTGGAAAAACTAGAACCAAACGATGCTGTCTGCTGTAAAGGGGAGAATGATTGTCCTTCTTCCCTTGCCGCAGGCCCCTTGGAAAGGATGGAGCAGGATGAGCTCTACTGTAATGAAAAAGTCCATGTACTGGTTTGCTTTGCCGGCATTGATCTTCTACCTGACCTTCTGGATCTTCCCGATCCTGCGGTTGTTCCAGTACAGTATAACGGATTACAACGGGTACGCCCAAGCCTATAACTATATCGGTTTCGACAACTATAAGGAATTGTTTCGGAGCGACATCCTAGGCATTTCTTTAAAAAATACACTGATCTATACGTTTGTCACCGTCATAGCTGGCAATATCATCGGTTTGGCAATGGCATTGCTGTTAAACATGAAAATAAGAGGAACCGGGATTTACCGTTCCCTGGCGTATATTCCCACATTGTTCAGTGCGATCGTCGTCGGATTTTTGTGGAGTTACGTCTATATGCCGGATTACGGGCTGATTTCTTCCTTTCTCGATAAACTAGGTATCGCAAATGAACTGAATTTCCTGGGTGATTACTCGACCGCACTGTATTCTATTATCTTCGTGGAAATCTGGAAGACGATCGGAACGACAATGATTATCTTCCTTGCAGGACTACAGACTGTTCCTAGTGACCTTTTGGAAGCCGGACGGATTGATGGTTGCGGCTCCTGGAGATTGCTGCGACATGTGAAGATTCCATTACTGGCAACAGCGATTACAATCAACGTGACGTTAAGTTTGATCAATGGACTCAAAGCGTTCGACTTCCCGTTTATCATGACGAATGGCGGTCCCGGCACGGCTACCAACACGCTGATTTATACCATCTACAAGATGGCATTTACCGAACAACTCTTTGGTAAAGCTTCGGCTCTTGGTGTCATTTCCTTTGCCGTGATTATCGTCATTACCGCTGTTTTTGTCCTGAAAATGAACAAACGGGAGGTGTCGGCATGATGCTTCGTAAAGTTTTGGGGAAAGGGTCCGTTCAGGTCGTTGTGTTGTTGGTGATGGCGTTAAACCTGATTCCGTTAATTATTGCCTTTTCGACATCACTCCGAGATCCAAGCAACAACACCAATCCGCTGATCCTGTTCCAGGAGATGTCCTTTGCAAGTTACAAGGCTGCCTTCGACCGCATGCACTTTCCGGAAGCGCTATGGAACAGCGTGGTGTTAACCGGCGTATCGGTCGTGTTTGTTGTCCTGTTTGCTGCGATGGCGTCCTACCCGATGGCCCGTTTGAAGACAAAGCTAAGTAAGTTCATGTATTTGTTTTTTTTGTCAGGACTCGTGGTACCTGCGCAAATGGTATTGATACCGATCGTGCAAATGATCAATGCGCTGCATATCCCAACGAATCAATATACGCCTATTTTCATGTTCATTACGTGCAGTCTGCCATTTTCAACTTTCCTGTACACGGGTTTCATTAGAAGCGGTGTGCCTGAGGAGGTAGAAGAAGCGGCGCACATCGACGGGGCGGGATTATTCCAACGGTTCTGGACCGTCGTGTTCCCCTTACTCATTCCGGTAACGGTTTCGGTCATTATTACACAAGGTGTCTGGATCTGGAACGATTATTTCTTCAATATGATCTTTATTTCCAGCGCAGGAGATTCACCGTTACCACTGGCCATGCTCGGATTTTTGGGCGATCAGCAAAATCCCACGCAGTGGAATGTCCTGTTTGCAGCGTGCTTTCTGTGCGCACTACCGTTGCTGCTGGCGTTCTTGTTCCTGCAAAAATATTTTATCGGTGGTATGACCGTTGGGGCGGTCAAAGGTTAAGGAGGACACTGCAATGAATGAAAAAGTGATAAACACAGCCTGGCTGGAAAAAGCGCAGGGTCTGATGCCGGAGCTTAGCCAGCAAAAGGTCTATCCGGAACATATCGTGAGCGCAGTTCCGGATGCGTCAGCTTTTCAGGGATGGCGTATCGAACCACTCGGCTTAGTAGAACACTTATCGGATCAAGTGCTGTGCAAGGGAGACAGTGTTACGCTGGATTTCGGGGAGCATCTCGTCGGTTATCTGACCTTGTCGCTTCTTAACGAGCGCAGTAATGCAGATGCACCTCTCAGGTTGAAGCTCACATTTGGAGAAATGCCCTGTGAGGTCGGTGAGGATTTTGCAGAATATTCGGGTTGGCTTAGCCGTTCATGGCTTCAAGATGAGATCGTGAATGTGGACGTGTTACCTGGCACGCTAACACTGGACCGTCGGTATGCCTTTCGGTATCTGAAAATCGAGGTGGTAGAAACGTCGATCCGTTACGATATTCGAATTAACGATATATATTGCTTGACGGTGACTTCAGCAGACACAGGGGCAGTACCTCAATTGCCTGAAGGTATCGACACGGAGCTGCTGGAAATAGATCGCGTGTCCGTGAAGACACTCCGGGATTGCATGCAGACGGTATTCGAAGATGGACCGAAGCGCGATCGACGTTTATGGATCGGAGATCTTCGCCTTCAGGCCCTCGTCAATTATGAAACATTCGGCTGTAATGATCTCGTCAAGCGCTGTTTGTATCTCTTTGCCGGAACGAGACTGGAAGGCGGCCAGGTAGGAGCCTGTTTGTACGAACAACCAGAACCGTACGTGGACGACATTTACCTATATGACTATGCGTTGTTCTTTATTGCGACATTATGGGACTATTTTGAAGCTACGAAGGACAGGGAAACGTTGGAAGAACTTTGGCCGGTGGCTCGAGAACAGATTGAGATTGGGCTTAAACGACTTGATGAGCGGGGCATCGTAAGGGATGACGATACATGGTATTGTTTTCTGGACTGGCATGAAGAATTAAATAAACAGGCGGGTGCTCAGGCAGTGCTCATCTATAGTATGAAAAGGGGCAGATCGATTGCCAAAGAAATAGGGCTGCCGGAGTATGAGGAATGGATTAACGCACACATCAAAGACGCTGAGCAAGCAGCCCTCACATATCTGTGGGATGGTGAGCAGAGCTTTTTCGTCAGTGGTGAAAAAAGACAGGTATCCTGGGCATCGCAAGTATGGATGGTACTGGCTGAGATCATGGATGCTCCAGCGGCCCGGCAATTACTTGATCGGTTAACGAGTAACGGAGAAGCCATTGGCATGACCACGCCGTACATGGTTCATCATTATGTTGATGCATTGCTTATGTGCGGGGAAGAGGAGAAGGCACTGGAGCAGATCCGAAGGTATTGGGGCGGCATGCTAAAAGATGGGGCGGACACCTTCTGGGAGCTCTACGACCCGGACGACAAAACGTATTCTCCTTATGGTAGCAATTTGGTCAACAGTTATTGCCATGCTTGGAGCTGCACACCAAGTTATTTTATCAGGCGAAATTTTTCATGAATTTTGGACTTGAGGTCAACCAGGTACGTCTGGTTGGCCTTTTTGGATTAGTTCCAGATCGTATAAAGCCTGCCATGGCCTATTGTTTTTATTTTTATCTGTTTTTGTTCGTACCGATAAAAGAACGAGTGGCTATTAATGAAGCGATAAATACGAATATTAAAATAAAGTTATATGGGTTTCCTTTAAGGTTGTAGACTTGAACGATGAGTGTCAGAGTTGAGATGCTTAAGATTATTCGCAGGACAATCGCCGATGAGCGATCGGGATGTTGGCTTCTTTTGGAGATAAAGTATAGGGTGTACCATAAAAAACTAAAGAGCAGAAGTGAACCCAGGAGTAGAATGGCAAGCATGAATGAACACCTTTCTGTATTAATTTCATTGAATAATTGGAATAACATGACAACTAATTATAACATAGGTTTTTTTGGAGTCGGACATTTTCATAGAAGTTAAGGGACGAACTATGGTGTGCTTGGTGCAATATAGTTGATGTATTTTCACAGGATGGACTTTGCTTTCCTCCGGGGAGAGCGGTAAACTGTTGCATACGAGCGTACTAGCCTTATGGATTAATGTCCTGGATTTTACGTCAAAAAAGGCGTGGCTGTGCTGATATGCATTTTATTTTTCAAACAGATGTGGAGGAAGTACGATTGGAAATGTTTACGATGCTGCTGGGTTTATTTGAACGGGCGGCGCTGTTGATTATATTTTTATTCTTTCTGTCGAGGGTGCCAAGGTTTAGGCAGATTCTGCAAAAGGGGAAATTAAGGTGGCAGGAGTCTATTGCGGTTACCTTGTTATTCTGTGCTTTTGCCATTTTCGGGACATATACGGGCATTAATGTTGAAGGTTCACTGGTGAATGTACGGATCATCGCCGTGTTATCGGGTGGTATTTTGTTCGGAGCGCCTGTGGGTATTATTACGGGGATTGTCTCCGGGGTACATCGGTATTTGATTGATATGGATGGAGTCACAGCTATACCGTGTCTGATCACAAGTATCCTGGCGGGTCTGGTCTCCGGATATATACATAAGTACACGCCCAAGCCCAAGCGGTGGATCATCGGTATTGGTGCTGGAATGATCTGTGAAGCGCTCACGATGTTATTAATCCTGCTATTTTCCTATCCCGATCCACTGGGTGCCGATATTGTCTCGCAGATTGCGCTGCCTATGATTCTGGGTGAAGTCAACATTGGGCTGATTGTGCTCTTGGTACAGAGTGTCGAAGGGGAAAAAGAGATGATTGCAGCTCGTCAGGCGAAGCTGGCACTGGAGATTGCAAACAAAACCTTGCCTTATTTCCGTTCGATTGATGAGGATTCTCTGCGCAAAATTTGCCGGATTATTCAGGAGGATATTCAGGCCGATGCGGTTGCAATTACGGATACCCGGAATGTACTGGCGTATGTAGGATTTGGTGAAGAACGATATCATATCGGTAATGAAATTATAAGTGAGATGACCAAGAAGACAATATCCAGCGGGGAGATTACGATCAGTAATGATGTGATTGATGAAAAAACACCCGATATCCACTCGCTGTTAATCATTCCGCTCAAAGAACGAGGAGACATTACAGGTGCGCTCAAAATCTATTATCGCAAAGCGTACAAAATTACGTATCCATTACAAACGATGGCTGTAGGTCTGTCACAGATCATTTCGACCCAGATGGAGGTATCGCGGGTAGAGGAGATCAAGGCTGCTGCCAACAAAGCAGAGCTACGTGCGTTACAGACAACCATTCATCCTCATTTTCTGTTTAATGCATTAAATGCGATTGCATCGTCCATCCGAACCAAACCGGATCGAGCGCGCGAGCTGATTGTGAACCTATCCGGGTACATGCGCTACAATCTGGAGCTGTCGGATGAGTTAATTGATATTCATAAGGAACTGGAGCAGGTCCGTAATTATGTAGAGATTGAGAAAGCTCGCTTTGGTAGCCGACTTAACGTGATCTATGACATTGATGAGGTCGCGGTGCATATTCCGAGTCTCGTTATCCAGCCGCTCGTCGAAAATGCAATTATTCATGGCATTCTCAAGGTCAAAGGACCCGGGACTGTTCGAATTCGGGTACAAGATTATCCGGAGTTTGTGCGAATTAGTGTCAGTGATACAGGTGCAGGCATCAGTGCAGATATTATTGAACGTGTCTACCACGACCGTATGCCTGGTAACCAGATCGGGCTATACAATGTGCATCGACGGGTCAAGCTTATCTACGGACAAGGTGTAACCATTACGCGGCTGGAACAAGGAACCAATATTTTATTTGATGTGCCCAAAGGAGATGTCGTAACAAGGTGATGATGGATCAATGAGAGCTCTTATTGTGGAAGATGAGATTCTGGCAAGTGAAGAATTGAATTATTTAATCCAGGAACATAGTCAGATTGAAGTGGTGGATCGCCTTGAAGATGGGCTAGATGTACTGAAGTTTTTGCAAGAACAAGAAGTTGATGTTATTTTTCTCGATATCAATATTCCCTCGCTGGACGGTATGATGCTGGCCCATCATATTGGAAAGTTTGCAACGAAACCCTACATTGTATTTACTACGGCATATAAGGAACATGCAGCGGAAGCCTTTGAGTTGGAGGCGTTTGATTATATTCTGAAGCCGTATGACGAGAAACGAATTGCTGCAATGCTCCATAAGCTGGAACTTGCATTCAAACGTGATCATGCGCCGGTGGAGCAACATGTTGAGGATGGACCAGCCCCTACGGCGGACGGATCTGCTGCGCATGGTGAACTGGTACGAGAACGAGATACGAATTCCCATACAGACAGAAGAATTAATTTGCTGCGGAATGACAATATTATTGTTACGGATACGGCAGATATCTACTATGCGGAAGCACAAGAGAAAGTGACGAAGGTATATACCAAAAATGGGGAGTTCACCATGCCAGTGAGCATATCGGATTTTCACAGCCGTCTGCCACAGGATACGTTCTTTCGCTGCCACCGTTCGTACGTCGTAAATCTGTCGCAAATCCGTGAAATTGTACCTTGGTTCAACAATACGTATCTGCTCCGCCTGCGCGATTTGGAAGCTGAAGTGCCCGTGAGTCGTGGGAAGGTCAAAGAATTCAGGCAACTCATGCGCATCTAGAAGCATTTCATTCCGCATCTGATGCAACTCATGCTCAAAACGGTGTGATGAATCCCCTTTCATGTATGATTAGCTTGTGAACGCATTCATGTATATGACATCGGCAAAGGGGAGATCACGATGAAAGCAACAATTTCATCCGTTTCATCAACACCTGAATCAACTTCTGCACCTACAAAAATGAACCGCTGGCTTATTGTATTGGGGACCATCATTGTACAAATGGGTCTTGGAACCATCTATACTTGGAGTTTATTTAATCAACCGTTGTCTGATCGTTTCGGATGGGACGTCAGCTCGGTCGCGATAACTTTTTCAATTACCAGTTTTGCTTTGGCTTTTGCCACATTGTTTGCAGGACGATTGCAGGAACGTTGGGGTCTTCAGCGTCTGATCCGTGTAGCTGGGGTTGTGCTCGGGTTGGGTCTTATTCTGAGTTCCCAAGTCACTTCGTTAACACTGCTGTACATTTTGGCTGGATTTGTCGTTGGTTTTGCAGATGGTACGGCGTACATTACGTCGCTGTCTAATCTGATCAAATGGTTCCCGGAGCGTAAAGGTCTGATCTCGGGGATCTCGGTCGGCGCCTTTGGTACCGGTAGTTTATTGTTCAAATATGTGAACACGGCATTGATTGGTGCCGTTGGTCCTGCTCAGGCATTTATGTATTGGGGCATTATTGTTCTTGTTCTGGTCGTTGCGGGATCATTCCTGATCCGCGAAGCGGTTGTTCGTGAACAGGCTCCGGCAAGCAAGGAAGGATCCAAACAAGTCGTAGCACGTCATGATTACACGGTGAAAGAGATGCTGCGTACAAAAGAAGCGTACATGCTGTTTGTTATTTTCTTCACGGCGTGTATGAGCGGTTTGTATCTGATCGGTATTGTCAAAGATATCGGTGTACAGCTTGCAGGTCTTGATGTAGCTACCGCTGCAAACGCAGTGGCCATGGTTGCAATCTTTAACACGGCAGGACGTATTATTCTCGGTGCGTTGTCGGATAAAGTAGGACGAATGAAAGTCATCGCTGGTGCGCTGCTGGTTACAGCCGTAGCTGTCATGACACTTAGTCTGGTTCCACTGACCTTCGGGATCTTCTTCGCCTGTGTGGCGGCCGTTGCATTCTGC
This sequence comes from Paenibacillus sp. BGI2013, assembly GCF_002843485.1. NCBI lineage: Bacteria > Bacillati > Bacillota > Bacilli > Caryophanales > Paenibacillaceae > Paenibacillus > Paenibacillus sp. BGI2013. Next base: position 121,925 of record NZ_PJFA01000003.1, read on the forward strand.
TTCGGCGGTAACATTACGGTATTCCCGGCGATTGTGGCCGATTACTTCGGATTGAAAAATCAAAGCAAAAACTATGGCGTCATCTATCAGGGATTTGGATTTGGTGCTTTGGCTGGATCATTCATCAGCGCCCTGCTGGGCGGATTCCATCTGACCTTCATTGTGATTGCTGTACTCTGCGCTGTCTCGCTGTTGCTCGCACTGATCATCACCCCTCCAGGTGAAGGTCGTCGTGCACGTCAACGTGAAAAACAGATGAACCTTAACCCTTCATCACGGGCAAGCTAACAACATGCACTGGAAGTACGGAACAGAGAATATTTCTTCATCTTAAAAAGCAAATTAAAAAACAAAGTAAACAAAGCGGTCTCCAGATGAGGCCGCTTTTTGGTATCTACAGTTGTCAGATTGCCGGACTGTTGGCCTATCGGACCATCTGGCTGCCTGCAAGCGTGGTGCCTTGTGTGCATTCCATCATTCGCATCTGTTATACTCTAGGTGAATTCAACAAGACCAAGATAAGTTATGTACCCCAGAGGAGGCACAACATGAAGTTCATTAAATACACACAACCTGATTTTGATGATTATTATGCACTGGTTTCCAATATGGAAGTAATGAAACAGATTACAGAACGTGCAATACCTGAGCAAGAGGCGAGAACGCAATTTGAGTCCATGCTGGATTTTAATGAGCGTTCCACTTGCGGACATTACCGGGTATTTAGTGAAGATGGTGCCGGTGTGGCGTATGCCAAATTGATTCCGGATCAGGAGGACCCGACCAAGGCTGAGATAGGTTACATGATCCTACCTGAACATTGGGGCAAAGGTCAAGGCACATCCATAGCGTCACGGTTGATTATTCAGGCACAAGCCGCAGGGATTGGATCACTCTATGCAGTTATCGATCCGGGTAACGCTGCTTCCCGCCGGATCTTGACCAGGCAGAACTTTGTATCCACCTGGACAGGTGATTACGATGGTCTTCCTGGTGAGATTTTGGAGTTGAATCTTCAAATGAAGCGGTAAAGGAACTGTTCTGAGGATAATCAGATAACATAGGGCATCTTGCATGAGAGGGCTAGAACTCATTATCATCATGTACATGGGTTCACCATGCACATTTCATGCAAGATGCTTTCTTATATAGAGATGTGGAGGAGATGACATATGAGCAATTCAACCATGGAACGTCTGAATGCATTGCTGCCGGAGTGGCTGGAGACCAGTCGTCTGCACACCGGGCAGGGTAAGGTGGCTTCTTATATCCCGGAGCTTGTCAAAGCCTCTCAGGATGAGCTTGGTATACATATCATGGACGCCGATGGGAACTATGTGTCGGCAGGGGATTGCGGTGTCCCATTTACGATGCAAAGTATCTCTAAAGTATTTACCCTTATTCTGGCCTTAATGGACCATGGTGAAGAAGCAGTCTTCTTTAATGTAGGAAAAGAACCCACAGGCGACGATTACGATTCGATGATCAAGCTTGAACTAGTCGAACCCGGTATTCCGTTTAATCCATTAATCAATGCGGGTGCGATTACGGTGTCCTCGCTTGTTGGAGGAGACTGTAAGGAAGAGAAATCACGCCGCATTCTGGAGTTTTTCCGCAAACTGGCGAATAATGATCAGCTGGGCTATAACGAAGAGGTGTTTCAGTCCGAATCGGAGAGCGGTCATATGAATCGTTCACTTGGCTACTTTTTGAAGCACAACGGGGTCATTAAGGATGATGTTGAAGACGTGCTTGCCGTGTATTTCCGTCATTGCTCCATTGAAGTGACGTGTGCAGATCTGTCTCGAATGTCACTCGTTCTGGCCTATAATGGAACAGATCCAATTACGGGAGAAGAACTCATCCCTCGTCGCTATGTTCAGATTGCCAAAACCTTCATGACCACCTGTGGTATGTATAATGCATCAGGCGAATTTGCCATCGAGGTCGGCTTGCCCGCCAAAAGTGGAGTATCCGGAGGGATATTGACCCTTGTACCGGGACAATTCGGCATAGGTCTTGTTGGCCCGGCTCTGAATCGCAAAGGCAACAGTATTGCCGGTGTGCATCTGCTGGAGCGTCTGTCAAAGGAATTTGACTGGAGCTTTTTCTAAGAAGTTTTTCAGAAAAAAGAAGCATTACCCTTATATGTAGCCGATGAATCACATATCTGATATTTTGCTTCTTTAGAACGAAGTGAATGGTCTGGGTATGTCTCGTCGGCTGCTTTTGGTATTCACCTGGAAGTGTAGGAAGACAGTCCTGCATGGCAACGGCTATGTTGCATCTATCATGGAATATCCACAACATCGGGGTGGGTATATCTCCCTTCAGTCATCGGCTAGGGCCACATCTGTAATGAGGTTCATCTGAATATCCCGGGCCCCATCTTCCATCAGCAGTCTGAGGGTACGAGCCGGACGGTCCAGTCGAAGCACTTGCCCCGTGTAACGAATATCATCATGTTCGTGAAACAACGTAATAGTGACCCTATCTCCAAGCATCATCGAGTTGCTGAGCAAACGGGACATTTCTTCCGCGGCCTGGGCATCCAGAGATGGGCGGGTACGAGGAGCAAGTTGTTCCTGATGAAGAATGTAGGCTTCCCGGTGTTCGGGGAGCATCATGCGTGAGGACTCGAAGATACCGTTTTGCTGCAATTTTTTACTCATTTATAATGACCTCCAATTTTATGAGAACGTTCATGGGCTTGCGCGGACGAGCAGAGGGAGGAAGCCCGCATAATGGCGGTTTCTCCGTACCTGCGCTTGATATCATCTGTGGCACGTTCCAGTTCTCTTTTGCGTTCGCGGTCATCAAACCAGGACAGCTGCACTTCGGAATCGGGTACAAGTCCGGTCAATGACACGCTGATGCGGCGGATGGGTAATCCGTCCCAATGGCGCAGGAACAGAGCTGCTGCCGCATCGTATACTTCATCCGTAATGTTGGTGGGTTCATTCACCTTCATCTGGCGGGAGAAACCGGTTGGTCGATCATAATCCTGTCCGCGACATCCAACCGAGACCACATGGCCCATGAGTGATTTGTCCCGGGAACGTCGACTGACGAGTTCCGCCAGTTCAAGCAGTACCACTTTGATATCTTCCCAGGAGTCATAGTCCCGGGGTAGCGTCATCTGATGTCCGATCCCCTGCTGCTGATGAGCATAGGTCCCGGGTTTGACCGGGGAATCGTCAATACCGCGAGCGATACGCCACAGTACCTCGCCATTCACCCCCCAACGTTCTCTTAGTCGGGACAGTGGGGTCTGGGCCAGATCACCAATGGTATGAATGCCCATCTTGTAGAGATGCTGCGCCATGCGGGAACCAACCATGAACATGTCTCGTACAGGCTTCTGCCAGATGGTGGACGGCAGATCTTTGCGAGGCAACGTGCAGATTCCGCCAGGGACTTTTTTGGCATATAGATCACAGGCCATCTTACTAACGACCTTGGTATCACTGATACCGATTCGAATGTACACACCCGTCTCATCCATCACCCTCGATTGAATGCTGCGCGCAATCGTCTCGGGGCTGCCGAACAGATCCAGGCTTCCGGTGACATCGAGGAACTGTTCGTCAATACTATAGGGTTCCACCAGATCGGTGTAAGACTGAAGGATACGCGTAATATGAAGGGACACCCGAATGTACTCGGCCATCCGGGGGCGAACAACAACAACATCCGGACATTTGGCGAGCGCTTCGCCCAGTCGTTCTGCTGTCGTAATTCCATAGGACTTGGCGAGTGGACAGGCCGCAAGAATAATACCCGAACGGCGCGCCGGATCTCCCGCGACTACGAGGGGGCGGTCCTTGTATTCGGGATGTGCAGACTTCTCCACACTGGCATAGAATGACTGGCAGTCTGCCAGCATGATGACACGTCTGTCTTGGCGGGGCATAAGACTTCTCTCCTTATTCGTGATGCTAAGCTCTTATGTTAAGAAGCAATTATTTTCATTTGAACATCGATAATTAACAGTTTATTCACAGTATGGAACAAGTGTTCTTGTTTTATAAGCATATCTGACAATTCGAAATGCGGCAACCGGAATTATTTTGCAAATTGGACACAATTATGGGTTAGCCATATTAGAGGCAGAAATTAGGAAATAAGATGTGCTTTTTTACATTTAATGTGAGAGATCTGTGACCTCTGGGTGATGACCGGGCGTTCATTTAGGTTTTTGTAAAAGGTTTATAAATGGGTACAGTCCTATAGAGGGGGACTGACGTCCTTTTTTGGTTTTCTGCATTTTTCAGAAAACCTTGATGTGACGCGGAATATCGCTGATGCGTTATCGGACTATAGTATCAATTTTGTAATCTTTATGGTTAATACTGTAAAAAGGTCCGCAACTTTAACATATGACTCGCGTTTAATGGGGTATGTGTTCAAACGGCAAACGTTGCCTGTACCCGCGTTGCACATAACAATAAAGGTTCCAGAAGTGCAAGATCAGCAGGCCATTTAATCCATGCGATCCCAGCAAATATTAGCGTTTGGGAATCAGTCGTATCCTGGAGGCTTTCGGGTGCTAGTTGATGGCGCTTTTTACGAATTATGGGCAGAATGTTCCATTTCATGTTTGCTTCCATCAGCCTAGTTACAAATGCAGAGTCTTAGCGCTATAGTGAGAACTACACCGCTGACATCTCTACCAAGCGGACATCCGAAGCGGAAAGATTCGTAAACTTCATGTTGGACCATTCGATGTTGAAGCAGGATGCATATTAGAGAGGTGAGCAATCTAAAGACATGAGCAGACAAAGACGAAGACGCTGGTTATTAACGGTGTTGACAGGAGCAGTGGTGGTGACCGGTGGAATATTTGCCGGATGGCACTATATGCAACCCAAGCTCGTTACGTACACAGCGGAGAACGGCACGGAGATGAAATTCAAGACCGATGGAGACCGGTTCATGGAATACGGGCCAGATGGAACGTGGAGGGAGATGTTCGTCAAAGGTGTCAACCTGGGCGCAACTTCACCGGGGCATTACCCGGGAGAATTCCCGCTGACCAAAGAGGATTACTTGCGGTGGTTCCAGCAGATCGAGGATCTGGGAGCCAATGTAATCCGGGTATACACGGTTCACGAACCGATTTTCTACTCCGCATTAGTCGAATATAACCGCGGCCGGGAGCAACCGTTATATTTTATACAGGGCATATGGTCACCTGAAGAAGAGTTAATTGAGAAGCAGGATGCCTATGCGGCGCATATTGAGCAGACGTTCAAGCAGGAGATTGAAAAGGCCGTATCTGCTGTCTATGGCGATGCGGACATTCCTGCCAAGCAGGGAGAGTCCAGCGGCAAATATAAAACAAATGCAGGAAAATACCTGATGGCCTGGCATGTGGGGACGGAATGGGACCCGGCGATGGTAGACAACACAAACGCAAAACATGCAGACGTGCCGCAGTACAAGGGAGTTCATTTCTCGGCGAGTCCAGAAGCGTCACCGTTTGAGAACTGGCTGGCAGAGTTGCTGGATCATACGGCGGTCCTGGAGAAGAAGTATGGGTGGGAGCATCCGATGACCTTCACCAACTGGGTAACCACCGATGTGCTGGATCATCCCGGCGAGCCGCTGTATGAAGAGGATCTCGTCAGTGTGGATGCCCGTCATATTCAGCCGGAGGCGTGGCAGGGTGGATATTTTGCAGCCTACCATGTGTACCCGTATTACCCGGATCTGTTCCATATCGATAAAACACTCCAAACCATCAAGGATGAGAACGGTGAGTACAACACGTACAAAAGTTATCTGCGCAAACTAAAAGCCGAGTTTTCCGATATGCCTGTAATGATTACAGAGTATGGCGTACCCTCTTCTCTTGGTATTTCCCATCTGGGTATGGGTGGACGGAATCAGGGTGGACATAACGAAGTAGAGCAGGGAGATATTGACGCGTCACTGACGCAGGATATCTATGATGAGGGGTATTCGGGAGCCATTGTGTTCATGTGGCAGGATGAATGGTTCAAAAAAACATGGAACACGATGCCACTGGAAATCCCGGCTGATCGCCGTGCATATTGGCTGAACGTGCTGACAAACGAGAAGATGTTTGGTCTGCTTGCCATGGACCCCGGTAAACAGGAACAGTTGACCATCGACGGATCACTGGATGACTGGGATGATCTGAAGGTAGAAGAGGTCACGACCTGGCAGGGCCAAGTGGACGGCATTCAGGAAATGAAGATGACTCATGATGAAGCCTATCTGTATATTGGGCTGACCTTGGATCAACCGTTTGACCCGGAGAAGACAGTGCTGCGAATTGGCACAGATACACTTGCTGGAGGCAGTCAGCCTGACAAGTTACTCCCGGGCCGGACACTCAGTGATGGTCTTGAGACAGTGATTACACTGGGGCAGGATGAAGAATCACAGGTGGAGATTGCCAAGGATTATGACTTTAATCAGCGTCTGTACGGCAAAGAAGGATACGATATGCTGCCAGATCAGCAGTCAGATTCCACAGATAATCCGTTCCACCCATGGAATCTGGCAGTCAGCCTGAGGATGACACCGCCGGATACCCGATCTGCTCAACCGTTCATGAATGAAAAGGTCGGAACATTGAAGCGAGGAACGACGGCTCCCGGCCAGCCTGATACGGATTCATTAACGGCATGGCAGTATAATGGCAATCAAGTGGAGATGCGAATTCCCTGGATGCTGCTTGGGTTCGGTGATCCGAGTTCGCTGCAAGCGATCGACTATGGACCGCTCAAGAATGGACGTGAGTTCTCCACAGTTGCTGTGGAAGGCGTTACCCCCATTCCGTGGTTAACGGACCGCGCCACGAAGAAAGTATCTTGGCCTGGGGGTGAACAGACGACCCTGGATCTGAATACATTGCCGGTATATAGCTGGCAGCCTTGGGAGCAGGTGCAGTATAGTGAACGCCTGAAGCTAAGCTACGAAAAAATGAAGAAGAGTTATGAAAAAATTCCTAGTTTTCAGATCGAATAAATGAGTATAAAGGAGGACCTTTTCACATGTTTCCAAGTTTGGCTTTGGCCTATCTGTTTTTGTACATCTGTATCGCACTTGTTGTTGTAGGCGTCATCGTATTGTTTGCCATGAAAATGTCCCACAATGGCAAACGACGTAAGACGGCATTTTATGAATTGAAGCAGCGTGACTATTTCACCTATCTGCAAACAGCCTTGACTGAGAATAGTCCACTCAGATTGCCACCAGGCAAACTGGCTCCGCTGGAACGCAGAGTCATTCAGGACAGACTGATTGAATGGATCGACCAGTTCAAGGGTGAGTATCGCGACAAATTAATCGCACTGTGCCGTGAAGCAGGATTCGTAGAGCATGATCTGAAGGAACTGGGCCGTCTGCGTTATGGTCGCCAGATTGATGCAGCTTATCGCTTGGGTGGCATGCGTTGTCCCGAAGCCGTTCCGGGTTTGATGGAATTACTGAAGGATGAGAAACCGGGCCCGATGGCCATTATGATTGGTCGATCCATCTCCAGATGTACGACTCGGCAAGGTGAACTGAAAGACATGCTCGCTTTGCTGTTAACCAAAGGTAAGTCCATTCACCATCTGGCAGCAGATATTCTGCTCGAAACGAGTCTGGATACGAGCAGAATTCTAATTGAATTGCTGGAGGACCGGAATCCTGATTTTGTCAAAGTCGGACTGGTTGCCATGTGGGGACAGGCTGTACCTGAAGTGATGCCTGCACTCGACAGACTGGTAGGCGCAGAACATCAGGATGTACGTGCCGAGGCGGTGAAGCTGTATCTTAGCGCAAGTCCGGCACTCCGGGATGAGACAATCCTGAAGCTGATCCAGGACCCCGATCCGGAAGTTCGCGCCGAAGTGGTACAAGCGCTTGGTTACAAGCATGCATCTGGTAGCATTCCATTGCTGCGCAAAGCGCTTCGGGATGAAGACTGGAGAGTTCGATATAACAGTGCGGAGAGTCTGAGCAAGCTCGGTGAACCGGGATTCGAAGCGCTGTGTCAGGCTGCGGTGCAAGGTACAGTTGCTGAGCGCGAGATTGCGATGCAGCAGATTGAGAGTACCATGCAGCACACGAGAACCGATGACAGAGCTGTAGAGCAGATGATTGCACATAACAAAAAAAGACTGCTGTACGATCGCTATTTTGGCCCTGTACGAGAGAACAGAACCAGCAAGAAGCGCACAGGTGTCGCTACGGTAGGAGGGGATTACACTGCTTAGGGATCTACTATTAATCTACGGCATGGTCGCAATCTACTATGTTGTTTTTGTAAATACGCTCTATTTTTCCATTCTGGCCTTATCGTTCCGTAACATCTGGACGATCTTCCGGCGGTCGCATTATTCCAAATACAATACATTGTCAGGCTCGGAACTGGTACCTTCCGTTTCTCTGCTGGTACCGGCATACAACGAGGAACTGACGATTATTGAAAATGTGAACTGCCTGATGACGCTGAATTATCCAACGTATGAAGTCATTGTTGTGAATGATGGCTCCAGTGATGCGACACTGAATATCCTGTTGAAAGAATATCGTCTGAAGCCAGTACCCAATACGAAGATTCGGGGCAAGATCGCCTGTCAGAAAATTCGTGGAATCTACCATAATCCAGAGTTCCCGGATCTGTATGTCATTGACAAAGAAAACGGCGGTAAGGCCGATTCCCTCAATGCCGGGATCAACCTGTCCCATTATCCGTTGATCTCTTCCATCGATGCCGATTCGTTGCTGGAGAAGGATGCCCTGATCCGCATGGCACGCATGTATATGGAGAATCCGGAAGAGACGGTAGCCATCGGTGGGGATGTACGGATCGCCAATGGTTGCAAAATTGAAAACGGAGCAGTGCAAGATGTATCGCTGCCACGCAAGATCTGGCCCATGTTCCAGTCGATTGAATATCTCAAAGCCTTCCTGGGCGGACGGATTGGCTGGAGTCACATGAACGGTCTGATCATTGTCTCCGGTGCCTTCGGTATGTTCCGTAAGGACGCTGTTATCGCCGTAGGTGGATACCGGGATGGTTATCCTGGGGAAGACATGAACATCATCATTAAACTTCACCGTTACATGCTGGAAAACAAATTGAAGTACCGCATTGCCTTCTGTCCTGAGGCCGTATGTTGGACGCAGGCACCGGATTCCTACCGGATCTTGTCCAGTCAGCGTAAGCGCTGGGGCCGCGGGAATCTGAAGAACATGATCGAGAATCGTGGCATGTTGTTCAATCCAAAATATAAGGTTATGGGTATGGTGACCATGCCATATAACGTCCTTTTTGAAGCGCTCAACCCGTATTTCCGGATTACCGGCCTTCTGGCTCTCGCTGGATATGTCCTTCTGGATATGACGCAATGGCCAATTCTGGTTCTGTTCGGACTTTTGAACTTTGTGAGTGGTTATCTGCTGAGTGTAGGCGCACTTGTCCTGGAGGAGATTGCTTTCAAGCGATACAACAAACTCTCCGATCTGGTCAAAATGCTGGTCTACTCCGCGTTGAAATTCGTGGGTTACCACCAGCTCGGTGTACTGTGGAGATTGCAGGGACATGTGCAGTTCATGCAAAACAACAACTCATGGGGTACTATGACACGTCAAAGCTGGTCCGAGGATGAGAAGAAAACAAGCGAAGCCGCTTGATTAAAGAATAATCAAAGCAATTATATGTCCAACTAGACATTTACACGATAACGGAGAGGGCAGAAAAAGCCTGAAGAAGCGAAGCGTGCACCTAAAAGCTTTCTGAAAGAAAGCTGCATCGAAAGCATACGCTTATCCCCGGATTTCCCCTTGTATAAAGGAATCAAAAAATCTGGGGATAACAGTGATCGAAAGGCTGTTCTGTCATCGGAGTGTCAGTGTAAATAATATTTTTTGGACTTATATAGATAATCGAGGAGAAGGGTGGAAAAGAACATGCCAAATACGGCGACATTGCAGCGTGAGGCTGCCGTTAATGTGTACCGAAGTGTAGAACAGGGATTGAAGGAAACGGGTGCCGAAACATGCGGCTTAATGTTCATCCATTGTGCAGGAAACTCTCAACCTGAGCAGCAGGTCAGGACACATCTGGAGCAAACGAGTGAGTCTGCCTTCCAGGTGTGGAAGGATGGGGCTACCCAGGCGATTGCCGTCCTGCTGCCAGGGTTGTCACTGGATGAAGTTCATTATGAAGGACTTCGGATCAAACATGAGTTGCAAGAGACTGTGCCCGGTGCCGATCCACAGATTACACTGGCCAGTTTTCCGGAAGGGGAGCGCCCTTCGAAGGCAACCATTCAACATATGGCTGAATCCTCGAAGCTCATAGATTCGTCGGAGATTCATATCTACACGCTGGACAATACGGCGGACGAGCCGGAACGAATTTTGATTGTGGATAACGATCCTACGGTACGCGAATTCCTGCAACTGCGTCTGAAAATGCAGGGATATGAAACCTATGAAGCTGTTGATGGACTGTCTGCACTGGAGTTGATCGAGAAAGTCACACCAGACCTGGTGCTCACCGAGCTGAATCTGTATGGCATCGACGGTCTGCCGTTCATCCATCATATTCAGAACCTGGAGATGGAGCAGCCACCCAAAATTGTCGTGTTGACCGAACAACGTGTCGAGCAGACGATCAGTCAATGCTTCCGCAGCGGAGTCGATGATTACATGACTAAACCGTTCTCGCCTGTAGAGCTGGATGCCCGAATCAGACGCTGCCTGCATTAGAAGACGGCTTGAATAAGCTGATTGTGTGAAGTGCAAAGTAAGAGCTTTTTTTACACTATGAATCAGATAGATTAGAGCAACATTTAGAGCACAGACACTCATCTATTTATATGGATTTTAAGCACCACCAAATACACTGCCCGGAGGGAATATCATGGAGAATCAACAATTCCACACATTACTGAATGCGATTGAAAATAAAGAAGCTGTACTCGGCGTCGTCGGGCTCGGTTACGTAGGACTTCCACTTGCCGTGGAAATGGTCAATCAAGGTTTCACGGTAATCGGAATTGATCTGGATGCGTCCAAAGTAGAGAGTATCTATCAAGGAGATTCCTATATTCACGATATTTCGTCTGATGAGTTGAAAAAAGTAATGCAAAGCGGTCGTTTCCAGCCAACGACAGATTACAGCATGCTGCGTGTGATCGACGCCCTCAGTATCTGCGTACCTACACCGCTTAGTGAGAATCAGGACCCGGATACGTCTTACATCGAGACGGTTGTGGATCAGATCAAACTGCACATGAAACCAGGCATGCTGATTACGCTGGAGAGCACCACTTATCCAGGTACAACCGAAGAACTGATCCAGCAGCAGCTGGACAAGATCGGACAAGAAGCAGGTAAAGACTATTTCCTCTGCTTCTCACCTGAACGTGTGGACCCGTCGAACGGACGTTTCACAACATTTAATACGCCGAAAGTAATCGGTGGCACAACTGAAGCTTGCTTGAAGCTCGGAACAGCGTTATATGGAAAATATGTAGAAACCGTAGTACCGGTATCTTCACCAAAAGTGGCTGAGATGTCCAAACTGCTGGAGAACACATTCCGCAGTGTGAACATTGCCTTTGTAAATGAAATGGCGATGATGTGTGACCGTATGGGCATCGATATCTGGGAAGTTATTGACGCAGCGGCGACGAAACCATTTGGTTTCATGCCATTCTATCCAGGGCCAGGCATCGGTGGACACTGCATCCCGCTTGATCCGATGTACCTGTCATGGAAGGCCAAAGGCTTCCGTTTCTATAGCAAATTCATTGAGCTGGCGCAATCCACCAATGACAACATGCCATATTATGTATTGAACAAAACGTCAACGATTCTGAACGAATACGCTAAATCCGTACGTAAATCAAATATTCTGCTCCTTGGCATGTCGTACAAGCCGAATATTGCCGACCTGCGTGAATCACCAGGACTGGAAGTATATGACCTGTTCAAGGAAAGTGGAGCTAACGTTAGCTACTACGATCCACATGCGGATTCCTTCCAGGATAAACATGGCGAGACCGTACACAGCGAAGCGTTCAATCTGGAGCAGTTCAAGAAGTACGATTGCATCGTGCTGATCACCAACCACAGCGATTTGCCTTACTTTGATATTGCCGAGATGGGTGTACCAATTCTGGATACACGTAATGCGTTCCGTTCATACACACATCCGCATATCTACAAGATTGGTCACTCGGTACAGCATCCTGTGCTTGAACCAAGTGAAGCGTTGCTCGTCTGAGGAAATATATGAGGCAACGGGGCAAGCTGGTGGGTATGGCGAAATGGGCTATTCTGGCTGTGGTGTTGTGCCTGCTGCTTCTGTCCTGGATGTTCAAATGGTTCTCGGCAGAGGAACACAAAGCGACCTGGCTGTGGGACGCGTCCATTATTGCAGAGCAGACACCTGAGATTATTGCTTTCTCCAAAGAACAGGGCGTCGATACCATCTTCCTGCAAATCCAGGATGAGTTGCCTGACGCAACATACCGCAAATTCATTGCGGCTGCCCGACAGGCTGAGATTGAAGTGCATGGACTTAACGGTCATGCAGACTGGGCCTATGAGGAGAAGCGGGATGAAGGACTTGCTTTTATCGAGCGAGTAAGAGCATACAATGCAGCTTCGGCCAAGAATGAACGCTTCGAAGGCATTCAACTGGATGTGGAGCCGTATCAGTTGAAGCGCTGGGAGAACGAGGAGAGCAGCGTCATTGCAGAGTGGCAGAACAACATGAAGGCCTGGACAAAAGCCGGCGAGGATGCTGGACTGTACATGAGCGCTGCCATTCCGTTCTGGCTTGATGCCCGTCAGTCGGCTGAAGGAGGTACATTCAGTCGCTGGGTGATCTCCCACTTTGATGCGGTGGCCATTATGGCTTACCGGGATAGTGGGCAGCAGATGTATGATCTGTCCAAGGAAGAACTGGACGAAGCGGATGATCTCGGCAAGAAAGTCTGGATCGGAGCGGAACTCGCGGATACACACGAGGGGGATCACCTGACCTTTTTCCGTAAACCGGTTAGCAACATGAATGAAGAGATGGCAAAGGTGTTTGATCTCGGTACCTCTCATTCTTCTTTTGCAGGTGTGGCTGTGCATCATTATGAAGCATGGTATGCCAAGGAGAACGGTATTCCGCTTGCGCGCAAGGATGAAAAGAAGGAATAGCGTTAGGTCAACGTAAAAAAGTTTCTAGTTTCAGGTAGTACGTGTAGTCAAGACTATAGTATAGAAAGAAGGCAAGTCCCGGGTAGATGGGGCTTGCCTTTTTGGTGGTGGATCTATATAAATTGAACTAAAGAAAATTTACACTTGCCACTCCGATGACAGAACAACCTTCTGATCGCTGTTATCCCCAGATTTTTTATATTCGGCTTTACAAAGGAGAAAATCTGGTGATAAAGGCGAACGCTCCGCTTCTTCAGGTTATTTCTGTCCTCTCCGTTCCCGTGTAAATGTTTAGTTCAATTTATATAGTAATGGGTTTTGCAGCACTATGATGTGCAGGATATGACACTTAGGCGTTCATTGCAATTTAGTAGACGCGGTATCGTACACAAGTCAGGGTACACGAGACTGAGTTATAGGCTGAGGAGCGAAAGGTCGCTCCCTCATTCTTTCGTGCTCTCCGCTGTGCGATAGCGATTGGGCGGCAGACCAACTTGCTTTTTGAACGCTTTAGAGAAGGAGAACAAGTCCGGGTAACCTACCGAATGAGCCACTTCAGTTAAGCTTAGCGGCGTCTGCACGAGTAGACGTTTGGCTTGGGTCATTTTCAATTGCTGGATATATTGCACAGGGGACAGACCATAGGCTTTGCGGAACTGTTTGGCAAAATGGGTTCGATCCACACCCGCATGAGCGGACACACCTTCCACGGAGATGCCGCCTGCAAAATGAATGTCCATGTATTCCTTGCCTTTCTGGAGCCAAGGTGTGGCTGAATCCGGTTGCAATCCTTTGGTTGCGGGGGAGCGGGCAATCCGGTCGAATAGAGTTAGAAACCGGGTGAGTCGTCCCAGATCACTCGCTCCGTCCTGCGGTTTGCGAACATCCTCCATAAATGCGCGCATGGCACTTGCGGTCTCCGGGGTCAGTACACCTGAACGGTATGGTGAGTCGGGTGTAAGTCCAATTCGAGACAGCAGTTCGGCTGCATGTGCGCCATCAAAGGCAATAAATATTTTCTGCAACGTATCCTCGGGGTCCGTCCAGTACTCATGGGTAACATGTGGAAACAGACAGAACGCATCCCTGGCACGAAGGGCGTGACGCTGTCCGTTCTGTATGAATGTACCTTCCCCCTCCAGCACAAATAGCAAATAATAATAAGGTGTCGTACGAGGTCCAATATGATAGTTGGTCTTGGCTATATTACGGCCGATGCGGATCGGCCAGGCGCCACCAGCTTTCTCGAATTCAGATGGAGTGAAGAAAATAATATCCAAAAACTCATGGTGGTCCTCCTTCATGCTCTCGGTCATCAGGAACACCTCTTTATTGTATAAGTATCGTAGATACGATCTAAAAGTTTCACTTATAGATGTAGTTCAAAAAGTCCACTTTTGATTACGAATCATGCCTAGTGGCATCATCAACATCGAAGCTGAAATTCAGCCGAAATAAGCGGGAGGCTTACGAAGTATGTTTCCTTTGGAAACATTGTGGTTGCTCACGTAGTTTTCCTATGCTCCGCTACTCCATTTCTAGCTTCATTCCATCTTCTCGGTACTAAAAACCAGACTTTTTGAACATGTATTTAAACCTATTATACAGGTGGGTTTTATATATATTCAAGATCAGGAAGACCTAAATCTGAGAAAAGACCACAAAATGACAAAATAAAATTGCCGCGAAATGACATTGCTCACATACAAATCAATTGATATGATGTCCATACCTATTAAACCAAGTTAATTAATCGGCATTTGATTCTGAATATGTCTAATAAATCAATTTAAAGAATGACACGACAACGGAGGGGACAGAAAGGACCTGAAGAAGCGAAGCGTGCGCCTTTGTCACCGGATTTCCCCATGAAAGGGGAATGAGAAGAAATCTGGGGACAAGAGTGCTCGAAAGGTTTTCTGTAACCGAAGTGCTTGAGTGAAACATTTTTAGAGCAATTTATCATAGAAGGGATTGACTTTTGTGAGCGAACAGGAAGATATGAAGTTTGGATGGTTTTTGCCTACAGCAGGGGATGGTAAGTATGTAGGGGTTGCCCCGGAGCGGGAGCCAAGTCTGGATTATCTGATCGATGTGGCACAGACGGCGGAGAAGGCAGGATTCGAATTTGTACTGATTCCAACTGGGGGAGCCTGTCTGGACGCATGGGTGGTTGGCTCGGCTGTGATGAGTCACACGAAGACATTGCGTCCACTTGTCGCCATTCGCCCGGGTTTGGTTACTCCAGTACTCGCTGCACGCATGGGAGCGGCACTGGATCAACTCTCTGGTGGTCGGGCCATGATCAATGTGGTGACAGGCAGTTCTGTTCGAGATCTGGAGGAACTCGGCGATCCACTGGCACATGCACATGATGAACGGTATGTGCGGGCGAGCGAGTATATGGAAGTGATGAAGCGTTCATGGACCCAATCGACGGGACTGAATCTGACGGAGTTTGCCGGAAATGGTTCAAAATCTAGAGCAGATGCCCCCAGCGATCCCAATCCTGAATTTAACGGCCAGTATTATAATTTCAAAGGACCGGTAGGCATGCCGGAGACGGTGCAAAATCCGCATCCACCATTTTATCTGGGAGGAAGTTCACCGATTGCCAAAAAGGTCGCTGTTGAACATGCGGATACGTTCCTCATGTGGGGTGAGCCTCATGACTGGATTCAGGAGCAGATTGAAGAGATTGAGGTCATCCGACAGCAGGTGAAAGAGGAGACCGGACAAGATCGTCAGCTCCGTTACGGCATGCGTGCTCAGGTACTCATTCGGGATACCGAGGAAGAAGCATGGGCAGCAGCTTGGGAGATTATTAGCAAAGTACCACCAGAAGCGATTGAGAAAGCCAAAGCCGCTTTTGCCGAGACGGATGCAACCAACCAACGCAGACAGAACGAGTTACGGGAACTGTCCGAGAAGCAGCAGTTTGTCGTAGGTCCCAACCTATGGACAGGCTTGTCCGTTGTGCGTTCCGGCGGTGCGATACTTATTGTAGGTACAGCCGAACAGGTCGCAGAACGTTTGATGGAGTATGGAGATCTCGGCGTTACGACTTTCATTCTGTCCGGTTACCCGCATCTGGAAGAGGCCGAAATCTTCGGCCGGACCGTGATGCCTATCATTCGCGAGAAATGGAAAACAAGACAGAAGCAGCATCAAGTTACTACTAACTAAGTAAGTTTAACTAATCTTTTTATACGAAAACGGAGAGGACAGAAATAACGTGAAGAAGCGAAGCTAAAAGCTTTCTGAAAGAAAGCTACTTCGTAAGCATCATCTTGCCTTTATCCCCGGATTTTTCCTTTTATAAAAAGGAATCAAATAAATCTGGGGATAACAGCGATCGGAAGGTTATTCTGTCATCGGAGTGGTCAGTATAAACATTCTTTAGTTAAAATATCAAGCATCCTCAGGAGGTCGTCTTTCATGAAAAAAAATAAAAAATTAATCCTGCCGCTTGTCAGTATGCTGGTGATGTCCATCCTGCTGTCAGCTTGCGGCGGTGGGGATAACGCGTCATCTGGAGAGAACGGCTCCTCGGGTTCAGGTAAAGTTACGATCAGCTTCATGCACTGGCGTGGAGAAGATTCCGAAGCACTCAACAAGACTATTGACGCATTTGAAAAAGAAAATCCGAACATCAACGTGGAGATGCAGACACTGCCCTCCGATCAATATCAGTCCACCGTACAATCCAAAATCAGTGACGGTTCGGTAGGGGATGTATTTGCTTCCTTCCCGGGTGCACAGTTCGAAGCTTTCACCAAAGCCGGCTTGTTCACGGATCTGACCGGATCATCGTTTCTGTCGGCCTACAATTCAAAGCTGATTGAATCAGGACAGCACGATGGCAAGCAATATGCGATCCCGTATCAACTCGTATATAACGATCCAATCTATAACGTAAAACTGTTTGAACAATACGGCTTGACGCCGCCGACCGATTGGGAAGGCTTCCTGGCCCTTTGCCAGAAGCTGAAAGACAATGGCATCATTCCGATTGCCTTTGCCGGAGCGGACATTGGCCCAGGGCAATTCATGAATACAATGGTGATGAACAATGCACCGAGTGACGACATTTTTACCAAAGTAGAAGCGGGCGAAGCCAAACTGACGGATGAGTTTTGGGTGAAAACGTTGACTCAAATCAAGGAACTGAACGATAAAGGTTACTTCCAGCAGGATGCACTGGGTACGAAAGACCCTGCGGCTGGAGCGCTGTTTATTCAAGAGAAAGCAGCCATGCTGGCGAGCGGATCATATCAATTGGCACAGAACAAGCAGCAGAATCCTAATCTGGAGCAAAAACTGCTTGCACCGATTACAGTAAGTGCAGATCAAGCGAAGTATGAAGGAGTGCATACTACTACGTTCATGCTCGCGGTGAACAGCAAGTCAAAACATCCGGAAGAAGCGAAGAAGTTCCTCGAATTCCTTAGCAAACCCGATGTAGCGAGTGACTATGCCAACCAAACGGGACAAAATGTAACGGTGAATGATGTGAAGTACGATACGCCTGAGCTTCAGGTAGCCGGAGAATGGGCAACCAAAAAGACCGTGTTCCAGCCACGGTTCACCATCCTGAACGGAGATAATCAAAAAGCAGTAACCAACTCCATCCAGGCTGTACTGAGCGGCACTTCTCCAGAAGAAGCAGCACAGCAGGCACAAGCGATCATTGATCAGCATATCGGGAAATAAACGATGAAAAACCGTCTTCAGCTATCCCTGTTTCTGATCCCCGGGTTGCTGCTGTACGTTGGATTGTTCGTATTTCCTACATTGACGGGGCTGTTCTACTCCTTTACGGATTGGGATGGGGTATCCCCGTCGTATGCATTTGTAGGGCTGGATAATTACAAGGACAGTCTCAGCAGCATCGTATTCCGCAAAGCCTTTGGCAACAACGTGGAGTTCATGTTAACGGTTGTTATTGCACAAACCTTTATTTCACTTGTCCTGGCTCTACTCTTGGTACGTAATACCAAGACACGCATCGTGCTTCGGGCATTGTATTTCCTGCCTGCGATTCTGTCCTCCGTATCGGTTGGACTGATTTGGGCATTTATGTATGATCCATCTATCGGACTAATCAACTATGGACTGAATGAAGCTGGTATGAGCAGCATTGCTCGTAACTGGATTGGAGATCCCAAAATCGCCATCTATTCCATCGCTGCGGTACAGGTATGGGCCCATGCCGGACAGATGATGATTGTATTCATCGCAGGTCTGCAAGGTATTCCGGCAGAACTGTATGAAGCGGCTCGCATGGATGGCGGCAGCAAATGGCAGGTATTTCGTACCGTGACCTGGCCACTGCTGGCACCTTCGGCAACGATTGTTGTGGCCTATACGACGATTCAGTCGTTCAAGGCATTTGACCTCATTTTCACAATGACGGACGGAGGGCCGAACTACGCAACTGAAATTTTGACAACATATATCTATCATACCGCCTTTGGCAGCTATTCATTTGGTCTGGCTTCTGCCGGTTCCATGATCTTCCTGGTGTTGCTCGCGCTCTTGACGCTGTTGCAGTTCAAGGCACTGCGTGCCGACCGGGTAAGTTATTGAGGTTGATGTTGGAGCATTCATCCTGCAATCGAGGCAGAAGGGAGTTCACATGTTTTTAAAATGGTTCAATCGCCTGATCTTATTGGTGTACGCGCTGCTGATTCTGGTGCCGCTGTACTTTGTATTTGTATCCTCGTTCAAAACAAGCAGCAACTTCTTCACCAGTCCATTCAGCTGGCCGGACCCGTTTACGTGGGATAACATCACTGGCATGTTCCGCAATCAGCCGATGTGGCAATATTTCGGAAACAGTCTGGTCGTGACGCTTGGTACGGTTGCCATTGAGTTATTGCTGAGTAGCATGATTGCTTACGCCATTGTCCGCTGGGGCGGAAGTGTAGGCAAAATTGTATTTGCTCTGTTCGTAGCAGGGTTGATCGTTCCATCCCAGGTGAGTATGCTACCGATCTATTCTCTCACGCGTACACTCGGGTGGTCGGACAGTCTCACGGGATTGATTGTCGTATCTGCGGCTATGCTGATGCCTGTCTCTGTATTTATGCTGACAGGTTTCATGCGCATGCTCAATTCGGAGATTCTGGAAGCGGGTAGTATGGATGGAGCAAGCGAATGGAGACTCTATACGCGAATTGCACTGCCACTGGCTGCACCTTCGCTGGCGGCAACGGCTACGTTCCTGCTCGTCATGGTATGGAACGACTTGCTTATTCCGATGCTGATGCTCAGCAGTAAGTCCAAGCTCACTTTACCGCTCGCACTTATGCAGTTCCGCGGGGAATACGTGACGAACTATCCGATGATGCTTACGGGTGTGCTGGTAACCGCCATTCCGATGATTGCGTTGTTCCTTCTACTCCAGCGTTACTTTGTTGCAGGTCTGACAGCGGGTTCACTCAAGGGGTGAGGTATCGCAGAAATCGGAAGGAAAAGCTTATTTTGCATTGATTTCTGGAGCATTCTGCATAATAATGATTTAGTGTCAGAATGACTACATAGAGATCAAGGGAGCTATAAGTGATGAGCAAACTGGAAGTATTGCGGAATCCCAAGCAGCGCAAGCTGCTGTTCAGTGCCGGCATGAGCTGGCTGTTTGATGCGATGGAAGTTGGTATGATCTCCTTTATCGTGGCTGCACTCGCCAAGGAATGGAGTCTCAGTCCCGGACAAGTCGGCGTGCTTACGAGTATTAACTCGATCGGTATGGCGCTCGGTGCTTTGCTTGCAGGTGCACTTGCGGACCGTTTTGGACGGAAGGCCATACTGATGTGGACCTTGTTAATCTTTACGATTGCAAGCGGTCTGTCTGCATTGGCGACTGGATTCGCCGTATTGTGTGCACTGCGTCTGGTTGCGGGTATTGGACTTGGCGGAGAGCTGCCCGTGGCATCCACACTGGTATCGGAGTCGATGCCTACAGCGGAACGGGGACGTGCCGTTGTATTATTGGAAAGTTTCTGGGCAGGGGGCTGGATTGTATCCGCGCTCATTGCCAACTTTGTCATCCCGGAGTACGGATGGAGAATTGCTTTTGCCATTGGTGCGCTTCCGGCGTTCTATGCACTGTATCTGCGTCGTGCCATTCAGGACCCGCCGCGGTACAAGAATCATACCAAGCTTCATAAAATCACGTTCCGCGAAAAAGTGGCTACCGTCTGGTCAGCACCACATCGCCGTACAACGTTGATGCTCTGGATTTTGTGGTTTACCGTCATTTTCTCTTATTATGGAATGTTCCTGTGGCTACCTTCGGTTGTTATGGCAAAAGGATTCACGTTGGTTAAAAGCTTCCAATACGTGCTGATCATGACGATTGCACAGTTGCCAGGTTACTTCACCGCAGCGTACTTCATTGAACGTTACGGGCGCAAGTTCGTACTGGTTGTGTACCTTACCTTGACTGCATTCAGTGCGATTGCGTTTGGATTGGCTACAACGGAAGCCACGATCCTGACCGCAGGAATCTGTCTTTCCTTCTTCAATCTGGGAGCCTGGGGTGGTCTGTACGCCTACAGCCCGGAATTGTATCCGACTTCCGTTCGTTCGACAGGTGTTGGCCTTGCCACATCGGTTGGCCGAATCGGTGGCGTACTGGCTCCATTAATGGTCGGTATGCTGGTTCAACGCGAAGTGGCAATCAGCCTGATTTTCACGATTTTCTTCGTGACAATCCTCATTGGCGCAGCGGCTGTACTGTTCTGGGGCCGGGAAACGAAGGGTCAGGAACTTGCTGAGTAATTGTCAATAAATACAACGCAACTTTTGTACAGGTCTGCCTGCCTACGGAAAAACGGGTTAGACAAGCGGTATATGGTTGATACAAGAAGGGGCATGACCATGGTGTGACCATGGGCTCATGCCTCTTTTTGTTATGTTCAGCTTCGTTTTTTCACTGCGTCATCGGTCCGATAGACTTCGTTTTTTCTATATCCTATAATGACACTCGGGATGTCCAACTGTGAGGATTCAGGGGAAAGAAGTGGGATCTGGATTCAGAAAAGTGGAGGGTAACGAAAAGATGAAGATCAAGCGTGAAATGGATCAAATGCGTGAATTCAATGAAAACAATACGATGGGTGAAGCGACTCGAGCGAATAGCATAAATGGAAGCCACAACAACGTGATTGACATGGTGCGAGTACATGGGAATAACAACATACATGTAATGTACAGCGATAATAACATTAATGGACGTAGTGAGATAAACGGAATGTATGATGTGTATGTTGTGGATGAAAGTAAACCTACGAAAGAGATGGAGGTCACCAATATTATGAATAACATGACGATTACGAAAAATATGGAGTACACGGGCAGTGAGGATGTACGGATTAGAGTCGGTAGCACAAATGAGGGGTCTGATATGCAGTTGGGTGCTGACTTCATAGAGCCTATCACCGTTAGTCGAAAAGTAACCCATCGGAGAGGGAGAAAGGCAGGCAAAAGAGCAGGACGAGTGGGTATGCTTCTCGGTACTTGTGCGATGGCTGTCGGGTTGACCGTAGCAGCACCTTCTGCGGGGGCACAGAAGCTGGAACAAGGCGTTCGCAGTGAACATGTGCTGCAATTGCAGGAGCAATTAAGTGACCTGGGGTATTTTGATGCGGGAATGACCGGTTATTACGGTTCGATTACCAAAAGCGCTGTCCGCAAGTTCCAGCAGGCGCAGGGACTGAGTGCAGACGGCGTTGCAGGTCCAGCAACACTGAACAGACTGAACAAAAAGGCCAAAGCCGAAGGCGAGACGTTACGCCAGTTGGCGAAGCTGATCCACGGTGAAGCGCGCG
Source organism: Paenibacillus sp. BGI2013 (assembly GCF_002843485.1). NCBI lineage: Bacteria > Bacillati > Bacillota > Bacilli > Caryophanales > Paenibacillaceae > Paenibacillus > Paenibacillus sp. BGI2013. Next base: position 143,947 of record NZ_PJFA01000003.1, read on the forward strand.
GAGAATCTTTTGAAGGGCAAGTCGCTGTAGGAGCGGTTGTGTTGAATCGGGTACATTCGAGTGAATTCCCGTCATCGATCTCGAAGGTCATTTTCCAGAAAGGTCAGTTCACGGCGGTGGACGATGGCCAGTTTAATACCAAGCCGACGGCGACCTCTTATAAGGCAGCACGCAAAGCATTAAATGGTGTTGATCCGACGAATGGAGCGCTGTATTATTACAATCCGAAGATTGCGACTTCGGTATGGAGTAAGAGCAGGCCAACGTTGCTGACGATTGGTCAGCATGATTTTACGAGATGAGATAGTTTGAGATATTAAATAAATCAAAGGCATCCTTTTAAAACAACAAGTGACCCCGGCTGTATGCTGCTCATCTGCAGGTACGTGACCGGGGTTTAATATTACTTCTGGAACGTGAAAGGAATATTTAACGAAGTAGGCTCTACAATGGTTTCTCCAGTGTCGTAGTCATAGATTCTATTGAAAACCAATTCAATGGATTCCAGCTTGTCGGGGTCATCTGTATAGACTAAACCATAGCCCATGTTATCCATGACTACACCGTCATATTGATGATAAACATAGGGTTTCCTCATGAAATTACGGTCTGCTGAAATTGGTTTACCGGTGTTCGGATGAATGGAATTCAAACCGTAAAATCCGATATTTTGATCCGTTGTATTTTCTACACTGTAGATGATTTTGATATACGTCATATCAGGACCAATATCTTCTTGGTTCAGAATAGAAATGTTTTTACTAGTATCATTTGGTATATCACTAGCTTCTAATAATTGTACATCCATCATGTGAATAGTTAATGGGCCGAATTCAATACTTTGCTTCAGAGGGACAGTTTTTAACAATTTTAAATGTCCTCCATAATCAAATGTACCTGTATCTCCGGATTTGGATAGAAGTGGTGGTAGTGCGCTTTCAAGAAGCTTGTCTTGTAGAATTTTAGCAGCCTGCTCAAATTGATTATAGTCTGGATCATATCCTTTGTATGTTCGTTCAGAACGGAAAGGCTTTAAACCGGATTCCAAGACTAGTTCAGAATAAGCAGGATGAGGTTGTAACGGATTGACTTGAAGTTGTGTAGATGTGGCATCATTGGAGCTGTCTGAACCGCCCAACAGTGCGAGAGCGAGCAATAGATGAACAATAAACATAAGAAGCGGCACCCTTTCTCATAGACCCTACTAATTTAAATACGTTTTATTTATAATCATAACAAACCAGATCATAGTCACCCATGAGAATTTCGACCCAACTTCAGGTAATAGCATATTGACAAGTTTTGATCTGATCTAGTAGCAAGGGCCTATTCTAGATAAGGTGGTTCAATCAGATTGGAGAAATTCGGATTATTAGTATATAAATTAAAGTCAGGGTGAGTAAAAATGAAGTTGCTAAAGACCTCATTAGTTATAGTTCCACTAGTGGTCATCGCTTCTTTTACATGGTATGGCTCTTATAAGAGTGATATGAAGCAGCTGGAGGATGACTTGAGAACATATTTAACCGCCGAAAAAGGAATAGATGGAAATAAGATTATAAGCATCACTGCTCGTCGAAGCAAAATGCCGATGTATCCTGTTGTCGTCAAATTCAAGGACAATCCGCAGGAATATATCTACTATAGAGCAGATGAATGGATTCAGCTGACGCCTGATCCGCATGAATAATTCAATCATACGTACTAAGATAATAGAGGATAATATGCAACACCATTGGATTTACCCATCCAATCCTGTACAATGAATAACGACAAAAACAAAGGTAGATTAAGGATGGATTAGCACGATGAGAATTATAATATCACCAGCTAAAAAGATGAAGATCGACACCGATTTGATGGCTATCGCGCAGATGCCGCAATTTATACATGAGTCAGAACAGCTATTGAGTCTGCTTCAAAAGTTATCCTATGACGAACTGAAAGTGATGTGGAAGTGTAACGATGCAATCGCTGAACAGAACGTGGAGCGGATTCGGAATATGAATATAAGAGCAAATCTTACGCCAGCCATTTATGCCTACGAGGGCATTCAGTATCAATATATGGCACCGGGCGTTTTTCAAAATGAGGAACTGGCGTATCTTCAGCAGCATTTACGCATATTATCCGGTTTTTATGGCATTTTACGGCCCTTGGATGGCGTTACGCCGTATCGGTTGGAGATGCAGGGTAAGCTGCAAGGTCCAGGTTTCAAATCGCTCTATCAATTCTGGGGCAGCAAATTGGCGGATCAACTTCAATCTGAAAGCAATTGTATTCTAAATTTGGCTTCCAAAGAGTATAGCAAGAACATCACGCCTTTCCTGAAGGAGGAAACCCGGTTGATCACTTGTGTATTCGGACAAATGGTCGATGGGAAACTTGTTGAAAAGGCAACCCGGGCCAAGATGGCTAGAGGTGAGATGGTACGATATATGGCTGAGCGGAAGATTACAGATGTGGAGGATATAAGAGACTTTGATCGGTTAGGTTTTGTTTTTTCAGAAGAGAAGTCGGATGAGTGTACTTATGTATTTATATATTCAGAGGGACAGTAGCCTGTTGCACAATGGTTTATAAATTTTGGTTTGTATAGGTTACGCATTCGTAAAATGCCATCAAATAATTTGATGGCTTTTTTTTTGTAAGACTAAGGCAGTCTTGTTCGGAATATGTTTGTATCTACAGAGGTCTACAGGAAGTGACGCCGAATATCCTTGAAACCTAATATGAATTTACAAAGTATATATAAAGAAGGATATAATTAGTTGTTATTTATAAATTTGTACTCGGTTACATCCAAAGAGGGGAGGACGAATATGCCATTTATTGGGGGAATCATTTTAATCTTGATCCTAGCATTTATTCTATGGGCATTAATGATCCCGCTATTCAATAAAATAGGTAGTAGAATTCTGAAGAAATACAATAAATTCAAACAAGAGGAGAATGGTGATGAAAAATTCAAAGACGTTTAGAGTAGGGGCAATTACAGTTGCATTCGTTATTATTGTAGGAGTATTACTGGTGACCTTCTTTTTAACACGAATTCCTAATGGATATGTTGGGGTCGTTTATTCACCCAATGGAGGCGTAAAAGATAGCACACTGAGTCAAGGGTGGAAACTCGTTGGAGCGTTTGATAAAGTGACGAAATATCCGATCCGAATTCAAACGGTGGAATACAGAGATATTCAGATTGCTACTTCTGACGGGAAAAACATCACAATCGATTTTGCTTACAACTACCAAGTAGAACCAAGTAAAGTATCTTCTATCTTTAATACATTTGGGCCAATTAGCATTCAAGAAATTGAGGATACATATCTCAAAACACGTTTCCGTGACGCAGCTCGTAAAGGTATCTCCAAGTTTACAGTCATTGATGTGTATGGTGAAAAGTCATCCGAAGCAGGAGTAGACGTGCAACAACGTTTTTCTGATGACGTTAAAGATTTAGGCTTTATTGTATCAAACGTTACTGTAGGTGTTCCTCAACCTGACGCTAAGACTCAGGAAGCAATCGATAAGCGTGTTGAAGCTTCTCAAGAACTGGAACGTAAAACGACTGAACTTGAGATCGCCAAAAAAGAAGCAGATCGTAAGCGCGTGGAAGCGCAAGGTAATGCAGACAAACTATTGATCGAAGCAGAAGGTCAAGCTAAAGCAAATAAAGAGCTTCAACAATCATTATCGAGTCAACTCGTTGAATATGAAACCATCAAGAAATGGGATGGAGCCCTTCCATATGTAAGTGGGTCAAACACGCCAATGATTCAATTACCGGGTACTAAAGTAGAGCAAAATAGTGGCGCGGGAAGCGTATCTCCCTAATTAGTGGTTTGAAGTGCACGTCTTACTTTCTTAACAAATTAATGTGTTGAATTCTAATGAACAAGCCGGTCCAATCCTGTACAATGGATAACGACAAAAACAACGGTAGATTAAGGATGGATCAGCACGATGAGAATTATTATATCACCAGCTAAAAAGATGAAGATCGATACCGATCTTATGGCTATCGCGCAGATGACGCATTTTATAAACGAGTCAGAACAGCTATTGAGTCTGCTTCAAGAGTTATCCTATGATGAACTCAAAACGTTGTGGAAGTGTAACGATGCAATTGCCGAACAGAATGTGGAGCGGATTCGGAATATGAATATAAAAGCAAATTGGCCAAACACAGAAAAACGTAAGACACGTTTGGTTTCGCAATAGTTACTTTCCGTTGGCTTGCAACCTTCGCATTACTTTAACCGTCTAATAAGTACTTTTGGAAAGGAGAGGAAGACATTGAAATCTATATTGTCTGTTTTCATTTTGATTCTTATGGTTACAGGTTGTAGCGGTAAAGGTGACCATTCTAACAATTCAACAGAACAGCAAGACGCTCTAAAGACGTCTGAGGCTATTGTCCTTGCAAAGCAGGAGTCAAAGGGACAGAAGAAAATTCTGCTTGCATTAGACACAAAAAATCCCGAGTTACAGTCAAACCTAAAAGAAATTACGGGTCAAACCGTTCAGGAGATTTTAAAAAAAAATAAATATAACTTAGAATGGCTAGACCTAAAAGACATCTCACTAGAAAAAAAAGATTTTAATGCTCTGGAGATTGGGGTGAAAATCAATTATGTTGCTGAAAAAGAACATCTTGATACTGTTCCTCCAACATCTATTGCCAAAGAAATAAATATAGCAGAATAAAATTGAAAAAAAGCGATCTAGCTAGATCGCTTTTTTGAATTAGTTCTTACAATTATTTAGCTGTATCTGATGTATATGGAGTCCAATCCCCACCATAGGCTTTTGCATTAGAAATATGCGAGAATCTTGCAAACGAAGCGCCGTCACCAGATCTGTGTATGCCAATCAAAACTCCGTTATACCACCAAGTTCCTCCGCTATCGCCTCCAAGAGAAACAACATCAGCCTCCATATACCCACTGTTTCCTATTGAGGTGATGTTTTTTGCTGTAACTGATCCGCAGCTAAAACCGCTAGTTGCCCCAGATAAACAAACATTGTCACCTACATTGAGGGAATTTGTACTTGTTTGATAAGAAGTGATTTTGCTATCCGTCCAAGAATATTTATAGACGTAGTTAGAAATTTTTTTAGTAGACGGTACTTTGATAACACCTACGTCGGCATAGTTTCCGTTATAAGAAAAATGCTCTGTTCCAACTAATGAACCGCCTTGGTATGCATTATTGGTATTCCATGATTCGAGACAATGTGCAGCTGTGATAATAAAGCGATCACTACTCTTTGTGGCCAAGGTTCCTATTGTACAATAGTTTATAGAATTTGTAGAGTTTGTTGCAGTATCAGCGATAAGTAATCCACCAACCATAGTGTCAAGCTTAGTGTTTCTTGCATCCAGTTTTTCATTCGACTTGCCAGTCACTATTTTATAAATATTATCATTTTCTACAGTTAGCGCCTTAATTGGGCTAGATGCCATTAACTTCGTTGCATTCGTACTGTCGGCAAGTTGAATCTCAACCACATTTTCTTTTACTCTTACAGCAACAGTTTCGAAAGGAATCCCAAGCTGCTTACTTTCATTTATCACAGATTCATAGGCGCTTACAAGTTCGGCCTCTGAGAAATTTACTTTCTTGATTTCTAAATATTCTGCTGGGACAAGCGCTTCAATTGCTTTTTTAATTTCTTTGACTTCTTCATTTTCTACCGAGAAACCAATAACAAATTTTAATCCGTTTTCTTTTTCCTGATGAAATGTTCCAATATCACTATATTTTTCTATTATGTCATTATTTGGACCTTTTGCAGATACTACACCATTTTTAGTGAGTAAGTTTGATATTTGGGGTCCATACTTATTCATAAGCTCATCTCTTTCTTGAATGTATCTTTCCTCTTCTTCAGTGAGCGCTATACTATATTTTGGAATAGTATCTCTTGCATTAGAAGAATTTAATGCGTTCATGATAGCCTGATTGGAATAATCGAGGTTATTTGACTTTCGGTATCGCTGATGTTTTTGAACTATTTCCTCATTAAATTCAAGTTCGCGAGCCATCTCATCTTCTGGAAATGTAACAATTGGAGATATATCCTTTATATCGCTAACTATAGACTCCGAAAGGGGGGACTGTTTTGTGTCATCTGCACCATAAACTTCTGAGGAAGTGCTGCCTGCAAAGAGGGAAAGTAAAAGACCAAAACTAAGAAGCATAGATCGTTTCTTCAATTTTATATAACCTCCTTATATTAATTTAGATCTATTATGGATTTTTTTGTTTATATTTTGAATAGGAAGAAATACCTGATTAAGTGACAAAATACTACATTATATAACATTTAACAAAGGTGGAAATATGATACTTAATACAGGTCAGAGTCGAATATCTTTGAGCGTACACGCTAAATTTATTGTAGCGAGTCGATAGACGGCGGTTTTTTGACTATATTAAAGAAGCATTCTATTAAATGACGTTATTGTATGGGTTTTATAAGAATGATATGACAAAACTTGGAGATGATTTTTGATGTGGTCAACTGTTGAAAGGGGTATGGATAAACATGGTATTATTAGTATTACTGCTCGTCGCAGTAAAACGACACAGTATCCTGTAGTCGTCAAAATGAAGGATAACCCCCTTCACTTATAGAGGAGAGCAATGAGTACAACTTATGCCTAATCCATATTCAAAAACCAATTGAACTTTTCGAGTTGTAATGAACGCGCTAGACATTGGATTCGCCTGCCCAATCCTGTACAATGGATAACGACAAAAACAACGGTAGATTAAGGATGGATTAGCACGATGAGAATTATCATATCACCAGCTAAAAAGATGAAGATTGATACCGATCTTATGGCTATCGCGCAGATGCCGCAGTTTATAAACGAGTCAGAACAGCTAATGAGTCTGCTTCAAGAGTTATCCTATGACGAACTCAAAGCGATGTGGAAGTGTAACGATGCAATCGCCGAACAGAACGTGGAACGGATTCAGAATATGAATATAAAGGAAAATCTTACATAGCCATCTATGCCTATGAGGGCATTCAGTATCAATATATGGCTCCGGGTGTTTTTCAAAATGAGGAATTAGAGTATCTTCAGCAGCATTTACGTATTTTATCCGGTTTTTATGGCATGTTGCGGCCTTTGGATGGGGTTACCCCTTATCGGTTGGAGATGCAGGGCAAGTTACAAGGTCCGGGCTTCAAATCGCTCTATCAATTCTGGGGCAGCAAGTTGGCAGATCAACTTCAAGCGGACAGCAACTGTATTCTTAATTTGGCTTCCAAAGAGTATAGCAAAAATATTTTACCTTTTCTGAGTGAGGAAACCCGGTTCATTACTTGTGTATTCGGACAAATGGTCAATGGGAAGCTTGTTGAAAAGGCAACCTGGGCCAAGATGGCCAGAGGTGAAATGGTACGTTATATGGCAGAGCATAAGATTACAGATGTGAGGGATGTAAGAAACTTTGATCGGTTGAATTTCGCTTTTTCAGAAGAACGATCCGACGAGAGTACGTTTGTTTTTATACAAGCAGAGGTACAGTAGCTGCTGTGCGCTGATCATGTACCAGAATGATAACTATTTGATTCAATTAAAAGTCGCCAACTGGCGGCTTTTTTATTTTTCAGATATTAAATCTAAGTCCTAATCAAAATAGGAATATATTTTGTATCAGGATAATGACAGGTTATATTTTAAATTGTTATCTGAGATATAAAAGGAAAAAAGTCCCTGAATTTAGGGACTAATTTACTATGTCCTAAAATAAGGAAAATGACGATAATGATTTATTAGGCTCCATTTATACATCTGTTGAGGGAGTAAATGGATAAAAAACATAAAGGAGGAATATGAATTCCATGAGTTTAAGAAAAGGTTTTATTGTTTTTCTGATGGCTTTGTTGTTGATTGGAACCATGTATCCGACTAGCGGTTATGCGCTTTCGGACCAATCGGATGCCATAATAACAAGTGAAAGTAGCGCGGAGAATGTTGATGTTTCTATGGAGGAATCAGCTTTAACAGACGGCGAGAATCTAGATGTTATTGATCCGGATGTCTACGAAGAACCAGAAGGTGTAGATGAAGTTATCGAAGAAGCAGAAGATGAAGCGACGGTAACTGATGATACATATGGGGAAAACTCTTTCTCTCCTCAAGCTATGGCCATGGCAGATGGAACTTTGACCATGAGTCCCGGAGATTCCTATACGTTCACGAATAACGGAAGTGCCGCAAGATCGTTAAGTACCAATGCCGCGACTTCAAGAAGCAGTGCATACGATTACGTTATTTATAGACCAGATGGCAGCATCATGAGCGAAAACATGAACTCTATTAGCAGTTTATCAGTAGGCTCAGGCTATACAGCTGTAATCACCTCTACGGGTCAGAATCCGTTTACAGTGACAATCCGTTCAGAATTTTCTTACAGTGTATCAGCTAACCCAGCCATGCTTAGGGTTACGTTATCCAAAGGAGAGAGCTATCGATACTTTAATGAAGGGACACAGTCAAGAGTTCTAAGTGCCGATACTTCCACAGCTCAGGACAGGAAGATAGATTACGCTTCATACAAAGAAGATGGTAGTCTTGTAGCTTCCAATTTCGAAACGACTGGGAAACCTTCACTTGCGGGAGGGAACGAAATCATTATTACTGGAGCGGGCTCACAGCCTGTTAGTGTTGGTTTTCCCTATGAAGTCTATACCGGTGAATGGAGCGATGAGCCAGCCTATACGCGTACAACGCTATATCAGGGAGATAGCTACCAGTTCACTAATATCAGTTCCAAATCCGATGCACTCCAAACGGATGGAACGACCAAAGATAAGCATGATTACGTTGTTTATCTTCCGGATGGAACGGAAAGTTCTACAGGGACGAATACGACCACTAAACCTACTGTAGCAGCAGGAAGAACCGCCGTTGTAACTTTGGTTACAGCAACGCCTGTAACATATGGTGTGCCCTATCGGACATTTGATGTCCAAAAAGCCGGTGGCGATGCAATTACTCGAATCACTGTATATCCTGGAGAATCTATGATTTTCAGTAATAATGGTTCGTTGGCCAATCCGATAAAAAACAATGCCAGCAGTTCCAATGGAGCCCTTTTTGACTATGTTCTTTATACAGCAGAAAACGTCGTTCATTCGGATGGATTCAACAAAAATACAAATCCGATCATTCGTTCACAAGGTTACGCAGTCGTGACTGTAGTTGGGCAAGTCCCAATTGAGTTTAGTTATACGGATGATTTCTCGGTTGAAGAAAGCATGGAACCTGCGTACCATCGCGTAACACTCAAACAGGGAGAAAGCGTGACATTTTGGAATAACACTACTGATCGGGAATATCTCGACAGTGATGCGTCCACCACCCAAGGGCGGATATTTGATTACGTCACCTATTATCCAGATGGTACAGAACGGAGTACAAGAAAAGCAACAACGGTTGAACCAGTTGTTTACTATGGAAATAAAGCAGTAATTACAGGTGTATCTGCTCAACCTGTAACCATAGGGGCGATTTACACCATTTTTGATGTAGAGGATCGACCAAATGAAGCACTAACTAAGATTACTGTATCACCGGGTCAATCGGTCAAATTCCATAATGGAGGCTCACTCAGCAACCCAATACGGAGTAACGCCAAAAAATTAGGTGCACTGTTTGATATTGTGGTGTATAAGGCAGACGGTAGAGCACATAGTGACAAATTCAATAGCAATGTAAGTCTCGCTACCATTCCTTCTGGTGGTGAAGCCGTCATTACCGTAGGGGGAAGTACACCTGTAATATTTGAATACACGGATGATTTCTCTGTAGTGGACAGCCAGGAACCAGCTTATCTGCGCGTAACGTTGAACAAAGGCGAGAGCTATGCCTTCACCAACATAAGCTCAGATCCAAAAAGGCTTCGAAATGATGCTTCCAGCAGCGCGGGACGGGTGTATGATTACACGATTTACAACGTAGATGGAACAGTGTCAAGCAGTAGAACAGCAACAGCGATCGAGGCGTATGTCTTGGGTGGTAAAAAAGTTGTTGTTACCAACATCTCGGATCAACCCATAACGTATGGTGGGATTTACCGCGTTTTCCGTGGACAAGATGATCAAGTCCCTTCACCAGAATCGGAAATCACTGTTAACCAAGGGCAGAGCGCAGTATTTACGAATCCGGATTCAAAACCTGCTCAAATTGAACGAATCGCAGGAGTAGCATCCGTTGTGGATTATACAGTCTACGATAAATCTAATAAAGCATTGTATTTCGTGGAAGGTATGAGTCATGCAACATGGGATATTCCAGCAGGTGCAACGCTTGTTGTTACCGTAGTATCTACGGAACCTGTAACGATTAAATATCATTCTCCTGTGACAGCCAGCTCAAGTCAGGAGCCTGCACTTATCAAGCGGAATTTGACGCCAAATAACACGCTCTTGTTCTCGAACACCTCACCTTATGAGGCTATACTCGTTGGTTCTCCTTCTGAAGGAGGAACCTATGATTACGTTATTCGGAATCAGAATCAAGTGGTTATTAAGGAAGGAAAGAACGCTACAGGAGGACAATTTGTACCTGGAAAGTCTGACATTCAGGTGCATAACGTGTCAGCTCAAACGCTGAAATTTGTAGGTGCTTATCGGCACTTTACGGTCAAGGAAGTGGAAGTGGAGTTTCTGACTTTGTATGAAAACACAGAGACGGTGCTTCCGACAGTTCAGCAAGGGAATGTATACTACCGTTTTAGTCCGTATAGCTCTGACAAGTATCGGATTGCCATAAAGGAATCAGGTGATTTTTCCATTGAACCTCGGATCGAATTGTATTCAGATAAGGAATTGAGCATTCCGGTAGCTGCTTCAATAGAGCAAGAACAGGTATATGGTGAGCAATATACCGTTCTTGAATGGGAGCTTGAAGGTGGACAGAATTATTATCTCAAGCTAAGTGAAAAAGAAGGAAAACCGATTCAGGGAGCCATAAAAGCAGCATGGATGAACATTCGTAATGACAATAGCTATGAGTACGGCTATGGCAATCAATTGCTTAAAGTCGTTCTATTTACAGGAGATCAAATTGTGTTTGAGTATGATCGCAACGGTAATTTAACGAAACGAACGAAAAAGATTTTCCCATTTAATTAATGATTGTCTAAATCTAGGTTGAGGTGATGGAGTGTTTAAGAAAATAACGATTATTTGGTTATGCGTCATATTGGTTCTTAGTGGGTTCGGTTCTTTTGGATATGGAGGACAAGCAGCAGCGGCGGCTGAGGGTAGGGATTCCCTCCCTTCCGCTACCTACATTACAATCCATAGTTTAAAAGAGCAATTTGGTATTAAAGAAGATTGGATTGAGAAAAAACTAGATCAAGGTTACTCGCTGTACCAGTTGTATAAAGCTTTACAGACAGATCGCACAGGCGGCGAGGCTGCTGAGAAATGGCTAGAAGCACAAGAAATAAGTGAACCGATCCAAATGGAGGGGCTACGCCCTTCCGGATCATCACAGCAAAATAACTTCTCGATTAATGCTCTTAATGAGGATGCGCCAGGTACAGGAACAACCGTGGACGAAACTGGACTTAACCATGTAGATATCCGAGATGATGCATCGCTTTATATGACGTCATATGGAGCAGAATCCATCTCAACTGCTACAGGGGAAATGATGATTCAGAGTACTGACCTTTCTCTACCTGGTCTCATTTCGTTCGATCTGACACGCGTCTATGACAGCGCTAGAGCGAGTGGACAGCTGGGCGTTGAATATGACGAAACCACACAGACGTATTCCAATATGGTTACGCCACGCAAGGAAGAACTCTCTGCTGGATTGGGGCAAGGCTGGCGTTGGGACATTCCTTTCATGGAAAAGCGTGGCGATCATCAGTATATTCTTATTCCAGGCGTGGGCTACTACCGCTTAAATGCTAATCTGGAACTGGAAGGTTACGTATGGAATGATTTAACCGTTAAGCGAGATGCGACCATGACTGTTAATGGCGTATCTAGCAGTTATCGTCTATCCATCCGAAACGGCTACGATTATCTATTTAATGAAGCCGGAGAGCTGTTGCAAATTACAGATGGCTACCGCAATACCGTGAATTTTGACTATACGACATTGAACGGAAACCAAGCTATTGCACGAATTGAAAACAGCGAAGGTCAGGCGCTGACATTTGCTTATGACAACCTGAAGGTTACTGTACAGCTTGCCGGAACAGATCGGAAAGCAACGTACACGCAACGCGAGGACGAAGGCATTCGCATTTTGCGAGAATACACAGATGCTCTTGATCGGACAACGACGTATACGTACTATTATCCGGAATCCAAATTCAATTTCCTGCCTGACTTGCAAAGTAACCAAAATGCTCAAGGTGTGATGCATACAGCGTTGCTATCGCGCATTACAAGCCCCTCATCAGCTATAACGGATTATGCATATATTCCGGCGCTGAAGCAGATTGGCGAAGCTTCCTCTCATTTCGTATTCCAAGTAAGAGAGCGCAAGAGCCAGTTTAGTACAACGGATGGCGAAGGCGTTCTGGACAAGGTTAACTTTGAGTACTCTGGAGAAGATCTGGACTCTTACGGTCAATCCGCATTATGGACAACGAAAGTGAAAGCAGAGAACACCGCAGATACTTGGACGTTTTCCAAAACGTTTAGCGCTGCAGCTCATCCAGATTTGGTTCGCGCAGATAAGCACACGTTAACTGGAGATGACGTGACTTATTCAACGGAGTTGCAGTACGATAACCAGACGAAGCGAAACCTTCCGACTCAAATGACGGAGTGGGTTAGTGAGGGTGGACGTGCAGGCGAGAAGCTAACCACGACCATGACCTATGATATCAATGGAATGGTGACTTCAGAAAAGCGCAGTACCGGACAAGAATCCACTTATGCGTATGAAACGAGTAAGGCTCCATATCACTGGATCAAACCTATTCGTTCGACCAGCAAGATTAATAGTACCTTGGAGAGATACACCGAAACAACCTATAACAGCCAAGGTTCCGTTCTGCGGAGCACAACTAAAAATGGATACGGCGGGCAGTTGCTCACTGAATCGGAAGTGAAGCTGGATGATAAAGGAAGAGTCACCAGCACCACGGATAAAGGCGGCTATTTAGCTAAAGACAGCGTAGCGATGTTGAGTTATCAGGCTGATGCATGGCATTTGGTGAAATCCAAGTCCATAACCGTGAATGATGCTGCTGGTAAAGCAGAAGCCCTCGTGGAATCGTATCAATATACGAATGCTGGTGAACTGGAAAAGACAACCGATGCATCCGGGGAACAGGAATCCTATCAGTATGATAAGAGAGGGCGACTTCTACAAATCGTACATGCTGATGGTACGAAATCAACTACGGCGTATGATGATGTTAAGAACATCATTACAAATACATCGCCAGATGGCATTGTCACGACCGAGCGGTATAATCCGTTAGGTCTTTTGGTAGAAGAGCAGACGGCTCAGGCTACGTACAAATACGCCTATGACCGCGAAGGTAATGTTACGGCTGTTGAGGATGCTGAAGGCAATGTTACGAGAGCTGTAGTCGACGCGTTTGGACAAGCGATAGAGACAAAGTATCCAGACGGGACCATCGAAACAACCAACATTGATGCTGTGGCCCAAACGGTGACCTATAAGGACGCCGCTGACAATCAAACACGGGAGAAGAAGGATTTACTTGGTCGAGTGACGGCGGTGGAAGAATATCGGAATGGTGCATATGTTCCGTTACAACAAACCGAGTATGATATCGATGGTAACGTAATTGCATCTATCGATGGTAACGGTCAACGAACGACCTATACGTATGATGCGCTTGGACAGATCACAACAGTGACAACACCGAAGCAAGAGACAAGCCGCTACTTCTATAGCTATCAGGGCCAAGTGACACAGATCGTATCACCGAATACGCAAACAGTCACAAAACAGTATGATGAATTGGGAAGACTCATTAAACAGACGCATCCGAGTCCAGCCGGGTATGCGACAACGTTATATTACGATAAGAAAAGTAATCTGATTAAAAAACAGGATCGACTTGGGAAAGTAACAGAGTATACGTATAACAGTGACAACATGCTCACAGGTATGAAAGCACCGGATACGAATGTATCCTATACGTACGACGAGATTGGCCGTAGAACATCGATGACCGATGATCATGGAAAGACCACGTACAGTTATAGAGTGGCAGATGGGATGTTGAACGGACTGACGTTCCCGGATGGGACACGACTTGATTACGAAAACAATACCCAGCAACGTCTAGGGTATACCTTAACGGATGCCAAAGGACAATCCTTGCGCATTCACGGCGAAGTAGATGCCATGAATCGGGTAACCTCCATGGATATTACCACGGGTTCAGGAGGGGCCTCTGCACTCGCAGCATCGGGAACGACGCCTGTGGATCGTATGACATTCAGTTATGCGTCCAATAGCTTGCTGGAGAAATTGTCGTTTGGCAAGGGCCTGAGCACAAGCTACCAGTTCAGCGGCTATGACCTGTCGGGAATCACGATCTCTCAAGGGACATCTGCGGTGCAACAGTTCGCCTATGAATATGATGGTAATAAAAACATCACGTCCCGTACACAGAATGGGGAAACTGATCAATACACATACGATGAATTGAGCCGGATTCAGACCGAAACGGGTACGCAAAAAGAAACGTATACTTATGACCCGAATGGTAACCGGTACAGTACCGGAAGTGGTAAGGTATACGGTCTAAAGGATGCACAGTATACGTATGACAGCCAGAATCGTCTGATTAAAGCAACGGGTGAAGGCAAAACGGTAACCTACAGCTATAATGGAGATGGATTGTTGTATGAACGTACGGAAGGCGACCAAACGATTCGTTATTATTACGATGAAGAAGCCAAACTCATGGCTGAGGCCACTGTGACGTCTGGAAAAGCAGAGCTGACATATGCCTATATCTATGATCTGTATGGGCAATTATGGGCTCGCCAGGACAAGCAAACAGGTAAACTGGAATACTACCAGTTGAATGGTCATGGCGATGTCGTTGGCCTTGTAGACGATGCAGGAAAAGTGTTGAACAGCTATACCTATGATATCTGGGGCGGACCGTTAACAACAGAGGAAACCGTACCGAATATGCTTCGCTATGCCGGAGAATATTGGGATGATACGGTAGGGCTGCAATATCTGCGAGCGCGCTGGTATGATCCAGGCATGGCACGTTTCATCGGTGAGGACACGTATGAGGGAGAATTGAATGATCCATTAAGTTTGAATTTATACTCTTATGTAAGTAATAATCCTCTAAAATATGTAGATCCGAGTGGCCATGTGGCCGTAGATGTAGATGTTTTTAACATTAACTGGAAATTAAATTCCTTAAAAGCAGATTGGGTTTACTGGGATGGGGTTTTTAAAGGATCCAAAGACAATTCATCAATGTGGGTTCACGCACACAAAAAAAGAAACCAAGCTGCAAATCAAGCAAAAGCGATAAGAAACAGCAATAAAGGAATGCAAGGACTTTTAAAGCAAAGTGATCCCGTCTTTAATGCATTTGTTTTACAAAATGATACTTCAAGAAATATGAAAGTAATGGTAGATCCTAAAAGTAATATAGTTTATTATGCGGACGCGTCAAAATATAATTGCACTGGTTGCATTTACGATGAGACAACTTACACGAAGGGAAAAGCAGATGCAATTATGGGGGATGTTTCCTCACGACTTACAAGTCTAGTTACCAGTGAAAAATTCGGGAATGTAAACTATTTAGTAGCATCAGTTTTTGGCAATGTTGAAGTAACTAAAAAGGGTACGGTAACTACTATGATTTATGTGGCCAACCCCAAAGGGTATACTATGCAAACTGTAATTGTTACTAGTGATGGTAAACCTACTGGATGGACTGGTTGGAATCCATACTATTAAGTATTTTGTAGGGAAGAGGTGTTATTTTGAGAAAGGTATTAATAATAGGTGTTTTATTAATGATTACCATATTCATTTTTTTTATTTTCATTAAAGATTCAACTCCAGTACAAACTAGCAGGCATATAATATCAGTCGACCTTAAAGGTAATTCATGCAAGGTAACTGTTAATGATCCACCAAAGCCTATAAACAGGAGTACTCAAACAGAACGATTTGAAAGTCCATCATGTAACAAATTAAAAGAAGGTGATTCAATAACCTATCGGTATCTGAATGAAGGGAAGTATCTATACATCGTTTCAATTAATAAAGAACCAACGAAAGATCCTTTGTCAGGAGTGGTAACTAAAAAGTTAGAAAATGAAGGAGCCTTCTATATTAAAGTTAAATCAAACAGTTTTGGAGATGAAACATTTCCTATAGACAAGAAAGTTTGGAACAAAGTAAATATTAAATCCAATGTTATTTTTTATCTTGATAATTGGGACACCCCTATTAACATAACAAAAATACAGTAAAAGATTGTTTGAAAAATGAGAGAAATGAGTTCATTCTTATATTGCATTTTAATATGGATAATAAAAATTGCCGTATCGTTCTTAAAGAAGATGACCTCGTTATACATCGGGGCATCTTCTCTAATATTAATGAGAGTATGAGTTGCAACCATCGGCATATCCGTTGTATTAAGGAGATTGGAGATACTAACATGATTGAATATAGGTATACAATTGAATCTAAATAACTCAACGCTGAATTTTGGGCTAAGGGTGCGACAGGGGTCACAACTAAGATTCTATTGGGGACTGACAAATTGAGAAAAATGATTAAAAGCTCAGAAGAGTTTGAGAAAGCATCACGTTTGGTTTCAAAAGTAATTTGTGTTGAAATCATGGATACTTTTGGTGACTACTCTGTAATTATGGCTGTTTTAGATCCAGACCCTGTAAATTATTACTACAGTGAGTTTTCCCAATATAACTGGTGCGTTTTACAAAAGGGTACCACCGCTGATGAGTATTGGAATATCCTTAATCAGGGACCAGAAGAAAGCCCTGCTGATGCTATTCTATCTAACTCTGAAATAGTTATATGGTTATCGCCGTCGCTGAATTGGGCAATATGGGGAGAAAGAAGTTACGGCATTTGTATTTTAGGTTTTAACGATGAAATGAGCAAGTACAGTAGTGACTCATGTTTTTCAATAGACAGGGCTATTACTGATTTGGTGGCCTTAAACTTTACCAAAGGTATACCCGAAGATGTGACTAATAAGTTAATGAAACATTATAGTATTAAGAACTAGGAACTGATAAGACCTTGAGGACTCTAATCCTCAAGGTCTTTATTTAATATCCCCTCCTTCGTATGCCTCATATAAAAAGGATATGAAGGATCTTGAAGATGGTTTAAGAACGTATTGAACCGTTAAAAAGGGATAGAAAAAAATAATATTGTTAGCATTAAAGCTCGTCGTAGTAAATTCCTCAGTGTCCTATTGTGGTTAAATTTAAGGACAACTCACAAGAATATGTGTACAACTACAGAGAAGAGCAATGGGTGCAACTAACGCTTGATATTATTCCAAAATCAATTGAATGATATGAATTGTAATGTGACATTGAATTCACGTAGCCAATCCTGAAAGTCGGATTAAACGTATTGAGACCATACGTTTAATAAGAGCATATTAAAACAAGTGGAACTGGAAGGTTTGACCCTATTGAACTAGACACTCGTCAATTTCCTTGAAAAGTGGCTCTGCTACTGCTCTTAGGGTAATGTCACAACAAAAAAAGACGCAGGGGATGTATATCCCTGCGCCTGATCAAGAAATCAAATCGGTGTCCATCAATCCATATAGGGTAGAAAGGACTCTAATAAATGCTTTTCTAACTCAAGCTGGGCAGAGCCTTTAGTGCTTGCTAACGGATGATTAGCTCGTTCCAAAGCCGCACGGATAAGAGCCTTTGCGGAATCTTTGTCTACAAACACATTGTCCATGCGTACACGGGCTTCCTTATTACCATAACGAAGCATCAAGTTGTATTCCATCTCCATATGTCGCGCCATCAAGGAGGAACCTGTAAGTTTACCATCAGCATCGGTTAAGGGATTGAAGCTACTTTTTTTTCATCTGCTTTGTTCCACGCATCCTGGACCTTCTTGAGATGCATTCTTCAAGGCCGCCTGAGAAAATATACTAATATAATTGTTAGCAGAAGAGTGGGCTGTCATAGCCAATTCCTCCAATATTCATATTACATCCTTCCGGTTAACGAACATTAATCCAAGCGGTCCACTGTGTTGGAATATTAATGGAATAGACCGTACCTACAAATTGTCCACCTGTACTAGGCGCTTCATAAACCCAAGAATGGGCAAAAGCATCAACGACACGATCACCGTCCAGATCAATAGCTTCAGACCAGTTGTTAGTCATTGTATTGCCGGCGAGTGTGCCGTAGTGACTGCTGTCATAACCGATCTGGAAAGTAATACACTGAATCCAAGCCCCGCCATGATCATTGGTCGTGGAGAGCGGGTTGTTGTTGAAGCCGTAAATTTCTTGACCACCATTAGGAGATACGACACCATATACATTAATGTGAGATACTTTCGGAGCAGGCGCAAACAGAACTGGACCACCCGCATTATCAGCCTTCTGCGATTCGAATTCAGCCTTAGCCGCTTTCACAGCTTCACGGAATTCTTTGGAATTAATAATTTCTTCCTTTGTCATAGGTTTGGCTTGAGTCACGTCACCATCTGCATAGGCAGCTACATTAAATGAAAGCACTAGAACAAGAATAAGAGCTAAACTAAACAATTTTCTCATAGCAATAAATTCCACCTTTCTTGTTATGGGTATTCTTTTACAAAAACATGTGGTTACGACAAATAGACCTGCTTGCAGATTAAAGCCTCTTGCCCTCCTCTCTTTTAAAGATGGTTCTTCCCCTTTTTTCTTTACTGAAAAAGAATTTAAGGAGGTAGAACTCTACAGGCTAGAAAACTCTATGAAGTAGGAATGTATATGTAAAATGAATGCCTGCCAATGATTATGTGTTGCAGACAAAATGTAAAACTCATTTATACGCATTGATATCTTAGCTATGATAGGCTCTGATACCCATCTTGATAATATAAGATTCCAAAATAAATATTTAAATTGTAATATATTCCATTTATACAAACATATAGTACACCTAATCATCCGCACGAGTCAAGTTTCTTCATTAATACTATGATTTGTTAAAGTTTTCGGCTTGTTCTAGTAAAATGCCACAGTATCCTGTAGTCGTAAAAGGAAAACCCTCTGGAACATGTATACACCTACATAGAGATCGTATGGGCTGAGGGACGGATATAAATCATTCTGAGCGTGGATTCATGCAGTGAAATCAGGAGATTAGCCGGATGTAATTGCCATTAAACTTCTGCTAACATAGTTTTATCATATCTTAGATGAGCGGTGAAAATGGATGAATACCATTAAAGTTACCCCTGAACAGTTACATCACGTATCGAATCAAGTGGATCAGGCGAGACAACAATTGGAGCATATACGGGAGGATATCACAAGACAGATCATGTTCCTTCAGCAGATGTGGCTAGGTGTGACGCAGGAGCGTTTTTATGATGAGTTTGCGCGGTCACGTCCTGTATTGCAGAAGGCGCTGGAAAGTATGGTGAACACCTCTAAGGAATTGAAGGATATTGCCACGCGATTTGAGAATGTTGATGCTGAAAAGGTGAGTCTTGGTAGTACTGTTGGCGCTGTAGGTGCGGGAGCAATGATGAAGACCTCAAGATATTATGCTGGTTCGGATGATAAGGGCTACCGGATGGCACAAGTCAATATGTTTGGGAAGCTGATGTGGATGCCTGTGAATGAGAATGGTGTTACGGATCAGGCAGCCCTGCAGGCATATAAGAAGGATCAGGGGCATTTAGATTTTAATCGGATGCAAGCTACGGATGCTGAAGCGCCAGGGGAAGATATTTATGCGATGCAGATCAAAGCTTTTGAAAATGGAATTCATCCCTTCACAGGCGAGCCTGTATCCGATAAGTATGCTCAGATGATGTTGACTTCTCTGAAGTTCAGCCAGCTATTTATGGCATTTCAGATGGTTCGTGGGAGTATGCCGGGTGGCAAAGGTCCGTTTCGCTTATCTTCTTCTCATCCAGTTGCGGCGAAGATTAAAAAGAATATGGAAGCGGCTGAAGCAAGGAAAGCGAATGCGTACCAGAGTAGTTGGAAAATCAATGAATTAAAGAATACTGAGGTTTTTAAAAAAGGAACTACAAGTAATGCATTGAATCATATCTTCGAGGGTGAAATAATAAAGGGACAAGCGGTTGGATTTCATTATGAAGGTATGCCAAATACCAAAGGGAAAGTTGTTGGAAATATTGATCCTCCTAATGAGTATGGTGTGTATAGAGCCAATGTAGAGGTAGATGGAATACTAAAAAAAGCGAAGACCACGTTTTTTTCGAAAGATTGGACACCACAACAAGTAATTGATGAGATAAATATAGCTTTCGATAACAAAGTTCTTTTCAAAAATAATAGATATAGAGGGACTTCCAGTACAGGAGTGACTATTGAATTTGTTATAAAAAATGAGAAAATCACATCGGCTTATCCGTTGTATTAAGAAGATTGGAGATACGAACATGATTAAATACAGGTATACAATCGAATATAAAGAAGATTTCAACGAAGTTATCGTGGACTTAGGCATCGATTCATCATTAAAGAATGGTTATTTGATTAGTAATTCTTTGGGATCGGATATATTTGGAGACTTTGCCACGATCCAGGAAGAGATCGGAAACTTAATCGAATTACTGAAAGGGAAAATAACGTTATACGAAGGTGGAGGGAATGTAAACTTAATAAAATCTGATAAGTCTTTCACAACTTTTGAAGATATCTTTGCAGAAGAAGATGAAGAGGACAGTACATGTGAAATTGAAACATTAGAATATGTAAAGATACTATTGTTGTGGGCAAAAGAGAACTTTCAGTATAAAAGCCGACGAGGCGTTATCTTGAAAGAAGAAGCGGAATTAGCATTAGATTGGATAAACAAAAAATATATTGAAATCTGTGAGATTGAGAGTCAATAATCGCAAAAGATCGTTGACCATGCCGATCGTTTATTAGAAAAGATTAATGTTGAGTTTCAAGATTCTTTCTGTCTTGTTGTTTTCAAAATTCCAGAAAAGTAGTAAAACGTCAGGGTGACTAAATGTGATGCAGCAATGAAAACAACTAACCAACAAGAACTCATAGAGCAATTAAATTCACATCGAGTGTGGATTGAAACCATTGGAGAAAAGGGTGAAAAATTAGGTGTAGATGAAATAGACTTTCGTCATGTCGATTTATCGGGATATCCTTTGGATCAAGCTTTTTTGACCGAATGTACATTTGATGGCATGAATTTGGAACATATGGACATGTCATCATCGTTGTTATGTTCATCCAGCTTTACTAACACCAACGTAGTAAATGCTGATTTCTATAAGGCAGATTTGTCTTATGCCGATTTTACAGATGCAGATGCCCAAGGTGCAAGGTTTGCCAAAGCGGATCTTTCTGAGTCCATTTTTACAAATGCGAATTTGTCAAATGCAAAGCTAATTTCCAGCTCCCTGTACCTTACAGATTTTCGAGATGCTAATATGAATCAGGTAGATGTCAGTTCAGCATCGTTTAAAGGAACTTTGTTGCACGGTGCTAACTTAACAGGGCTTAGGGGAATAGAAGAAGCCTTTATAAAAAGCATCAATATCGGAACGCCAGAAGAACCAAATATTCTGGTGGGTGAGGAAGCTATAAAGTGGTTGCAGGACAAAAGTTTGAGTAAGGAATAGATTTTATGCTCGAACTTGCCTGTAATGTGGGCTCACCAGATAAACTGCACTTCGTAATAGGGGAGAAAGCTAAATAAGATGGGGACTTCAGCTGTTATTTTAACAAAAAAAGACAAATATTCACCAGAGCAGTTTCTAGCTGATACGATTGTTGCAGCTTTTCATTCGGACGTAGCTCTCTATTTCTATAATAATAAGACGTATACAAATGAAGGAGAGTTCCTGTATACAACGCTGAATATTAATCATAAGTCATTCACAGGGGACAAGGAATCCTCATTGATTTTCCATATTCACAGCATTAGTAGCCCAAGCACAGAATTTTATTATCACGAAGATTTGGGTTTAGATCCTAATGTATCACTATCCCAAGTCGGGCACATGGATGATATTTATGGTAATCAAGAGTTGATACTTCATTTTATTTATGAATATCTCAAGCTGAATCCTGATGATTATTTCTGGATTGCAGACAATGATTGGGTATACAGGTTGGAGGACATGCAAAATCTAAAATCTTTACCGTATGACCCAGATTGGTGTTATCAGAATCCTAGAGACTAACTTCTAAATGATGACGTATAATTATGAGACATATCTTTTGCTCCGCTAAGTAGAATAGTTGGCGTCACTTATATTTTACACAGCGAGTCAAGAATGTCTCTTTTTACGTTCATGGATCAACTCTAGTTATTAAGCGGTTTTTATAATGATGTAAAATAATGGAGGTTTCAAGTGTGCCGTATGAATTAGGAGGAAGATCAGATAAAAGTGGAAATAAATTTGAAATTCGATGGACAGTAAATCAGATTCTTGAAGTATTAGATGAAAGACTAGATTATATTACATTAGAACCTCTCGGAGATGACGAGCAAGGAGTTGATATCTGGGTCGGACTAAAGAATGGCACTAGAGAAGCACAGCAATGTAAAGGACGAAATGCAAGTAAAGAATATTGGGATTATGGCACAGCTAATGCAAAAGGAATCTTCACAAATTGGAAGTTCCAATTAGAAAGAAATGAGTCTAACACAGTTTCATTAGTATCTCCGTTAGCATTTACCCTATTAGAAGACCTAATTAATAGAGCAAATAATACAAGCACGTCCCCTCAGGATTTTTATCAATTTCAAATACTTACTGCCAGTAAAGAACTGAGAAGCTTCTTTGAGAATTTTTGCAAATCAATGGAATTGATCCCTCAAGTGGATCATGATTTAATAAAGTGCATTTCACTTCTGAAGAGAATATCGTATCGTCAGACTTCAGATAGTGATTTAAAAAGAACGATATTATCCAGAATTAATTACCTTTTTCTGGGTGACGAAAATGAGATATATGAAACGTTGGCTACTTGGGTTATAGACGGAGATATCTTAGGGAAACCAATTACTCCATCCGTCATTTATCAGTTAATTAATGGAAGAACAATGATTTTAAAAAATCTTGCATTAGACAAACGAATTATCCCACGATTTGAAGAGCTAAATCGTGAATATACCTCTTTATTTCTTCCATTAAATAATAAACTTATAGAAAGAAAGGAGTTTTATGAGAGCAGAAAAGCAATAAGTTCAGGCGAATCATTAATAATACATGGAAAAGCTGGGAGAGGAAAAAGCGGTTGTACAGAAGACATTATTAACTATTGTCAAGAAAATGCTATAACGTTTATAGCTTTAAAATTAGATAAGCGTACTCCAAGTGTAAGTGCTCAGAAATGGGGTGAAGATTTAGGGTTGCCCTCTTCTATAGTTCATTGTATCCATAGTGTTTCCAAGACTGAGAGTGCTGTGATTATTTTAGATCAGTTAGATGCACTACGTTGGACTCAAGCACACTCAAGGGATGCTCTATTGGTGTGTACTCAAATTATAGATCAAGTTGAAAGAGTAAATTTAGAAAGAGAAAATAAGATTTCAGTAGTTTTTGTATGTAGAACATATGACTTGGAAAATGATAATAATATTAAATCTCTTTTCAAAACCGATAATAACAAAAAAACAGCTTTGCATTGGAATAAGATTCAAATCAATGAATTTCCCGATGATTCGGTCAAAGTTATTGTCGGTAATCGTTATGAGAACTTGACAAAAAAATTGAAAGAAGTATTACGAGTTCCAAGTAATCTATATATCTGGAAACACTTAGATAATGCTAGTGAATATAATGAATGTTCAACGGCAAATCATCTGGTCTTAGAATGGTGGAGACAATTAGAAAAAAGATGTTTTGAATTTGGACTTAATGAGGGATCTCTTAATGAAACTAAGGAGCAACTTATTAAGCAGTTTGATAAATTAGGTAGAATATCTATTCCTATAAATTTATTAAGTGTCAACAGGTCAAGTTTGGAGTTTTTATCTTCAAACGGTTTCCTGATGTTACAAGGAAATAAAATTTCTTTTGCTCATCAATCAATATTAGATTGCTTTTTAGCTGAGATGATGCTGAAACAATATTATGAGAACGAAAACATATTAAATGTTATTGGCGACAAGGAGAAGCAAACACCTGGAAGAAGATATCAAGTTCAGATGATGTTACAAAATTTAGTGGAGTTTGACAGTGCAGATTTTCTTGTTGCTGGACAAAAGATTCTTGCGTCTGAGAATATCCGATACAGTGTCAAGTTTGTTTTTTTTGAAATATTAAATCAATTGGAACATTTAGATCGTAATGTACAAAATTATATTATTGATAACTGTGAAAATGAGATGTTTGCTTCTCATATAATTAATAATGTAGTAAATTTCAAACCTCAATATATTAATTTACTTAGAAACAAAGGTATTCTTGATCGATGGTTTGAAGATACAGAGAAGAAACAGACGGTAATTAATCTTATTATTAGTAAATCACCTGAATATGAAGTAGAAGATGCACTATTTATAGAGAAACATGCATTTCAATCACAAGAAGATGATACTAATTTCATGCGATGTTTCTTACATGATATTAATATGGATATTGACGAGATGTTCGAATTGAGAATGAAATTTTATCGTCGATATCCGAACATGGCAGAAAACTATCTTGACTTTAAGGCAATGCTAAGAAAATGCGAGATGAGAACAATACGGGTGTTTGCATTTCTTTTAGAAAATAAACTGAAGCGTCATGCTCAAACTTTGTATAGATACGAAGAAGAATTTCTACTGGAAGATTCGGAATTTCTAATTCAGGAAGGTAGCGAAGTTATTAATTTACTACTACCTTTTGTTCCAACTATAGAGAACGAAATTTCATCTTTTAATGATTGGTCTGCAAGGTATTCACACATAAATGGTCTTGAGCGAGCTTGTATTCAGATCATAAAAAAAGCAAATACGGTAATAATTTTATCAAATCCAAAAACATTTTGGGAACGTTATAAAGGATATATGGGTAAAGGAAACGACGTATACAACGAAATTATTTTAGATGCAATGATCAAATTACCGTATTCCTATAGCGATGCTATTGTTGAGTACTTATGTAGTGATTTTGAAAATAATATTTTTGATAAAACAAGTGGTAACGGTGATCAATTATTACTAGCAAAACAAGTTATGGCAAGACATTCGGAACACTGTAGTTTACCTATTTTTGAGTTACTAGAAAAGACGGTTATCAGTTATGTATCCCCGTTAGCTAGAAGACTATATCAACGTAGAATTGAATATAACCGAGAGAATAATGGATCGATAGTTTACTGGAGTTTTTGGGGGGACTTACAAAAAGAAATCCTTGAAGCATTGCCATTGAATCAGCTTAGCAAAAAAGCCAGAGATTTGATTCATGTGTTACGGCGAAGATATAAAAATGAAACTACTTTATATATGTATTCTAACGGACACAGTGGCTCTGTAAGTTCGCCTATTGCTGGGAAGAAGCTTAGTGATAAAAGATGGATTGCTATATTGACTAATCAAAAACTAAGAACAAAAGGTGGTTCGCGCTGGAATGAGGTTCCAGGAGGTTTTGTTGAAAGTTCAATTCAATCCTTTTCAAGCACTTTTAGCACTGCCGTTTCAGAAGAACCAGAAAGAATGATAAAGTTGTTGCTCTCATGTAACGATACAATATCTGAAATTTACATTGATACTTTATTTAATGGAGTAGCCCACAGTAAAACGTTTAAGAATATCCCATTAGAATTACTAGAATCGATGATTTTTAAATTTTCATTTAATTTCACTTCATATAGAGCAAATTCTATATGTACAATGATTGAGAAAAGTGATGATGTTGGATGGTCACAGGAGATGTTAGATTCACTTAAGGATATTGCAATTAAACACAAAAATCCGGAAATTGGAAAGCCAAATGTAACTAATAATGAAGATAAAGAAATGCGTAGCTTTGAGATGTTACAAAGTAATGCAATAAATTGTGTGAGAGGTGAAGCAGCTCAAGCCATAGCTAACTTACTATGGAAAAAAAGTGATCTTTTCAGTGAGTTTAAAGATACCATTGAAAAGTTAGTATTTGATGAAAACCCAGCAGTAAGGTATGCAAGCCTATTCGCACTATGGCCCTCCTACAACATTGATAGGGATTGGGCGTCTGAAAAAATCCTTTATCTTTATGAACAAGATTATCGATTAGCTGGATTCCATGATACAAGAAATATGTTTTTTTGGTTATATCCCCGATATCGTCAAAGAATAATCAATATTATCAAGCAATGTTACGATTCTGAAGATGATCAACTAATTAGATCAGGGGCGCATTGTTTGTCTGAAATGTTTATCATAAAAAATGATTTTGTTGATGAAATGGCTAACGTAGATAATATGAGTAAATTACAAGCTGAGGAAATTATTTATATGGTTATGTTGTATTTCGATAAAGAAGAGTACAATTCATTAGCTAAAAATATTATTCTTAAATTTAAAACAAGCACCTTAGATTTAGAAATGCCGATCTCAAGATTATTTTATGATAATTTAATCGATTTGGAGAGAGATAAGGATTTTCTAATTGAACTAATGAGTTCAGATTTGAGTCGTAGAACATTGCATGCATTTGTAAATTATCTCGAAGAAGAGGCAAAATCGGTAGTTGAATTCAAAGATATAATATTATCAATGAGTCGTCATTTAATTCAGAATGATACTAGAGGATATGAAGGTCTATGGGGTATCCATGATGATATCTCTAAATTAGTTATTGGCCTATATGATGAAACTACTGAAGATACGAGGCCAGAGATAAGATGTATAGCACAAGAATGTCTAGATATTTGGGATTTAATGTTTGAAAAGCAGATTGGACCTGTGAGAAGACTAAGCCATGAAATGATGCAAAGATAACAAGAGAGTCTAGGTTATAAGTGAAATAAAAAGTGACTGAACTGGTCCCTGTGAACGACCAGTTCAGTCACTTCTTTTGCTTAGCAAACGTCTTGATGAGCGTGGAATACGAGTTCATTGTCATTGTGTTCGCAAGGGTAGGACTTTTTAGTTTAAGGGATAAGGTTTTCTTATATCCGTCCGATTCAAGAGATAATCTGTACTGGTCTGATGATAATCAGCCAATTTTATCAATATAGCTGTTGGAATATCCAACTCGCCTCGTTCATAGTTGCTATAAACACGTTGACTACAGCCGAGATAGGCGGCCATTTGTGTTTGGGATAAGTCTTTGTCTTCACGCAAATTGCGTATACGAGCGTACATTATCATCACCTCATCAACATCATACTTTAGCGTGTTATCCGCTATTGATTTTTAGCGGAAAATCCGCTAAAGTATAGTGAGAATAGTTGGTAAAAACACTAGGTGGGGATAACATGTCAAACCTGATCGAGGATTTGTTTCATGGAAACCTGCGGTTGGACGAGTCGATTCATCCTGAGCAGGCCGAGTATCAAGAGATCAATCGTCAAATATCGGACCTGATGCAGGACTACAAAATACAGCTTACCGAGAACGAATACGATGCTTTGGAGCAACTGATCGACTTGATCGGACAATCCACGTCCATGTATGTGGAAGCGGCATTCGAGCAAGGTTTTCGCACAGGCGGCAGACTGATGATTGAGGTTTTAGCTAAACCGTGAGTATTTACCTACTTCATAAGCCAGCGGCAGACAATGCACAGCAATTCAAAAATCCCCTCCTCCATTACCACCGCTTAGGCGGAATGGGGAAGGGGACTTGCTTTTAAATCATTCTTTTATCATATTACCTACCGCTTACCGCGCACCAATATTCTTACCCGCTGGCGTACCCGAGCCGATCAGATCACTGCCACCCGCAAGCTTGAGGAAATTGCCCAGGACAGGCGTTCCGTCCGCGCTACGTGTTACTGAAGGGACGAGGGAGACAAAGTCGGCTGCGCTGGCGAGCAGGCCTTTGGCGTTCTCGCTTTTTTTGTTTTTCCACCAGACGTTGGTGCTGCTGACGTCGGTTCCGCTTGTTTTGTCGCTGGCGCCGCCTTGGAAGGACAGGTTGTTGGTGAAGATGTGGGTGCCTACATCAAAGGCAAAGTTGCTTTGCCCATTGTTCCAGGAGGTGTTATTTTTCATCTGGATCGAACCGGGATTGCTGTTGTAGGTGAAGCCGTGCTTTTTATTATTAAACGCAATGCTGTTCTCTACGATATGATTCACTGCAATCTTCTCGCCGCCGAGCTTGAACCCGTTGCCATCGCTGTTGGAGGTGGAGGTGCCGTCTGATGTTGCACCGTTAGCATAGGCGATGCTGTTGCGGATCGTAACCGCGCCGATGGCGCCTGTGTCCGTTTTGCTATACAGATCCCAGCCATCGTCCACGTTATAGGCCGCAATACAACCGTCGAAGACGTTGCCCGGGCCTACGGTCAGTTTGGCCGCAAAACCGTCTGCATCCTCGCCGTCATCCGGGTCATAGTTATTGTGGGAGTAGGAACGAATCACTTCATTATATGCAGGCCATTCACTCTTGGCGGCTGTGGAAGCATAACGTCCCATTTGAATACCCGTATCCCGGTTGTGATGAGCTTCGATCTGCTCCAGACGGTTGTAACTGCCTCCGATGAAGATGCCGTTGTCGCCCGCACCCTTCACCTCAAGCCCTTTGACGAACCAGTAGTCTCCGAACATTTGCAGTCCACGATTGGTGGAAGCGAAGGCCTGGGCTGAGAAATCAAAGACCGGTTTTTCCGATCCATACGCCACCAGGTTTTTACGTTGGCTCGATGTGCCGCTGTTGCCACGTTCAATGGTAATAGTCTGAGAAAAGCTGTAGTTGCCGCCGCGCAGATAGATCGTTTTGCCTGGTGCGATCTGGGTCAATGCGTTAGCCAGTGACGTTGGACTGTTCAGTGTTCCCGGATTGCTGGCTGAGCCGCCAGGAGACACATACAGATCACCCGCAGCAAGTGTCACACTTGAGGTAGCGGCTGCTTCTGATGGGTTATTTTGCAAGCTGCTCTCGATCAGTTCCTCAGCACCGGCCGATCCACCACCAATTAATAATAGAGGGAACGCGGCACTCAGACAGATCTGGGCCATTTTGGATTTGAGGGAGCGTTCCTTCAGAGAACGTGCAGATACATGAGTGGATGTGGATGGGAATAATTTCATTACGTAAGCCTCCTTGGTTAATTGGGAATAGAATGAAGAGCATGTGGTATCCGTGTACCAGACCGTTACCTATGAGATAGGTCATGCCGGCTGGTTAGATGTAATCTCAGGACACAACTTTATGGTAAATGTTGTAAGCGTTATCATCAATAATCATCTGATCAGATGGAGGTACATGCAGGCAGGTCAGGCCTGCAAGCTTCCAATGCCTGTAATATCACGTGAATTATGTAATCTTTCCATTGGGTGATAGCTCTCATTTAACGAAGAATCATCTGAAATGAACGTAGAGAAGTACGCTTTTCCATCCCACGAGCACAAGTCTTACCTTCGATCCACTCATATGAACTTCTTTTAATTTAAAATACATAGCTGCATGCATCCTGAAGTGGAGATTACACTCAAGCTAGTCATGAAAAAGCCCTGATGGCAGTTGCAACCGGCAACTTGACGATCAGGGCTATGCTTAATCCAGAACGTAATCTGCTTACTCAAAATATCCAAATGTACTAACAGTGTCAGACTCAGCTATCCAAACGCTGTCCATCCACCTTAATATCCGTCCGTCTCACGACTCTGTTTCTTCGCTTGCTCCACGCTTGGTTCATGTTTCGGTTGGACCGTCGCACTATCATCGGTTGGCACAGAGGCCAGCCCTTCAGCTACACGACGACCGTAATCGGCATCGGCTTGGGTGAAGTAAGAAATCATACGCTCCCGGATATCCGGTTTGCATTGCGCCAAAGCCCCGACCATGTTGCTGATCAACTCATCTCGCTCCCAATCCTCGAATGCCCGGTACGTATCACCGGCTTGACCAAAATCATTCGTACGTTCGATCTTCTCACGCACTAGCCTGCCCTCCACCAATGGTTCATGCTCCTTACCACGTGGCGCCGCTTCCTTTAGTCCACCGAGCGAGGAAGGTTCATAGTTCACATGTGGATTCTGACCCGGTGCCCGATCGACCTGATACTGCATCTGCCCGCCGCTTTGATTCGTGGCTACCCGATTTTTCGGTGCATTCACAGGCAATTGCAGGTAGTTTGCACCCACCCGGTGACGCTGGGTATCCGAATAGGAGAAGGTCCGTCCTTGCAGCAGTTTGTCATCTGAGAAATCCAGCCCGTCTACCAATACACCTGTGCCAAACGCTGCTTGCTCCACTTCATTGAAATAATCCTCGGGATTACGATTCAGTGTCATTTTGCCCACAGGTAGAAAAGGAAACTGCTCCTGCGGCCACAACTTGGTCGGGTCCAGCGGGTCGAAATCCAACTCCGGATGCTCGCCGTCTTCCATCACTTGAACGCACAGCTCCCATTCGGGATATTCCCCTTTTTCGATGGCGTGATACAGATCCAATGTCGCATGATTGAAATTCTGTCCCTGAATCTCGCTCGCGTCTTTTTGCAGCAGGTTGCGTATCCCTTGATTGAGCGGTTCCCAGTGGTATTTGATGAGTACGCCCGTGCCTTCCTGATTGACCCATTTGTATGTATTAACACCCGACCCTTGCATCTGCCGATAATTCGCTGGAATGCCCCATGGAGAGAAGAGGAATGTCACCATATGGGTAGCTTCAGGACTTAGCGATACAAAATCGAAAAACCGCTCCATATCCTGTGCATTGGTCAACGGGTCTGGCTTGAAGGCGTGTACCATATCCGGGAATTTAAGCGGGTCACGAATGAAAAAAATTTTCAGATTGTTACCCACCAGATCCCAGTTGCCATCTTCGGTATAGAATTTTACAGCAAATCCGCGCGGGTCCCGCAGTGTCTCCGGTGAATGTCCGCCATGTATAACGGTAGAGAAGCGAACGAAAACGGGCGTTTGTTTGCCTCTTTCCTGAAATAGACGTGCACGTGTGTACTTCGATACTGGTTCACTCCCGGCTGATCCATACGCTTCAAATATGCCATGAGCGCCAGCGCCGCGGGCATGGACCACACGTTCCGGAATACGTTCGCGGTCGAAGTGAGTAATTTTTTCGAGAAAATGATAGTTCTCCAGCGTAGTCGGTCCCCGGCTACCAACGGTTCGTACATTCTGATTGTCCGTAATGGGATGCCCTTGTCGATCCGTTAATGTCTCAGCTGATTTGTCTGAGGAATGCTCTGGTTGTGAAGACTGATGATTCATGGAGTGGAGCACCGCCTTTCCTTAAAGTGGATTCCTGTATATATTTTCCCTGAAAATTGGTTCTATACATTAAACCTCGCAAATAATCTCGTAAAAAAAGCTTGTCACCCGCTTCATCGCGTGAGATAATTAACTTTTGCCCTGCGGCCTTTTTTGAACGGAAAAATGAAAGAGGACCGCGTCTAAGAATGGAGGCTGACCTAGGATTGTCTACACAACGTTATCCTTTTGCATATGATCCGGCTGAACCTTTTGTATCCCGTCTCGGGGAATGGGTTGCCGATGTTTTTTACGATATTTTGCCAGAGTTCGGCTTCGAGGTACGGGATGAACAGATTTTTATGGCGTACCAACTCGAACGGGCCTATGGAGATAAAAAGACCATTATGGCGGAGGCCGGTGTCGGAACAGGCAAGACGTTAGTCTATCTGCTCTACGCGGTCTGTTATGCACGTTATACGGGCAAACCGGCAGTGATCGCCTGTGCCGATGAGTCCTTGATTGAACAGCTTGTGAAGCCCGGTGGAGATATTGCGAAGCTGGCTGCACATCTGGACTTGGAAGTGGACGCACGTCTGGGCAAGTCACCGGATCAATACGTCTGTCTGAACAAACTAAGTGCGATGCGATTTGCGGATGAAGATGCGCCTGTTATTGAAGAAGTGCATGAGAGTCTGCCGGATTTTGTGAACACGCCGGGTACACTTCAGGCCTTCCATCCGTATGGTGACCGCAAACAGTATCCACATCTGAATGATCGTCAGTGGAACAAAATCAACTGGGACCCGTTCCAGGATTGTTTTGTTTGTCCTAAAAGACAACGCTGCGGCCTGACGCTGTCGCGTGACCATTACCGACGTTCCAAAGACATCATCATCTGTTCCCATGATTATTACATGGAGCATGTGTGGACCTATGATGCGCGCAAACGCGAGGGACAATTGCCCTTGCTGCCTGACCACAGCTCAGTTGTATTTGATGAAGGACATTTGCTGGAAGAAGCAGCCCTGAACGCACTGAGCTACAAGCTGAAACACCGCATCTTTGAGGAACTCGTCACTCGCCTGTTAGAAGGAGAGATTCGTGAATCCCTCGCGGAGTGTGTAGATGAAGCGATTGAGAGCAGTGAGCGACTGTTTGCATTGCTGGATACGTATACGGTGGCGATCCCTGGTTCGGAACGGAAAGAAGTTCGGGTAGAAGCACCGCTTCTGCGTGAGATTGAACGTCTGACGAGTGTGCTGGATGCGATCGGTGAGGAATTGGTATTTGAGAGCGGATTGTTCTCGCTGGATGGTTACCAGATGCGTGTTGTGGAAGAACATCTCGATATGATTCAGTCTGCGCTTGCCTTGTTCCGCAAGGAAGATGGTTACATCTGTTGGGCGGAAGAGAGCGAGGATGAGACGACCTTATCGATCATGCCGCGCACCGTGAAGGAAATGCTGAACGAGCGTGTGTTCAACACAGGTATTCCAATCGTGTTCTCCTCCGCCACGTTATCTGTGGACAGTTCATTCCGTTATGTGGCGGACAGCCTGGGCATTGATGATTTTGTATCATTCTCGGTGGCTTCTCCGTATGATTATGCGGACAAAATGAAGATGAAAATTACCGATGAAGCTATACCGGGTCACCCGGAGAATGAAAATCGCATGCGTGATGCGGTGTCGTTACTTCAGGAGAGTGGAGGACGTGCGCTGGTTCTGTTCCGTACGATGGAAGAGCTACGTGCGTTCAAGCAGGACATCGTTCATGTACCTGAAGCAGAAGGTTTGCGCTTTATGTATGAGGGCGACCGGGAGATCAGTGATCTGATTGCGGCGTTCCAGCAGGATGAGGAGAGTGTGCTATGCTCCGTTAATCTGTGGGAAGGACTGGACGTTCCAGGTCCGTCATTATCCAATGTCATGATCTGGTCGCTTCCGTATCCACCACAGGACCCTGTCTTCAATGCAAAACGCAGTGCGTCGGCAGCACCATACGAAGAGATCGATCTTCCGTATATGCTCCTGCGTGTGAAGCAAGGTCTTGGACGTCTGATTCGGACAAGCACCGATTCCGGTTCTGCGGTCATTCTCGATGAATCGCTGTATACCAAAAAGGAAGCCAAAGACCGCATTGCGGCCCTGCTTCCCGAAGGTGTGGAATGGACAACCCTGACACACTAACTAGCTTACGTTAAATGTTCTTGCTTTATTTTCGATGATAAAGTTTCTTGCCAAAATAAGTTCTTGTTCTCTGCGGATTCACCATCCGTAAGTGAGCAAGGGCTTTTTTTGTTTTGATGGTTCCTTCAATGTACTTCTCTTCCCTTTTTTCGAGGGATTTTCCCTCGCTCCTCGCTACCAATCGCTCCAACATTCTAACGAACCTACCGCACCTTATTAGGGTGATAATGAAGAGATGTAAATTCTAACGAATCTCAGTAACGTTATCCCGCCGAAAATAGCTCTTAAGCCTGTAAATCGACCGATTTGGAGAAATAACGTCGCTGTGATTCGTTACACGTCAGACCTGCGCAAATAGGAGCGAATAGCGTGTGTCAGGTTCATTAGAACCAATGACCAATGAGCGCTAATAAGGGAGGGCCTCTGTCATGCTCATGACTTATGGGAGATGGAAGCCCCTTTTTGATGTGTACAGATTTATGCTGTGTTAAAAAATACCCATGCTCAGATACCGTTCCCCGGTATCCGGCGCAATGCAGAGCACCCGGTGACCCGCCCCCAGTTCCTTCGCGATGCGAAGGGAGGCCCACACCGATGCCCCAGAGGAAGGGCCGAGCAACAGCCCTTCCCGGGCAGCAAGCTGCCGCATCGTATCCAGTGCGTCCTCATCGGACACCTGGATGATGGCATCCCACACGTCGGTATTCAGGATGTCCGGAATGAACCCCGGACTTGTACCGACGAGCTTGTGTGGTCCGGGCTCGCCACCGGACAACACCGGAGAACCTTTGGGCTCCACCGCATAGATGCGAATACCGGGTAACTGCTTGCGCAGTTCTTCCCCGGTTCCCGTAATCGTTCCGCCAGTGCCCGCCGTAGCGATGAAGGCGTCCAGCCTGCCATCCATCTGCTGCATAATCTCGGGAGCCGTCGTGATCCGGTGAATGTCCGGGTTCGCCTGATTCTCGAACTGCTGCGGAATGAAACTTCCCGGAATGTCTGCTTGAAGTTCTTTCGCTTTGCGAATCGCACCAGGCATCCGCTCTGCAGCAGGGGTGAGCACCACATCTGCGCCGTAGGCTTTCAGAATGTTGATGCGTTCCTTGGACATATTGTCCGGCATGATCAGAATGGCTTTATATCCTTTGGCGGCGGCATTCATCGCAAGACCAATCCCGGTATTGCCGCTCGTTGGTTCGATAATGGTAGCACCAGGGAGCAAGTGTCCCGCAAGTTCAGCCTGAATGATCAGGTTATAGGCGGCACGGTCTTTGACGCTGCCACTCGGGTTAAAGTATTCCAGTTTCACGTATACGTCAGCGGAGTCGCTGCCTGTGAGTCGGTTCAGTTTAACGGCAGGTGTCTGGCCGATCAGTTCTGTCACATCTGCGGCAATGCCTGTATGTGCGGGTGTTTGTTTAATCGAATGTGTATTCAAATCCATGAAGTACAACTCCTTGATTGATAAGACGTTGAGCGTATATCCGGTTGAAATCAATTCATGCCTTATTGGAATGGTTGGATATCTCTTCTCCATCTTAATGAACACAGCTAGCGATGGTCAACTTGTTTTGCTGGGGAATGGGTTCTATATTGTCAGAGTTGTATCAAGTCTGCGCCAAGTCCATCTGCAGATGCCGACTGAGTTCTTTTTTGACTTCATTACGTGCGAATGTCCACAGCATATAGAACCGTTGCCAATACCCTCTGCACATATACAGAGTTTCGATACCCTCGGCTTCCCGTTTCTCTTCCAGTACTTTGACACCGCGGGTTCTCATCTGTTTACGAAGGGCCAACATCTCCTTGAGCACATTGTTTTGAATGCGGGTCAGCGACAGAATGTAGACTTCGGGCATCTTCAGCAGCAACGTATCCAGTGTGTGAATATCTCGTTCAAGTACATCCAGTAATAGCGTGCGCACAACCAGACCTTTGATCAGACGATGGTCTTCATCCGCAGGGGATGGGGCGGAAGTTGAGGATGTCATATGTTCACTTCCTTAACCTTTAATTGGAATTTTATATTTACAGAACATGTGTTCCTATATTATAATCAATATATGTAATGGAGATACACAATACAACCGAGAAATATTGGAAGCACACATTACCGCATTTTCCTAAAGGTACAGATAATGAATGAAGCTAGGGATTTAGGGACAAGCCTGCTCCAAAATAAGGTATAATTTATGGGTTTTGCAGGAAACCTAAGGCCATAAACCAAATAAGCCTTATGCAATGCAGTCTGCTACAGAAGTAATTACAAGCAATGAATTACTGCAATGAATTGCTATTACGATTATGATCATGATTTAAGGATGTCTTGCCTTAACACAATGGCACCAGGTCAACGAGTAGAAGTAGCTTTATTTTAGCGAAAATGAGCAACAAAAAAGCCCCTGCCTTGGGCGGCGGGGCCTATGGAATACTGCCGATTCAGCGGCAGGTCTGATGATGTGTTCAGAAATTAAGCAAGATATTGAGGCTTTTCGTAGAACGCCTCTTTTTCAAGAATGACCTTATAAGGTCTTTCCTTGCCCTTCAGGGAGGGCCCAATGGTAGTTAGCGGTACGGCCGGCTTGTGGAAACGATCTTCTTCCTTGGGTTCCGGAACCGGTCGTGATGATTCGGGCGCAGAACTGAGGCGTACCTTTTTTTCGCTGCCCCAGCGCTTGCTTATTTTTTTCGTTTCCGGTTTCATTCCGGTTCGCCTCCTAACAAATCGTTGATGGCGTTGAACAGTTGACGATTCTGTAGGTCAATCTGCTGAAATACCGCCTCATCCGCTTCAATATGTCCAATAATGTGAACGGTGATAACATACCTCTTGGCTACAGGATAGCATAGCAGATACTCTTTCTCAAGGTAATCATCATACAGGTTAATCTTGATTTTATTCTCCCGGTAAGAATCAATCACCAGAATGCGCTTGGGATCATCCGGTTGTTTGTCGTCGTTAGCGGACAAGTCATACTTTCTCCCCGGTTCTCCAACATTACCACATAATTGCTCAATGTAACCACTGTCATCTGTACGGTATATGGCTGTGCCACGTACAGCGAATGGAGGATGAGAGACAAAGGCAGTACGTAAGGCATCGCTCATTCGCTCCAGCATCTTGGCATCTGCTTTGCGGGTACGCAGCAATTCCCTAAAGAACCGCAGCAACTTAAGCAGTTGTAACCTTGCTTCTCCCTCAGTGCGTTTATGCTTCTCAATGATGTTCTCCAATTCTGGATCACTCCAGCGTCCTTGTTCCTCAATACTGTCTGCGATTTTGGAACATGCCACGGACACGGCTGGTGCCCACTTTCCGTCAGAACGGATTTCATATACGAGTGGATTTAACCCCAGCAGATCTGTGGGCATACGCAATCCTTCAACCTTGGTTGTGTCCTTGATGTCTGTAATATCCTCAGGAAGAATGAAAAAAATACGTTTTCGTCCCAGACGACCCATAAACAGACCCATTTCCAGCATTGTATTATCCCGGACTGACGCGTAGTACTTCCCGCGAATTTTGGATATATCATCCGGATGAAAAATAAAAATGGCAAAGTCAGTCGTACGGACCTCTACTTCCAGATCGTCCATGGTATAGCTACTTGGATTAAAAACCCCGGAATACCAAGGGGTAACTTCGGCTGAAAAACGTAAGTTTTCGTGTACTGCGGCTGCAATCGGCTTCGCTTCCAGCGAGCAGCCAATAAAGACTCTTGGCTTTAACGTTTTCATCAATCCGCCTCGCTTAAACGGTAGTGGGATTCAATTGTTATATTATACCATAAACAGCAGAGTAAGTCTGGAAACGTCTGAACTGGACAAAGAATAAGCCGATTACGTTTGCTATAGTGTATGTGTGAAAGGAAAATGATTCCTTTAAAAAGCGCAAGAAAATAAAAAAAGGCCCCAATTTGTCACAGTTGGGTGACTGACAGTTATTTTTGGAAGCTTTGGTCATAGAATAAAGGAGCAGGTTGCACCATTAGCAAGCATTGCTTATCCTGGTGTTGCCGTATGACTGCTGGAGCAGTCCAAAGGCTACTTTATGCCTGTTTTTGAGGGGTCTACTGTTTAGACCCGGTCACGTTGGTGTTATATAATAGAAGAACAAGCAAGTTAGCTTTGGTGTTTAAACTGAATGAACTTGCAACTGCTGTAAGTTGGATTTACAATTTACACAGGAACGAAGAGTGCAGAACCCATCTGTAGAAGCGAAGTGTTCGCCTTAAAGCTTTTTGAATGAAAGCAGCTTCGGAAGCATAAGCGATCACCGGATTTTCCCCAGAGGGAAAATGGAATTCCAAAAATCCGGGGATAACCGCGATCAAAAGAGGGTACTGTAATCCAAGTGTAAGTGTACAATTAAATGTTCAAGCTTATGCATTGTAGTTATTTTTCAGTTTAACTGAGCACAGCTAACCACAACAGAACAGAAAGGATCAGGATACCATGAGTTCCCGAAGGACAATCTCCCCAAGGACGATCTGGAAACGTTACGATCTCTCATACACATAGCGCCCCTTGTAGAGTACACCAACCGGTTCAAAAAAACGGCTGACTCTGCGAAAGAGGGGATTGGAATGAATATTCGAAGGACGTACACGATGATTTCTTCCAGGCTTACCTTTTGCAGGGTACGGTCGGTCTAAAAAACCAACCTACAAACTGCGAGGGAACCTGAATGAAGAGAACATCGTTAACCTTACAACACGTTAAAACAGAGGCGATCAAATTCGCCATTATGCTACTCGGTACATTTATTTTAGCTTTTGCTTATTATCACATTAACTTTCAGAATCATTTATCGGAGGGCGGATTTGTTGGTCTGGCCCTGCTCGGAAAATACGCAACAGGCTTATCACCTGCTATCGGTATGTTGTTACTGGACATTCCGGTCATGATCCTGGCTTGGTTCCTTAAAGGCTGGAAATTCATGATTCAGGCATTGCTTGGCGTCGGTGCATTTTCCCTATTCTATGACGGCTTTGAACGATACTCCACACTGGTATTGTCGTTTAACGGAAATCTGTGGATTCCGGCAGTTCTATCCGGTATTTTGACAGGGGTAGGCGCTGGGATCGTGCTTCGATTCGGTGGAGCGACAGGTGGAGACGATATTCTCGCCGTGCTGGTTAGCCGCTGGAAGGGATGGAAGCTGGGAACAGTTTTCTTTGTCAGCGATGCTTTTGTATTGGGATTGTCGCTTTTCTTTCTTCCGGTAAAAGAAACTTTATATACGATTCTGGCCGTATGGATTGCCAGCAAAGTCATCACGTACGTCGTTAGTGTTCCGGCTCGCGGAACCGTGGTTACAACTTCGGCTGTGAAATTGCCGATACCATCGGCTGCAGCCAAGGCAGTTAACGCTGCTGCTATTTCACAACGGACTACGGTGGCTAGAGGGGTATCCAATTAACCATACGTTTCAGAACAACCATAACCTGTATGCATCATATTCAGGTCTTGATAGTTAAAGTTCATACAAAATCCCTTTTGACTGCTCTTCAGCAGCAAAAGGGATTTTGTTGTTTTCCGATTCATTCAGGACTTGATCGAAGAAGCAATCTGACCATCCTGATTATGGATAATCGCTCGAATATTTTGTTTGCTACTCAGTTCTTTGGCCTTATTTACAGCTTCTGCCTTAGTATCAAATGTGGACAGATAGGTAGACTTTCCTTCTTCTTTGATCGCCCAGCCGGAGTCAGTAGGCACGACATGGATGTTGTCATGACTTTTGGACGAAGAGACGGGCTCGGAATGACGACGATCCGTGGAAGACGACTTTTTAGGGTTGGAATTATCGGAAGAAGATGTGAAGTCCGATTTCGAACTTTCCGGTGCGGGATGATTTTCATCCCATTCTTCCGCCTTAGCTGTCGCTATGGCAATCGAGCGTCCTTCCTCATACCCGTCATCGAGCAGAGCATTGGCAATCTCAATTGCTTTATGTCTGACACGTGGTTCCAGGTTCTTCATGGATACCGGATAATCATGTTTGTTCCAAGGCATATAAACCCCTCCTGTACAATAATGGATTAGTTGTATATTACCCTCTGAGGTGAGGGATAAACGATGAACAGCCGAGGTCGTAAGTGCATTTACCGATGATCTATATAAATTGAAATAAACATTTACACGAAACGGAGAGGACAGAAAAAAACTGAAGAAACGAAGTGTTCGCCTTTATCCCCGGATTTACCCCTTTATAAAAGGAATCAAAAAAATCTGGGGATAACAGCGATCGGAAGGTTGTTCTGTCATCGGAGTGTCCAGTGTAAACATTCTTTAGTTCAACTTATATAAAGGGATCTCGTTCCTATACTTTTGCAAGTCAGAGGAGTATAATGCTGTCCATGAAAGAAATAAGTTCAATAACAGGAATATAAAGGAGTACGTACATATGTTTAGTCTTAGTCTGGCAATCCCTATGCTGTTCACCATGCTGATTCATGCCGCAGACAGCTTGTCATACGCGCTCCGCCTCGGTGGATTACGCACCCGCAGAATCGCGTTGGCCATTTCATTGGCAGGTATCTTGTTGTTGGTTTCTCGAACCTCGAATATGGCCCAGGGTCCGATGGTAGGTAATCTAGTGGATACTGCAACACGTGGAACCAATCCACACTTTGCGGCGCAGCTGCACTGGTTAATGGGTGCGGCAACAATTGGAACGGCATTAGCCATATTGTGTTTTCCAACCATGGTGAAGCTCTCATCAAGAATGGTTGTACATTTTGAAGCAGCCGGTTCCATCCCTGCGATGGTTCGCGGTATGCTGAAGCGAAGCAAGATTAGAAATGCAACGTATTACATCACCCCGCCATCCTGGAAGATGGCCAAACGATTAGTACAACATGGGATGCCAAGACGGTTAATGCTGCTTAATGTAGCGGTAACCGCAATCTATACCACAGGTGTCCTGTCCAGCTTATACGCAGCGTACCTTTACCCAGGGCAGGCTGTAGCTGCATCCCAATCAACCGGGTTAATTAACGGAATAGCGACTATTTTGTTAACCATCCTGATTGATCCGCGGATTTCCCTGCTCAGTGACAAATCATTACGTGGCGAGATCCGTTTGGATCGCATGAATCAGATCTATGGATGCATGCTCGTATCCCGTTTATTCGGTACTCTGTTGGCACAGTTGTTATTAATTCCATTTGCGTATTGGATCGGTTGGATCGTAAGTATGATGTGACGACTTCTTTCCTGAATTGTAGCCAGGCACTCTCTTGTACATCCTTTTGAAACAGCAAATGAGAGGGTGCCTGAGCAAATTGAATTGACGGGGTATTTGTGCTGTGATACTATTAGACCGAATAGTCGGTTTAATTTATGGAGGTTTTTCCAATCGAAGTTAAACGAAGAAAAGATGTTACCCAGATAAAGAAAGACATTGCACGTAATACCAAGGAACTGTTTGCCCAAAAGGGATATAGTGCAACTTCCATGGAAGACATATGTACGATTAACAATCGGAGTAAAGGCAGCATCTATTATCATTTCAAAAGCAAAGAAGAGTTATTCATGTATCTAATCAAGCTTAACAATGAAGATTGGATGGATGCTTGGCTGGACAAAGAAACCGGGTATAAGACTGCCATAGACAAATTGTACGGACTTGCTGATCATTACGTGGATGATTTGGCTAACCCGCTGAATCACGCCATTAACGAGTTTGTCTCGGGTCAGGTCGTCAGTCAGGAGATGCTTGATGAGATGCTTTCCCTGATCCGAATTCCGTATGCGACATACGAGTCCATTATTACTAAAGGGATGGAAGATGGAGAGTTAAAACCGGATGACCCACAGGATGTAATGCACATCATCTACGGTCTGTTTAGCGGATTGACTACACTCTATTATGAGAAGGACCTGACGGATATTCGTCGTATTTACCACAAAGGCATGGCCAGTCTGCTGGCAGGTATTCAACAACATTAATTATGAAAAGCTGATGTAACTGTCAGTTTTTCTTTTTAAATATTAATAAACCGGACAGTCGGTTTAAAAGAGGAGATGGAGAATGAACACATTGTTCAGAAACAAAGCTTTTTTAATCGTGACAGGGTCTGATCTGCTACAAAATCTGGCGATATGGATCCGGAATATGGCAATCCTCTATTATGTAATGGATCGAACTCAAGGAAGTCCAATAGCTGTCTCGCTGATTACCGTACTTGAATATGCCCCGATTTTTGTTTTCTCCATCATAGGCGGTGCACTTGCTGATCGCTGGAATCCCAAACGTACGATGATACTGGGGGATATTCTGAGTGCGTTGTCTATTGTCATGATAATTGGCGTTTTATCTTCCGGGTATTGGCAGATTCTATACGTAGCCACATTTGTATCCTCTATCGTTAGCCAGTTTTCTCAACCATCCTCTCTAAAGATTGTGAGGCGAAATGTAAAAGGAGAACATTTGCAGTCTGCAATTGCTATTACCCAGAGTGGTCAATCGTTGTTTTTAATTCTCGGACCAATCGTCGGAACGTTTATATACACTGCAATGGGAATTCAGGCATCCATGTACGCATTACTCATTCTATTCCTGATCTCTGCGCTTCTACTCACATTTCTGCCTAAAGACGCCACTCAGCGGGTAACAAGTACCTCATTATTAGCGGATATCAGAGAGGGCTGGCAATATGTTGCTCGATCTCGCTCGTTAAAAATGCTTAGTCTGGTATTCATCTGTATAGGGCTTTCTGCAGGTCTCATCAGTCCACTTGGAATATTTCTGATCACTGAACGTCTGGGACTTGAAGCAACGTCGTTACAGTTTTTATCTGGTGCGTCTGGAATAGGTTTATTGATTGGAGGAGGTATTGCGGCTGCTGTAAGTGCTAAGCTGAACCAGACCTTAATTCTGCTTGTAGGTGTGCTGTGTCTGGCTGTAGCCACGATGGGGGAAGTGTTATCCAGTTGGTTCTGGCTGACCCTTTTGATCAGCTTCTTAAGCTCAATCAGTATGGCATTCATCAACGTCATCATCTCCACGTACTTGGTCACTCGGATAGATGAGCATTTGATCGGGA
Source organism: Paenibacillus sp. BGI2013 (assembly GCF_002843485.1). NCBI lineage: Bacteria > Bacillati > Bacillota > Bacilli > Caryophanales > Paenibacillaceae > Paenibacillus > Paenibacillus sp. BGI2013. Next base: position 186,739 of record NZ_PJFA01000003.1, read on the forward strand.
GAGTGAATGGCACCATCACCCCTTTATTCATAGGAAGTATGCTTCTTGGATCTTCCATGGCAGGTGTACTGATGAACAGCACATCCATTTTTATCGTCTACGCAATTTCGGTTACCGTGATGATCATGGGTATTGTTCCAGCGATGCGAATTCAATTTCGTAATGATCAGACGGCTTCTGCCAGCCAATTAAATTCGGAAATCTCTTCGAGCCAAACCTAATCAATGCATTCTCATGCAACAATAGTTCGTCTATGAAAAAAAGAATGTACAACAAAAAAGCAGCGGGATCATCCCACTGCTCTTTTTGTATTTGCATTATAACTTATTGGAAAAGGACGGCGTACTCACCGTATCCTTCTTTTTGCAAGTCTTCTTTGGGTACAAAACGAAGTGCCGCAGAGTTGATGCAATAACGCATTCCACCTGCTTCGGCAGGACCATCGTTGAACAGGTGACCCAGATGGGAATCGCCCTCACGACTTCTCACTTCGGTACGAATCATGAAGTGGCTGAGATCGGTTTTTTCCTTCACGTTGTGGTCACGCAATGGACGTGTGAAGCTCGGCCAGCCGCAGCCGGAGTCGTATTTGTCGGTAGAACTGAACAATGGCTCGCCAGATACGATGTCCACATAGATACCATCACCGTGGTGATCCCAGAATTCGTTATGGAATGCAGGCTCGGTCGCGCTGTTCTGCGTAACTTCATATTGAATCGGCGTCAAACGCTCTTTCAGCCCGTCTTTATCCACGTTACCGGTCCAGTTGCGTTCGATGAAATCTACACGTCCAGAACCTTTGCTGTAGCGTTTGTAATGGGCAGGGTTCTTCCGGTGATAATTTTGGTGATGTTCTTCCGCTTCATAGAACGGTTTGGCTGGCAAAATCGGAGTGAAGATTGGTTTATCAAAACGTCCGCTTTGTCCCAGCTCCGCTTTGGAAGCTTCCGCAATCTGGCGCTGTTCTTCGCTGTGATAGAAGATGGCCGTCTGATAGGAAGATCCACGGTCATGGAATTGCCCGCCTGTATCCGTAGGATCAATCTGCTGCCAGAACAGTTCAACCAGTTTCTTATAAGGGAAGATGGCAGGGTCAAACGTAATTTGCACAGCCTCTACATGTCCTGTTGTCTCCGAGCAGACCTCTTCATATGTTGGATTCTCGGTATCTCCTCCTGTATAACCCGATACGATCTTATGAATACCGGGCAGTTCTTCAAAGGGGGATACCATACACCAGAAGCATCCGCCTGCAAAAGTTGCTAACTCACTTGAATGTTGTTCCATGCTATAGTCACTCCATTTCTGATGAAGATTTAGCGCTCGTGTTCGAGCTCCAGCAATCTACTGTTTTATTGAAACTTGTTACACAAGCATTAGGCTTGCTCTTCTATTATATCCTGAATTGGCAAGCCAACCAAGCCGGAATGAAAACAAGCTGAATCTGAACGGTTTGCTAATTCTGAATTCAGGCTTTGTTGCGTGACCGGAAGCGAAATAAGAGTAATACAATGGCCATGAACACCAGATATCCGGCAAGGATGGCCAGGCTCAGCCAGATTGAGGTTTCAGCCTGTGCACCTGCATAGGCAAATACAAAAATCGCTGGCATTTTCCCAATGGCCGTGGCAAGCATGAAGACCCAGAATGGCGTGTACGTTATACCTGCGTAGATATTAACGGCCATCTGGGGCACGATCGGCAACAGTCGCATCGACATGACACCCATGAACGGATGTGCTTCCATCCATGTGGTAAAACGGTTCAGACCCCGAATACGTTCGAGGTACGATCTCGCCTGATGTCTGAAGATGGTTCTTGCTCCGCCATAAACGAGCATGGCAGCAAGTGTGGTGCCAAGCCAGCATATCCAGGCTGCTGTGGTGGTACCGTAACTGTAACCAAAGGCGATAATAACAAACTTATAAGGAATTACAGGCACAAGAGCGAACAATGTTGCCATGGCGAGTAACAGCGGAATGGACTGATGGAGATCGGTCCAGGCCAGCAGTTCATATCTGTAAATAAACGTGACTCCTGCAAGTAAAACATATAACAGAAGCCATAACCATTTTCGCAAAATCCCAAACGCTCCTTTCAGATCAGGCAGGTCTGGTCGTGTCCCGATCTGTACTGCTGTTCCTCCTAAGTTTACCACGTTCGCCCATTGTCTGAACAATTCGTACGAAGTGTGCTGCAATCATTGGCAAGTTGCTGTCCGAAGGGTTACACTATAGGACGTGGAAATATAGAACCGAACTGAAGGTGGAATGATCATCATGGAAACAACCCAACGTAAACGAGTTGCAATTATCGGCCTCGGCGATATTGCACGTAAAGTATATTTGCCGCTGTTAACAGCTCATCCGAACGTGGAGATTGTAGGCATTATGAACCGATCTCCGGAGCCGGTCAAAGCCGTTCAGGAGGCGTATCGATTAGAACGGGGAACAACGGATCTGAAAGAACTGTTGTCCTGGGACTTGGATGCGGTGTTTGTACATACAGCAACGGAAGCGCACTTTGACATTGTCATGCAATGTCTGGAACAGGGATTAGCCGTGTACGTAGACAAGCCGTTGTCCTATACGATTCGGGAGTCGGAAGAGATGACTGCTTTTGCCGAGGCACAAGGGCTGTTACTGGCAGTGGGCTTCAACCGCAGATTCGCACCGATGTACCAAAAAGCGAAAGAATGGATGCAGGGTGGAAAAGGTTTTGAATCCTTGACAGTGACCAAACATCGTACAGGCATTCAGGATCGTCCTGCGGCAGAAACCATCTATGATGATCTCATCCATATGCTGGATCTGATGTTGTGGTACTCGGATCATAATGTGGAGTTGCTTCATCAATGGATTCGGAAGAATGATCTGGACAGACTGCTGCACGCAACCGGAACGGCCAAGCTGGGCAGAACAGCCTACGGTCGATTCGATATGTTGTGTGAAGCTGGGGCAGATCTGGAGAAGATCGAATTGCATGGTGGTGGACGATCTGTTGAAGTGGTGAACATGGACACGATCAGCTGCATGGAACAGGGGAGTCTGGAAACCAAAGAAACGTTCGGGAGCTGGGAAACCGTGTTAACACGCAGAGGTTTTAGCGGAGCAGTTGATAATTTCCTGGCTTGTCTGGACTCACCTGATGATTGCCTGATCAGTGCAAGTCACGTCATGGACAGTCATGAACTGGCGGAACAATTGATTCGCAAATAATTGCAGAATACACATACGGAGGAATACAAGTCATGGATGAATATGAAAAGGAACGTAATAAACAGATCGAGGAAGCTGTTGTAGAAACCTATAAACAGGAAGAAGAGATGATGATCCTCGTATTTGCCCAGTGGTGTGTCAATAATGGTTTGGACCCGGAAGAGATGTACCGGCAAGCCTACCCGGATCAGCAGAGCAACGAGCGTTTGCAGCAGGTGCAGAAGCTGATTGTATCCAAGGAGGAAGCCGGTGAGATCCCGGATGATACGGTACTTGGCGTGTTGTCCATGTTTGGCAATGAAGATCTGGCGATGGTTGTATCCGAGGCCATAGCCGCGCGCAAATAAGTTCAACTTACGTATACTGGTATGATTACATCTGTTCCCGGTGAATGACGCGGAATTCCTTCGGGGACATGCCGAACCGGGAACGGAATACCCGATGAAAATAGGTATAGTTGTTAAAGCCGGAAGACTCAGACACTTGCTCCAGGGTCATTGGACTGAAAATAATTCGTTCCCTGGCCATATTCAGCCGTACGTCAAGCGTGTATTGCATGATGCTTTTGCCAAACGCTTCTTTGAAGAGATGAACGCCCCGTGAAACACTGATGCCAATATGTGTTGCCACATCATCGAGCTTGAATAAAGAGGAAGCGTTTTCTTCAATGTAGTTTTTGATCTCATAAGCCACATAATTGGTGTTGGTTATCGTTGGATGCTCCGCGAGCAGACGATCCACTTCGAGACATAAAATTCGCATATAATAACTTGAAATTTCCGGATAAGGATTGGAGATGCGGCGCTGCTCCAGTACGAGCTGTCGAAACAGGACCAAGAGACTTTCCGTCAGTTCGACTTTGATTCGGGTCGGCCGTTTGTGACGTTTCCACCACTCATCCACCCAGGAACCATTAAAGAAGATGTGATAGTCACCACTCTCCACTAGTCGTTCTCCCATCGGATTGGTTTCATTGTCTATTCTCAGCTCATAGGGTTCGTCAGGATCAAAAAGAAGCAGATCGCCCGCATCCACCAGGGACATGTCCCCGTCTATGCGTGCACGGCAACGTCCGTCTGTTTGCAGTCTTAACAGGTAGTTCTTCACCCCTTCAGGCTGCACCATAGCGTAGGGTTTACGATGAAATGAAAAGCCTGCTGTAAGAACTTGGCAGGTTTGATCTGTCGGCATGGGCATACTCCTTGCAATTTGAAAATTATGACCAGATAGTTCATGTTTCAATCATATTATTCATTTTAATTGAAGCTGAAACGGAATACCATAGTATTAGATTTAAGGAACAGGAAACATCCAACAAAACATATGTATCTCAACCATTCAAACGCAGATTTTCACCATGCGTAAGGAGATGAACGTCACAGTGGAGAAAATGAAAGCAGGCATCATCGGGTGTGGTAACATCAGCGCCATCTACTTGGAAAATCTCAAAAACAACCCGGTCATTGAAGTCGTGGCTGTTGCGGATTTGATTCGTGAACGCGCTCAGGAACGGGCAGATGAATTTAATATCGCAAACGTTTACAATGTAGATGAGTTGCTGCAAAATAACGAAATTGAACTTGTGTTGAACCTTACGGTTCCTGGCAGTCACGCCATGACCGATCTGGCTGCACTCGAAGCAGGCAAACATGTGTATGCCGAGAAGCCGCTGGCAATTTCTCTTGAGGATGGTCGCAAGGTTGTTGAGTTGGCTGAGGAAAAGGGATTGTATGTTGGCTCTGCACCGGATACCTTCCTTGGTTCAGGCATACAGACAGCTCGTAAAGCCATTGAGGATGGGCTGATTGGCAAGCCGGTTGCAGCGACTTCATTCTTCATGGGTGGAGGACCAGAAGCTTGGCATCCTAATCCGGAGTTCTTTTATGTTGCAGGTGGCGGACCGATGTTTGATATGGGACCCTACTACCTGACCGCTCTGATTACGCTGCTTGGACCGATACGCAGAATCAGCGCCTCGGCAGGCATACAGATTGCAGATCGCAAGATTGGCTCCGGACCGAAGGAAGGTACAGCGCTACAAGTAGAGACGCCTACTCACTTGGCAGGAACCATTGATTTCGCAGAAGGAGCCATTGCAACCATGATCACCAGTTTCGATATTCGCGGAGCTTCGGATCTGCCACGTATTGAAATCTATGGTACAGAAGGTACGCTTAGTGTACCGGACCCCAATTATTTTAACGGGGAAGTGAAGGTTCGCAGATACGGTCAAGACACTTGGGAGACGGTCAAACCAGTCTTCGAAAGTGGACAAAACGAACGAGGCATCGGCGTAACCGAAATGGTTGAATCCATTCGTGCCGGAAGGGAACACAAAGCCAGTGGCAAGCTAGCTTATCACGTACTGGAAGCCATGCATTCATTCCAGCGTTCTTCACTTGAAGGCAAGCACATACATCTGGAGAGCAGCTATGATTCTTTTGCAGTAACTCGCACAGTTCAAACTGAGATTGAAACCGTGGAATCCCACTAGTCTGAGTAAAAGTGTTCGAAGCTTGATGCTCTTACAAGTGGTGAAGAATAACCAGTATTCTTACGTTCAATTTCAGGATAGAAACACTCTCGATTTTCCACACTAATCAAACAGGCATGTGATCTGAACGGTAATTGTATACAGTTCAATATTCATGAATTCAGCAATCATACGATATCTAATCCAGGGAGGAATCGCACTTGAAACTCGGCGTATTTTTGGTACTATTCGGAGGACGTAAATTGGAGGATGCTCTTGATTATGTAGCATCCAAGGGATTAAAAGCAGTAGAGATCGGAACAGGCGGACATCCAGGCAATGCACATTGTAAGCCAGATGAGTTGTTAAGCAATCCTACAGCATTGAAAAACTTCAAAAATGCAGTGGAATCACGTGGTTTGACGATCAGTGCACTCAGCTGTCACGGTAACCCGCTACATCCGCAAAAGGATATTGCCAAAGGATTTCACGATGATTTTGTTAAATCGGTAGAACTGGCTGAGAAGCTGGAAGTACCTGTAGTGAATACATTCTCCGGTTGTCCGGGAGACCATGAGGATGCCAAATATCCGAACTGGCCTGTTGCACCATGGCCAAATGACTTCCAGGAGATCCTGAAGTGGCAATGGGAGAACAAAGTGATCCCTTACTGGACAGAGTGGGGTAAATTTGCAGCAGATCGTAACGTAAAAGTTGGATTGGAGTTGCACGGTGGATTCTCCGTTCATACACCAGCAACCTTGCTGAGACTGCGTGAAGCAGCAGGTGAAGTGATCGGAGCCAATCTGGACCCAAGTCACATGTGGTGGCAAGGTATTGATCCGGTTCAGGCAATTCACATCTTGGGACGTGAAGGAGCCATCCATCACTTCCATGCAAAAGATACAACGATTGATCCGGTCAACGTGAACAAACACGGTGTAACGGATATGCAGGACTATACCAATATGCTGGATCGGGCTTGGCAGTTCCGCTCGGTTGGTTATGGACATGATAACAAGACATGGGCAGACATTATGAGTGCCTTGCGTCTGGTCGGATATGATTATGTAGTAAGTATTGAGCACGAAGACGGTCTGATGTCGGTTGAAGAAGGATTCTCTAAAGCCGTGCAAAATCTCCAGCAAGTATTAATCGAAGAACCGCTGGGCGATATGTGGTGGGTTTAGAGCTACACTAGGGGGAAATTGAATATGATCAACGTCACCATTTGGAATGAATTTGTCCATGAGAAAATTCACGATGAAGTAAGGGAAGTCTACCCGGATGGTCTGCATCGAGCACTGGCTGACGGACTTGGCGGCGAAGGCTTTGCTATTCGTACAGCTACACTGGATCAGCCTGAACACGGATTAAGTGATGAAGTGCTGAATTCCACAGATGTGCTCATATGGTGGGGACATATGGCACATGATCGCGTAAGCGATGAGATCTCACAGAAGGTTGCGCAGCGAGTGCTGAACGGGATGGGAATGATTGTGCTCCATTCAGGTCATTTCTCCAAACCATTCAAAGCGCTGATGGGAACAAGCTGCGATCTGAAGTGGCGTGTAGCTGACGAGCAGGAAATTGTATGGTGTGTTAACCCATCTCATCCGATTGCGGATGGCATCGAAGGCAAGATTGTATTGGAAAAAGAAGAGATGTACGGTGAATTCTTCGATATTCCAGTACCGGATGAACTGGTGTTTGTGAGCAACTTCCAGGGTGGGGAAGTATTCCGGAGCGGATGTACGTTCCGGCGTGGTGAAGGTAAAATCTTTTATTTCCGACCAGGTCATGAGACGTATCCGACCTATTACAAACCGGAAATATTAAGAGTGATCAGCAATGCTGTGAAATGGGCATATCCTGCCCGCAGCTTTAAGCCGGAATTTGGCAAGAGCGAACCTGTAAGACCATTTGGTGGCGTGCTGGTCTAATTCACTAACTCAATCGTGTAATGGAAATTATAAGTTTTATTCAAAAAGAACCCTTCTCCGAGTCATTGATGACTGTGGCAGCTGGGTTCTTTTTGGGTAAGATAGTACTATGGGGAAGTTATACGATATTTCCCATGGTGACGACGTAGCGTGTAATGTATACTGGGATGTATGATCCATTTTGGATGATATGCTTCTAAAATTTAAACTTTTTAGTTGCAGGCGTTTTCTTTGAAGCTTAAATATGTTATTATGAAATATACTAACAAAATGTAAGTTGATTTGAGTGATCTCTAAAGAGGTGATTAATGTGGAAGGTCAAGACTTGCGGATGTGTCCGCGTTTTGAGACGGCGTTTTCTTTTTTGGGCAAGCGCTGGAATGGTTTAATTATTCAAACATTGATGAGTGGTTCGAAGCGATTCAAGGATATCTCCAATCTGATTCCATCCATGAGTGATAAGATGTTATCCGAACGGATGAAAGATCTGGAGAGTGAAGGTATTCTGGTTCGTCACGTCTATCCCGAGACGCCAGTTCGTATTGAATATGAACTGACGGATAAAGGTAGAGCGCTCCAGCCTGTCATGAATCAAATTCAAGACTGGGCTGAGCAGTGGGTTGACTAACGCATAAGCAATATCACCCACTTTTGTTGCATGAATGACATAGACTCCTGATTTCTGTGGAAATCAGGGGTTTTTGTCTTAAGTACTATGTTGATCGGCGTTTTTCTCTTGGGCTATGCACATGTTGTCATGAGTTGTAGTATAATCTATAGAAAATGGCCACAGACGGCCGGAGCGAAGGAGGCCCACTTGTCATGAGAGAAGAAAGCTTATCCCGTGAAGTACGCTACGGCAAAAAAGATATTGCAGAACTTGAGAGCGCATCCATTCAGGTCCATCTAATTTACAAAAAAGCTGCAGAGTTGTTTAAGCGCACAGCCTATTCCCGTTCGGTTAAGGATGATCTTGCCGAAGTGAATACGCATTCTGTGAACAGCGATGGTCCGAGATTAGCTCCGGCGGTGCTGCAAAAATGGATTCAAACGTCCAGGGGCTGGAAGTGTATCGGATGTGAGCTGGGACAACCTGATTCAACGATGTCTCAGATGGAAGAAACTATGCATGGTAAGCAATTGGCTTTAGATGTGGGAGAAGGTCGGTTGGTTCAGGCAGAAATGCTGATTCAGGCGGTTGTCTGGTCTCAATATGAGAAGATTCGAATGTTTGCACCATGGCTTGGTGATGAACCCTTTTATAGCGTGCAGGAGCTGGATGTCATTGCCCGTTATATTGTGCCTACCTATTTCTCGGAACGGCCTTTGCATGAGCAAGGCAAGGTATTTAAGGTCCATCAACAATATGGGCAGATTCCGTTGTATCAGGAGTATGTAGACGCACCTTCATGTTGCGTGCAGGTTGACGGTGGATTGCTTGAAGGGCGATTGCTGACAGGTGTATACGTATCTGAGGAGCAGTTCTTCGGGCTTAATCCATATCTGAAAGATGGCGATGGAGGACGGACATACATGCAGGCTAGTGTCCAATGATAACGTAACCAATGAGAACATAAAAATGATATAGATTGGAGAGCCTGTGTGCAGGCTCTCTTTCTTGTACAAGCCTTATTTGCAGGCGGTAGCCTATAAAAGTAACGGCTTTGACACTTTTTTTTGCCGAAGGTTGTGCCATAATAGAGGTTATGGACAACAGGGTGAATGATTTTACGCAGGGTGGTGTTACCTACATGATGAAGAAAATCCCCGGTTACATAGGTGTATGTTTGCTCCTACTGGCGATCTTGGCTGGTTGTAGTGAGACACAGCCTTCTGAGCAGCCAATTGTCAAAGAGACAGAAACAGCGAATACAATCACAGTGGCTGTAGATGGCAGTACGTTTTTGCCTGATGCAACAAAGTCCATTAAGCGAGATTTTAGTGAGGGTTTGACACTCAAAAAAGCATTACTCAATAGCGGACTGGTTGATTTTACGGCAGATGGCAAGCGGATTCAATCCGTGGGTGAAGTTTCTCTGGATTCTTCGCTGAGCTGGGCTGTCAAATTAAACGGCAAGGATATTGAACAGGAAGATTGGGACATGGAGCTTCATGCCAAAGATGAAGTGATCATTTACGTGAAAGCCGCTGACAGTGGGGGGGATGGCGTTGCATATCAGACAACGTTACTCAAGGTTAGCGGTGGAAACATTATGCCAACCCTTAATCGTCAATATGCCGGCGTCTACGTTCAAGAGTGCACAGTTCGCGATGTGTTGAAGTCCAGCGGCATTGTAAGAATGTCGGAGAACAACAAATTTGTCGTCTCGGTCGAGAATGTCACGCCTCGTATGAATGAGCGGTGGGTCATTATGGTGAATGACAAAGAATTAATGGAAAATGGTCTGGACATGAAATTGAATCCACGTGATGCGGTAAAGCTCGAATTAACCAATGCATCCTAAGTATACCAAGAAGCCCAATCTCTTTTTAGAGAACTGGGCTTTTTTTCATTAAATATATAAACAAGATCCGATCAGCATAGTCAAATATTAAATACGACAGATCTCGTTCGGGCAAAGCTCACAGTGACAGATTCCTTGCAGCATCTTCAGATCTTTGATGACAATCATTCCATTGTCATATTCAATCCCATCTTTCTTACGCAGGTCGCTTAACATGCGGTTTACACTTTCACGAGTGGCTCCAATCATATTGGACAGGTCCGTGTGGGTAATTTTTTTGTGAATAATGACATGCTCTCCATGAGGCTCACCATACGAATTCGACAACCGAATGAGGGTGGAGCAAAGTGCACCCGGTTTGCCATATAACATGAGATCCCGGAATTTGGTCTGTGTCAACCGGTGGTGGATGCCCATCCATTTCATAAAATCGATCGCGAAGTCACAATGCTGGCAGATTAACATTTCCAGGTCTTTATGTTCCAGTACACCGATCTCACTGTCCTCCAATACTTCCGCTGAGAAGCTGTGTTTAGAGCCAAAGAAGGGATCAGCCTGCCCAATCATATCACCGGATTGATACATGTACATGATCAGTTCCTTGCCTTCATCCGTGGATTTGGTGATCTGGGCACGGCCCCGTTTCATATAATAAAGTTTGTCAGAGATGTCGCCTTCCCAGTACAGATGTGTACCTTCCGGATAGGTTCTATCTTTCATGGTAACCAGCAGATGGTTGAAATTTGCTTCCGAGAAACAGTTAGTATTACCGCGCGTTTCCAGTACAGTTGTTAGTTCTCTCATAAGTCTATCTCCCCTTTATGTCCATCGGACGACCTTCTGTAGTAAGCAGTAGCCTCCGAGGTTCGCCGCAAACCGTTGCCGTCCTGATCAGGGTCATCTCGGCCGGGAGGAAGGACGGTACAAATTGCGGTGGTTCAATTTTTAAGTTCAGTATATACCTAATCTTACCGTTTGAGGGGGAAGGAAAGGGGGCAAAAATGACGAAATTTCAAACATTGTGATAAAATTCACTTTTGATGGAGAGGATGAATTTTACAGCCCTATATTTTAAATAGGAAGTGAAAATGGTCGTATGAAGGACACTACAAAACTTAAATTAAATTTGTTATACTTTGTGAAAAAAATCACATAATTAAGTTTATTGTCATGTTACGATGTGAATGTAAACGAGAGAGACAAACTAATACGAACCTTTAGGAGGATGAGGGAGATGGCTGTAAAGAACGAAGTCGCCCCAGCAAAAGAACCGACAGCAGGTCAGTATATTCAAACGTTAATCGACAAAGCGAATAAAGCACACGCCGCATTCATGAAGATGGACCAGAAGCAGATTGACCGGATTGTGCAAGCGATGGCACTTGCGGGTCTGGATAAACACATGATGCTCGCCAAGATGGCCGTAGAAGAAACAGGCCGCGGAGTGTATGAGGATAAAATCACCAAAAATATATTTGCAACAGAATATGTGTACCACAGCATCAAGTACGATAAAACCGTAGGTGTGATTGAAGATAACGAGTATGAAAGCTTCCAGAAAATTGCGGAGCCGGTCGGCATCATCATGGGTATTACACCAGTTACCAACCCAACATCAACGACGATGTTTAAAGCATTGATTTCCATCAAGACGCGTAACCCAATCATCTTTGGCTTCCACCCATCTGCACAGAATTGTAGCCGGGAAGCTGCCAAAATCCTGCTGGAAGCGGCTGTGAAACATGGTGCACCAGCAGATTGTATCCAGTGGATTGATGATCCTTCCATGGATCGTACAAACGAACTGATGAATCACAATGATGTGGCTCTCATTCTGGCAACAGGCGGATCAGGCATGGTACGTGCAGCGTACAGCTGTGGTAAACCTGCACTGGGCGTAGGACCGGGTAACGTACCTTGCTTTATCGAGAAAAGCGCGGATATCAATCAGGCAGTAACGGATTTGATTCTGTCCAAGTCTTTCGACAACGGCATGATCTGTGCTTCCGAGCAAGCGGTCATCATTGAAGAACCGATCTTTGATCAAGTGAAGAAAAAAATGATTGCAAATGGCTGTTACTTTGTTAACAAAGATGAAGCAGCAAAATTGACAGCAGGTGCGATTAATGCCGAGAAATGTGCGGTGAACCCGGCGATTGTTGGTCAATCTGCGGTGAGCATTGCCAAATTGTGCGGTATTGAAGTTCCAGCAGGCACCAAAATTCTCGTGGCCGAAATTGAAGGGGTAGGTACCAAATTCCCATTGTCGGCTGAGAAATTAAGCCCGGTACTGGCTTGTTACAAAGTTAAAACGGCAGCAGAGGGCATTGAACGTGCAGCAGAAGTGGTTGCTTTTGGCGGCATGGGTCACTCCTCGGTTATCCATTCAACAAATGAAGAAGTGATTAGCAAATTCGCAGATCGTCTGCAAACTGGACGGATTATTGTGAACTCACCATCCACACACGGTGCAATCGGGGATATCTACAACACAAACATGCCGTCATTGACACTGGGATGCGGATCATACGGACGTAACTCGACTTCTTCCAACGTAACCGCTGTGAACTTAATCAATGTGAAAAGGGTGGCTCGCCGTACCGTGAATATGCAATGGTTCAAAGTACCGAACAAAGTCTACTTCGAAAAAGGAGCAACACAGTATCTTGCCAAAATGCCTGACATCACACGTGTGGCCATTATTACGGATGCCATGATGGTGAAGCTTGGATATGTTGAAAAGGTAGAACACTATCTGCGTCAACGCCAAATGCCAGTAGCGATCGAAGTGTTCTCCGATGTTGAGCCAGATCCATCCACAACAACGGTAGATCGCGGAACCGAAATGATGCGCCGCTTCCAACCAGACTGCATTATCGCACTCGGCGGTGGATCACCGATGGATGCTGCCAAAGCCATGTGGTTGTTCTATGAATATCCGGACACGGACTTCAACGATCTGAAACAAAAATTCATGGATATCCGCAAACGGATCTACAAATATCCACGTCTCGGCGTAAAAGCCAAATTTGTAGCGATCCCAACCACATCGGGTACAGGTTCTGAAGTGACATCGTTCGCGGTTATCACAGATAAAAATCAAGGTAACACCAAATATCCATTGGCCGACTATGAGCTGACACCAGACGTAGCGATTGTCGATCCGGAGTTCGTATACTCCCTGCCTAAAACGGCTGTAGCGGATACAGGGATGGACGTACTGACGCATGCGATTGAAGCTTATGTGTCTGTAATGGCAAATGATTACACGGATGGACTTGCGATCAAAGCAATCCAACTGGTATTCCAATACCTGGAGCAATCGGCACTGCAAGGCGATAAACTGGCACGTGAGAAAATGCATAATGCTTCAACGATTGCTGGTATGGCGTTTGCCAACGCATTCCTGGGCATTAACCACAGCTTGGCGCACAAATGGGGCGGTCAGTATCACACCGCACATGGACGCACTAATGCAATCCTGATGCCACACGTCATTCGTTACAACGCAAAAAAACCGACCAAATTTGCATCGTTCCCGAAATATTCGCACTTTGTAGCGGATGAGCGGTATGCCGAAATTGCCCGTATCTTGGGATTGCCTGCTCGCACGACAGAAGAAGGGGTAACCAGTCTTATCAATGCCATCCGTAACCTGAACAAAATCTTGGGTATTGAAGAATCGTTCCAAGAGATCGGATTCGATGCCAAAGACTTTGAAGCACATGTCGATTATCTGGCAGACCGTGCCTTCGAAGACCAATGTACAACCGCCAATCCGAAGTTGCCGCTGGTAACTGAACTGGCTGATGTATACCGCAACGCTTTCTACGGAAAGTTTGAATAATAAATTTAGAACAAAGCGTGCTTTACGGCAAGAAGATCAGGGTTCCCCGAGAGGGGAGCCCCGATTGCCGTCTTTCACACAATAACGAGAGGGCAGAAAAACAGAAGAGCGAGCATCTGTTTTTCAGGATTTTTTCTAAGATTTGATTTGCTGCTCCGAGCATAGAGGAGCAACGGGTTCTATAGAGGTTACACGGAATCCGTGACGTGGCTGTTTGAGCCAGATGTTCACACAATAACGGAGAGGGCAGAAAAAACTGAAGAAGCGGAGCGTTCGCCTTTATCCCCGGATTTTACCCTTTGAAATATAAAATTGAAAAAATCCGGGGATAACAGCGATCGGAAGTTGTTCTGCCCGCGCAGTGGCTAAGTGTGAATTTACAGGGGTCAATGGGACACAGCGCAGGTGGAGTGAGTTAGTTCACTGGCTTTGTGACAAAAATCACAGATGATGAAAGCCCCAAGTCGTATACTGAAAATGTAAGAAAAACATTCATCCCGCGGTTCCGGTTCCCAAGTAGAGAGAACATGTTCCGGTTTATGTGAAACAATTCACATTAATCGCGGCTCTGGGCACACAATGCTACGAATGAAGCAAGATGTTATGTGTCCAGAAATCCAAATTAGTGGAGGGATTACGATGTCGGTGATTGAAAAAGATGTCAAACAACAAACAGGCTGGAGAAACTTTACCAAAGGAACATGGACCAAATCCGTAGATGTGAATGATTTTCTGGCACACAACTTGTCTCCGTATTACGGCGACGAAGCATTTCTCGCAGGTGCAACCCAGAATACCAAAGAATTGTGGGAGATCGTATCTGATCTGACCAAAAAAGAACGGGATAACGGCGGTGTCCTTGACGTTGACGTGAACACACCAGGTACTATTATTTCTCACCAACCCGGTTATCTGGATCAATCCAAAGAGCAGATTGTCGGCGTTCAGACCGATGCTCCGTTCAAACGTTCCATTCAACCAACAGGCGGAATTCGCATGATGATTGACGCATGTGAGGCATATGGCTTTGAAATGCCACAGGGCGTCATTGATATATTTACAAACATTCGCAAAACACACAACCAGGGTGTATTCGATGCTTATACTTCCGACATGCGTGCAGCGCGTAAAGCAGGAATTATTACAGGTCTGCCAGATGCTTACGGCCGTGGCCGGATCATCGGTGACTATCGTCGTGTAGCTTTGTACGGGGTAGACTTCCTGATTCGTAACAAAAAAGGCGAACTGAATGCACTCGAAGTTGATGTTATTGATGAAGATGTCATTCGTCTGCGGGAAGAATTGTCTGAACAGATTCGTGCATTGCAAGAATTGAAACAATTGGGCGATATGCACGGGTTCGATATTTCCTTGCCAGCGACAACAGCAAAAGAAGCGTTCCAATGGTTGTACTTCGGTTATCTCGCTGCGATCAAAGAACAGAACGGTGCTGCGATGTCACTGGGACGTGTATCTTCTTTCCTGGATATCTACATTGAACGTGACCTGCAAGAAGGGATTCTGTCCGAAGAACAGGCTCAGGAATTGGTTGACCATTTTGTAATGAAACTGCGGATTGTCAAATTCCTGCGTACACCGGATTACAACGAACTGTTCAGTGGAGATCCAACATGGGTGACGGAGTCCATCGGTGGTATGTCCGTGAATGGTGAAACACGTGTAACCAAAAACAGCTTCCGTTTCCTGCATACACTGCACAACCTGGGTCCTGCACCAGAACCAAACTTGACTGTTCTCTGGTCAACGAAACTTCCAGAAGCTTTCAAAGATTATTGCAGTAAAGTATCCATCGAAACCAGCTCAATCCAGTATGAAAATGATGATCTGATGCGTCCGATCTACGGTGACGATTACGGTATTGCTTGCTGTGTGTCGGCGATGAAGATCGGGAAACAAATGCAATTCTTCGGCGCTCGTGCCAACCTGGCAAAAGCTCTCCTGTATGCGATCAACGGTGGTCGTGACGAGAAATCCGGAGCACAAGTTGGACCTGAGTATCCTGCCATTACTAGCGAAGTGCTGGATTACAATGAGGTTATGAAACGCTTCAAACCAATGATGGAGTGGCTGGCTAAGCTGTATATGAACACCCTCAACGTCATTCACTACATGCACGATAAATACAGCTATGAGCGTATCGAAATGGCATTGCATGACCGTGACATTGTACGTACGATGGCTTGCGGTATCGCTGGTCTGTCGGTTACAGCAGATTCACTGAGTGCGATCAAATATGCCAAAGTAAAACCAATTCGTAACGAACAAGGCATCGCTGTTGATTTCGAAATCGAAGGAGACTTCCCTTGTTACGGTAACAATGAAGACAGCGTAGACAGCATTGCTGTTGAACTGGTCGAGAACTTCATGGGCATGATTCGCAAGCACAAAGCTTACCGTAACGCAGTTCCAACACAATCCGTTCTGACGATCACTTCCAACGTGGTATATGGTAAGAAAACAGGGACTACACCGGATGGTCGTAAAGCAGGTGAACCATTTGCTCCAGGTGCAAACCCAATGCATGGTCGTGACAAAAAAGGTGCACTGGCATCCCTTGGCTCGGTAGCCAAATTGCCTTATGAACACAGTCTTGACGGGATTTCCAATACCTTCTCCATCGTGCCAAAAGCATTGGGTAAAGAGGAGACTACACGTAAATCCAATCTGACTGCGATGATGGATGGTTACTTCGGTCAAAACGCTCATCACCTGAACGTTAACGTATTTGATCGTCAGCAATTGATTGATGCGATGGATCACCCGGAAAACTATCCACAACTGACTATACGGGTATCCGGATATGCCGTTAACTTCATTAAATTGACTCGTGAACAACAGTTGGATGTCATCAACCGTACGTTCCATGGCTCGATGTAAGTAATTTGCTAGTAGAAGACCGCTAGAGCAAGGTATTCCAAATCATATTAAACGCACAGCGGATGCGGATACAGAAAGGAAGAGGCAGCATGGTTAACGGACATATTCATTCACTCGAAACTTTCGGGACGGTTGACGGCCCAGGCATCCGCTTTGTGCTTTTTATGCAAGGATGTCTACTCAAATGTCAGTATTGCCACAACCCTGATACTTGGGCGTTGGATGGTGGAAAAGAAATGACGCTAGAGGAGGTATTGGCTGAAATTGAGCCGTATCTATCCTACTACCGCAGCTCCGGAGGCGGGCTCACGATATCTGGCGGAGAACCAACGTTACAGGCCCACTTTGTAGCCGAAATCTTCAAGGAAGTGAAGCGGCGCTGGGGATTGCATACGACACTGGATAGCAACGGTTTTAACGAACCGGAACGGATTCACGATCTGTTGGATCACACAGACCTGGTTCTGCTGGACCTCAAACATATTGATGATGAGAAACATATCAAGTTGACAGGCAAATCCAACGAGAGAACGTTGAAAACAGCCAAGTGGTTATCGGAGCAAGGTCGGAAAATGTGGATACGCCACGTGTATGTGCCTGGTATTCATAACGAGGAAGAGGATCTGCTTAACCTCGGACGGTTTATTGGAACATTAAATGGCGTCGAGAAGTTCGAAATTCTTCCATACCATCAGATGGGGATCTACAAATGGGAGGCGCTCGGTAAAGTATATCCACTGGATGGAGTTCCTTCACCAAGTGAAGAAGAAGTGGAGCGGGCGTATCGCCTGATCGAACAAGGTCGCCAGGAAACAGCTGGCATGGCTTGTTCAGGTAAGTAATCTGACCTTTATATAGTAAAAACAATCAACCAAGCAGTCCTTGCGAACATGTTTCGCAGGGGCTGTTTTTTTGCTGTTATCCATTGGAAATGCAAGATTATGGGTCCAGTGAAGGATTTTATCCCTCCATTGATGAATTGTCATCCTTACGATGTAAGCTCCGGCTTTTTATAATCAGAGTGTAAAGCCAAACGCTCAATATCTTGAGGAGGGTCAACCAGATGAAAAAAAGAATGACATTACTGCTTTCATTATTGCTTATCACTTCATGGACTTTGGCGGGATGTGCAAGCTCAAGTAACGAGCCACAGCAAGGCGCAGGCAATACACCTGTGGAAGAGACAAGTAAGGAACCGGTTGAAATGCTTCTCCGCCACACGCAGGTGGGAGCCGACAAACAGAAAAGACTGGCCATTCTGCAGGATGTTGTGGACAAAGTGGAGGGAGAGATACCCAATCTGACCTTTACGCTGGATGGTGTCGAATCCGATGTGAATCGTAAGGAAAAGCTTCGCGGAGAGATGGCGGCAGGTAACCCGCCGGATATATTTGAACTGTTCGGTAGCCCGGATTCCAAAGTTTATGCCAAGGAAAGTATGTTGCTTGATCTGACCCCAATCCTGCAAGAGCTGGGCATTCAAGACCAGTTTACATCCCTTGAACCGTTTACGTATGAAGGCAAAGTATATGGACTGCCGATTGGCGGTTCGGGCGAAGGTTTTTTCTATAATGAAGAGTACTTCGAACAAAAAGGATGGAAAGCCCCAACTACCATGGCTGAACTGGACAATATACTGGCTGAGATCAAGGCTGATGGCAAAGTGCCGCTTGCTTCCGCATCTAAGGCGGGCTGGGTGCCGCTTATGTTAACCAACCATCTGTGGTCCCGGTATGCCGGGCCGGAGATTACCGCAAAGTTTGCAACAGGTGAAGCGAAGTGGACCGATCCGGGTGTTGTGCAAGGTTTTGCCAAACATAAGGAATGGGTGGATAAGGGTTATTTCAAAAAAGGTGAGCTGGGCTTTGAGTATGCCGAATATACCACGCAATTTACAAGTGGAGAAGTGGTATTAATGTATGACGGAACATGGAAATCATCTGTATTTAAGGAAGGTCAGAGCGGTGAATCGCTCATTGGCAAGGTTGGATTCTTCAATATGCCTCCGGTAGAGAACGGAGCAGGTGATCAGACGTCTTTGATGCGGGATGTGAACAATGGATACGGATTCTCGGCAGCAGTGGCGGATGACCCGCAGAAGCTGGACGCAGTGAAAGCTTTTATCAAAAATTTCTACAATGAAGATATGCAGATCCGCGGCCTTGTGGAAGACGGTGTGTTGCCTGCCATGAAGCTGGACGAGAAAGTGCTGACCGATAGCATTACCGATGATCTGATGAAAGAAATTGTGGCTGTGCTTAATGCGTCCAAGACGTCGTTCCCAGCATTTGATGCACTCGTTCAGGCCGATGTGACAACAGAGATCAGTAATCTGCAAATCCAGAAGTTGATTGGTGGGCAGACCACACCAGAGAAAATGGCAGAAGAGTTGCAAAAGGTGCAAGAGGAAGCAAACGCCTCAGTGGAATAAACGAATTCAAGTCGAAACTGCGATCGTTGAAGTGACTGAAGGAGGCTGACTATGAATACTTCACTCCGCAGCCCGTTAATCTATACGTTGTTTGTAATGCCAGCCCTAATTCTGTTTGTAATGTTCTTTCTATACCCTATTGGTAGCTCCCTGTATTACAGTCTGACGAGTTGGAATGGGGTATCGGCTGAGCCACGTTTTGTGGGTTTATCCAACTATGTGAAGGCACTGACCGATGAACGTTTTTGGATTTCCACAAGGAATAACGGCTTTTTCATCGGATTTTCGGTACTGATTCAGGTACCCCTAATCGTCCTATTTTCGCTTCTGATTGCCAATGTAAAAAGGCTGAAAGGTCTGTATAAAACCGCTGTTTTTTTACCATCCATCATGTCGACAGCCGTTATCGGTATTTTATGGGGATTCATCTATGAACCGAATATCGGGCTATTAAACAAAATGCTTCATGTGCTGGGAATCGATCCAATCTACTGGTTATCGGATAACCGATTTGCCATGTTGTCCATCTTGGTGACCAATGCCTGGCAGTGGACGGGATTTTACATTGTCATGGTGCTGGCGGCCATACTGGCGATTCCCCGTGATCTGGATGAAGCGGCCGCAATCGATGGTGCAACGGCGGTACAACGTGCAATTCGAATTACGTTGCCGCTGATCCGGCCGATCATTTCAGTGGTGATTATGTTGTCCATCGCAGGTGCCATGAAAGCAGCCGACATCGTGATTGTCATGACCAAAGGTGGGCCCGCTGGGTCCACCGAGGTTCTGGCGACATACATGATCAAATATGCGATTACCAACTTCAAATATGGCTATGGCAATACCATTGCAGTGCTGATCTTTGCTCTGACGCTTGTGCTCACTGCGGTGTATCAACTGCTGGTGGCGAGGCGGGGCGAGAAGGTGGAATATTGATGGCGAAAAGCATAAAAAGCAGTATACCTCATGTGTTGTTAATGTTGTATTTAATCGCGATTTTGTTTCCCTTTTTATTTGTAATTTTCTCTTCCTTCAAGCAGGATAACAATGAAATCGCCCTGAATCCATTCGGTTTGCCTACAACATGGGAGTTTAACAATTACGTGGAGGCTTGGGTGAATGCCAAGATTGGCACGTATTTCTGGAACAGCCTGTACATTTCGGTTTTATCGTCGGCGTGTACGATTGTCCTCGGCGCCATGTTTGCTTTTGCCGTAACCCGGATGAGACACCGGAGATGGAGCCTGTTTCTGTACAGTTTAATTCTGGCGGGCATGCTTATTCCCAACAATGCACTTATGCTGCCGATCTATCTGCTTGTTCGCAAAATGGGCATATTGGATACACATCTGGCATTGATCGTGCCCTATGTGGCCAATGCGATCCCCTTTACAATTATTATCCTGGCGGCTTTTATGCGTTCTCTGCCTGGGGAGATTGAGGAAGCGGCGGTCATGGACGGCTTGAGGGCCCCGGGTATCTTTGCTAAAATAGTGATACCTCTTACAGTTCCAGCCATTGTTACGGTTTTTATCGTTAATTTCCTCGGCAACTGGAACGAATTTTTACTCGCCAACTATTTCTTATCCACCGATAAATTGCGTACGCTGCCAGTGGGCATGGTCCAGTTTCGGGATCAATATCAGATGAACTATGCCCAGATGTCGGCAGGTATTGTATACAGTGTTGTACCTGTACTTGTGATCTACGCTATACTCCAGGAGAAAATTATAGAAGGAGTAACTGCAGGTGGTGTCAAAGGTTAATACCATGAACCAGTGAATAGGGAGAACGGGATATGAACTTGCGAATGAAGCTGGCCTTGGCATTTCTGCTGCTGATTATTGTACCGATGTGTGCGCTGGGCATTGGCATGTTTCTGGTCACATCACATACGATTGAGAAAAAATACAATCAACAGGCCGAATATGCGCTTCAGGCCATCAGTTACAATATCGAAAATGTATTTCAGCAGATTAATAATGTGACCGACAACGGGATAGCGACATCGGTTTTTCAAATGGCGTTGAACGCCAAAGATCCGACCAAGCAGGATCTGGGGACCGGTAATCAGTTATCCCTGAATGCCAGCCAGCGCAATTTCCGTTCCCTTCTATATAATTATCCGTTCATTAGTTATGCCTTTTTATATGATTTGCGTTCTTCTGAGAATAACCAGATTGTCTCCATTTTCACCAAAGAAAACTTTCAAGCCCTTCCTTTTCAGCAATTCAAAGTGCATCCCTTATTCAACGAAATTCAGCAACTTAATGGCGTGCCTAAATGGCTCGCACCTCTGGAATATCCCGAATTAACCGGGGTAGAGCCTGTCTTCACCCAGATCAGACTGGTCAAAGAACTCAGTTATTTTCAAAATATCGCCGTGCTTGTTGTTCAGATCAAAAAAGGAGAGATCGACCGGATCTTCCGTCACCTGCAAATCAGCGATTCGGCACAGGATACATCATTCCTGTTAATTAATGAAGAAGGGCTGATTGTCTATGATCCTGCAGGCATATATAACGGTGAAAACATGGAAAATCTGGGTTCGAAATCGGGCGGTTATGGCCCAGGTTTTAGCAGTGTCAGAACGGTCTTTGACGGCACGGAGAGCATCATCTCACAATATCATCTGAAGAACTATAACTGGAGTCTTGTCAGTGTGACTTCATGGGAAGCCTTATCTGCGGAAACCAATGCCTTTGCCGGTTGGTCTGTCATTATTATTCTGTTATGTCTGCTTGCAGCAATGATCTTTAATCTTTTTTTCATGAATCGCATCACGGGTAACATTGCTGTACTTGTAAGGTTTATGCGTCGTGTGGATGATGGTGATTTTAATGCGAGGGTGGAAGGAAAAGGATTCGATGAAATGCAGCTGCTTGCGCAAGGGTTCAATGAACTATTGGATCGGATCGGGGGATTATTCCGTCGTGTTCGGGCAGAGCAAGAGCAGAAGGCTCAAGCGGAACTGCGTGTACTACAGGCCCAGATCAAACCTCATTTTCTGTTTAACACATTGGAATCCATTAATGGGTTAGCGTTGCGAGGGGAGGGCCGCAAAGTAAGCGAGATGGTGACCAGACTTGGCAATATGCTTCGTATCAGCATTCAGGATCAGGAGGAGATTCCGCTGGGTGAGGAAATAAGACATTTGCAGAGTTATCTGGAGATTCAACAGTACAGGTTCAGTGATTTGTTCACCTATGAGATTGACATTCCACCCCATCTATACAGCTCAATTCTGCTTAAGCTTACCCTTCAGCCTCTGGTGGAAAATAGTATTCAACATGGGTTTGAGGGGATCACCTATCCAGGTGTACTGCGGATAAGCGCATATGCAGAACGGGGTCATCTGGTGTTATGTGTTGAGGATAATGGGATCGGTATTCCCCAGGAAATGCTCGCACGATTTGAGTATATGGCAGAAGATCCACCGGAAGATATGCCCGCGGAAGGGGCGGAATCATTATCGTCCATAACGGAACGCAGGGGATTGGGATTACGAAGTGTGGCAGATCGAATTCGTATTCAATACGGGGCCGGGTATGGCATATTTATATGTTCAGCACCGGGGTATGGCACAGTTATTCGATGCATCATTCCATTATATGAGCAGGAGGAAGCCGGATGAATCTGACTGCAATGCTGGTTGACGATGAGCTGCCGATTCTGGAGAATCTGAACTACATTTTACCCTGGGAAGAGATGGGGATTGAAATCACAGGTACAGCGAGAAGTGGTGTAGAAGCGCTGGGGAAAGTAACAGAAAGTCATCCAGACATTCTCTTGTGTGATATTCGGATGCCGTCTATGGATGGATTGGAACTTATTCGTTTGCTGCGAGAGCAGGGTGAAACGTGTGAGATTATTTTGCTGACCGGGTATCAGCAGTTTGAATATGCTCGAACTGCTATCCAATATAACGTACATGAATACATATGTAAGCCAATTGATTATTTGAATCTGGAACATAAACTGCGTGAACTTGCCGGGCAGATCCAGAAGAGACGTCAGGAAAACGAATCGCAACGTTATCGCAGCCAAGAGATGGAAAGCTGGATCAGACACAAACAGTTGATTGACCTGTTACGAGGAGAAGCACCATTGAAGATTTCCTATCCTTCCTCTGTTCCTGAATTCATAACAACTACTGCACCGTATACGTTGCTGCTGGTGGATGCAGTCGGTTATTTTCGCCATTCTATCGGCTGGTCCGAGCTTCAGCATCAACGATGGCATGAGACCATAAGTTCCAGACTTAGGGAAGTGGCAGAGAGAATTACGGAGGATTGTCAGATTCTTTCGACCCGCAAAGGGGAATGGTGCATCCTGCTGGAGGCATCGGGTGAGTGGAAACATCGCTCAGAGGAACTGGCCCATCAACTGTGTCTCGAATTAAATGAAATATTATTCTTGGATTCAAGTGTGAAGGTTAGGGTCGTTCAGGATGCTGTACCCGTGAACCTGGAAAGTCAAATTCTGGAGCGATACCGGCATTGTCAAAAAATACTGATGTCCCATTCGGAAAGTGAAGACGGGGTGCTAAAGGCGAGTTGTCCCGAAAACACATTATCGTATGATCATACGGCCTCCAAAGGGGCTAACTCATGGATTACAAGAGAAGATCTGGAGTTTGTTACTCGGTGGATTCGGCAAGGGAACAAGCAGGGGTTACGTGATGTATTGGATCGGCTTAAACAGCGAATGGGGAATTCAGGACAATCCTTCAACAGGATAGATGAAACCAATCTTCGGTTTATGCTTGTACACATGCTTCGGGAACTGCGTGAAGTACAGGCCCTCGCTGAAGAGCACGAAGTGAATTACTGGAATGCACTGCAAGGGGCTGTATCCATGAGGGAACTCCTTGAACTTGCAGAGGTTGTTACCCATGCCTGTCAGGGCAAACAAACGCTGCCACGTCCTTCTGTATCGGAACTGATCCTGTCTGCATGTGAGTATATGGATGCACGGCTGCAACAGGACTTGGGAATAGATGAAGTCTCAGATTGGCTTGGAATCAGCCCGGGTTACTTCTGCCAGCTATTTAAAACCCAAATGGGTGTTACTTTTGTGGAATACATGACGCAGAAACGGATGGAAAGTGCTGCTTTATTGTTGAGTACAACCGAATGGAGCATTACAGCGATTGGGGAAGCCACAGGGTTCAAGGAGCGCCGTTACTTCTCCAAGGTGTTTCATAAACACTTCCATATGAAACCCTCCGAGTACAGGCAGAGTAAACGATTGGGTTCGTAGTGGCAAGGGAAACGGGAGGAGAGGTCAAATGAAACTCTTGAATGATCTGACATTGGAGCAAAAGGTAGGCCAATTGTTGATGTGTGGATTTCACAGTCAGCACGCAGATGAACAGATTACTCGCTTAATCCGTGACTATCACGTCGGAGGTGTCATTTATTTCCGGCGTAATGTCGAAAGTGTAGATCAATTGACACGGCTGTCCGCTGAACTGCAAGATATGGCTGCTGAAGCGGGGGTCCTACCACTCATGATTTCGGTGGACCAGGAAGGTGGCATGGTTGCACGGATTGACCAAGAGGGAATGACCCAAGTGCCGGGTAATATGGCACTTGGTGCGACAGGCAATCCGGAATATACCCTGGAGTGTGCTCAAATTCTGGGTCGTGAGCTAAAAAGCATCGGTATTGATATGAACCTTGCGCCAGTGGTCGACGTGAATAACAACCCGCTTAACCCGGTTATCGGTGTGCGTTCGTATGGTGAACATGCTGAAAGTGTGGCCGCTCATGGCGTAGCAGCCATCACCGGATATCAATCACAGGGCATAGCTGCTACTGCCAAACATTTTCCGGGACACGGAGATACCGCCGTAGATTCTCATCTTGGTATGGTTACAGTACCCCATGATCGAAACAGGTTGGAACAGATGGAGTTGTTACCGTTCCGTAAGGCGATTGAGGCCGGAGTTGATGCTATTATGACAGCTCATGTGATGTTCCCTTCGATTGAGCCCGAGCCCATTCCGGCTACGTTGTCACATAAGGTGTTAACGGGTCTGCTACGTGAGGAAATGGGTTTTGAAGGCATTATTATTACAGACTGTCTTGAAATGCATGCAATATCCAAGCCATATGGGGTAGCTGAAGCTGCCGTTCGTGCTGTGGAAGCAGGAGCAGATCTGATTCTGGTGAGTCATACCTTGCAAGATCAGGTTGCTGCGCTGGAAGCCATTGTGGAAGCAGTTCGAACGGGGCGAGTATCGGAAGAGGTTATTCATCAGGCGGTGGAACGCATTATGACATGGAAAAGAAAGCGCTACAGCCAGCAGAATGATCTTCTTGTTTCGCCGAAAGCGAGTGAAACGGTCGAAGCAACCGATGTCGAACCTGTTGATTGCACTGAATCCACTAAACCCACTGAGCCCAACGAATTGACGTTGTTCAAGATTGCTTCAAGCAGTATTACCATCGTTCATAATGATGGGCTGCTGCCGTTGGAACCAGAGAAGGACGTGTATGTCATCTGGCCTGAGGTTGTGCAACGGACAGAGGTGGATGAACCATGGTCTCATACAGAATCGTTGGGTATGGCATTATCGCAGCTGCGAGGCAGAGTTCGTGAGCACAAAATTACTACTCAGCCCACTTATGATGAAGCAGATCGGATATTGGCTGATGTGTCGGATAGTGAACAAGTTATCGTATGTACGTACACATCGGCAGGTCATCTTCCGAAAGGGCAACAGTATTTGGTTGAAAAGCTTAGTAAGAATCATTCGCTGATTGTAATTGCTCTGCGCAATCCATATGATCTGCTGGAGATTTCGATGCCGGGTAGTTATGTGTGTACGTATGAGAATACACCTGCAGTTGTTCGGGTACTGTCCCATGTGTTAACCGGTGGACTGCAGCCAACAGGAAGTCTGCCTGTCCGTTTGCGCTAGACCTATTCAATCCTTACATCTCTCTGCGATATGGTGCTGATTGACCATCTCCCGGAGAGATTTTTTTGTTGGAATTTTCTATTGGTTAATTTTGGGATACGAATGCCAAAAAGATAATTAATAGATAACTATTTTCATAGTATTTTCCTTCTATTAAAAGTTTACAATTCTCCTCTTAACTTTTTAGCAACTTTTCCCGGTTCCAAGCGTCTAATAATATGACTTTTTGAGGGGGATATTTATAAAATGGGAGCAGAAGGAGCCAAAGACAAAGAATGAATTTGAAGAAGAAATTGTCCATACTTACCGCTTTTGCTGTGTTTCAGGCGTTTGCAGTGATTCCTGCCAATGCACAATCAGCAGATCAGAGCGATACTACATCAGTGAATACAGCCAAAGTTAAATCCGTGGAGGTTGTGAAGAAAGAACAAACCATCGCGGAATCCGAAGTGAAATCCGGAACAAACACTCCAACATCAAATAATGAAACAACTGAAGAAGTGAACCCTCCTGAGACAGATGTTCCTACAGGAACAGACGCGACTCCTGTTGAGCCGGTAATTGAACCTATGGACGAAGAAGGTACAGCTGAGGAAACACCAGCACCTGCACCAGTAGAAGTGGAGCAACCATCTACAGGCGGTTCATCTGTTGCTGGAGGCCGGGGTGGAGACCTCACTCTTTATATGAACAGTAATAAAATGATGCAAGATGGCAAAACATATCTTGCTGGACAGCCGATGGCTGTAAAAAATGGTGTATCCTATGTAGCGATCCGTGCTCTCGTTGATCGGGTTGGCTATGATGTCAAATATGATAACACAACTAAAGAAACGATCATTATTAGTGGTGAAGATGAGCTGCGTTTCAAAACAAACAGCAAGATCTATACCGTTAATGGTGTGTCCAGAACGATGAAGGGCGCGGCTTATCAACAAAAAAATACGTTCATGGTGCCGTTGACTTCAATTACACAGGCTCTGGACATTACGTATAAAGTAAATCAATCTGCCAAAACGGTTGTATTGAATCTGAGTACCAAACCGGTGGCAAGCTTCACGGTACAAAAAGAGGTTTTTGCCGGAGACCAGGTAACCTACACAACCAGATCCAGCTCTCCCAAGGGACTCAGCATTGTAGATGAGCGTTGGACAGGCCGTCAGGATTCATTCGACCAACCAGGTGTATACACAGTAACCTATGCGGTCCAGGATTCAAGTGGTCAATGGAGCGATCCGTATTCGGTTACGATTAAGGTTGAAAGACCGAATCTGCCACCTGTCGCAATGTTTACGACAGATAAAGAAGAATACAAAATGGGTGAGAAAATCACTTATATTGATCAAAGCACAGATGATGAGAATGCAATTGTAAAAACCGAATGGGATAACAATGCACTTGCATTCTTTGTTCCAGGACCGAAGACCGTAACGATTACAGTTACCGATAAACATGGTGCTAGCGATAGCTATACCAAGATGATCAATATTACGGGAGAAACACTTTATAGTGTGACTGACTTCAATCAATTGTTCACACCAGTCGGTGAGAAGTTCACTTTTGACGGTGGTGGAGTACCGGCATTGGAGAAAGTTCCTTTCACGTATTATGACGAACCAAGTCTGCTGATCCGCAGTAACAGCCCGGAAACCGTGAATACAGAAGGCATTGTGTACAAGGAATCTTCCTTCGGACAGACACGCTTCATGATTCACCATGTGAACAACACGGGCAAAAGCGTAAAAATGTATGTTGTAGCGACAAACAACAATGCATACACGGCGTCCATTGACCAGCAAAACATGGGTTTTGCAGGACCGTCTCCTTTTGCAACGGTAGCTGGAAAGCTGTCGATTGACCGTTGGTTCCAATCCATGCAGAATGGTACCGGACAAAAGAAAGTGTACATCCAGCCAGGAGAAAGCAAGCTGATTCTTAATGATCTGAGCGTTCTTCCGATGAAACAGGGACAAGTCATTTCCTTGTATTCGGATGTATTCAGTGACTATGAACTGGATTACAACATTATCATGATCGAAGAAAACAAGGACCCGATGGAAGTGTTATCGAGCCTACCGGTTCTGGATCGTGATGGAGTTCACAACCGTGGTACCTATCCAAATGCAACACGGATCATTACGTATGACCAAGAAGTAGGGTCGAAACCTGCACGTCTTCCACTTGGAGACAATGCAAGTGATCCAAACCTTGTGGGAACGGACCCTATGGCTTTCACTGAAGCGTCCAACGCAGGTAACTTCGGTGTATTGTACAAAATTACATTGAATAATGTTGCTCCGCGCACGTTGATTTCATTCAACCCTCGTGGAGGCAGATATTCAGGTGTGGCACTCGTGAATGGACAGGTCGTTCAGATTTCCACAGGTAAATCTGTAACTGCACCTAATGAGCAAAGCGTAATGTATCGCACAGGTTCGTACGGCGAGAGTGTAACTATTCTCTTCTCGGCGGCACCAGGAAGTAACTTGCCTGTTAACCTGCTGTTCACGCCGCTTCCGGCTGAAAAGTAATACCATGAACATGCACGGACGGTTTGGAGTGAAAGTTTATATCATATATACCCGTTCACCCCAAAAGTCGCCCGAACGATTGATCATCTGAACCGTCAGGAAGGGACTCCATCAAAATGTAATGTCATTAGCTCAAGCTAGACTAATGGCAATGCATGTGCATGGAGTCCTTTTTATGTGATGTTAAAATGACTTAACCCGGTGTCTTCGTTGACTCTAATCGTAATTTGATGCATTATTAGAGGTATACAAGAAAGCAAAAGTTTTCGATTTTGCCGAATAAACTGTCGCTCTATGAATGATGCAAAATGCTCGTATGACAGGAGGTGCTTTAGATCATGCTGTCGACAGAACAGATTATTTCAACCATGTCCTCACAGGGGCTTCGCATTACCGATCAGCGGAAAACACTGGCCCGGTTATTTGCCGAGTCTCCGGGGTATCTTACACCCAAGGACGTCTATGAATATATGGGTAAGACTTACAGCGGACTGAGTTTTGACACAGTATATCGTAATTTGCGGGTGATGCAGGAACTGGGTGTACTGGAACAGGTCATCTTCGAAGATGGCGTTAAATTCAAAGCGCACTGTAGTGAAGATCATCATCACCATCATATGATCTGTCTGAAGTGTCAGAAGACATATCCTATTATTTTTTGCCCGATGCAGCTTGCGGATGCGCCTGAGCAATTTCAGGTTGTGGACCACAAGTTCGAGGTATTTGGATATTGTAAGGACTGTGCAGAGCATGCTCCGGCCAAAGCGGCATCGGGACATACACACACTCATGGGAAGCACTGACCATGAAGTTATCGCGCAGAATTGCTCAGGCACCCATTCGGGTGTACCGCAACTATATATCTCCATTAACACCGCCAACATGTCGGTTCTATCCGAGCTGTTCGGCTTACGCCATGGAGGCGATTGAAGTGCACGGTGCGCTCAAAGGTTCGTTGTTAACAGCGAAACGTATTGCCAAATGTCACCCGTTTCATCCAGGCGGTGTAGATCTGGTGCCACCAAAGGTGGAGAAATCCATGATGGTATCAGAGTAACGATGTAACTTGAAGTATTCGGGTGGCCTGGAAGCAGGCCAGGATTGAACTTGAGTATGCTGTCCACTTGACAAAGGGGTCCGCATTTCAGTATATTTTTCCTATATATGCGAGTTCAAAAAGTCTAGTTTTAACTTTTTGAACAACTTCTATATGATTTCCAGTGAAGGGATAAGTACAGACACACCCCCAGTGCAGAGAGCCGGATGAGCTGAGAACCGGTCTGGGAGGAGGATGGAACATGGTCCCGGAGGAACCTCTTTCGAGCGTGCAGACAGTGATTTCAGAGCTGCTGTCGTAAGGCTGAGGCGTGATCCAGCGTTAATGGGCGGTCGAAGGACCGACAGAGCCTGTGTTTTGTGAAAAACATGGGGAATTTGGGTGGTAACACGTGAGAGCAACTCTCGTCCCATAGGGGCGGGAGTTTTTTGTGTTCTTTTTTAGTTGATTTGGACGAAGGGATCACATGGAGCAGGAACATTTGAAGGAGGAGAAGTCATTCATGGCTGACCAAAAAACATTTTATCTGACAACCCCGATTTATTATCCGAGTGACAAATTGCATATTGGGCATGCGTATACAACTGTGGCGGGAGATGCGATGGTTCGTTACAAGCGTCTACGTGGTTACGATGCTCATTATCTGACAGGAACCGATGAACATGGCCAGAAGATTGAGCGCAAGGCACAAGAGAAAGGACAGACACCGCAAGCTTTTATCGACGATATCGTTGTGGGGATCAAGGAACTGTGGAACAAGTTGGACATTTCCAATGACGACTTTATCCGTACAACCGAAGAGCGTCACAAAACCATTGTGCAGGATATCTTTGACCGTTTGCTGAAACAGGGAGATATCTACAAAGGTGAGTACGAAGGCTGGTACAGCATTCCGGATGAGACGTATTACACAGAGACTCAACTGGTGGATGTAGAGAAAAATGAGAATGGTGAGATTATCTCGGCCAAGAGCCCGGATAGCGGACACCCGGTTGAATTGGTCAAAGAAGAATCTTACTTCTTCCGTATGAGCAAATATGCAGATCGTTTGTTGAAATATTATGAAGAGAACCCGGGCTTTATTCAGCCGGAATCCCGTAAGAACGAGATGATCAACAACTTCATCAAGCCAGGTCTTGAAGATTTGGCCGTATCGCGGACTACATTTGAATGGGGCGTCAAAGTTAAAGGCGATCCAAAACACGTGGTTTATGTGTGGATTGATGCGTTGTCCAACTATATTACAGCACTGGGCTACGGTTCATCCGATGCATCCCTGTATAATAAGTTCTGGCCTGCGGATGTTCATCTGGTAGGGAAAGAAATTGTTCGTTTCCATACGATCTACTGGCCAATTATGTTGATGGCGCTGGACTTGCCTTTGCCGAAGAAAGTGTTTGCACATGGCTGGTTGTTGATGAAGGACGGCAAAATGTCCAAATCCAAAGGTAATGTCGTTGATCCAGTGACTCTGATTGACCGTTACGGTCTCGATGCACTGCGTTATTACCTGCTGCGTGAAGTACCGTTTGGTTCCGATGGTACGTTTACACCGGAGAGCTTCGTAGAGCGTGTTAACTCCGACCTCGCGAACGATCTGGGTAACCTGTTGAACCGTACCGTTGCCATGGTAGACAAATATTTTGAAGGCAAAGCCCCTGCGTTTGCATCGAATGTAACGGAATTTGATGCTTCGCTGGAAGAAGCAGGCCATGCTACAGTGGAAAAAGTGGAACAGGCGATGGAAAACCTGCAGTTTTCCGTAGCACTGACAGCGATCAGCCAGTTTGTCAGCCGCACCAACAAATATATTGATGAGACGCAGCCATGGGCGCTGGCTCGTGATGAAGCAAAACGCGATGAATTGGCATCCGTTATGGCTCACCTGATCGAAAGCTTGCGAATTGCTTCGATTCTGTTGCAACCGTTCCTGACACGTGCTCCTCATAAAATCTGGGCACAGCTCGGCATTCAGGAAGGTGAACTTACGGCTTGGGATACAGCCAAGCAATGGGGTCTGGTTCCAACTGGAAATGCATTGCAAAAAGGTGATCCAATCTTCCCACGTTTGGATTCCGAACAGGAAATTGCTTATATCTCCGAAGCAATGACTGGTGGCCAAAAAGCAGCACAGCCTGAAGCAAGTCAAGCAGATGCTGGAGCTTCAGCACCTGTTGAACCGGTAACCGCACCTGAAGGTACGGAAGAGATCGGTATTGACGATTTTGCCAAAGTTGAACTGCGTGTCGCGCAAGTCATTGCCTGCGAACCGGTCAAAAAAGCGGATAAGTTGCTGAAATTGCAGCTCGATCTCGGTTATGAGCAGCGCCAGGTCGTATCTGGAATTGCGAAGTTCTATTCGCCAGAAGAGATGGTTGGACGCAAAGTCATCTGTGTCACGAACCTCAAACCGGTGAAACTTCGTGGTGAATTGTCTCAGGGTATGATCCTTGCAGCATCCCATGGCGACCAACTTACACTGGCTACAGTACCAGACAACATGCCTAATGGCGCACAAGTGAAATAAGAAATCAAATTCTGTCATAAAAATGACTCAAGGTGGCCCGATATAATTCGGGTCCCTTTTTTTGTTGATATAATTCGCATCTTAAGGGAAGAGAACAAGCATATACTGTTATGAACTCCGTACTTCAGGAAAGAATGAATAGGACGAGATAGCTTGACAAGTAGGTTCAGGTTACCTATAATTCTTTCAGTAATGTTTACGATTAAGAGATGCGGAGTGAATCATAATGATATTTTATAAAGTGCAACATCAAGCTCAGGATAACCGGATAGGGAAGACGAGCAAAAGAGGCAACATGAAGTTACTGTGGACGGGTTTGCTTATTCTCACTTTGCTGGTATTGTCAGCTTGTGGGCAGGATAGTTCCAATAGTGCGAAGATTGTGGAAGGCAAGGTAAACGTTGTGACGACATTTTATCCTGTATATGCTTTTACGACTGCAATCGGTGGTGAGGATGCCAATGTTATTAACCTGCTGCCAACGGGAGTAGAGCCACATGACTGGACTCCGAAGAGTCAGGATATTGTTAATACGTCCAAGGCACAGCTGTTTCTTTATAATGGAGCTGGACTGGAAGGATGGGTGCCAAATTTCCTGAAGTCGCTGAATAGCGATACACAGGTGAAGTCTGTTGCCGTTAGCGAAGGGGTTAAACTGTTAACTGCTGAGGGTGATGATGGGCACGGTCACGGTGAAGAGCACGAAGACGAGCATGCAGATGAACATACAGATGAGGCTACCAGTGAAGATGTCGCTGATCATCATATTGATCCACATACGTGGGTTAGTCCGAAATCAGCCATGATCATGGCTGAAAACATCAAAAATAGTCTGGTCGAGGCAGACCCTGATCACAAAGCAGGTTACGAACAACGTTATGAAGCGCTTCGTACGAAGCTTGAGACGCTGGATCAGCGTTTTACAGATGAATTGGCTAACGTACCAAACAACGAAATTGTTGTCTCGCACCAAGCGTTTGGCTACCTTGCACGTGATTATGGATTAACCCAGCATGCCATTATGGGACTTTCCCCGGATGCTGAACCGACAGGACAGGATATTGTGAAGCTTGCGAAACTCGTTAAAGATGAAGGCATTAAATACATTTTCTTCGAAGAGCTAGTATCTGACAAATTGGCGAAAACATTGGCAAGTGAAGCAGGAGTGGAGACCATGGTCCTTAATCCGGTTGAGGGATTGACCAAGGAGCAGGCAACAAACGGGGATGATTATTTCACCCTTATGGAGAAAAATTTGCAAAATCTGCTGATCGCATTAAAATAAGATATAATGAAGAATTCAGATCGAAGAGTCTTTACCGTTCACGGTGAAGGCTCTTAGGACGCTATGGGATTCTTATATATAATGAAGGGCGGCTTTGCCATGCAGCAAATCATGCCACTATGTCATGATCCAATTATAGAGATCGAGAAACTATCATTTTCCTATGGGGACCAGCGAGTGATTGAGAATCTCGATTTTATGGCCCAGGAACGGGACTTTGTCGGGATTATCGGTTCCAATGGGGCGGGTAAAACGACATTGCTGCGCATGCTGGTAGGACTTCTTCCTCCTGCGCAGGGAGATATCAAACTATTTGGACAGTCAATCCGCAGATTCAAGGACTGGGACCGAATCGGGTATGTGCCTCAAAAGAATGCATTTAACCCGTTGTTCCCTGCGACCGTTCGTGAAGTGGTCATGTCAGGCTTGTATAATAACAAAAACATGTTCCGTCGTATGTCTCGCAAATGCCAGCAACAGTGCACGGATGCGATGCAGGTCATGCGGATCGAGGATCTGGCGAACAAACGTATTGGTCAATTGTCCGGCGGACAGCAGCAGCGTATATTTTTGGCACGAGCGCTTATCAATCACCCTGATCTGTTGATTCTGGATGAACCTACCGTAGGTATTGATGCTGAATCACAGGCCAGTTTCTTTGAACTGATTACGCATATGCATGAACATCACCGAATGACTTTTCTAATGGTGTCTCATGATATGGATCGGATGGAGAGTTATCTGGGTTCTGAAGCTGTGGTAACGAATGGCAAAATTAATTTTCATGTCCGTCATTCGCATGAGGTACAGGATTGTGCTGAGACCAATCTGCAACATACCACTGCACAGGTACGCTAGCCGTATTTATGGTCCATTAGATTAGAGTAAGGCCGAAGGAGTCGTGTTTGTTTTGGAAATATTAATGAGTGATTTTTTTCAGCGTGCCCTGGCGGGTGGATTGTTAATTGGCATTACCGCTCCGTTAATCGGACTGTTCCTGGTCTTGCGGCGGTTATCCATGATCGGAGACACCTTGTCTCATGTGACCATTGCCGGTGTTGCACTTGGATTCCTGATTGAAGTGTATCCCATTGCGGTGGGCTTGATATTTGCCGTGCTTGCTTCATTTGCGATAGAGAAATTGCGCAAAGCGTACAAGAGTTACGCCGAATTATCGATTGCCATTATCATGTCCGGTGGCGTGGCTCTTGCTTCCTTGTTCTTTACGCTGGGCAAAGGATATAATGCAGATGTCATGAGTTATTTGTTCGGCAGTATATATACATTAGACGCTACGGATCTGAAGCTCGTAGGTGTGGTTACGCTGATCGTGGTGATTGTAGTGGCATTGTTACATAAGGAATTTTTCCTGCTCAGCTTTGAGGAAGATGCGGCAGCGGTTACAGGGTTGCCTGTGAGAATTCTGAACATGTTAATCACTGTGATGACAGCACTTGTCATAAGCACGGCGATCAAGATTGTCGGTGCGCTCCTGGTGTCAGCGCTATTGACCATTCCGGTAGCGGTCAGCTTGTTGATGGCCCGAAGTTTCAAATCCGCCATTATTTTGTCCGTGGTGATTGGCGAAATTGCCGTAGTCCTTGGACTGGTTGTAGCAGGTATCTGGAACCTCGCACCTGGAGCAACGATTGTATTATTGCTGATCATGATGCTGATTCTGACGATGATTGGAAAAAAAGGGTTCCGAGCCTGACGGCTAAACGAACAAGCACGAGAGCCCGGGGAAGGGAGACATCCGCTTCATGCCTGATGTTAATGTATGGATGGCTTTTGTAGCAGGTTTGGTCTCATTTATATCACCATGTTGTCTTCCGTTGTACCCATCATACCTCTCCTACATTACAGGTATGACGGTGCAACAATTGAAGGATGACCGCAATCAGCGAGAAGTCCGTTTTAAGACGATGACGCACACGCTGGCGTTTATTTTAGGCTTCTCGGCTGTATTTTATTCGCTTGGCCTGGGTGCTGGACTGTTTGGCCAATTTTTCAATGATAACCGAGAACTGATTCGGCAATTGTCTGCGATTTTGATTATGCTTATGGGGTTATTTTTGCTTGGTGTGTTCAAGCCACAGTTTCTGATGAAGGAACGCAAGCTGGATATGAAATGGAAACCAGCAGGCTATCTGGGCTCTTTTATATTTGGTATCGGTTTCTCAGCAGGGTGGTCGCCGTGTATTGGCCCTATTCTAACAGCAATCATTGCTATGGCTGCAAGTGAGCCCACAACCTGGCTGGCGCTGATTACAGGTTATACGGCAGGGTTTGCAATCCCGTTCTTCATTTTGGCCTTTTTCATTGGTTCTACACGTTGGATCTTACGGTATTCCAATGTCATGATGAAAGTTGGGGGAGCATTAATGTTGTTCCTTGGGGTATTGCTTTTTACAGATCAGATGACGAAGATTACGATCTGGTTGCAGCAGATTACACCAGACTGGATGATCATTTAAACGGATGAACTGAATTTGAATTAAAAAATGCATGACAAAGCAGGCTACATGTCACCAGAGTCACTCTGGGTCATGTAACCTGCTTTTTAATCGTTTGTTAGGAATGCTTTTAACTGCATATGATTTTGGGCAATCCTGTTGTTCGTTTAGGTGAAGTAATCAATACTGGCTAGTGGGAAATGTTCAAAGATCCGTTCCGTAATGAATTCGCGCAGCGCATCTTGCTGGTCATCCTTATACACATACTTGTACTGACCCCAGCGGCCCCATTTCATCTTACGTTTCTCGATATCCATCTCCAGCTTGGTTTTAGGATAACGTTTCTCAATGGTTGCTTTGGCCGTTTTGGTAAAACGGTGCTGGATCATCTCAAAGGTAAGATCCTTGGTTGCTTCCTCTGGAAGCGTATCTGCCAGCTTCTGCAACAGATCCGAGTATCCTTCTTCCCAGCCTTCATACCACATGATCGGAGCGATAATGAATCCCAGGGGATAACCGGCGTGTGCAATTTTGCCAGCAGCTTCAATGCGTTCCTCAAATCTGGAGGTAGCCGGTTCAAAGTTTTTGATGACATAATCCGAATTGACACTAAACCGGATACGGGTGTGGCCGTTATGTTTAAGGTTCAGCAACGGATCAACGTGATGATATTTGGTTACAAATCGCAAGCGCCCATATTCTTCTTCCGCCATAAAACGAATCAGGTCACTTAAATTCTCCGTGATATGCTCGAGTCCTACGGGATCAGACGTACAGGCAGCTTCAAATCGTGTAATTTCAGGCGCGCGTTCTTCAATGTATCCTTTGGCAGCCTGAATGATCTCCTCGGTATTGACATAGACACGGACATAAGGTTTCGCACCAAGTGTAGTTTGAAGATAACAATAATGGCAGTGCCCCATACAGCCTGTAGAGATGGGAATGGCATATTCCGCTGAAGGTTTCGACTGGTCAAACTTGAGTGTTTTGCGCACACCGACGACCAGAGTACGCTTTGCCATCCGATATTTTTCTTGTTCGGTTTCACCCGGCAAGTTTGTGATTCGGTTATGGGATGTGGTCATCTGATAAGGTATGTTTTTGGATGTCACCCATTCCATAATCCGTTTGCCCTTATCATATTCCAACGCACCGGGTTCAAAATACACCAAATCGGGAATAAAGGGTTTAGTACCTTTTGCTTTACGAACTGGCGGTGAGGCTACACTTGTACTCACGAAATCACTCCTTTCGATGCGGAACTTTGCTTAGTTTGCCTCATTTGGGGAGAAGTCACGCCTGCCAATTACTTGTGTAACAGCGCGCTCCGAACTGTACAGGACTTGCCAATGCGTATTGATAACATGTATCATTATAAGATAGGGACCAGGCACGAATAGGGGCCGGTCAGAGAGAAAAGAGGGAAGCAGATGCCAACGCCCAGTATGGAAGATTATTTGGAGCGTATATACAAATTAATTGATGAAAAGGGCTATGCTCGTGTGTCTGATATAGCTGAAGGACTGGAAGTACATCCTTCATCGGTGACGAAGATGATCCAAAAGCTGGACAAAGACGAGTACCTGATCTATGAAAAGTACCGCGGACTGGTGCTTACGCCAAAAGGCAAAAAGATGGGCAAACGTTTGATGGAGCGCCATCATCTGCTTGAACAATTTTTGACAACGATTGGTGTTCAGGAACAAAATATCTACAATGATGTTGAAGGCATTGAACATCATCTGAGCTGGGACTCCATTACATGCATCGAGTCCTTGGTTGAATACTTCCGTCAGGATGAGAGCCGTTTGCGTGACCTCAAAAACCTTCAGGACATCATGAGTAATACGGAGTCTTAAGTTTCAGCAGTGGAATACACATGGTGCTATACAATGAATCGTATCCCGTGATCAAAGGATGCTTCTTGCCGTTTCAATGGCAGGAAGCATTTTTTTGTCTGCAATCACACCAAAATTTGGTGATTTTCGCAACTAAACGAACGGTAAGAGCGTCTATTAAACTAGTAGAATTTACCGCAAATTTATAATGATTTTGGAGGACTGCACTAATGAACGTTCGTAAAGGATTGATGTTGCTGCTCATTTTTGTACTTGGATTACAGACAGCAGGCATGACGGCACAAGCGGCCGGGCAGAAGGAAATCGCTATTTTTCTAGACGGCAACCGTTTGGAATCGGATGTATCACCCTACATCTTGCCCAAAGTAAATGTAACGATGGTGCCTCTGCGTGTTATTAGCGAAGGACTGGGTGCGTCTGTTCTATGGTCTCAAGCTACTCGTACCGTGACCATTCAGAAATCAGATTCGGTCATCTCTATGACGAGCGGACGCCAGCAGGCGACGGTGGATAACGCTGTAGTTGGTCTGGATGCATCGGTCGAATTGAAACAAGGTCGAGTCATGGTACCCATTCGATTCGTCAGTGAGAACCTGGGCATTCGAGTGAACTGGAATCAGGCTGCCCAGACCATTGATCTTTACACAGGAGACGAATCAGTCCCAACTCCTGAACCAACCCCGGTAACCCCAGCGGAGCCTGGAGGCACGGGCACTGTACCAGCTTCTGAAGAGATGCGGGGAGCCTGGATTTCCACTGTGAATGGAGACTGGCCTACATCCGGTGCCAAGGGAAATGTAGAGAAGCAAAAACAGGAGTATACGAAACAGCTAGATACGTTGCAAGGTATGGGCATTAATGCCGTATTTGTCCAAGTGAGAGCCAATGGGGATGCCATCTATCCTTCAGGTCTGGTACCTTGGAACAGCGTATTGACAGGAACACAAGGTAAAGATCCAGGTTATGATCCCCT
This sequence comes from Paenibacillus sp. BGI2013, assembly GCF_002843485.1. Lineage (NCBI taxonomy): Bacteria > Bacillati > Bacillota > Bacilli > Caryophanales > Paenibacillaceae > Paenibacillus > Paenibacillus sp. BGI2013. The sequence goes on from NZ_PJFA01000003.1 coordinate 225,630, forward strand.
CGCGTTTATGGTTGAGGAATCACACAAACGGGGTCTGGAGTTCCACGCCTGGTTTAATCCGTTTAGAGCAACGAACTCAGCAAGTACATCAAACTTGGCTGCAAACCATATCTCGAAGCTTCATCCCGACTGGATTGTGAATGCATCGGGCAAAATGTACATTAACCCGGGTATCCCGGAAGCCAGACAGCATATTATCGATACGATCATGGAAGTGGTCAATCAGTATGATATTAATGGTGTACATCTGGATGATTATTTCTATCCGTCCAATGTGACTTTTAATGATGATGCAGCCTTCAAAACCTATAACACATTAAATACTAAGGACCGTGCTGAATGGCGTCGGGACAATATCAATCAGTTCGTTAAGCAGCTCGGGCAGAGCATTCACAGCGTGAAAGCTAACGTTGAATATGGAATTAGTCCATTTGGTGTATGGCGTAACAAATCTGTTGATCTGACAGGTTCTGATACCAAAGCAGGAGTAACCGCGTATGACAGCATGAATGCAGATGTGCGGACATGGATTAACCAGGAGTGGATCGACTATGTCGCTCCGCAGGTGTATTGGAGTATGACACTGAGCGTAGCCCGATATGACAAAGTCGTGGACTGGTGGGCGAATGAAGTGGCTAACACAAATGTAAAATTGTATATCGGCCACTCACCTTATAAGTTAGGTACGCCAGAGATTGGGTGGCAGACATCACAGGAGATCATCGATCAGCTGAACTACAACAAGAAGTATGGTTCGGTCAAAGGGGATATATTCTTTAGTTCACAGTACTTGACGAAGAACCCTCTCGGCTTGATTGCCCAATTAAAAGCCTACTATGGTCTATAAAACATTTTAACAATACAGTGATAAGACAAACCCTTGTTCTCATAGAGTGGCAGTAGAAACGTGGCTGCCTGGAGAACGGGGGTTTTTTGTTATGTTAATTAACGCGGTGTTTGAAGGTGGAGGCGTCAAAGGGATCTCGCTTGCAGGTGCTGTGCAGGGTGCTCAAGACTGCGGCATTCAGTTTAATCGAGTGGCAGGCACATCATCCGGTTCCATTGTAGCTGCTCTGCTAGCGGCCGGTTACAGGGCCGAGGAGATGAAAGTCATTATTGAGAATACCCCCTTTGTTTCATTGCTACGTCGTTCCCCCATATTTAATACGCGATGGATCGGACCCGCGGCAAGGCTGTTCTTGAAGAAAGGACTATATTCGGGAGAAGCGCTGGAATCATGGATTCGTAAGATGCTGGAGCAGAAAGGGATTCGTACATTCGCTGACTTGCCACAAGGTAAGTTGCTTATTACCGCATCCGATATATCCAATGGGACCATTCTGGTGTTACCAGACGATATTCGGCGGTTCGGCATTGACCCTGCGAAGCTGGATGTTGCAAAGGCGGTACGTATGAGTTGCAGTATCCCGTATTTTTTCGATCCGGTAGTCATACGCAAATCACCATTATTCTCCAAAGGGCTTCCTTTTCAAGATCAGTTCGTTTATGTCGTGGATGGTGGATTGCTTAGCAATTTTCCGTTGTGGCTCTTCGATGGTGATCGCTCGGCACGAGGAGGAGACGTTATTCCGGTTGTTGGATTCAAAATGGTGGGGAAGACGGAAGTGGAACCTGCCCGGATTAAAGGACCGCTAAGCATGCTTCAGGCCCTTGTGGAGACGATGCTCACAGCACATGATGAACGCTATATTGAACAGATTAACCGGTTTCGGACAGTGAAGATACCAACGCTTGGGATTAAACCAACGCAATTTCATTTATCGTTACAGGACAGCACGGCGTTATATCGATCAGGTACTACCGCAGGGAGTGAATTTTTCAACGGGTGGAATATGAAAGTGTATGATGAACAGCTGGACAAACAAAGAAAAGAATTGCGCAAGAAACAGGCAGAAGCTCCGCCTCTGATTCCTGTATAAACGCGAAAAAAGCAATTCTCCGCATATTGGGAGAACTGCTTTTTTTGTATATCAGTAACTTTTAATGAAATTTCGGTATATCTTCATCGCTTTTACCTTTTTGTCCCTGAATCACTTGGAAAGGATAATCCTTGCGTTTCTTTGAAGAGCCGCTGCTCTTTCTGGCACTGGACTGTGCATTGACTTTTGCCATGGTTCGTGCAGATGGCTTAATCTTAGGTGATTTGGTTTTGCTTGCCCAGCGACGAGGCGGATATTTGTACAGCAGGAATACGGCTCCGAACACGACCAGAGGAATAATGATCCTGGATGGACTAGCGTTCCCCACCCAAGTCAAGACTCCAACAGCAGCTAGTGCGATGAACGTCCAAAATAAGATTGCCTGCTTGTTCATATCATTCACCCTTTCACAGGATCGAGTGTTGCAACAGGTACTTCTGACGTAGCAGAGACATTGGCAAGCTTGGCATCCAACTCACGCATGCGGTTAAACGAAGCAATGGATACTTCTACCTGTTCGTTGGTCGGTTCTTTTGTTGTCAGCAATTGCAGCCACAATCCCGGGTATCCGAGATAACGCAGTACAGGAATATCACGTACCGAATTCGTGAGCTTTAACAGTTCAAAAGAAATGCCTAGTACAACTGGCAATAACAACAGACGCTGACCCATCCGTTCCCAGAGGTTATCGTACGTGAAGAGAGAGTATAGAAACACTCCAATAATGACAGTCAACATAATGAAACTGCTTCCGCAGCGGTAGTGCAGTCGGCTGTATTTTTGCACGTTCTCCGGTGTCAGTTCTTCACCAGCTTCATGTGCGCTGATTACTTTGTGTTCCGCTCCATGATACTGGAAGAGACGTTTAATCATCGGCGTCTGTGAGATTAACCACAGATAAGCGAGTAACAGGATCAGCTTAATGCCGCCTTCCAGTAAATTATGCAAAAACTGATTGTCGAATGCATTTTTGAATAAGAAATTCTCGATAACAACAGGAAGCAATGTGAGCACAACTTTACCAAAAAGGAATGAAAGGATGGCGACGGCGGTCACACCAATGATCATGCTTAGGCTCCAGCCCGAACCTTCTTTCTCTTTTTGCTTGGCTTTCTCTTCCGGTTCCAGTTCATCATCAGCATAGGCGTCAGCAGAATAATTGAGATGTCTGCTACCTTTGACACTTGAATCTATAATGCTGACAATTCCGCGTAATAAAGGAATCCGCCGCAATTTCATGACCCAGGACTTGTCTTGCTTGGGAACTTCCAGATACGTAATTTCGCCGTCTTTTCTACGAACAGCTGTAACGTTGACATGTTTCCCACCGAACATTACGCCTTCAATGACAGCTTGCCCCCCATAGCTGACAGGCTTGGATTGTTGAGGCAAATTATTCACCTTCCTATTCTGTTCTTGGCCTTCGCGATCAAAGGCAGTTTAATAACCCTATTGTATCGAATTTTGAGACCAATTTCTAGTTTGTGAGTCAAACCTTGAAGGATGTTGTTAAGATTGTCCTGTTTTGAACATACTACCTCGTAGAATCGGAGCGGAAATTCGAGGCATAATGCGGGATTATCAACTGAATGAAGGAGAATATCGATGACAGAACGTAAGCATGAAGATACATCACAAGATGAAGGTCAACGTCCGAAAGAACGGCAGCCAAAAGACAAGGGCAGGCGCCCTACCCAGAGGCAAGGTCAAGCACACTACTATACGAAGCCATTTTCCTTTGCATTAGAGCTTGGCTTCTTTGCCGGTTTTATCTGGGGTGGGCTACATTGGCTATTCTATCTGTTGCATTTTACGATTGTACCTGTCGGATTTCTGGCCGAGCCTTTTTTCAAACATGAATATATATATACCGCAGCAGGACATTTGACAGGCTGGCTGTTTTTTATCGTCTTTTCCATCTTGGCATCCTTACTCTACACGTTCACGATTAGAAAACTGAAAGGACCGTTACCCGGCATGGTATATGGAATCGTCTGGTGGCTGATTCTCTTTATACTGGTCGGACCAAAACTGGGGATGATGAAACCTTTGAACGGTTTAACGTGGGATTCAATCATCACGGAACTCTGTTTCTTTTTGCTGTGGGGGCTGTTCATTGGTTACACGGTAGCCATGGAGTACACGGACGAACGCAAACGCGAGCCGGAGCAAGCGGGGGCATAGCGCAAAAAAGCTTCTCAATCCGGCAATGCCTGTGTTAAAATAGCAGATGGTTATTTGCAGAGAGGGTGGAGCAGCGATGAAACGAATTATTGTGATCAATGGTCCGAACCTGAACATGCTTGGTGTACGCGAACCGGGCATCTATGGAACGCTTAGTCTGAAGGATATTGAGGACAAAATTCGCAGACAGGCTGATGAAATTGGCGTCTCCATCGCTTTTTATCAATCGAACCATGAAGGGGACATCATTGACCGCATTCATGCAGCGATGGGTGAGGCAGACGGAATAATACTGAATGCCGGAGCATTTACCCATTATAGCTATGCTATACGTGATGCAATCAATGCTGTAAAAGTCCCTACAGTGGAAGTACATCTATCCAACATTCATGCACGCGAAGCGTTCAGACATCATTCAGTGATTGCAGCGGAAACAATCGGGCAGATTGCCGGATTTGGCGAAGTAAGCTATGAACTGGGATTGCTGGCTCTTGTGCGTCATCTGGACAAACAAACCTGAGCCGGGAACCCGGGAATGTGAGAGAAAGAAGGGTTACCGATGGAAAACAAACGAGTAAATAAGTTGCGTGAAGCCATGCGTGAGCGTGAACTCACAGCAATGCTGATTACAAACCCGATTAACCGTCGTTATATGACGGGTTTTACAGGCTCGGCGGGATATGTGCTGATTACGGAACAGGATGCATATCTGCTGACTGATTTCCGTTATATGTCACAAGCGCCTCAACAAGCCAAAGGATTCACCGTTGTGGAGCATGGAGCTAAGCCGATGGATACGGTGCGCGAATTGCTGACATCCGCGAATATCAAAGAAGTGGGCTTCGAGCAGGATAGTGTTACATTTGGCACGCATTCCGCTTATGCTGAAGCACTTCAATCTATCGAACTGAAAGCTGTATCCGGGATCGTGGAACAACTTCGTATGTTCAAGGATGAAGATGAGATCGCGGTCATGCAGAGAGCAGCAGATCTGGCGGATGCCACGTTCAGCCACGTTTTGCAGTTTGCAAAACCAGGTATGACGGAGCGTGAAGTGGATCTGGAGATGGAATTTTTCATGCGCAAGCATGGAGCAACGTCCTCTTCGTTTGACACCATTGTTGCTTCGGGTGAACGTTCTGCTATGCCTCACGGTGTAGCGAGCAGCAAGGTCATCGGACAGAATGAGTTAATTACATTTGACTTTGGTGCACTTTTGGACGGATACTGTTCAGATCTGACACGTACCATTGCAACAGGTACACCTGTACCTGAACTGCGCAAAATTTATGACATTGTACTGGAAGCTCAGTTACATACGCTGGAGAACCTGAAACCGGGCATGACCGGACGGGAAGCAGATGCATTGGCTCGTGATATCATTGCAGGTCACGGATATGGAGATCAATTCGGACACAGCACAGGCCACGGTCTGGGTATGGAAGTTCACGAAGCTCCTCGCTTGTCCAAGCTTAGCGACGATGTATTGAAACCGGGTATGGTCGTTACCGTTGAACCGGGTATATATATTGACGGGCTTGGCGGCGTGCGTATCGAGGATGACGTAGTGATTACCGAGACGGGTATTCATATTCTCACGAAGTCGGACAAGAAGTTCACCGTAATCGGCTAAATTACAGCCACAGGGATATAAGACGATTTTTAATGTGTTATTTAAATTGAAAATAAGAAATTTCACCATAACAGAGAGTGCAGAACCAATCTGAAGAAGCGAAGCGTTCGCCTTTATCCCCGGATTTTCCCATTCATAATGGGATCAAAAAAATCTGGGGATAACAGCGATCGGAGGATGGTACTGCAATCGAAGTGAACGAGGTGGTCATTCTTGGGCTCATTTTACATATAACATTAACCCATCGTCTTATATCACCTACTTTTTAACCATATCAGGAGGGATTTTTTGTGATTTCAGTAAACGATTTTAAAACAGGCTTGACCGTGCAAGTAGATAACGATATCTATACCGTGCTTGATTTCCAACACGTTAAACCAGGTAAAGGCGCTGCCTTTGTACGTTCCAAATTGAAAAACCTGCGTAACGGTAACACCGTTGAAAAAACATTCCGTGCAGGCGAAACGATTGGTCGTGCCATCATCGAAAACCGTGGCGTATCCTACCTGTATGCAAGCGGTACAGAGCACACGTTCATGGATAACGAAACATATGATCAGTTCACATTGACTAGTGATCAACTGGAATGGGAATTGAACTTCCTGAAAGAAAACATGGTCGTTAAGATTGTTAGCTACCAAGGTGAAATCCTGGGAATCGACTTGCCGACAAGCGTTGAGTTGAAAGTCATCGAGACTGAGCCAAGTGTTAAAGGTAACACTGCACAAGGCGCTACCAAAAATGCAAAAGTGGAAACAGGCTTGAACGTACAGGTTCCTTTGTTCATTAACGAAGGTGACGTTCTCCTGATTGACACACGTGAAGGTAAATACTCTTCCCGTGCGTAACTTTCACAGCTTGTAAGCTAAAAAAGGTTATTAACAACCCTTTGCCATTCCTTTGGCAGAGGGTTTTTTCGAAAAAAGATTAGCCTATCAGGCGCTTTCGTAATATACTGGGTTAAAGTCATTTCTCGTAGAGAATAATGACGATGGACATTAATTATGCATACTGCACAAGGTAGGGAGTGGATTTGCGTTGTCATTGTACGTCATGAAATTTGGGGGCAGCTCGGTCGGAGATACAGAACGCATGAAGCGTGTAGCCGGACGTGTTGTAGAAAAAGCTGATGAAGGACATCGGTGTGTAGTTGTGGTTTCGGCCATGGGGGATACAACAGATGATTTGATTGATCAGGCAAAACAACTGAATAGTGATCTGCCTGCTCGTGAGATGGATATGCTCTTAACGACAGGAGAACAGATTTCGATCTCTTTGTTATCGATGGCTATTCAAGCGCTTGGACGTAAGGCAGTATCGTTTACGGGCTGGCAAGCGGGATTCCGCACAGAGCCGGTTCATGGAAAAGCACGTATTCATGATATTCAACCTGACCGAGTGAATGCAGCACTTGCCGAGGGCAACATTGTTATTGTTGCAGGCTTCCAGGGCATGACGGAAGACGGCGAGATCACAACGCTGGGTCGTGGTGGTTCGGATACAACAGCTGTAGCGCTGGCGGCAGCGATTAAGGCTGATGCGTGTGAGATCTATACGGATGTAGACGGAATCTATTCTACGGACCCGCGGATCGTTAAGGTTGCGCGCAAGCTGAAGGAAATATCGTATGACGAAATGCTGGAACTTGCTAATTTGGGAGCAGCGGTGTTGCATCCGCGTGCAGTAGAGTACGCGAAGCATTCCGGTGTACCTTTAATCGTAAGATCCAGCTTTAACCATAATGAAGGAACGGTTGTGAAGGAGGAAGCAGCAATGGAACAAGGCGTAGTGGTTAGTGGTATTGCCTATGACAAAAACGTGGCTCGCATCAGTATTCTGGGTGTGCCGGATGTACCAGGAGTTCTGGCCGAAGTATTTGGTGCGCTTGCATCCAATCAGCTGGATGTGGACATTATCGTTCAGAGCGGTGTGATGGATGGCAAAGCGGACTTCTCGTTCTCTGTGGCGCTGTCTGATCGTGAGAACGCATTACGTGTCATTGAAGGCCTTCACAGCCGTTTGCCTTACCGTGAAGTCACATCAGAGGAGAACCTCGTTAAAATCTCCATTGTTGGCGCAGGCATGGTCAGTCACCCAGGTGTAGCTGCCAAGATGTTCAAAGTCATTTCCGCTGAAGGCGTGAGTATCAAGATGGTGAGCACTTCCGAGATCAAAGTATCTTGTGTTATTGACGGAGATAAGCTGCATGACGTCATTAAGGCATTGCATACAGCATATGATCTCGACACTGCCGAGCAAGCCGTTATCGGTGGACCTCAAGATCGCAGATAAGTATCTTCTATGTATGTAAATTAGCAAAGGTGTACTGTTGCCAACGGGCAGCAGTACACCTTTTTTTGTTTTTCTCATGGCAATTCTCACATCAACTTGAACATCTTTCCGCCGCGTATGCCTCTATAAGGCTGCATGCGGTTCCCCTCCCCCATCTCGGGAACACAATCCAGCAGGTTTAATTGAGAACAATACGAAATATCATGAACTCTGCCTAACTTTTCAAGCCTCCGCCCGCTAACAGACCCCTGCACCAACTCCGGGATGCTCTCCTTACATTGGGATACCGCCTGATGAAGTACTATGCCGAGATCGTTAAGTTGAAGGGGAGAACAGGATTGACGGTGCAGTTCATCGATGATACATCCAGCACACAAGCCGTCCTCCAGAGCAAATTCATCCTGGTTCCCCGCACATAACAGCAATACATCTCGTTGAAGTTCACATAGAGCTGCTGCAACAGCCTGCACATTGAGAAATGAACCAGCAAATACATGTTTCCCCTTGGAAGCCTTGATCAAAGCACGTGTTCCATCGGTTGTGGTTAGAATGATTGTTTTATCTGCAATGCCTGCAGTCATATATTCATAGGGGGAATTCCCCACTTCGAATCCGGTGATTTTTTTGTCAAAACGCTCCCCGCCTCGAATGCAATCTTTCACTTCCATTTGTTTGGCTTGTGGAACGGTCTCTACGGCAATCACAGCCGAAGCGTCATACGCCAGAGCCGTAACAATCGTACTGGTCGTACATAATACATCAATGACAACTGCACTTCTCCCTGCAATATCAATGGTACGTACTTCATTCACATTGCCAACGACATCAACTCGCACTCCCCACAACTCCTTTCTGTATCTGGGGATCGGTAGTTCTGTTTTGAACCGGAATGGAACTTACCTATCTGCAATTACTATATGCATGCACATCTAGACGGGTGCCTAGAACAGAAGGTGCATCTATGGTTTCAACTCTCAACCGTATTCTAAAGAATTGATAGATTTCAGCGTCATAAATTAAATGTACAGGCATAAACTTGAGATATGAACAAGCGCCAGAAGTGTGAACCAAATGATCTCAAGGTTGGAGGAGCCTACTCATGAAGGTGAACTGGAGGGAACTTTTTCCGGAACCGATCCGAACCATTCTCGGAAGAATGCCACCCGCTCTATTGGAACAAGTGGAGGAAGTACGTATTCGAGAAGGCAGACCCCTGGAGATTAATGCAGGCAACACATACCACTTCCTGACACCTCAAGGTTGTCCGACCGGGAATCCTGAAGAAGCGTATGTTCCTCAGAAAGAAGTGACGCACAGGTTGCTGGACCTGATCAGTAACCATTCACTTTATACATTGGAAGAGGAACTGCGCAAAGGGTTCATCACCATACCTGGGGGACATCGAATTGGGCTTGCTGGACGAACGGTACTAAGCGGTGGGCGTGTCGAATACCTGCGTGACATCAACGGGTTTAACGTTCGCGTAGCCCGTGAGGTACATGGAGTGGCTGATCGTATCCTTCCTTATCTTCTCGATATGAAGAGCGGACAGGTCCTGCACACGTTGATCCTATCACCACCACAACAAGGGAAAACGACGTTGCTGCGAGATCTGGCGAGACAAATTAGCAGTGGTACAAAGCTTACAGGGGGAACTGAACTGGTTCAGGGAATACGTCCTCGTCTGAAAGTGGGCATTGTGGATGAAAGGTCCGAAATCGCTGGTAGCTACAAAGGAGTACCTGGCTTCGACGTAGGTCCCCGAACAGATGTGATGGACGGTTGTCCGAAGGCTGAGGGCATGATGATGATGCTTCGCTCCATGTCGCCCGATGTCCTGATTGTGGACGAGATCGGTCGTCCGGAGGATGCCGAGGCGGTGATGGAAGCCCTGCATGCAGGAGTCTCAGTGATTGCGACTGCGCATGGCCGTGACCTATCGGAGCTGTCGGCCAGACCCGCCCTCAGAACCTTGATTACGGAGCAGATGTTTCAACGTTATGTCCAGCTGCAACGGACGAGCCGGGGCATGACCTTTCGGCTGGCTGATGGCAAAATGCGTGGGTTGCAGCAGACCGGGGCAGGAGGTGAAGCCTTTGGTTAACATGTTTGGTGCGGTAATTATTCTGTTAGCCAGCACCCTCGCCGGATTTTACAAGGCCAGACAGTATGCATTAAGACCGAGACAGTTGCGAGAACTCATTGCAGCCCTCCAGCGACTAATGACGGAGATTAACTATGGGCTCACTCCACTTCCCGATGCCATGGGAAAGATGGGAGCACAGACCAAAGAACCTGTAAAAACGCTGTTTCTTCATGCAGCTACACAGATGGAACCTCCTCATGGACTCACTGCCCGGGAAAGTCTGCAGTCAGGCGTGGATCTGGCGTGGGGAAGATCGGCCATGAAGGCTGACGAGAAGGAAGTGATGCTGCAATTAAGCTTCAGCCTTGGCACAAGTGACCGTCAGGATCAGACCAAACATATATCGTTAGCCATTCAACAACTAATGCATGAGGAATCCCGCGCCCAGGCCGATCAAATGAAATATGAACGAATGAGCCGAAGCCTCGGGATGCTTGTCGGAGCGTTAATCGTCATTCTGATCTTCTGAAATAGCCGGGATAGTGAGGTGCCAAGGTCATGAATCTAGAAGTGAACGCAATCTTTCAAATTGCGGGTATCGGAATCATCATCGCCATGATTCACACGGTACTGAAACAAATGGGAAAGGAAGATATGGCTCACTGGGTGACCGTAATCGGATTTGTCGTTGTATTGTTCATGGTGGTCCGTATGCTGGACAGCCTGCTACAAGAGATCAAATCGATATTTCTTTTTCAATGAAAAACGGTCATGAAGCCGGATGGTGGTGACCTGTGGAAATTATCCAAGTTGTAGGTTTGGCGCTCATCGCAACAGTGCTCATTCTGGTCATTAAGGAACAGAAACCGATGTTTGCCTTTCTGATTGCTGCTGCAACGGGCATTGTGATCTTCATGTTGTTGATTGGCAAGATCGGTGCAGTTATCGAAGTGTTGAAGCGGCTTGCCGAGAATTCAGGCATGGAAAGTATTTATCTGAAAACGGTGCTGAAAATTATTGGCATAGCGTACATCGCTGAATTTGGCGCACAGATTGTCAGGGATGCAGGTCAGGAGAGCATTGCGTCCAAGATCGAACTGGCTGGTAAGGTACTGATCCTTGTACTTGCTATACCGATCATCAGCATTATTATCGAAACCGTCATGAAGCTGATGCCGGTGTAGAAAGGGCGTGCGGACTTCATATGAAATCAATGCATCTTAAGCCGCAGTGGCGCCTTACGGTTGTGCTGATGTTCTGTTTTCTGTTTGGTATCCTGGGACAGGTTACTGCAACCTCGCCTTCCGGTGAGTGGATGGAGCAGCAGGCCGATCAGCTTCCCAAGGATCAGGTGGAGAAATACTGGGATCAACTGATGCAACAATACGGTGGTTTCTTCCCGGATGGGAAGACCCCTTCCTTCATGGATATGTTAATCCCCGGCAATGAAGGGTTCAGCCTGAAATCGGTGTTTGTAGCGATCGGAACCTTCATGCTGCATGAAATTTTATATAATGGCAAACTTCTGGTCACGATTGTGATGTTAAGTGTACTCAGCATGATTCTGGAGACACTTCAGACCGCATTTGAGAAAAATAATATTAGCAAAATCGCCTATTCCATCTGTTATATGGTCATCATCATCATTGCGATCAACAGCTTCAGTGTAGCGATTGGATACGCCAAGGATGCCATAACCGGCATGATCAACTTCATGATGGCCATGGTTCCCTTGTTATTCACACTGCTTGCGTCCATGGGTAATGTCATCACCGTCTCGGTGACACATCCACTCATCATTTTCATGATTCATCTGGTGAGTACGTTGATTCACTTGCTGGTATTCCCGTTACTCTTCTTCTCAGCTGTTCTGCATCTCGTCAGTTCATTGTCTGACAAGTACAAGCTGACACAGCTGGCAGACCTCCTGCGCAATATTAGTGTAGCACTGCTGGGTATCCTGCTGACGATGTTTTTGGGTGTAATCTCGGTGCAGGGAGCATCGGGCTCCGTAGCGGATGGAGTTAGCCTGAAGGCCGCCAAATACATCGCAGGCAACTTTGTCCCTGTCGTGGGCAGAACATTTGCGGATGCGACGGATACGGTAATTACAGCTTCTTTACTTGTCAAAAATGCAATTGGACTCACCGGAGTGATCATCATTTTGTTTCTATGTGCCTTTCCGGCACTCAAGATCCTGGCTCTTGCCTTGATATACAACGTAACTGGTGCCATCATGCAACCACTAGGAGACACCCCGATTGTAGGATGCCTCCAGGCCATCGGCAAGAGCATGATCTACGTATTTGCGGCGCTCGCAGCCGTCGGACTGATGTTTTTCCTGGCCATTACCATCCTGCTGACCGCGGGCAATCTGACTGTCATGATGCGCTGAATGTATGTTGGCAAGAAAGGGGGTGGAAAGGATGGGGTGGCTGAGCAACTGGCTCCAGGAATTGATTATGATCGTTCTGCTGGCGACTTTTGTGGATATGTTGTTGCCCAATCGATCCATGGAACGTTATGTCAAGCTTGTGCTGAGCCTTCTCATCCTGCTGACCCTTTTATCACCCATAACCAAGCTGCTTAAAAGTGATCCGGTTGGCGAACTGAAACGGGCAATGTCTGCAATGGATGCTCCATCGAATGGGAAAGCGACACTCGAACAGATATTAGCTCAGGGCAAACGGCTGCAATCCAATGAACAGGAACAATCCTTACAATGGACAGCCAAAGAACTGGCTAATGTCATGAAAGGTCAGATTGAAGAAACAACAGGAGCCAAGGTGCGGTCCGTAGAGGTACAGCTGACCATGAGTAAATATGAAACCGAGATGGAAGCTGCCTCATCAGTCGAACTGCCTGTGATCCAGCGTGTGTTGGTCGAGATGGCCGGAGAGGGTGCAGAAGGAGAAGTGAAGGCAGGGCAGCAAGAAGTCGCTGCTAATACACAACCCATATTTGGAACAGACACAGAAGTCGAGAAGGATAAATCACATCAAATACAGCAGCCCATCCAGATCGGTCAGATAGAAGTGCCTGATGTTCAGATTGATGTGAGTAAAGGGCAACGTGATGGAAATGAAGCGTCTTCGGAGCCTGTTATACGTGATCAAGCAGATGAGACGAAGCAGCAAGGTGAGACATCCACAAGGTCCGAACATGCGGTGCAGATTATTACATTGTTGACTGAAAAGTGGGATGTTGATGCAAACAACGTTCAAGTGACAGAACCAAAAAGTGCTGAAGTGCTCTGAGAAGGAGGGTGTCCGATGAAACAATGGTTCAAAAAGATGGAAACCTGGATGGGTGGCGGAGAGGGTGGGGCAAGGCGAACTCAAACCTTCCGCTGGCTGATTATCCTGGGTTTGATCGGGGTGGGAATCATGCTGTTCAATTCCTTCGTCAATGTCAAAAAAATTGATTCCGAAAATATCGGTCGGGAACCACCGGACCCGGCAACATCCATGGCATCCATACAGAGTGATCCGTCGGAACAGAATCCTTTTCAGGCGATCGAAATTGCATTTGAAGACAAAATCAAAGGTGTGCTGGAAAACATTGTTGGTGTGGGAACGGTTGATGTTATGGTTACCGTGGATTCCACAGAAGAATTGGTCGTTCAGCGGAACGTGAAGGATTCTCAGCAACTTACCGAAGAAACCGATGCTAGCGGGGGCAAACGGCATATGACGCAATATACCCGTGATGGCGAGATTATTACTTACGAAATAGCAGGGGATCAGACACCTATAGTGACCAAAAAGCTCAAACCGCAGATCCGTGGGGTGCTTGTGGTTGCGAGGGGTGCAGAGAACAAGGTTGTGAAGGACCTGATAACCGATGCTGTGGAAAAAGGACTGAATGTGGCAGCCTACCGGATCTCGGTTGTACCGCGCAAACAAGACTAATCTGATGTGTTGAATCACAAGATTCAATTCTCATAAGATTGAAGCCAATTTGAGGAGGAAGTTCTAATGAATAACAAACGTCAAACGGTATGGCTCGTTTCCATGCTGAGTCTGATGGTCATTTTGTCCGCGTATTATCTGTTCACTGAGGATTCCGGTCCAGTCAACGCGCCGGTGGCTGACAGTCAGCAAGTGGATGGAATCAAACAGGGGGAAGCAAAGGAGACGGCAGGCATTCTTGATCCTACAGAAGGTTTGGTTGTAAATGAAGTGGTGAATAGCGGCGAAGTTGAAAGTGATCCAAGTGCGGCTGGCGCTGTGGAAGAACCGGCGGCTACGGAAGGTAAAGAAGCTGGAAATACAGAGAAAACCCCTGCTGTCGAACCAGGCGAGAATAAGGGTGAGACAGGCAATGAAACCAAAGAGACCGACAAAGGCGCAACAACTACACCGGAGACAGACGGTCAGGCAGGCGGCACTGCAACCAAGACAGATGAGGAAGTCCTCAAGGAAATGGAAGAGCAGAATACGACAGCATCTGCGAGCAGCCAGTTCCAGAACTACCAGTGGCAACGTGAGGAAAGCAACAATCGTAAGTATGAGGAACTGATGACCGTGGCAGGTGATCTGAGCAAAACGCCAGAGGAGAATGCCAAAGCAACGGAGCAACTCCGTACACTGGAAGAAAAAGAAGCTAAAATCACTGGCATTGAGGAGACGCTCTCTCAACAGTACGCTAATGCGATCGTTCAAGAAGATGCCGACAAGTATAAAGTTGTGGTCCTCAGTGACAAACTGGATGTAAAACAGGCGGTATCCATTGTGGATCTGGTCATGAAAGAATTGGCGGTTTCACAGAACAAAATCAGCGTGCAATACGTCACAGAACAGTAATCCAAATCATGGAAATGCAGTCCCGGGAGCTGGTTGTACTCTCGGGCTCTTTCCATTTTTAATGATTATGATATAATACATAAAGCCATATGACCGTCCTAGTGAGACTGGCATGATGCCGAAGGAGTGAATAATGGAAATGTTTAAATTGAGTGAAATCAAAGAACTGATTAAACTGGTAGATGAAAGTTCCGTTCAAGAGTTGGAAATTGAAAATGAAGGATCACGGTTATCAATCCGCAAACCGGGCAAAACGGAGTATGTTCAAGCAGCTGCTGTGCAACCGCAAATGATTGCTGCTCCGCAAGTACAGCCGGCAGCAGTGGTAAGTGAAGCTGCACCGCAGGTCGATACTACAAGTCATTTACATAAAATTGTATCTCCGATGGTAGGTACTTTTTACAGAGCTTCCTCGCCGGAAGCGGGTCCTTTTGTGAGCGCTGGTGATAAAGTTGTTGAGAAAACAACGGTATGTATCATCGAAGCTATGAAGCTGATGAACGAGCTTGATGCGGACATCAAGGGAGAAATCGTTGAAGTGCTGGTTGAGAACGGACAGCTGGTCGAGTATGGGCAGCCCCTTTTCCTGGTGAAACCGGAATAACCGTTATAGCTGGTAAACAGCTAACCGCATGAGCTTCGAAGGAGGACAAAACGAAATGAAATTTCAAAAAATACTGATTGCGAACCGTGGAGAGATTGCGGTACGTATTATTCGTGCCTGCCGTGAAATCGGCATCTCAACGGTAGCCGTCTATTCGGAAGCGGACAAGGATTCTCTGCATGTTCGTCTTGCAGATGAGGCTTATTGTATCGGACCGACACTGTCTAAGGACAGTTACCTCAACTTCACAAACCTGATGAGTGTAGCTACGCTGACGGAATGTGATGCAATCCACCCTGGATACGGTTTTTTGGCTGAGAATGCTGATTTTGCGGAAATTTGTGAGTCTTGCAATATTACGTTTATTGGACCTTCTCCTGAAGCCATCACCAAAATGGGTGACAAGGCTGTTGCCAAACAGACGATGAAAGATGCAGGAGTACCTGTTATTCCTGGATCAGACGGCCTTGTTGAAAATATGGATGAAGCCATCATGATTGCTAGAGATATCGGATATCCTATCATTATCAAAGCTACTGCTGGTGGCGGAGGTAAGGGAATTCGTATTGCCGAAGATGAAGAAACGCTGATTAAGCAGATTACCGCTGCTCAGCAGGAAGCACAAAAGGCATTTGGCAATGCAGGTGTATATCTGGAGAAATTCCTGACAGGTATGAAACACGTGGAAATTCAGATCATTGCTGATAAACACGGAAATGCTGCACATTTGGGAGAGCGTGATTGCTCGGTTCAGCGTCGTCGCCAGAAATTGGTAGAAGAAGCTCCGTGTCCGATTCTCTCCGAAGATGTGCGCACACTGATGGGTGAAGCTGCGGTACGGGCTGCCCTTGCTGTGGATTACTCGGGAGCGGGTACATTGGAGTTCCTGCTCAGCCCGAATGGCGAGTTCTATTTCATGGAGATGAATACGCGTATTCAGGTAGAGCACCCGGTAACTGAGATGGTTACTGGCGTGGATCTGATCCGTGAGATGATCTCGGTAGCTGAAGGCAACCCACTCTCATTCCGTCAGGAAGACGTGGTTATCAATGGCTGGTCCATTGAATGTCGTATCAATGCAGAAGATCCGGACCGTAACTTTATGCCCTCACCAGGCAAAATCGGATTCTACCTTGCACCGGGAGGACCTGGCGTTCGTGTAGATAGTGCTGCTTATCCGGGTTATACCATTTCACCTTTCTATGACTCCATGATCGCAAAATTGATCGTGTGGGGAGCGAATCGTGAAGAGGCGATTGCCAAGATGAAACGTGCGCTTGGGGAATTTGCGATTGAAGGCATATCTACAACTATTCCTTTCCATCAGAAATTGCTGGAGCACCCAACGTTCATTCGTGGTGACTTTGATATCAAATTTCTTGAGGAAAACGAGATTTAAAAGGTATATTGGGCTTGTTTGTCATAATGTAGCCCAAATGATATAGTATGAATAATAAGAGCGCATGTCTCCTGCAAAGGATAAGCCCGCACCTCGCGGATGTTTGCAGGAGTTCCGGTAAAGCCGGACCGGAAGGGTTCTGAAGGTTGATTAACCTGAGTCCAGCGCCCTGACGGATGGCCGCAAACTTATCTCGCGAAAGGTGTGTTGAACAGTTATGAGTACACTACCGACTGAATTTGAACGAACGGATATCGGTGAAATCCAGATCGCACCTGAAGTTATTGAAGTGATTGCTGGATTGGCGACCCTTGAAGTGAAAGGTGTTGCAGGCATGAGTGGCGGATTCGCTGGCGGATTTGCTGAATTGCTTGGTCGCAAAAACCTTTCCAAGGGCGTTAAAGTTGAAGTGGGCCAACGTGAAGCTGCAGTTGATGTTTCCGTAATTATCGAGTACGGATACCGTCTGCCACAAGTAGCTACGGAGATTCAACAGAACGTGAAACGTTCCATCGAGAACATGACAGGATTGAATGTGAATGAAGTGAATGTGCACATTCATGACGTTCAGTTCAAGAGCACCGAGAAAGTGGAAGAGATCGACCTGAACAGTCAGCGCGTAAAATAAAAGAAGACAGATTCCCCCGGCATCATCTGCCGGGGGTTATCCCGTCTTGGACAGGTCTTCATTATAGCGAAAGCTAGATGAGGATCTGATTTTTTGCTAGTGAACAGGTTAAGTCATGTTAGTGAGCAAGGGAGGCTGTGCAGTTCGTGGCTAAAATACTGGATCGGCTTCTGTTGTTTATATACAGCATAAGCGTTGGAGCAATATCGGCAGCCGTCATTCTTCTGATTAGCGGTGTGCTGCCTTACGAATTGAATTACCAGCAGGAACAGAACGTTATTGTTGCGTCGGTTATTGCAGCAGCGATTTTGTTTATCCTGAGTTTGCGATTTTTCTACATCTCGGTTCGGCGTGAGCGTGCATCGTTGCCGTCTGTAGATCAACGTACTGAGTTTGGTGATGTACAGATTTCGATGGAGACGATTGAGAATCTCTGTTTGAAGGCAACTTCCCGTTTCCGGGGAGTACGTGATGTCAAGGCACGCATACGTGTGGTTGAGTCAGGACTGGAGATTATGATCCGTGCAGTAGTGGATGGTGAGACACCTATTCCTGCGCTGACTTCTGATCTGCAAAAGGCGATACATGATCATGTGCAAGAGATTACGGGCATCCCGGTTTCTTTTGTCACGGTGTATATCGCTAATGTAACCCAGTCGCCTAACTACAAGAGTCGAGTGGAATGAGGTGAGTTTCACTGATGCTGTGGAAAGAGATTTGGGATAGTCACAGAGGCCGAATTACCGGAATTATCGGCGGCATCTTTTTTGGATTTCTTTATGTATGGATCGGTTTTTGGGATATGTTGTTCTTTGCACTCTTGGTGTTCATCGGTTATACGTTAGGCAGACGAAGCGATTCGAAGCTGGGTTCGTCCATTCCCTGGAGGGAGTGGGGGCAATGGCTGGGCGATCGCTGGCGTCCGTTTAAGTGACCTACCTGAACCCTGCAATATGTTTCTTCCGAAAATAGAGCTGTAGTTTAGGTTGCCCGTTTTTTGGAGGATACGTATTGCAGGTTTTTTTGTGAAAAGGGATAACAATAACAATACCGTGGAAGTCATCGATCAATCCAATACAGGATTTGATGAGATGGTTGCATGGATTATAAAATAAGCATGATGACGCTCCAGACGGAGC
The DNA here is from genome assembly GCF_002843485.1 of Paenibacillus sp. BGI2013. Taxonomy (NCBI): domain Bacteria; kingdom Bacillati; phylum Bacillota; class Bacilli; order Caryophanales; family Paenibacillaceae; genus Paenibacillus; species Paenibacillus sp. BGI2013. The sequence continues at coordinate 244,340 of NZ_PJFA01000003.1, forward strand.
GCTGCAGGAGGCAGGACATGAAAAGACGTTTGGCAAGGGAAATTGCAGTACAAAGTCTGTATCAGATGGAAATGAATGAGGTAGGTGCAGCAGAAGCTGTGAACATGTTGATCAATGAAGCTGCTGAAGATAATGAAACCGAAGTGGTTATCCGTGATGCAGATGTAATGCGTACTTATGTTACTGAGATCGTACAAGGAGCTTGGAACAATAAGGAAGCCATTGACGGGCTGCTTGTGGATTATTTGAAAGGTTGGCAGATCAGCCGTCTATCACGTGTAGATCGCCAGATTCTACGACTGTCAACGTATGAAATGGTGTTTCGTGATGACATTCCGGCAAAGGTATCGGTCAATGAAGCGATTGAACTGTCCAAATATTTTGGTACAGAAGAATCTGGCAAGTTCGTCAATGGTGTACTTGGACGCATGATTCAGGAAGTTGACGCGATTAAAGCAAAATTATCTTAAGTTATGATTAATTATAGTGTGTGTTCAAAAAGACCGGTTTTCAGTATCCTTCGTAATCAAAAGCGGGCTTTTTGAACAACCTCTAAATTTATATTCACATAAGGGAGAGAGAGTACAATGACAGCATCTATTATTAACGGTAAAGAAGTATCCCAAGAGATCCGCGCAAGCATGACAACAGAAGTAAAACAGCTTAGCGAACAGGGGGTAGTACCTGGTCTGGCTGTTGTGCTCGTCGGGGAAGATCCGGCATCCCAAGTATATGTGCGTAATAAAGAAAAAGCATGTCACGACCTCGGTTTCTACTCCGAAGTGCATCGCTTGGATGCAGATACGTCCCAAGAAGATCTGCTTGCGCTGGTGGACAAGCTGAACAATCAACAATCCATTAACGGAATTTTGGTTCAACTTCCACTACCTAAACACATCGAAGAGAAAGCGGTTATTGATGCGATTGCCGTGGATAAAGACGTAGACGGATTCCATCCAGTCAATGTTGGTAATCTCGTAATTGGAGACGATAGTCTGCTTCCATGTACCCCAGCGGGTGTAATTGAACTGATCAAACGTACTGGACTGGAAATGTCCGGTAAACATGCAGTGGTTATCGGAAGAAGCAACATCGTTGGCAAACCGGTATCGCTGTTGCTCCAACGTGAGAATGCGACGGTAACCATGTGTCATTCCCGTACAGCCAACATGAAAGAAATTACACGTCAGGCGGACATTTTAGTTGTAGCCATCGGCCGTGCTAATTTTGTGGATGCTGATTTTGTGAAACCAGGTGCTGTTGTTATCGATGTCGGCATGAACCGTTTGGATAATGGCAAACTGGCAGGAGACGTTGATTTCGAGAGTGTGAAAGAAGTTTCTGGTCCAATTACACCCGTTCCTGGCGGTGTTGGTCCGATGACAATCACAATGCTGATGCAAAATACATTGATCGCTGCCAAGCGCGCTCACGGATTGGCCTAGGGTTTTGTCTGTGGCAGATCAAAAGATCTACTCCATCAAAGACCTGAACCGATACATCCGGATGAAACTGGAATCGGATCAGGTCCTGTCGGACGTCTGGCTGCGCGGGGAGATTTCGAATTTCACACATCACTCCAGCGGCCATATGTATTTTACATTGAAGGACAAGGACAGCCGGATCAAGTCAATTATGTTTGCGTCCCATAACCAGCGATTACCCTTTGTACCGAAGGAGGGTGCAAGGGTTATTGCCCGTGGTAATGTCTCGGTGTATGAACGGGATGGGCAGTATCAATTCTATGCTACCCATATGCAGCCGGACGGAATTGGAAGTCTGTATCTGGCTTACGAACAGCTGAAGAAAAAGCTTGAGGATGAAGGGTTATTTTCACCTTCTCGAAAAAGACAGATCCCTCGTTATCCACAGACCATCGGGGTTGTAACTTCACCGACGGGAGCGGCGGTGCGAGACATCATGATCACACTCCAGCGCAGGTACCCTTCTGCCAAAGTTGTTTTATATCCTGTTCTGGTTCAAGGCAAGGGTGCAGCACCTTCCATTGTCAAAGCGATTGGCAACCTGAACCGGATGGGAGAAGCCGATGTACTTATCGTTGGACGTGGAGGCGGTTCACTGGAGGAGTTGTGGGCCTTTAATGAGGAGATTGTGGCAAGAGCAATAGTTGCTTCGGATATTCCTGTCATTTCTGCGGTTGGGCACGAAACGGACTTCACTATTGCTGATTTTGCAGCCGATTTGCGTGCGGCTACACCTACAGCAGCTGCTGAATTAGCTGTACCTAATCGAGCTGAGTTGCTTGATCAGATTGGACAACGTCAGCGTCAATTACAGCATAGCTTGCGTCAGCGTGCTGTACATAATCGTGAACGGCTCGCAAGATTACAGCGTTCGCCAGTGCTGGTGCATCCAAGACGTACCTTGATGCAGCACACCGAACGACTTGATATGATGCATCAACGGCTTTTGAGAACAGTGGATACACGTATGAAATGGACAGGAGAGAAGCAGGAGCGTCTGCGGGCAGCACTGCAACGATTCAATCCTCGTGAGCAGGTCAATGCAGCACGCCGTGAGAATGCGGCAGCACGCAGACAACTGGAACTTGCGATCAGGTCTATAGCCAGATCGAAGCAGCAACAGTGGAAATCATCTGTGCGGCATCTGGATGCGCTTAGCCCGCTCAAAGTCATGTCACGGGGATACAGTCTTGTCTATGACGAGCAGGAACAGCGATTGATCAAGTCAACGAAAGATGTACAGCCTGGAGATTCAATTAAGATTAAATTAACAGACGGACAGCTGGACTGTCAGGTTTGGGGAATGAAGGAGGACGACAATACCCATGGCGAATGAACCGGAATTGAATTTTGAAGAGGCAATGGCGGCATTGGAAGACATCGTAGGTCAGCTGGAACATGGTGATGTTCCGTTGGAACAGGCCATCGATCTGTTTCAACGCGGGATGAAACTTTCGCAACTGTGCGGTCTTAAGCTGGAACAAGTGGAACGCAAGATCGAGATGATCGTAGAAGAAGATGGAGAGCTTCGCAAGAAGCCTTTCGGAACTGCTGACGATGAGAGCGGTGAAGTCCATGAGTAATCGTCCTTCGTTTCAAGTGTACCTCGAAGAGGTCACAGCTGCGGTGACAGAAGCGTTGAAACACACGCTTCCCGATCACTGGGATGTACCCCAATCGTTGACGGATGCGATGCAGTACTCACTCATGGCCGGAGGCAAACGCCTTCGTCCTCTTCTGGTCGTTGCTGCGGCGGAAGCCTTCGGTGCACAGCGTACAGCTGCAATGCCGGTAGCCTGCGCCGTGGAGATGGTTCATACGTATTCACTGATCCACGACGACCTGCCTGCTATGGATAATGATGATTACCGCAGGGGAAAATTAACGAATCATAAGGTATATGGTGAGGCAACAGCCATATTGGCAGGCGATGCGCTGTTAACCCATGCTTTTTATAGCATTGTTCAAGCTGGACGCCGTAGCGGTGTAGCGGCAGATGCGTTGCTGTCCATCGTAGAGGACATGTCCGAACTTGCTGGAGCAAGAGGTATGGTCGGCGGCCAAGTTGCGGATATGGAAGGCGAGCAAGGCATGACCGATCTTTCACAGCTCCAATATATCCATTTGCACAAAACAGGTGACCTAATTGTTTTCTCACTCATTGCTGGAGCACGAATTGGTGGAGCAACGGAAGGACAATTGGAAGCCTTACGTGTGTTTGGACGTGATCTGGGGCTGGCGTTCCAGATTCAGGATGATATTCTCGACCTGACGGGTGACGAGCAGAAGATGGGCAAGAAAACACAGAGCGATGTGAATCAGCAGAAGGTAACATATCCTTATTTTATTGGCATGGAGGCTTCTGTAGATGAAGTGAAATCCCTTACCCAATCTGCAAAAGACGCACTTGAAAGAGCCGAGTTACCTGATGCATCCAGATTGTTGGAAATTGCAGATTATCTGATGAGTCGAGACCATTAGATTCTGACGGAGCGGTCTGTTTCAAAACCTGTATAACCGTGTAATGAATGTAATGTCCTTTTTCCGAGTGGATGGAAAAAGTCTGTCCCGAGTGGATGCGCGAATACATATGGAGAAGAATTTTAAATAACTTGCTGGCGAGAATGCTCGTTATCGGGAGTATAGTGCAGTAAATTATGATTCTTGTTCTTTTATGTTATAATGATTTAATGTCATTTGATTCATAATGTATATATCGATTTACAACAATAACTAAACAATCTAGGAAAGCGGGGAGATTCTCGTGCTGCTTCCACAAATTAAACAACCCAGTGATCTAAAGTCGATGTCTCAGGATGATCTTGCCCTTTTGTCGGCAGAGATCCGGCAGTTTCTGATTGAGAAACTGTCTGTTACAGGTGGGCATCTCGCACCCAACTTAGGCGTGGTTGAGCTCACGGTAGCCCTGCATTACTGCTACAACAGTCCAGCAGACAAAATGATTTTTGATGTAGGGCATCAGGCTTATGTGCATAAAGTCCTGACAGGGCGTATGGATCGCTTTGATACATTGCGTCAACATAACGGTCTGTGCGGGTTTGTCAAACGCAACGAAAGTGAACATGACGTATGGGAAGCTGGACACAGCAGTACTTCATTGTCTGCTGCGATGGGGATGGCCCTTGCACGTGATCTGAAGGGTGAAGACAACCAAGTTATCGCGATGATTGGTGATGGAGCGCTTACAGGTGGTATGGCTTTTGAAGCCCTCAATCATATCGGTCATGAGCAGAGAAAACTGATGGTTATTCTGAATGATAATGAAATGTCCATTGCTCCAAACGTTGGGGCCATGCATAAATATTTGAGCAAGATTCGTTCGGATCGTCATTATCTGAAAGCAAAAGATGATGTCGAGGGCATGCTTAAAAAAATTCCTGCTATTGGGGACCGTTTGGCCAAATCGGCAAGCTGGATCAAAGATAGTGTCAAATATATGATGGTACCAGGTGTTCTTTTCGAAGAACTGGGCTTCACGTATTTGGGACCGATTGATGGGCATGATATTCCCAAATTGATCGAAACCTTCAAACAGGCAGATAACGTTGATGGCCCTGTGCTCGTTCACGTGCTCACGACCAAAGGCAAAGGTTATCAGCCAGCAGAAGCCGATTCGCACAAGTGGCACGGGATTTCTCCGTACAAAATTGAATCTGGGCAAGTGCTGAAGGCAGTCGGAAAACCGATGTACACGGAAGTGTTTGGTCAAACGTTAATTGATCTTGCGAAGCAGGATAAGCGGGTCGTAGCTGTAACGCCAGCAATGCCTACAGGATCAGGTCTTATTCCGTTCAGTAAGGAATTTCCCGATCGCATGATTGACGTAGGTATTGCAGAACAGCACGCGGCGACCATGTGTGCTGCACTGGCTATGGAAGGTTTGAAGCCGGTCTTTGCCGTGTATTCTACGTTTATGCAACGTGCTTATGATCAGATTGTACATGATATTTGCCGTCATAACGCCAACGTGATGTTTGCCATTGACCGTGCCGGGTTTGTTGGTCCGGATGGGGAAACACATCAAGGGGTATACGATGTGGCATTTATGCGCCATATTCCAAATATCGTTCTGATGATGCCAAAAGACGAAAATGAATTGCGTCATATGATGAAAACGGCGCTTGATTATAATGAAGGTCCAATTGCTTACCGTTATCCACGAAACAATGTGGTCGGTGTACCTTTGGATGATGTACTTGTTCCGATTCCAATCGGATCATGGGAGCAACTGCGTCCATCCGAGGGATATGCTGTCATCGCTTCAGGTTCGATGGTGCAGCTTGCAGAAGAAGCAGCAGAGATGGTGAAGCGGGAAGGGATCACAGCAGGCGTAATCAACGCTCGCTTCCTGAAACCTCTTGACGAGCAAATGTTGCGTGATTTAGCTGTTCGAGGCACCAAATTGATTGTACTTGAAGAAACATCCCAGGCAGGCAGCATGGGTAGTGCAGTTCTGGAGTTTTATGCAGAACAGGGACTACATGATGTTCATGTACAATTGATGGGGATTCCGGATCGCTTCATCGAGCATGGCAGTATTAAGGAACAACGTGAGGAAGTGGGTCTTACCGTTGAAAATGTATGTGCTGAACTGCGCAAGATGGCTGTTCAATCATCTTACGGCATACCCAAAACACGTTTTCCTTCGTAAATTTACATGATAGGAGACAGACATGTCACTCCCGAAAGAACGAATTGATGTTCTGCTGGTTGAGCAGGGCTATTATGAAAGTCGTGAGAAGGCAAAAGCTGCAATCATGGCTGGACTGGTATATGCCAATAATGAGCCGATCGAAAAGGCGGGCATGAAAATTCCAAGGGAAGCCGAGCTGAAAGTTAAAGGCTCGGTACATCCCTATGTCGGTAGAGGCGGATTGAAGCTCGAAAAAGCGATCCGTCATTTCGGCCTTGATATGAACGGACTTGTCATGCTCGACATTGGTTCATCCACCGGCGGATTTACGGACTGTGCACTTCAGCATGGCGCATCTCACGTCTACGCTATTGATGTGGGTTATAATCAGCTCGACTGGTCTTTGCGTAATGATGAGCGGGTTACCGTTATGGAACGAACTAATTTCCGCTATGTGACTCCTGAAGATCTGACGGGACCCGTGCCGAACTTTGCGAGCATTGATGTGTCGTTCATTTCACTGCGAATCATATTGCCGCCACTTCTGGCTCTTTTGAAACAACCTGCAGATATCGTTGCATTGATTAAACCTCAATTTGAGGCAGGGCGTGAAAAAGTAGGCAAGTCCGGTGTAGTACGTGATACGAAGGTACACAAGGATGTATTGCAGACAATGCTTCATTTTTCCAGTCAACTTGGTTTACATCTGCAGAGTTTAACTTTTTCACCGATAACGGGTGGAGAAGGTAATATAGAATTTCTCGCACATTGGCGTCTGGAAGCACCAGAGGCAACACAACCAGAGATCGATCCAGCTTCACTTGACGCACTTGCGGAGCAAGTTGCAAAGGAAGCAGCTCATACATTTACGGGAAACTCATCATAAGATGGGTTTCTTTTCGCTGGAAAGGTGATTGACGTAAAGGGAAATCATTACTGAACCTCGAATATGTCTTCGAGGTGAGCGATAATGGATGGTCAATATGACACAATCTTTATAGGTGTACTTGCTGTCTGTTTGATCTTGTGGCTGTTCTTTGGCTTGCGTAATTGGGTGAACCGACCGACGCCGGTAAGCTTGTCTGGAATGCAACTGAACGTGAAGATTCAAGATTCCCCGGCCTTGGATTTGCTTGAAGCACAGGGCTACGAAGTTATCGGTGGCAAAATGAAAGTCCCTCTGGCTTTTGAGGCCAATGAATCCGTTTATTACAGCAGATTATTCATTGATTATGTTGCAGAACGTGAGGATCTCAGATACCTCGTGAAAACGTCTCGTCGCAGACAGCCAATCGATATGACCGGCCCTGCGCTAAGGGATCGCTTCCTCAATTATTTGTTGTTATATCCTGGCTGTGAAGGATTGCTGTATGTTGACGTGGAGGATTCCGATATTAAGTTAATCAGGCTCATGGACTATCAGGAAGATGTGTATGATGGAGATGATCTGGACTAATATAAAAGAATGAACATTGCAGGGCAAAGTCTGCGGCGAATTACAAATGCTGCTTTATTGCAATACATCTAACTGGAGGCATATATGAAAGGACAAAGGCACATCAAGATTCGTGAAATCATTAGTCAAAATGAAATTGAGACCCAGGATGATCTGGTTGAAGCACTGCGCAAATCAGGTTTTCAGGTGACTCAAGCGACTGTATCCCGGGATATCAAAGAACTTCTGTTAATCAAGATTCCGATGGATGACGGAAGATACAAGTACTCTTTACCAACAGATCAACGATATAATCCGATTCAAAAGTTGAAGCGTGCACTTGTTGACAACTTCTTGCACATTGATCACGCAAACAATCTGGTTGTGATGAAATGTTTGCCCGGAACAGCCAACTCCATTGCAGCTTTGCTTGATAATATTGAGTGGAATGAAGTCATGGGCACGATCTGTGGAGATGACACCATTCTGATTATCTGCCGGACTGAAGGTAACAGTGTGACCGTTATTGAGCGGATCATGGGTTACATTGCTTAAAGTGCGTGTTCAAAAAGATCGGTTTTCAGTACCGAGAAGATGGGATGAAGCTAGAAATGGAGTAGCGGAGCGTAGGGAAAACTACGTGAGCAACTGCAATGTTTCCGAAGGAAACATACTTCGTAAGCATCCCACTTATATTTCGGCTGAATTCCATATTCGATGCTGATGATGCCACCAGGCATCCTTCGTAATCAAAAGCGGACTTTTTGAACAACCTCTTGAATCAATGGTTCAAAAACATAATATCTGAGTTAGTCATCCGGAGGTGTTTTTGCAGATGTTAGTTACGTTATCGATTCGTAATCTGGCTGTGGTGGAAGAAGTGGATGTTGTATTCCACCCGGGATTCCATGTACTTTCAGGGGAAACGGGTGCAGGTAAGTCGATTATTATAGATGCACTTGGCTTAATTGCCGGTGGACGAAGTTCAGCTGATTTGATCCGGTACGGTTGTGATAAGGCAGAGATGGAAGCCTTGTTCGAGATGGAGCAGAGTCATCCGGTATGGCAGACATTAGAGAAGCTGGGTATCCATTGTGAGCCTGAAGAGCATCTGGTTATTCGACGTGAACTGAACACGCAGGGGAAAAGTACGTCCCGCATTAATGGGCAATTGGTCAATCTGACCATGCTACGGGAAGTAGGCGAGAAGCTGATCAATATTCATGGACAACATGAACATCAGAGTTTGCTACGCGCTGAGAGCCATCTGGGGCTTCTCGATACTTATGGCTCGGAAGTCATCGGACCGATCAAAGCGAAGTACCAGGAGCGCTACAGCAAGTTTATCACGGCGGAAAAAGAACTGCGTGCCCTTCAGGAGTCCAGTCAGCGGGCATATCAACTCTTGGACATGTATCGCTTTCAGCTTGAGGAGATCGCAGCAGCAAGCCTTACACAAGGCGAGGATGAATTACTCGGGGAAGAACGGGTCAAACTATCCCATAGTGAGAAAATGATGGACAGTGTTGCTGGTGCATATGATCTGCTCAGCGGTCAACGCGGACTTGAAGCTGTGAGCATTGCTCTTTCAAGAATTGAAGACATTTCTGGATATGATAGCAAAGGACTGCAACCAATCGTAGAACAGCTACAATCTGCATTTTATCAATTGGAAGATGCGACATTTCAGTTAAGGGATTACCGGGAGAAGATTGAATTTAATCCGGCAAGGCTGGAAGAAGTGGAGCAAAGGCTGAATCTGATTTCTGGCCTCAGACGGAAATACGGGGACAGTGTTGAACTTATTCTGAGTTATTATGATCAGATTAGCCATGAAACCGACCAACTGGAGAACAAGGACGAACGGCTGGAGAAATTGCGAGCTGAACGTGACAAAATGCTTAACCTTGTGATGGAGTCTGCTGAAGAGCTCAGCAAGGTTCGCAAACAATGCGCCGAGGAACTTGCTGCACAGGTGGAAAGCGAACTCAAGGATCTGCAAATGGAGCGGACTACACTGCGTGTTCAAATTACTCCTTTCGAAGATCCAAAGGGGATTGAATGGAATGGACGTCGTATTCGTCTGAATCGTCATGGTGCGGACAATGCGGAATTCCTAATCTCACCAAACCCGGGCGAGCCATTACGACCACTTGGCAAAATTGCTTCAGGTGGTGAGTTGTCGAGAATGATGCTGGCGATGAAGAGTATCTTTGCGCGACATGACCTGATACCTGTGTTGATTTTTGATGAAGTTGATACCGGAGTTAGCGGTAGAGCAGCTCAATCCATTGCGGAAAAATTGTTCCGTTTGTCTTCGACTTGTCAGGTTTTCTCAATAACTCACTTACCACAAGTGGCTTGTATGGCAGATCATCAGTATCTCATTGAGAAACATGTCTACGATGGACGGACAATGACGCAGGTGGAATCGCTGTCAGACGAAGGCAGAGTGAAGGAATTGGCACGTATGCTGGGCGGCGTGGAAATTACAGAAAAAACACTGCATCACGCACAGGAAATGCTGAATTTGGCGGAAGCCAAAAAAGGGTGAAACGGACGGCTGGCGTAATGATTGACAGTAATAAAAGCCTGGGGGCGAGGTTATCTTAAAGGTACGCAATTGGCGACCACCTTTCGTCAAGCGAAAGAAGCAAAGGGAGTGTGACAGCCATTGAATTCCCCCCTCAGGAAGAAATTGCTAGGTCTTTTATTTGCCTTCTTTCTTTGTGTGATTAGCCAGGCCATTCAGCCTGTGCAAAGTTATGCTTCACTGCCGGATGAATTGCAGGTGTTTGCTGGCAGGCAAGCGGATGTCCGGCTCGCTGTACCTGCTGTTTCAAGTGCCGTTGTAGATCGTCCTGATATCGTTGGTTTGGATGATCAGGTAGCGATGCATGTTACCAGGCAACAACCTTTGCATCTTCACCCTCAACAGACGGGACATGCCAAATTAACGTTGAAGTTGTGGGGTAAAATTCCGGTCAAAACAGTCCATGTGAATGTGATACCGGATTTGCGTGTTGTACCCGGGGGTCAAACGATTGGCGTCAAAGTTAAATCGGCAGGCATTCTGGTGGTTGGACATCATTTGGTCCGTTCCGGTCAGGATGAGCGTGTATCGCCCGGAGAAACAGCGGGCATTAAGCTCGGAGATCTGATTACGCATATGGATGGTAAACGTCTGGATGGCGTAGCAGGTGTCTCTGAAGCCGTTGAACTTGCAGGGAAAAGTAAAAAAGGTATTGATGTTGTGTTAAAACGTGGTAAGGAAACGGTGAAGACACGATTAACTCCGGCGTATGACTCCGAGGATCAAGCGTGGAGGCTTGGATTGTACATTCGTGATTCTGCAGCCGGTGTTGGCACACTTACCTTCTATGCTCCCGATCAGGGCGTATATGGCGCACTGGGCCATGTCATTACAGATATGAACACACAAACATCTATTGTTGTGGGTAGTGGTCAGATCGTTCAATCCAATGTGACGTCCATTTCTAAAAGTGAGACCGGTGATCCGGGTGAAAAACGTGCTCATTTCCTCAAGGAAAGCAAAATTTTGGGCAATATTGAACGTAATACGGCTTTTGGTATCTTTGGTAAAATGTCCGGAAATCCTGAGCACAGTCTGTATTCGAAAGGTATTCCCGTCGCTTTTTCTCATGAAGTAAAGGAAGGACCGGCCGAAATACTTACCGTGGTTGACGGTCAACAAGTTGAACGCTTCTCCATTGACATTGTTCATGTGGCAGATCAAACTGAACCAGCAACAAAAGGTCTGGTACTTCGAATTACGGACCCGAAACTGCTGGATAAGACCGGAGGTATCGTTCAAGGGATGAGTGGCAGCCCCATTGTACAAAATGGTAAATTGATCGGTGCAGTTACTCATGTATTCGTGAATGATCCAAAATCGGGTTACGGTTGCTTCATTGAATGGATGTTACAAGATGCTGGCGTTATGATGAAAAAGGAAGACGATAATAACCTCAAGGCTGGCTAAACAGCCCTGAGGTTCTTTTTTGTCGAAAGCAAACATAATATATCGGATAATGAAATAAATTATTTATTATATAGGATCAAGAAAAAAAAATAAAGAAAAATAATTTTCGACAGGAGGAATTTAACTGGCTGTGTCGAAAATTAAACGTGTAAGGAAATGTACGAAACGATGTTTAATTTAAAGGAGGATACCGTTTTGCAAAAAATTGAGGTATTGCTGGCCGATGATAATCGTGAATTTACGAATTTGCTTGCCGAATATATATCTGAGCAGGAAGATATGGAAGTAACCGGTATTGCATACAATGGAGAAGAAGTACTGCAATTGCTGGAGCAAACTCGGGATGTGCCGGATGTATTGATTCTGGATATTATCATGCCTCACCTGGACGGACTGGGTGTGCTTGAGCGCTTGCGCGACCTGAACCTGTCTCCACAGCCTAAAGTCATTATGCTTACGGCATTCGGACAAGAGAATATCACACAGCGTGCCGTGCAACTCGGAGCTTCTTATTATATTCTTAAGCCGTTTGACATGGAAGTGCTTGCGAATCGTGTGCGTCAACTGGTGGGAACACAGACGGCGATGTCCACAAGCAGCGGATCATCCATGTTCATGAAATCATCCAATGTTGTGCCAATGGGCAAACACAAAAATCTGGATGCAAATATTACGTCCATCATACATGAAATCGGCGTTCCTGCGCATATTAAAGGATATCAGTATTTGCGCGAAGCGATTACGATGGTGTATAACAATATCGAAATTTTGGGAGCGATCACCAAAACACTGTATCCGGCGATTGCCGAAAAATTCAAAACAACGCCGTCCCGCGTCGAACGTGCGATCCGTCATGCCATTGAAGTGGCATGGACTCGTGGTAACATCGACAGTATCAGCCACTTGTTTGGTTATACAATCAACATCAGCAAGTCGAAACCAACAAATAGCGAGTTCATCGCGATGGTTGCTGACAAGCTGAGAATTGAGCATAAGGTAAGCTGAAAGGGTCAGGAGTAGTGAGCTGGCAAGTATAGTTTGGATTCAAATTTGATTCTAGCCAAATGGTTTTTGGCGGCCTATATCTGAATTCGTTCATTTCATGCCGATAAACTTCTGTAATATATGCCAACGAATACCGTCATTTATTGGATTAAAGATATCCAGTAAAGGACGGTATTTTTGCATAACGAAATAACACAGAACATGATGATGATTTAGTGTTGCATGATTGCTTCTGAATTTTGAGATCAAGCATTAAAGTAAGCTCCCTATAGCAAAATTCAGAAAAGGAAATATTTCATAAACTTTTACCTTCAGTTAACGCTTTTTCAAGTAGAAAGTGGTACGATGTGACCATTGACAAAGACCTACATATATATTTGAAAAGTTCGGATAAGATGCTACGAACAGAGGAGTAGAATAGTATGTTTACGCAAATAGGCGAGATTGCTGAACCAATTCCTGTAGTACAATCTGATACAAAATGTGATATCGTCTATCATCTTTTCAAGTCCAATCCTAGTCTGGAAGGTATAGCTGTTATGGGGGAGAAGGGTGTGTCATTAATGATGCGGCCCCGATTCTTTCAGCAGATTGGCACCCAGTATGGCTATAATCTGTATATGGGACGTCCTGTAGAACTGGTGATGAACACACAGGCACTGGTCGTGGATTATTCGGAACATTACAGATGTCAGTGTTCTAGCCATGGACCGAGATGAAGGGGAAATATATGATCTTGTGTTGGTCACGTCAGGGGAAAGTTTCTTTGGAGCTGTGAGTATTCGGCGTTTGCTACTCGCTGTTGCTGATGTACGGGCTGAAATGGCGATTTTTATGAACCCGCTGACTGGTCTTCCAGGTAATCATATTATAGATGAAAGGCTGTCTCAGGCTCTTCAGATGGACCAATTTAGCGTACTGTACGTTGATCTCGATCAATTCAAATCCTACAATGATAGCTACGGCTTCAAAATGGGGGATCAGCTTATACAGGCGACAGCTAACTTGCTTCGCAAGCTATTTGTTCCCCCTGATGCTTTTCTTGGACATATCGGTGGTGATGATTTTATTACGATCCTAAATCACCATGATTATAAATATATTAGTGAGGAAGTCATCTCAAGTTTTGAGGAAATGAAAAAGACATTTTATAACGAACATGATTGGCATCATCAATATGTTCTGGGGGAAGGACGCTCCGGGCTGAAACGGCCCATTCCTCTGGTGTCGGTATCCATCGCCGTTGTAACCAATAGCAAGCGAAAATATGAAAACATAGATCAGATTATTGATGAGGCCACACGCATCAAAAAAGGTTGTAAAGCGATTGCTGGAAGTATCATCTGTGCAAATGATACCGCCGGTACTCCGTGCTAGAAATAAAATTACGAGAACGTAGAGGACAGAGAGAACCTGAAGACGTGGACTAAAAGCTTTCTGTAAGAAAGCTTCTTCGGAAGCTGAGGCTTCGCCTCTATACCCATAACGTTAAAATACAGAAAAACCGCTATTTATCAGGAGTTAGTCACCTGTAATAGCGGTTCTATCATTGGATGCGAGTTAAAGGTTGTGTAGCAAACGAGCCACTTTAATCTTTAAGCTCATTATGTATACATATAAGTATGTTTGATCAATGCGTATTCAGACTCGAATATCGACGGATGGATATGAAGCAGCATGAGATGTAGAAGCCGTAGTTTGCGGACCATTTCCTGATTCCTGATCTGTGGTTCCGCCATCTGATGGGTGCTCCTTACTTCCCGTTTTCTTTCCTTCATTTACTTCCTGCTCTTCTTCTCCAGATGTTGCAGAGATAGGTGGTTGTACCCCTTTTTTAGGTGCCGGCTGATGAATCTCTTCCACCAGTTCCCCAATCTTCTGATTAACCTTGTTTAACTGGGAGTTGATGTCCTGGACGGTCTCTCGCTTTGCCTGAAAGACGGTGCGTTCTGAATTTTCCAACATCATTGATTTGCCTAGATCGAGATCATTTGCGGGAGGATTGATCTCGAGAACAAGTCGGTCAAAGCGGGTTTCTCCTTCGGTGGTCTGAATGGAGCCCTGCATGCGATCACGCAAACCGACCAGCTTACCCAATTGATCATAAGTCTGACTATGCTTGATCAGATGATCGAGTGAAGGGGCTTGTGCCTCGTCGGTTGGTTTGGGTTGTTGCTGTTGAGCCTTTTCTGGCTGTCTTAATTTGTTCTTTTCTTGCAATTCTTCAGCTTTAATTTGGGCAATCTGGCTGTCGATCTGGGAAATGGAGCTTGTTAAGGATTTAATTCGCTGAGCTTTGGTTTTGGTATCCAACTCGTCATTGGTTTTTACACCTTGCATTTCTTCATTGAGCCGGATCTTCTGCTGCATGAGTCCCTGAATTTCTTTATCCCGATTGGAGACTTGATTCCCGGGAGTGAAACTGCTTTTGGTTGCAGATGAGATTGAATTCATATCCTCTGTTCTCCTTCTCCACTTTATCATGGTTCTATTTACATATATCGGATTTTAAGAGAAATATTTGAATATCTCTTGTTTCCTCGCAATGGATTCATTTTGCGTCGGTTGTATTGCGTACTTCATCATAATAATTGATAATGTTTATCAATAAGTGAGTAGAGTACAGACACAATTTATGTAGACGGAGATGGGTTAGCAAAATGTGGAATGATTATTATATCCTCTGGAACTATGCTGCGGTGAGCATAACAGATATCCGTTACATTGAATTAGAGGCATATGAAGAGATGAAATACAAATTTCCGACAAGTACCTTTGTACTCACCATTCAGGGTGATGCTGGAGTGACGATTGACAATCAAACATATGAAGTGAGCCGCTTTTATATTTTCCATGGGGGAAAAGGGAGTAAGTTGGTGATTCAAGCAGGCGAATCCGGATTGCGCCTATATTACTTGATGTACAAAGCAAACCTGCCTAGTGGAGGGAGAAACGATCTGGGAAGGTTAATGGAGCGTATCAATCCGTTCCAAATGAACTATGGCTTTACCCCCGATATGCCAATCATTCTATATGAGCAATGGAAAAAGATGCACTTTTTGTGGGATCAAAAGAACCCTATTCAGCACTTTCAGGCCAAGAGTTTGTTCTATGCATTTGTGGAGCAGATCTCATCACAGATTCCTCGTATATCCAATCGTTATCCAAGTATGTTGGATCAGGTTAGCAAAGTCATTGAAATTGTAGAGTCTTCCTACACCCAGCCACTTACACTTCATGTTTTAGCAGAAATGATTGGCAGCAGCCCAAGAAGTTTGTCACGCAAGTTCAAGCAGTCGACGGGATATAGTCCCATTGATTATCTGATTCAGTTTCGTTTGTTCAAAGCCAAGGAGATGTTGCTGCAAACGGACGCCACGTTGGATGAGATCGCTGTAGGAATCGGTTATCCGGATGGATATTATTTGGGACGTATGTTCAAGAAACATACAGGTCTTTCTCCTTTGCAATTTAAAGAAAAGACCTCAGCACCCCTATATTGGCCTG
Organism: Paenibacillus sp. BGI2013; assembly: GCF_002843485.1. Lineage (NCBI taxonomy): Bacteria > Bacillati > Bacillota > Bacilli > Caryophanales > Paenibacillaceae > Paenibacillus > Paenibacillus sp. BGI2013. The sequence goes on from NZ_PJFA01000003.1 coordinate 260,428, forward strand.
ATCTGACATCAGGTGTGGCGCGAAATGACATTTTCAGAGGTGGAAGTGGAAGGTATGTTTATACTGATGGTGATAATCATTATCAATATAAGCATGGAGGGTCAATAAATATGAACAGACAGACAAGAACGGGAATGCTGCTTAGTATTCTATTAAGTCTTACATTACTGCTGAGTGCCTGCTCTACAGGTGTTGCCAGTAATTCGAGCGGGGATGCATCCGGAAGCAATAGTACGTCAAGTTCCACGAAGACAGTAACAGCGGAGAATCAAAGCAAATCATCGGAACCCCGCATAGTCTCAACGGTTAAGGGAGACATTACAATTCCGGCTGAACCTAAACGGATTGTGGTTGACTTGTATCTGGGAAGTCTGATTGCCTTGGGGATCAAGCCTGTGGGTACACCCGAGATGAACCTGAAGAATCCTTATTTTATCAAATCACTTGAGGGTGTGCAGAATATTGGTGAATATGAAACCATCTCTCTAGAAAAGGTGTTGGAACTTGAACCGGATCTCATTGTGACAGGTAATCCTGATTTATTTGATTCCTTTAGCAAAATTGCACCTACCTTGGTTGTACCTTATGGTGAATTGAAAAATACCCACGAAGAAATTACCTATTTCGGTGAAGTGTTAAATAAAGAAAAAGAATCTGAGGCATGGTTAACCGATTATGACGCAAGAATTGCAGATGCCAAGAAACGTGTTGGTGAGGCGATTGATCCGCAGGCCGAAGTGTCGGTCATGCAGTTCTATGATAAAGCACCGTTGGCCTTTGGTGATAATTTTGGTCGGGGAGGTCAGGCAGTCTATAGCGCGCTTGGTTTGAATCCTCCTGCAGATAAAAAAGAGATCTTAATGAAGGATCAACTGGTTGAAGTTTCATCGGAAGCGATTCCTGAATTTGCCGGAGACTATATCATTCTAACAGCAGATAATCTGACCCTGGAAGAGTTGAAATCGAAACCGGTCTGGAGTTCACTCGATGCGGTTAAAAATGATCGTGTGTTTATCTGGAGCCCGGATCGTTCATGGTACTTTGACCCGATTGCAACATTGGATCAAACAGAGGAATTGGCCGCGTGGTTTACGAAGATCTCTGAACCAAATTAAGTCTAACAAGTGATTGATGAGGTGAAATCCAATTCCACTCTAAATTTCAGTTGATAATGAAAATTATTATCATCTATAATAAAGGTACATTAGTGAACCTTTGCTACGCATATGTTATCGGATGTGTGGCAGAATGATGACCTTGTAAGGCCTTTGTTCCGGGTGAGGTTGGGATTGGAGAGTATTCGATGCAATTAGACGAACAGATGAAATGCTGGAATCATGCCGCTGTTAAGGTTCTGGATATACGCCGAATCGTTATGGAGGCAGGGGCACAACTGAGTTCCTACACACTTCCGGCAAATGGTTTTATATATACGATTCGAGGATCGGCTGTGCTTCAATTGGATGGACAAACATACAAGGCAGAGCGGTTCTACATGCTTCATGGGGCCAAAGGATCTTCACTGGATATCCAAACCAACGAAGATTTCGAATATATGCTGCTCTATTACAGAGCATTCCTTGCCTTTCCTAGTTATCGTAAAAAGTGGTTATTGGCACAGCCGGAAGTTGCACCGTTCTCTTTGCAATATGGATTTGCACCGAGTAGTCCGCTGGGGTTATTACGTTACCTTGATGAGCTTGAGGGTGCATGGATTCAATCTGGGAGTCTGGATCTGCTTCACACAAAAAGTTTATTTTACCAATTCATTCATGAAATGATGGTTCAATTGGCAGAGCAGGAGATCAAAACAGAGCTTGCTGACCCGGTGAAACAAACACTTCGTTATATACAGAATCATTATAGGGAACAGGTCACGCTTGATTTCCTGGCTGAACAGTTTAACTACAGCTCCCGACATTTATCCATGCAATTCAAACGACAGACGGGTTACAGTCCCATTGATTATTTAATTCAGACTCGAATCGCCAAGGCTCGGAATCTGCTTGTACGATCTGATGCAACGCTGAGTGAAATTGCAGCAGACGTGGGTTATTCCGATGTGTATTATTTTAGTCGTATCTTCAAAAAACATGTGGGGATCTCTCCGATTCAGTATCAACGAAAGATAAGAGAAGAAGCGAGAGCAGAGGATCGTCCATTGGTAATCTCTGAATCGTCCATTGGCCGAAGATGGAAGTCGGGATATATTGATTATGAGAATCATTATCAATATATAGACGGAGGGTCTACACCAATGAAAAGAAGAAAAACAAGTTCCAGTATGATTATGGTTGCATTATTGAGCATAACGATGCTCCTAGCTGCCTGCTCTTCAGGTACAGCAACAACACCAGCAGCTGGCGAAGGAACGGGTGCCAGTTCCAATAACAGTAGTACGGCAGTATCATCAGACACAGGAAGCCAGACGAACAAAGACAATGAAACACGCACGGTCTCAACGGTTAAGGGTGACGTAGTTGTTCCAGCGAATCCAAAACGGGTTGTTGTATTGTATCTCCAGGGGGATGTCGTTGCACTTGGAGTTAAGCCAATCGCTACCTCAGATGTATATGACGGGGCTGCATACAAGAGTGAGCTAGAGGGTGTAAACGCATTGGGTACCTGGTTTGAACCGAATCCTGAAGCTGTCATTGATCTTGATCCAGATCTGATCATTGTTCCTTCAGAAGAGACGTATACGTTATTAAAAGATATTGCACCTACGGTATATATTCCGTATGAGAAATTGACTACAGAAGAGAGACTTCATGATATAGCAAGTATCTTTGGCAAAGAGCAGGAAGCCGAGACGTTAATCACCAATCTCAACAACAAAGTCGAAGAGAGTAAAAAAACTCTTGCAGATGCAGGCATACTGGACAAAACAATCTCCATTGTGGAGGGCGGTTTGAAAGGGATGGTTATTGTAGAGAGCAAACAATTTGGCCGTGGATCTCAGGCGGTATACGAGTACTTGGGAATGAAAGCACCTGAAGTTGTACAGAAAAAAATAGACGTGGTTTCGGACGCGGCAGGCTCCACAATCTCCATGGAAGTCCTTCCTGAATATATCGGAGACTATGTGTTTCGCTCTGTGTATGAAGGGGCAGATAACTTGACGGATAATCCAATATGGAGCAGTATCCCAGCGATCAAAGAAGGTCGTCTAATTGAGATTGATTTCGATTTCTTCTATTATTCGGATATCTATTCAATTAATAAACAACTTGATTTTGTCGTTGAAAAGCTGTTGGCGGCTCCAAGAGCGCAATAGTAAAGAGAAGATGTGTTCGTAGAATTTTTGTACAAGAAATGTTTGTTTTTTAGCCATTGTATTTTGATAAGATTACCATTACACTAGGATTTAAGTGATAATGAGAATCGATATCAAATACTCGATGTTCTGGATCGAATTAACGGAGGTATTTTTAATATGAATCAGCAGTTGGAACTTTATGATGTAACCATTATCGGCGGTGGCCCTGCGGGCATGTACTCTGCCTTTTATAGCGGCATGCGAGATATGAAGACCAAGTTGATTGAGGCACGTGACAGATTGGGAGGTCGCATGCTCTTTTATCCGGAGAAAATGATCTGGGATGTCGGGGGTGTTACGCCAATTCTGTGTGAAGATCTGATCAAACAATTGGAAGAACAGGCACGAACTTTTGAGCCAACCCTCGTATTTGAACAACAGATCGAAGGATTCGAGCGTCAACCTGATGGCACGATTCTGTTAACTTCTGCAACAGGTGAGCAACACTGGACACGTACCGTCATTATGGCAATCGGATATGGTATATATAAAATGGCCAAGCTGGAGCTTGAAGGTGCAGACCGTTACGAGGTTAGCAATCTGCACTATACCGTGCAAGAACTGGAGCCATTCCGCGGTAAACGTGTGCTAATCTCGGGTGGAGGCGACTCTGCTGTGGACTGGGCGAATGAACTGGAAGCACTGGCAGAGCAAGTTACGGTTGTGCATCGTCGTGACCGCTTTGGCGGGTTGGAGCGTAATGTACTGCGTATGAGAGAATCCTCTGTAGATGTCCGTACACCTTACGCGGTAGAGACCTTGCATAGTATGAGTGGTGATGTGATTGAACAGGTGACCATCTCACACGTGGACACAGGTGAAACTGAACTGCTTGAAGTCGATGCTGTCATTGTAAACCACGGCATGAAGAGTGACTTTGGTCCAATACGGGATTGGGGACTTGATCTTGGTGAATGGCATGTCACTACAACAGAGAGATTGCAAACCAATATTCCCGGCGTGTTTGGCGCAGGCGATTTTGTAGATTATGGTAGCAAACTGTACCTGATTGCGGGTACTTTCACAGATGCAGCCCTAGCGGTAAACAGTGCGAAGCTTTACATGGACCCTGAAGCGGAGAAAGTGGCTTATGTTTCTTCCCATAACAGTCGCTTTAAGGAGAAAAATAAAGCCCTTGGTGTTGTAGAAGAATAAAGGTCTTCGATCGGTTATATTAAGATGACTTCGGGTTCATTCCGAAGTCATCTTTTTTGCATAAAATGGGTAATAAGAAGGCATAATGGCACAAGATAGAACACGCTTAGAATTGAACATGAACCACCAAATGTCTATAATAAGCCTGAGAAACTGTAGAATAACAACTATATAAATTGAAATAATAATTTACACGATAACGGAGAGGACAGAAAAAATCTGAAAAAGCGAAGCGGTCGCCTTTATCACCGGATTTTCCCTTAAGAAAAAGGGAATCGAAAAAATCTGGGGATAACAGCGATTGGAAGATTGTTCTGTCATCGTAGTATCAGTGTAAATAAACTTTATTTCAACTTATATAGATACAATAACTAGATTAGAGTGGAGTGCAGCGTATGAAAAAGGGATCACAGCCACAACGAGGTTTCACCTTCATCCAGCGGTGGTTCAAACGATCTGATAAAAAAAAGATCAAATGGTCTGAAATGTATCTCGCACTGGCTGGCGCGCTTCATCGCTTGTTGGTTGAAGGGCGGCGTGAACGTTCTGCAGCCAAACGGCTGCATCAGGACTTGCCAATTAACGTGTTGGGCGAGATGAAGCTAGAGCCAGGGGATATTGTGTACACGCCAAGCTCGGAATCGACGTATTACGCCGGGCATATGGGCATTATCGGTCTCGACGGCAAGGTGTATCATGTGCACCCTTATGGGCCTGTATTTGCTGATTCATTAGAGTGGTATCTGACGCGATTTTATGAAGGAGATCGTTTTATTGTATTCCGTTCCAGATTGAATGAGGCAGGAATGAAAGCAGCCGGGTGGGTACACGACCATTACAAGCAGGTAAAATTCTACCGTTTGCAGACCAATCTGCGCAGTATTGAGCGCAATTACTGCTCCAAGTTTATATATCAGGCTTATCAGTTCACATCGGGACTGGATCTGTGGAGCCGCAAATTTACCCGAATGAATCAGGGTTATATCTATCCATTTCGAATTGAGCGCTCATCAGAGCTGGACGTTCTGGGAACTTTTTATAAATAAGGATGGAACCGACTAAAATACTGTTCTTCGTAAAATAAGGAGAGCAGGTTCTGTCGGTTTTTTTTATATGTGTAGAGATTAAAAACAGGAAAAACGCTCAAAACGTCGAATAGATTATGAGATAGGCACGCACAACTTGGAATCGTATACATAAAAAAAGACGAGATGATTTTTAGCCCAGAGTAAAAAAATGACTACGAAGTAGACGAACAAGAAAGAGTGAAGCGAGATGAAATGGCCGGGTTTCTTACAACGATTCCGACCGAACAAAAACGTGGTTAAGCTATCGGATTATATCCCAAAAAAGGAAAGGAGGCACTACTGTTCCATATGCAAGAAAAACGTTAAATCGGTCGTGCATTATGCCGCGCCACAGGGAAATGTTTCAGGTGTATGCAGTTCTTGTAAGTCTTTGGCGGATGAACGTGGAATGTTTCCCATTTAATAAGAAGAGATGCGCTCAGGAAATAAGATTTTTTTGATTTATGCGCGTTTTTGTAGTACATTAGCAAATGTATTCGAAGGAGGATTCTAATGTACTCAGGTAGACAAGACGATACTTTATACATCATGACCTACACCTTAAACAGCGGTATCAAGGGTACGGTTCCACTGTCTAATAAGCAGATTATTGAGTGGCTGGATTGCTACAGAAATGAGAAGCGCTTCGTGACCGAAATCGGCAAGGAGTTTTTTGGATTGAATGCAGGATTGGTAGCAGACTTCAAGGTTCAGAATCATTTATCGGATTATCAGCAGACCATTATGCCTACACAGCAGCAGGATAACCTGGAACGCTTGTCCAGTGCTTATAAATCAACCGAGTTATTAATGAAGATTGATTGTAAATGTGGCACGGCTTATGTGACGGAATCCCCATACAAGCGCACAAAATGGTACTGTACAAAGTGTAAAGAGATTGTATTTTTGGATGCCAAAAAAGGAATGGTGGAAACGTCGCGTGGTGACGCTTACTACATGACCAACAAATATTTTGTTTCCCGTGACTAGCGGGAAGTGACTCTGGAAGCATCGCTGCGAAGCGGTGCTTTTTTGTGCGAATGTTTGCTCTATAACAAAAAAAGCCCCAAGGGGCCTTTTTGGAAAATATCTAAGATCGATCTTTTAGGAATTATGATGAGCATTCAACTTTGTGAGGAGGAATGAAGCAGCAACGACAGCGTGGCTCGTAAGCTTCTGAATCGCCAATCATGACAACCGGACCCAAGGTAACAGGCTCCCCATTGACGATACGTTGCGTAAAGGCTGCATCTGGGCTGCCACATACCGCACAGAAAGCCGAGAGTTTCTCAATGTCATCTGCCATGGCAAGCAAACCACCGACATATCCGAATTCCTTACCACGGTAATCCATATTAAGTCCGTCCACAATGACATGTTTGCCACAATACGCTAACTCCGAGACAAGTTCCATAATGGCACTGCTGAAAAATTGTACTTCATCAAATGCAACAACATCAGCATCTATGGTTTGGTTCAAGATCATTTCTACGGATTCCGGGGTTAATTGCCGGGGAATGGAATGGGCAGGGAGTCGATAACCAATTCGGCTTACGATCTCGTCCTGGGCAAATCGATTATCCTCGGCTGGTTTGTAGGCCACAACCTTTTTACGGCCAAATTGTATTAATTTCTGACAACGGCGAATGAGTTCACCGGATTTTTCACTGAACATGGGTCCAGTAATTACGGTAATACGTCCTGTTTGCACGGTGCTGCTACTCCTCTCACATACGGGATTCAACAAAAAAAGCGACCTTTACAGAGTACCACAAAATCTTTGGAAAGAGCCAGAACTAATCTGCGCAGCTTTGTGTTACTATATGGAATGTTAAGGTATTGGTTACGGCAGCTAGTTAACAGGAGTTGTGAAAAGAGGTGTTTTAGTATGAGTGAAGCATTATCATCACTTCAAGAGCGATATGAAAGCCTGAAAGAACAGGGATCTCTAGATGAAGCGGCGCAGGTGTTATTTGCAGAACTGTTCGCAGAAGCGGAGAGACTGCAGGCAAGTAACCTTACCTTGCGTAGAACGATCTTGAAGTCTTCTTCCAAAGAATCACGTATGTCTACCAAACTGCGGGATGCCTTATACGAATGACCCGGAGATTACTCCGGGTCCTCTTCTGTCTTTAATTTGCGAGGGAACAGAATACCTGCTGTAATTCTGGCAATCATGGCAAAGGTGAGACCAATGCCTGCAAACATGTAGATTACGGTAAAGGCTTTGCTGAATCCGGTGGTTGGCACAAAGTCAGGATGTCCCACCGTAGTCAAGGTAACCGCACAGAAGTATAACGCATCGATCCAGTGCAGACCTTCAACACGAGTGTAAAATAAAGTGCCTGATAGCAACGTTGCTGCCGTTAACGCGAACAGAGCCAGAAACTTAGGGTCTTTGAACGCATGGAAAATGCCTTTGAGCAATCGTTGTAACGTGATTAGAAATGATACCATGATGATCCATCCTGTCTATGTAAAGTAGGCGGTGTGTTGTATAAACACACAAAAAGCCCGGACTCATGGAGTCCTTCCGGGCGTCTCTGCTTTTTCGGGTACACTTTTGGACCGGAAACGGGGACCTACATAATTACGCTTGCGGTCACGGAACAAGATCCAGCCTCCCAGAAAACTCATACCTGCGGCAAAAAGGACAAGTCCACCGCCAAAGGAAAGCCACTGGAATCCTGGTGAAATCAGTTCGTTCCCGTGCTCGGCATAATATAGGAACAGGGCATCTTTCATCATCAGAAAACCCTTCATTGCCATTAACCCGGGGATGACCAGAACAACAATTGCCAAAAATCGCGCAAAGACCAATCTTGTATTCATGAGCATTATACCCTTTCTGCCAAAGTCGACATTAAATAAAGGTTACGCTTACAGATCATACCTGATTCCATCATAGCTTGGAATGCATAGGCTGTCCATGTGTGATTGGTTCAAACTTTGAGTTGACCGCTCAAGGAGAGTACAATGGCATATAGAGGGTATAAGCCAAACCATGATTTAAGCCATCATAAATTATATTGAAATTTGATTCATAGAGGAGAGCATGAGAGATGCCAATTACATGTGATGTTGCAATTCTTGGAGGAGGAACCGGTGGATATGTAGCCGCGATCCGGGCTGCACAGCTGGGAAAACAGGTTGTTATCATTGAGAAGGACAAGCTTGGCGGTACCTGTCTGCATCGTGGCTGTATTCCGAGTAAGGCTTTGCTGAAAAGTGCGGAAGTATACGCCGAAATCCAGGAGAGCGAGACGTATGGTATCGAGACAGCTGGAGCTACACTTGTATTTCCCAAAGTACAGGCGCGCAAGGATGCAATTGTCGAACAGCTCCATCAGGGCGTTCAATATTTGATGAAAAAAAATAAAATCCAGGTTGTACACGCGAAAGGTCGCGTCATCGGACCATCCATCTTCTCACCGCAGAGCGGAGCAGTCGCTGTGGAGTTTGAAGATGGCGAGATGGATACGGTAGTTCCAACCAATCTCATCATTGCCACTGGTTCGCGTCCACGTGTGTTGCCGGACCTGGAACCGGACGGCAAATTCATAATGAGCAGCGACGAAGCACTGCGTATGGATGAACTTCCTGCATCACTCATCATTGTTGGTGGGGGTGTGATTGGATTGGAGTGGGCATCCATGCTGAATGACTTTGGCGTAGACATCACAGTAGTAGAAGCAGCTGCTCACGTGTTGCCTGCCGAGGATGAGGATGTTGCCAGAGAAATGCAGCGATTGCTTGGCAAACGAGGTGTCCGTTTCCTGACAGGTGCCACCGTTCTAACCGAAACATATAACACGGATCAAGAGGGCATTGAGATTGATGTGCAGCTTGGTGAAGATAAGCAGGAAACGCTAAGAGCGGAGAAAATGCTCGTGTCGGTTGGACGTCAGGCTAATGTCGAAAATATCGGACTCGAAAATACAGATATCAAACTGGAGCGTGGGTTCATCGCTGTGAACAAACAGTTACAGACCGGTGAAGGTCACATCTACGCCATTGGTGACTGCATCGGCGGTTTGCAGCTTGCACATGCCGCAAGTCATGAAGGCATTCTCGCTGTCGATCATCTGGCGGGCAAAACGGTACATGCCGTAGAATCCCACCGTATCCCGCGCTGTGTGTACACACGTCCGGAAGCAGCAAGCATCGGATTCACCGAGCGTGAAGCCAAAGAACGTGGCTATGACATTAAAACAGGCAAGTTCCCGTTTTCGGCCATTGGCAAATCGCTTATTCACGGAAGTCGGGATGGATTCGTGAAGGTGATCGCAGATGCCAAGACGAATGATATATTGGGGGTACATATGATTGGCACCCATGTGACGGAATTAATCGCTGAGGCTTCTCTGGCTCAGATGCTGGATGCCACACCTTGGGAAGTCGGACAAACCATTCATCCGCACCCTTCTCTGTCGGAAATTATGGGTGAAGCCATGTTGGCGGTCGATGGAAAGGCCATTGGAATGTAAGCCAAACAAGCTTATGAGAAAGGTCCTTTCCTTTTTTGGGTAAAAGGGATTATAATAAGGTTAAGCCAAGTCTTAGTACCAGGTTATAAGATCGGGTAGTAAGAGTGGCACAGGCTCTGATTAAAAGGAGGTACCTCATATGAGTTCACAAGGTACTGCAGACGCGGTCCACCGGCATCAACAGCTGGGACTTAGCGATGGTGAAGTATTGGATATGTACAAATACATGCTGCTCGCGCGCAAGTTTGACGAGCGTTGCTTGCTCTTGCAACGGGCTGGCAAAATTAACTTTCACGTATCCGGTGTAGGACAGGAAGCTGCGCAAGTAGGTGCTGCTTTTGGTCTGGATCGGGATCACGATTATTATTTACCTTATTACCGCGATTACGGTTTTGTACTGGCGGTAGGCATGACTCCGCGTGAGTTGATGTTGTCTGCTTTTGCGAAGGCAGAAGATCCGAATAGTGGCGGTCGGCAAATGCCCGGTCACTTCGGTCACAAAAAGCTGCGGATTGTGACGGGTTCCAGCCCGGTTACAACACAGGTTCCGCACGCTGTTGGATTTGCACTGGCTGCCAAAATGAAGAAGCAAGAATTTGTTTCTTTTGTTACGTTTGGCGAAGGATCAAGCAATCAGGGTGACTTCCATGAGGGAGCCAACTTTGCAGGTGTGCATAAATTGCCTGTCATTATTATGTGTGAGAACAATCAATATGCAATTTCGGTACCGATTCACAAACAGTTGAGCGGCAAAATATCCGATCGAGCACAAGGATACGGGTTCCCCGGACTTCGTGTAGATGGTAACGATGCATTAGAAGTATATGCTGCAGTGAAGGAAGCGCGTCGCCGTGCCATAGCCGGAGAAGGCCCGACACTGATTGAAGCGATGATGTATCGGTTGTCACCTCACTCCACCTCCGATAATGATCTGGCTTACCGGACCAAAGAGGAAGTTGAGGAGAACTGGAAGAAAGATGGCGTTCCTCGTATGAAGAACTACTTGATCGATTGCGGCATCTGGGACGAAGCCCGGGATGCGGATCTGGCTTCCCAGCTTGCGCTGGAAATGAAAGAAGCAACTGAATATGCAGACAACGCGCCATATCCTAAACCTGAGGACACTCTGACGCACGTTTATGCGGACAGCGAAGAAGGGGGACGGTAAGTATGGCAGTGATGGAATATATTGATGCAATCCGTCTCGCGATGAAAGAAGAGATGGAACGGGATGAAAATGTGTTTATCCTTGGTGAAGACGTAGGTCTCAAAGGTGGTGTGTTTACCACAACTAAAGGGCTGCAAGATCAGTTTGGCGAAATGCGAGTGATGGACACACCATTGTCTGAATCTGCTATTGCAGGTGTTGCGATTGGTGCAGCGATGTATGGCATGAAGCCGATTGCCGAGATGCAATATTCGGACTTCATGTTGCCGGCAACCAACCAGATCATTAGTGAAGCGGCGAAGATTCGCTATCGTTCCAACAATGACTGGAGCTGTCCGATTGTTATCCGTGCGCCGATTGGTGGCGGGATCTTCGGTGGGTTGTATCACTCCCAATGTCCGGAATCGATTTTCTTTGGTACACCTGGTCTGAAAATTATAGCTCCCTACTCGGCATACGATGCTAAGGGACTGCTCAAGGCCGCTATTCGCGACCCGGACCCGGTACTCTTTTTTGAAAATAAAAAATGCTACAAACTTATCAAGGAAGATGTGCCTGAAGATGATTACATCGTTCCGATTGGTAAGGCCAATGTACTTCGTGAGGGTGCGGATATTACGGTGATCGGTTACAGCCAGCCGCTGCATTTTGTTATGCAGGCTGCTGAGGAGCTGGAGCGTGAAGAAGGCATTACAGCACACGTTCTGGATCTGCGCACATTGCAACCGTTGGATCGTGAAGCGATTATTGCTTCCGCTCGTCTGACAGGCAAAGTGCTGATCGTACACGAAGATAACAAAACGGGTGGTGTAGGTGCCGAAGTTGCCGCGATTATTAGTGAGGAATGTCTATTTGAACTGGATGCACCGATTCAGCGTCTCTGCGGACCTGATGTGCCGGCCATGCCAATTAGCCCAACATTGGAGAAATTCTACATGCTGAGCAAGGACAAAGCCAAAGCAGCAATGCGTACACTTGCCGAGTTTTAATTTCGTTTTTTGGATCGTTTAAAAGTAAAGTTTGGAGTGATAATCAAATGGCTGAACGTATGAAATGGATCGAGGTCATTATGCCGCAATTGGCGGAATCGCTGGTCTCGGCTACCATAGGCAAATGGTTGAAAAAACCGGGCGACCGTGTGGAACAGTACGAGCCGATCTGTGAAGTAATCACTGATAAAGTTAATGCCGAGATTCCATCCACTGTGGATGGAATTATGGGTGACCTTTTGGTGGAAGAGGGCACAACGATTGCTGTTGGTGAAGCAATCTGCCGCATGCAGGTCGCAGCTTCTGACGAAGAAGCGGCTGAGCAAGTAACACAAGTATCGCAGCAACAGGAGCAAGTGCAGCAACATGCGAGCCCCACTCCTCTTGCCGCGTCAAATACAGCAGGACATGATCCGAACCAGCCGATGCGTAATCGGTATTCCCCGGCAGTGCAATCCTTGGCAGCAGAGCATGGCTTGAACTTGCAAAGTATCCAAGGCACAGGTGCCGGTGGTCGTATTACCCGCAAAGATGTGCTGACATTTGTTGCACAAGGAGGTAACGCGGCTGGATCGTCTGCACAAGCATCATCTCTTGCAGCACAGCATGCGCCTTCTGGTGTGCCGTCTGCTTCTCCATTCAGCGGAGTGAATCGTGGAAATGGAGAAATGGGTTTAACCGCTGGAGAAGCGATCTCAGCGTCTGATGCAGGTGTTCCTGTGAGACATTCAGGCATTCATCTAACCGAAAGTCCGAAAATTCCACAGATCGAAGTGGAAGGTGGCGGCCAGGGAAGATCGGAGTATTTCATCGATGTTACCCCTGTGCGTAATGCCATTGCCCGGAATATGCGTCAAAGCGTATCGGAAATCCCGCATGCATGGACGATGATCGAAGTGGATGTAACCAATCTTGTGATGCTGCGCAATAAACTCAAGGATGAGTTCAAGCGTAAGGAGGGCATCAATCTGACATATCTGTCCTTCATGATGAAGGGAGTCGTTAACGCGATTAAAGACTACCCAATCATGAACTCGGTATGGGCAGTGGACAAAATTATCGTCAAACGGGACATTAACCTGTCCATGGCGGTAGGAACCGAAGATTCTGTACTTACACCCGTAATCAAACATGCCGATCAGCGAAATATTGCAGGTCTGGCCCGTGAAGTCGATGAGCTAGCTCGTAAAACACGTGAAGGTACGTTGAAGCTGGACCATATGCAAGGTGGTACGTTCACGGTGAACAACACCGGTTCATTTGGTTCGATCCTGTCCCAGCCAATCATTAACTACCCGCAGGCAGCCATTCTTACATTCGAGTCGATTGTCAAGAAACCAGTGGTTATTAATGATATGATCGCTGTTCGCTCGATGGCTAACCTGTGTCTGTCGCTGGATCACCGAATCCTGGATGGGGTAATCAGCGGACGTTTCTTGCAACGTGTCAAAGAAAACCTTGAAGGATATACCATGGAGACCAAGGTGTATTAAGTAAATAGTTGTCGGGAAAGTGTATGTGCCGGAGGCCGTGCACTTTTCCTGCTGTCTACGGACAGGGGCTCAATTGTACACTGAACCTGAAGCAGAAGGGTGTGGGGAATCATGAGCAAGCTGCTGGATGTTGCATACATACCAATGCTTGATTATGAAGAGGCTTGGAACCGCCAGAAAGCGATTGTGCAGCGATTGGACGAGGGCGAGGGAGCGGAGCAGATGTTACTTTTACAGCACCCGCCAACGTATACGATCGGCTCACAAAATCATCCGGAGCATCTGCTTCTCAGTCCGGAAGAGTTGCGTGAGCAAGGGATTTCTTTGTTTCAAATTGACCGTGGCGGTGATATTACTTATCATGGCCCGGGCCAGTTGGTAGGTTACCCGTTATTGATTCTTGGTCGGGATGAAGACCTGGATCTGCACGGCTATCTACGGAAACTTGAGCAGGTGCTTATGGATTATCTCGCAGACCAGGGCATTGAAGCTGGACGCAAAGAGGGTTACACGGGTGTGTGGATTGGTGATATGAAGATTGCTGCAATCGGCATCAAGTTTAATCGTTGCAAACACCGCCGCGGTTTTGTGACCAGTCACGGGTTTGCTTTTAACATCAGCTCAGGCATTCAACATGCAGGTTTTCAGGGGATTGTTCCTTGTGGGATTGAACAGTATGGCGTTACCTCACTGGAGGATATAACGGGCAAGTCCTATGCGGTGGAGCAAGTAGCGCAGGAGATTGTTCCGTACTTTAATCGTATTTTTCAATATCAAATTAATTGGGTCACGGAAAAAGAAGCCCTTCAACGTCTGTAAACAGGTCGTCGAAAGGCTTTAGGTTGCTATCCAAACAGCAACGGTTCGAGAGCTATGAAAAGGGTGGACCCGATCATGGCGATCAGCATGAGATAGATGATGATTTTGAACCATTTCTTTTTTTGCATGATGAGAGAACTCCTTTCAACATAAAGTGTATGTTCAAAAAGACTGGTTTTCAGTACCAAGAAGATGGGATGAAGCTAGAAATGGAGTAGCGGAGCGTAGGGAAAACTATGTGAGCAACCACAATGTTTCCAAAGGAAACATACTTCGTAAGCCTCCCGCTTATTTCGGCTGAATTCCATATTCGATGCTGATGATGCCGCCAGGCATCCTTCGTAATCAAAAGCAGACTTTTTGAACAACCTCATAAAATAAACAAGCCATAGTAATTGTATTGTACCGTATCTACGAGAGGGAGGAAAGTCCTATGATTAAACAACAACGTGTTATCGATCAGTTCATGGAACTGGTGCAGATTGATAGTGAAACGAAAAATGAACAGAACATCTCGAAGGTGTTAAAAGAACAGTTTGCAGAGCTTGGTCTTCATGTCTATGAGGATGATACCATGGAGCAAACCGGACATGGCGCCGGAAACCTCGTCATTACCTGGGAAGCCGAAGGAACTGAAGGGGTTGCACCGATCTTTTTCACATGTCATATGGACACCGTGACGCCGGGACAGGGAATCAAGCCTGAACTGGGTGAAGATGGCTGGATCCGCAGTGATGGAACAACGATCCTGGGAGCAGATGACAAAGCAGGGATTGCGGCATTGTTTGAAGCGATTCGTGTGATCCAGGAAAACAAGATTCCACATGGTAAAATTCAATTTGTCATTACGGTCGGCGAAGAGTCTGGACTGGTGGGTGCACGTGCCATGAATCCGAAGGATATCGATGCCGAGTTCGGTTATGCGCTGGATTCTAATGGAGCTGTAGGCACGATCTGTGTTGCTGCTCCAGCGAGAGCTGAAATTCAAATGAGCATCTATGGTAAGTCTGCCCATGCTGGCGTGAATCCGGAAGACGGGATCAGCGCCATTCAGGTTGCCGCAAAAGCAATTGCAGCGATGACACTGGGCAGAATTGATGACGAGACAACAGCAAACATTGGAAAATTCCAGGGTGGGTCAGCACTCAATGTGGTATGTGACTTTGTACAGCTTGAAGCGGAAGCTCGCAGTATTGTGCAGGAGAAAGTTGAATTGCAGGTTGCACAGATGCGTGACGCGTTGGAAACGACTTGTCGCAAATACGGTGCAACAGCTGAATTCAGAAGTGAGATCCTTTACCCTGCATTTGGCTTCCATGATGAACACGAAGTTGTACAACTTGCACAGCGTGCCATCCGCAGTATTGGGCTGGAGACAAGTACGTTTGCTTCCGGTGGTGGCAGTGATGCCAATATCTTTAACGGATTCGACCTTCCAACAGTGAACTTGGCGGTAGGGTATGAGGATATTCATACAACCAAAGAACGTATTCGTGCCGAAGACATTGTGAAGTTATCCCAGGTAGTCGTAGCTATTATTCAGGAAACGGCAGCTGACAAGAAATAATATAGAGCACATGTTACCTCACATGTTGTTAGACAAAAGTCCGAACCCGGTCTATCTGTATCGGATTCGGACTTTTTGTGAATTCATGTTATATTTCAAGTGAGAAGACTCGTTAATTTAGGATCAAATTGAAACAATGGATCGATTACCCATTCATTTGCGTCCAGCGAGGAGATCGATTAACTTGGCATCCGGGCCCCACTCGCGTAACCATTGTTTGAGTATGAGCTGTACTTGCCGTGCTTGTCCTACCACGTGTAAGGATTGAGGCGTCATATAACTATTCATTGAAAGTCCCCCTGATTCGTTTATATTTGCTGTGAGAGTTCTATACGCTCACCATATGCCCAAAATAAGAGATATATACATTAACCGAATATATAATCCTACGATATGGAGTTGAAGAACCAATGAAACCAAATCAATCTGCCCAATCCATCCACGCGGCGCAACCTGCCAATCCAAAACTAGATGAAGTGACCGTATCCACTAAGCCAATCTTCGAGGGCAAAGTGATTTCACTTCAAGTCGATACCGTTAAACTACCGAATGGCCAGACGGCTACACGTGAGATAATCCGGCACCCTGGAGCGGTAGCTGTACTCGCTCTGAATGGGGATCGCATGCTTGTTGTGGATCAGTATCGTCAGGCAATGGGACGCACCGAAGTGGAGATTCCTGCGGGAAAACTGGACCCGGGAGAAGAGCCGGAAGTTGCCGCAGCACGTGAATTGCGAGAAGAGACGGGATATGTAGCCAAGTCGCTGCGTCATTTGCGTTCGTTTTACACGTCACCGGGGTTCGCAGATGAGATCATTCATCTTTACATCGCTGAAGAGTTGGAAGCAGGGGACATGGCGCTGGACGAAGATGAATTCCTTGAAGTTGCCGAAATAACTCTGGAGGAAGCTTATGCGCTTATGGACGAGAACCGGATTAGCGATGCCAAAACGATGATGGCCGTGTACGCGTGGGACCTTTACAGAACGACAGGACGGTTCTAAGGATGCAAGATCAACTGGAAACGTCCACGATGTGGGAGCCCTGTTATACAGACCTGCATATCCACATCGGACGAACCTCACGTGGGGAGGCCGTGAAAATCAGCGGCAGTCGTGATCTGACATTTGAGAATATTGCCCGGGAAGCATCGGATCGCAAAGGAATTCATTTACTTGGTGTTATTGATTGTCATTCTCCGGTTGTACAGACGGATATTGAGCAATTGCTGGAGAGTGGCACCATGTCCGAGATTGAGGGCGGCGGTATTGCCTACCAGGACACGACCATTCTGCTGGGTACAGAGATTGAGTTGCGCGAGCCTGGAATGCGTGAGTTCCATATGCTGGCGTACTTCCGTGATTTGAAAACGATGAAGTCCTTCACGGACTGGATGAAACGTTATATGAAAAATGTGAATCTCAGTTCTCAGCGGGTCTACGTGCCCGCTCTTGAGATGCAGACGGAGATTAAGGCCCGTGGTGGACTTATTGTTCCTGCACATGTATTTACACCGCATAAAGGCATCTATGGCAGTACGGCGTCCCGTATGGGCGATGTACTGGATACCCGTCTCGTGGATGCGGTAGAGCTGGGGTTAAGCTCGGACTCATCCATGGCCAGTTATATTCGGGAGTTGGATCATGTACCGTTTCTGACCAATTCGGATGCTCATTCGCTCGGTAAGATTGGACGGGAGTATAACGAGCTGCAAGTTGCTGCCCCTTCTTTTGATGAATTCCGTATGGCACTTCAAGGAGAAGCCGGCAGGAAAATTGCGGCCAATTATGGACTGAATCCAAGGCTGGGCAAATATCATCGTACCTACTGTGCAGCATGTGGCAGCATTATGGATGAGCAAGCGATGTCAGCAGAGCGCTGTCCGCACTGTGGCAGTCTGAAGCTGGTGCAGGGGGTGCTGGATCGCATCCTGGCGATCTCTGATCGAGAGAATCCTCATGTTCCTGCAAACAGACCAGCCTATCATTATCAGGTGCCACTGGAGTTCATCCCGGGACTTGGCAAAGCCAAACTGCGCCAGCTACTGGACCATTTTGGTACAGAAATGAACGTACTTCATCGCACGCGTGAGGAAGAGCTTGCTGCGGTTGTTGGACCTGTGCTGGCAGGCTTGATTGTGGCTGCACGGAACGGACAACTGGAGCTGTCCTCCGGAGGTGGCGGTACGTACGGAAAGGTTGCTGTTCAGGAAAAAGCCTCGGAGTGACCGGTGTAAATAATCTTTAGTTCAACTCATATAGCTTTCGCTATACAGAGGTCCAATCTGGACAAGAAGTCATACAGGTGCATTCCGGTTCATAAGAATGACTATGAGGATGTAAATGAAAATCCTTGCAGCATGATACCGGAAAGGGGACTCGTACCTGTATGCGCTCTTCCTACTTTACATTTAAAGGTCAGACTTCGTTATATGTATTCGTGGCCGTCTTGTTTCTGGTCGGCGTCATTTTTGGCGCGCTCATGGTGAACGCATTGTCTCTCGAGCAACGTCAGGATCTGGAGGGTTATCTCGGTAATTTCTTCATGACCGTGCAGCACAGTGCACAAGTGACTGAGACCGGGGCATATTGGGACATTGCCATGCTCCATCTGAAATGGGTGGGTCTGATCTTTATTCTGGGTTTATCCGTCGTTGGACTACCCGGTATACTGGTTCTGGATTTTTTGAAAGGTGTGCTCATTGGATTCACAGTGGGGTACCTTGTTGGACAGTATTCCTGGAAAGGGCTACTGTTTGCACTGGTGTCCGTGGCACCGCATAATCTATTTGTCATTCCGATCCTCCTGATCTGCAGTGTAGCGGCGATGACGTTCTCGTTATACATCATTCGTAATCGTGTTTTGATGCAGCGAACACCTGGTCGACAAAGGCCTTTTGCTTCATATATAGTGTTAACTTTGGTTATGGCTGCATTGCTGCTCGGCGTGGCGTCTTTTGAAACATGGGTTACACCTGCAATGATGCGTTGGGTCACGCCAATGTTACTACCGGCCTAACGTGCACCGTATAGTGTAAAATGTTGACTTTAATTACGCACTCCCCCTATAATGAAAAGAGTGGGTTAAGTTGCAGTGTGCAGTGATTTCCTAGGGGGAGGGAGAAAATGGAAGCACGGATTGATAAAATTAAGCAGCAACTACAGTCCCAAGGATATAAATTAACGCCCCAGCGGGAAGCCACCTTAAGAGTACTTCTTGAGAATGAAGAAGATCATCTGAGCGCAGAAGATGTATTCATGCTCGTTAAAGAAAAGGCTCCCGAAATCGGTCTGGCAACCGTGTACCGTACCCTCGAACTGCTGAGTGAGCTGCATGTTGTAGAGAAAATCAACTTCGGCGACGGTGTAGCGCGTTATGATCTGCGCGGAGATACATCCAAGCATCACCATCATCACTTAATCTGTGTTCAATGCGGAAGTATGGATGAAATACGTGAAGACTGGCTTGGACCGCTTGAAGAGCGTTTGGAGCGGGAATTCAACTTTTCGGTAGTAGATCACCGACTGGACTTTCATGGAATTTGTTATCGTTGCAAAGCTAAAAATGAACAGAAACCCAAAGATGAAGAATAACATAGCATATCTTCAAGCTCTCACCGGCGGTTTTGACGGGAGAGCTTTTTTGGCACCGGACATGATCTGGAGTTTCCCCCGAATGGCATAAACCTGTGTTTATGGACATACCCTGATTCAAGGACAATACCGGATTCGAATCAGGAGGGGACGCGCCCATGATTATATCAGTGCGGAGAGGGCTCCGTTTTATTCGATTTATTATATTTTTTGCTGCATTAGTTTATCTGTTCTATCATGTTCTGGATCTGTTTAATGGCTGGATCTCACCTGTGGATCAGTATCAGATGCCGACTGGCAATGCAATCAAAGTATTTCAGGAAACGGATTGGCCGGGTAATGGAGAAGGACGTCCTACGATGGCAGAGCGTCTCCGTTTGTTCTATTGGTACGGGGAGTAGCTTCAAACAGCCAGGGATGCAAATACGGGAGCAGTCTGCCAGAGCGGCAGATCTGTCAGTTGAGGAGCGTTGTACATGAAACAGACGATACACGCCTACGCCTTATACTTGGAAGATGATAAAGGGATGTCGAGCAGCACGCTTGAATCGTATCTCCGAGACGTGGACAAGTTCATTGAATTTGCAGATAAGGAATATGGCATACGCGAAGCCGACCAGGTCAGACGTACACATGTCGTCCTGTTTGCAGGTCAGCTCAAACAGGCAGGACGTGCCAATGCAACCATTGCCCGCAGCATCGTATCTCTGCGCTCCTACTTTCATTTTTTGATGCGACGGGGTGATATTATACAGGACCCTACGTTTGATGTGGAAGCTCCCAAGGCGGACAAGACGCCACCACAGGTGTTAAGTATCCAAGAGATCGAACAACTGCTGACAGCGCCTGATACTCGTTCACCGCAGGGTGTGAGAGATCGAGCGATGCTTGAACTGTTATATGCTACAGGCATTAGGGTCTCGGAACTGATTGCCCTTGACATTCGGGATGTACAGCCAGGGATGCGCTTTATACGATGCGGTGGGGCGGGCAAGGAACGTATCCTTCCCATCGGTGCACCAGCTGCACATTGGGCAAGTGTATATGTGGAGGAATTCCGCAACAAGTTGCTCAAAACCGATTCGGCCGAGCAGGCACTATTCGTGAATGTATCTGGCAGACGTTTAACCCGGCAGGGCTTCTGGAAGCTGCTCAAAAAAGCGGCGGTGGATGCGGGAATCTCGGAAGAAATTACGCCGCATACCCTTCGTCATTCGTTTGCAGCACACCTGATTGCCAATGGGGCGGATACACGTGCGGTTCAAGACATGCTGGGTCACGTGGAGCAGCCTGGACAACAATATGGCAATCATGGTCGCAAAACCATGAAAGAAATCTATGAAACCCATCATCCGAGGGCAAGATAGATTTTGACGCATGGCATTCACAAATAAATGCGGAACATTGGGCCGATTTAGGATAAAATAAATTGAATACATCCAAACGCCGTTATACATAAGACGGATCGTTTCAACTCAAGGAGGAACATACATCGCATGACAGCATTAAACCAACAAATGATTTCGGAAGCAGCATCTTATATTCAAAGCAAAAGCTCCATCAAGCCGGAAGTAGGTTTGATTTTGGGTTCAGGTCTTGGCGTACTGGCAGAACTGATTGAAGATGGCGTAAGTATTGCTTATCAGGATGTTCCGCATTTTCCAGTGTCCACAGTAGAAGGACATGAAGGTGAACTATTGGTCGGAACCATTAAAGGTCGTCCAGTCGTGATGATGAAAGGCCGTTTCCATATGTACGAAGGATATGGTCCGGAATTGACAGCTTTCCCGGTACGGGTTATGAAAGAACTGGGTGTAAGCAGCCTGCTTGTAACCAATGCTGCAGGCGGCGTGAATACGTCGTATGAAGCTGGAGACTTGATGCTGATCTCGGATCACTTGAATCTCACAGGCAAAAATCCACTGATCGGACCAAATGACGCTGCACTGGGCGTGCGTTTCCCGGATCTGTCCGAAGCATATAGCCGCCGTTTGCGTGCGCTGGCGAAGGATACGGCTGCATCACAAGGTTTTAACGTACGTGAAGGGGTATACGCAGGTATGCTCGGTCCGAACTATGAGACACCTGCAGAGATCAGAATGCTGCGTACACTGGGCGCAGACGCAGTGGGCATGTCCACTGTATCTGAAGTGATTGTGGCACGCCACGCGGGCCTGGAAGTACTCGGTATTTCCTGTATCAGCAACATGGCTGCCGGAATTCTGGACCAGCCACTGTCACATGATGAGGTTATGGAGACGACGGAACGTGTGCGTGAGTCGTTCCTGGCGCTGGTAGTGGCAGTTATTCCACAAATGTAAGCAAGATTTGAGTAGATAAGGTTACCTCTTTGGATGAGAAATCATAGGGGGGTAACCTTTTTTTGTTGTGTTGAACGTACGGTTACTCATTCCTTGAGTGCAGTGCGTTTTTTTTGGCTATGACCACATTTTCAATAAAAGTTCGGGAAATCATGCTTTACATGGAATAATTTACTGGAAACGGGCCGACAATGATTAGCAGTACATGCATGGAACATGCAGTAAGCAAGTCATTTGAGGAGGTAACCTTGTGAAGAAAAGAATAATGGCATCGTTCATGACCCTTTGTATCCTGCTGTCCCTTATGGCATCAACAGCATTGGCTGAAGAAACACCGAAGGCAGCGGGAGGAACTGATCTGGCCCCGTCGGCGCGCTCTGCGATCTTAATGGATGCAGACACGGGAACGGTCATTTATGAGAAAAACAGTCATGATCAGCTGCCTCCAGCGAGCATTACAAAGATTATGACCATGCTGCTTACAATCGAAGCGATCGACTCGGGTAAGCTGAAGCTGACCGACAAAGTAAGAACAAGCGAGTATGCAGCTTCCATGGGCGGTTCGCAGATCTTCCTGGAGCCTGGGGAAGAAATGACGGTAGATGATATGTTAAAAGGGATCGCGATGGCTTCGGGCAATGATGCCTCGGTAGCGATGGCTGAGAAGATCGCTGGCTCGGAAGAAGCCTTTGTACAGCTGATGAATGAGCGTGCGAAGGAGCTTGGCATGAAGGATACTCATTTTGCCAACTGTAACGGCCTGCCGGTCGATAATCATTATTCTTCCGCCCATGACATTGCCGTCATGAGCCGTGAACTGTTGAAGCATTCCGGGATTACGAAGTACACCGGTGCATATCAGGATTACCTTCGCAAAGATACGGAAAAGCCATTCTGGCTGGTGAATACAAACAAGCTGGTTCGTTTTTATGAAGGGGCAGATGGTTTGAAAACAGGTTACACATCCGAAGCGAAATTCTGCTTGTCCGCAACAGCGTCCAAAGATGGACTGCGTGTCGTTTCCGTGGTACTCGGTGAACCAAATACCAAAACACGGAACAGTGAAGTGTCTTCGATGTTTGACTATGCGTTTAGTCAATATACGATGAAGGCGCTCTACAAGGCAGGGGATCTGCTGGGTAGTCTGAAGATCGAAAAAGGTGAAGTTGCCGAATTGCCTCTGAATGCCACGCAAAATTATAGTGTGCTGATGCGCAAAGGAGCCAAATCCAACGACATCCGGCATGAATTGCTGGTTGCCAAAGAATTGAAAGCTCCGATCAAAGCCGGGCAAAGTATAGGTAAACTGGTGGTTTACCAGGGCAACGACGTCATTAAGGAGTTCGAAATTCAGGCTCCGCAGGATGTGAATAAGGCTGGCTGGTGGAAGCTGTTCAAGCGGACAACGTCCAACCTGTTTGACTAAACGGCGATTTCTGCGAGTTGCACGTATCCTTCGAACATATTTTGTAGTTAAATAGGGGTTTTCTTCTAGTTTTGTCGGGGGGCAGGAAAAGCCTTCGGAAGCGTAGAAATCCTTGTTCTAAGACAGGGAGGAGAGTGAGCAAACGTGAACTTGCATGTGGAAATGGAACACCATCGCGGGATTCTGATTGTACGATTATCCGGGGAGCTGGATCACCATACAGCTGACATGGTACGGATGCAAATGGATGAAGCCATCCAGCGGAGACAAAGCGAGCATCTCGTACTCAGCCTGAAAGATCTGCAATTTATGGACAGTTCAGGTCTGGGTGTCATTTTGGGAAGATACAAGCTCATTAAGAATAAAGGTGGCAAGATGGTGGTCTGTGACGTCAATTCGCCAGTGTACCGTTTGCTGGAAATGTCGGGTCTGTTCAAGATTATGCCGATATACGAAAATGAGGGAACTGCTCTCTCAGGTCTGGAGGTCGTCTCATGAATGAAGGAACAGGGACAAATTTCATGAATCTGCAATTCGCGGCCAAGTCAGAGAATGAGTCGTTTGCACGGGTAACCGTTGCTGCGTTTATCTCCCAGCTTGATCCAACGATGGACGAGCTCAGTGACCTGAAGACGGTCATTTCGGAAGCCGTGACCAACAGCATCATCCACGGATACAACAACAACTCCGAAGGTGTTGTGTCTATCCAGGCCGAGATTCGGGAAGACATGATTACAATCATCGTGGAAGACCGCGGTGAAGGAATCGAAGATCTTGAACTCGCCAAGCAGCCGCTATATACGTCCAAACCCGAACTTGAGCGGTCGGGCATGGGCTTCACCATTATGGAAAACTTTATGGATGAATTCGAAGTCAGCAGTGAGCCCGGCAGAGGCACCTCCATCAAGATGAAAAAAAGGATTGAATCCAAGAAAGCATTGTATAATTAGGGGTTGGTGTTCTTATGGATGCTGAAGTGAAACCATCTTCACAGACCTATTTGGACGATGCCGAGGTCAAACGGCTGATTGCGCTCAGTCAGTCGGGTGACCATGTCTCACGGGATACGCTGGTGAACTGCAACATCAGACTCGTCTGGTCCGTCGTACAGCGTTTTATGAACAGGGGATATGATCCGGAAGATCTGTTCCAGATTGGTTGTATCGGTCTGCTCAAGTCAGTGGACAAATTCGATCTCAGTTATGACGTGAAGTTCTCAACCTACGCGGTACCGATGATCATCGGAGAAATCCAGCGATTCCTGCGGGATGACGGTACCCTGAAGGTCAGTCGTTCACTGAAAGAGATGGCGAATAAAGTCCGCAAAAAAAGGGACGAACTGTCCAAACATCTGGATCGTTTACCAACGATTAAGGAAGTTGCCGCAGAGCTGGGGGTAACTCCGGAGGAAGTTGTATTTGCCCAGGAAGCGAACAAACCACCGACCTCCATCCATGAGACCGTATTTGAGAATGACGGTGATCCCATCACGTTAATGGATCAGATTGCCGACGAGTCTCAGGAACGTTGGTTTGACAAGCTGGCTCTGAACGAAGCCATCGGTGGTCTCAGCGAGCGGGAGCGATTAATCGTTTATCTTCGGTATTACCGAGATCAGACCCAGTCCGAGGTTGCCAGCAGGCTGGGAATATCTCAGGTGCAGGTATCACGTCTGGAGAAAAAAATACTGCAATCCATCCGCGACCAGATCGCGCAGTGATTTCATGGGTTGCACCAACAGTATTGGCGTTTATACACCAATATACAACAACTAACAACCTTCTATCGCGCATTATGGCGAGGGAGGTTATTTGTTGTTAATACGGGGAGATCCCGAACGATTGGACTGCATGACCAGCATCATGCCAAGAATACATGCCATACCAATCCATTGATAGAAGCCAAAAGGTTCATGGAGCCATATGACGGTTGTTCCAACAGCAGCAAGCGGCTCTGCGCTCCCAAGCAAGCTAGTTTCCTTGGGTGTAAGACTTTTGAGACTCGCAATATAAAACCAAAAAGCAATCATGGTTCCAAAAAGGATCGTAAATATCAAATAACCGTAGGTTTCGAGCGTGATGCTAGCAAAATTCATTTTCCAAGGCGGGTGAATAAAACTCATTCCCAAACCAGCGATGATCATAGCCCAGCCAACCACAACAAGTGAATCGAATTTTTTAATTAGTTGCACGGCATACAGCGTATAAAATGCAGCTGAAACCCCGGATAATATGCCCCACATCACTGCGAGCCAGGAGACAGATAACTGCGTGAGTGAGCCGTTCGTCAGTAGGAGAAAACACCCACCGAGAGCCAGAACGGCGCATGCAAGGTCATTGCGTGTAAGGACAGACTGCTTACGGAGTGCGATGTAAATCATGATCATGACAGGGGACAGGTACTGTAGGAGTGTAGCCACCGCTGAATTGCCGTGTTTAATGGATGCCATGTACGTATACTGAACGGCAAGCATGCCCACCAATCCAAAAATGATCAACTGCCCAGCGGTTTTTTTATTTCTCCATACATCAAAAATCTGAAATCTTCCATTTGTAAACGATTGAATAACCAGTAATAGTAACCCAGCAATCAACAATCGTACAGTGACATACCAATTGACCTCAATTCCATCCAGCTGAAACAATTTTTGAGATACCGTCCCCCCAATGCCCCAGCAGATGGCTCCCGTCAGAACGAGCACGATGCCTGAAATTTTGGATTTTGCAGAAGTTGTCATTCTTGTTCGCCTCACCTTAAATATAAGAATAGTGTTATATTAAAGAGAAATACGATACATTTATATCAATATTACACTTAAAAATATAACTATATTGAGATGAGGGCCATGCAGAAGATCGAATTTATCATTGATCAACATTTGAAAGAAATGACGCAACACCGTACCGATACATTATCTATAGCCTGTTATGAGACAACCATTGTTAAAAATGTTCACGGACATATTCCTCTCCACTGGCATGATGAATTGCAGTTTGTTGCCGTTCTTCAGGGTAAGGCGTTGTTCCATATCAACGATCAAAAGATGAT
Organism: Paenibacillus sp. BGI2013; assembly: GCF_002843485.1. Classification (NCBI taxonomy): domain Bacteria; kingdom Bacillati; phylum Bacillota; class Bacilli; order Caryophanales; family Paenibacillaceae; genus Paenibacillus; species Paenibacillus sp. BGI2013. The sequence continues at coordinate 286,880 of NZ_PJFA01000003.1, forward strand.
TTTGTCCAAAGGTGACGGGGTTTTTATCAACAGTGGAATAATGCATATGGCCGAAGATCACGGGGTGAGCGAGAACTGCATTTATTTATGTCTGAATTTGTCCCCACATGTTATCATGCCTTCGGATTTGTATATAAAGTACGTACATCCATATGTAACAGCAACTAATTTGCCTTTTCTGTATATCGAAAGAGCTAACGCTTGGGGAGAACAGATCCTGGATGTTATTTCACGGATTAGAAAAGAGTTAGTGCACCAAGTTCCTTTTTACGAAGTGAATGTTGCTTCTGCGGTGCTTAATATGTGGAAACTGCTGATTATGAACGGATATTCTCTTGAACATGATCCATCAGAGATGAGCAGAAACAACCGAATGAAAGACATGTTGCAATGGATTAATCTCAATTATGCCGATCCAATTAAGCTTGAAGATATTGCAAAGGCCGGACAGTTAAGTCGATCGGAGACTTGCCGTTATTTCAAGCAAATCCTGAAAACCACACCCATGCAATATGTGATCGAGTACCGCATCCAAAGAAGCATTGAACTATTGCAATCCTCCAAGCGTAGCATCACCGAAATTGCCTATGAGGTCGGTTTTAACAGCACGAGTTATTACATTAACCAATTCCGCAAAACAATGAATTCAACCCCTTTACGATTTAGAAGGGAATTGAACAAAAGAGAAAAAGAACATAATTCTTGAGTTATTGTATATGATCCGTGACCTATCTACCAATACCGAAGAGTCGCCCATACGGCGACTTTTTTTGATATGTAACAAAATGCTCCGCACTCGGTTGCGCCTCAAGTCGGTCAAAAGGAGCGAAACGTGCATCATTGTCTCCAATTTTCTACACAGTTGTATTCTAAGACGCATGCAGAAGACAAACTCCAACGTCATAGAATTTTGAGCCAAATAACCCCCAAAAGCTCTTCTTTTAATTCCCTTCTGCCACCTCCCCAGCATATTTATTTCAAACGTTTGGAAACGGGAGGACGATGGGCAGCGGAGGGATGGAATCGGTCAAAAGGAGCGAAGCGTGAGGGCTCACCTAAGGATACATAAGCAACGCAGGCGGCAGATTAGACCTGAAGAAGCGAAGCGTTCGCCTTTGTCTCCAAATTTCTAACACTTAGAAATCAATAAAAAGAATTTGGAGACAACAGCGATCAGAAGGTTGGTCTGCCGTCGTAGTGTCTGCGTGTATCCTCCCCCCGAGCAACAGTGACCAATGACCGATCCATCCCGCAGCGCCAACTCAGCCTTCCACCTTTTTTCCAACCCGTTTGTAATAAATTTGCACATTCTTCAAATACTAACCTAAATTACGCAGTAAAGGAGTGCTATGGATGTCCCAGACACCCACTCCAATGGTCTATATTCGTCTGCGCAGCCGTATTCGCATCCAGAGGGGCAGAGCAGTCAAGCTTGGAGACATTGCACATGTACTGACCTCTTCAGAAGACCAAGAGGGCAGGCTATTGGAGCTTGAACTGCTAAGCCCTGGACCAGAGGATGGCAATCTGATCCTCATTGATATATTGCAGATTATTCCCCAAATTCGGCACATCTTGCCGGAGGTAAGTGTGGAACTGATAGGATCAGGCCATACGTTGGTTGAAGTCATTGCGGGAAATGGTCAACCTTCCAAGTCTCTGTTCATATTGGTTTGGCTGCTGCTGTTCTTCGGATCGGCCTTAACCATTATGAATTTTCATGCCGATGTGAACATGCAGGAAGTACAGATTCGAATTGTGGAGATGCTCACTGGGCATCGGGACGAACATCCCTATCTGTTCCAAGTGGCGTATTCTATTGGTATTGGATTCGGAATGGCAGTATTTTTTAATCATTTGTTTAAGAAAAAATGGAATGAGGAACCTACCCCGCTGGAAGTAGAGATGTTCCTATACCAGCAAAATGTAGATAAATATGTGGTGATTGAAGAAAGTGAACGGATGCACGAGCAGGAACGCAGGGAGATGAATGCGGATGAGCGTTCTTAATGGAGCAATCAGCATTGTATTGGGTATTGCAGGGGGGATTGCCGTAGGGAGCGGCGTAATTGCGCTCATTCTGGTGCTCGATATGATTCCCAGGTTGGCTCAACTTACGCAATCGTATGACAAAACTCACTGGTACGAAGGGGCGCTAATTGGTGGTTCACTGCTCGGGACGGTGGCGGACTTCTGGCATTGGAAAATGCATGGGGTGCTGCTGCTCAGCCCGATCGTTGGTTTGTTCTGTGGCGTGTTCATCGGTCTGCTCGCCGCAGCGCTCACTGAGGTACTCAATGTACTGCCCGTGCTAGCCAAACGATTGGGCATGAAACCTTATTTATTTGGATTACTGCTCGCCATGATTTTGGGCAAAATGACAGGTTCCCTGTTTGATTTTTTCATATATCAGCGGTAACTCGTGGCCATAGGAGGATGGAAGATGGATGAACGAACGGAGCACACAGGCCAGGAAAATAGTGAAGGTATAACGGAAGAGATGTTACACAAGTCTGCTTATGAGATTCAGAAGGAAGAAGAGGAGAAAGCGTACAATAAGAAAAAACAAAATGAGATGTCCGACAGCATTGAGGAATCCGTACAATATTGGCAGGAAAACGATGATATCTCCCCACGCATGAGTGAGAACAGATATACACTGCAACAGGTGCTGGGGCTTGGAGAATCGTTCGACGTGAATATGAGGGAAATGGTCCTAGGTGGTAAGCACGTTGGATTGCTGATGATCACCGGCTTCGCCAAGGATGAGATTTTGCTTGAAGTCTTGAAAAGATTAACCTATCTCACGCCGGATGACGTCTCAGGACATGCACTCAAATCCTATTTTGAATGTTACATTCCCCACATTCAGGTGGAAAAAGTCGAGAAGATGAGTGCTGTCATCAACAAGGTCCTTACCGGTATGAGCGCAATGTTCGTTGAAGGAGATCGCTCGGTCTTAATTATGGATACACGGAGTTACCCGGTTCGTTCACCAGAAGAACCTTCATTGGAAAGGGTGGTCCGCGGTTCCAGAGACGGCTTTACAGAAACGCTCCTGACCAACGTGACCTTAGTGCGTCGCAGAATACGCGACCCTGGACTGAAGTTTGAGATCATGCAGGTGGGTCGGAGAACACAAACGGATGTCTGCGTGGTGTACATTGACGATATTGTGGATAAAGTGCAGGTGGATTCAGTCCGGGAAAAAATTCAGCGAGTGGATATCGATGGTATTCCGGCCGCCGACAAGCAGCTGGAGGAAGCGATTATCAACAAGGGCTGGAATCCGTTCCCACTCGTTCGATATTCGGAACGACCGGATGTTACAGCCTCCCATTTGCTGGAAGGGCGAGTCGTCATTTTCGTAGACACTTCCCCGAGTGTGATGATTCTGCCTACGACCTTTTTCGACCTATGTGAGCATGCGGAGGAGAACAGACAGACGGCCTTAATGGGAACGTATTTACGATGGGTCCGTTTTGCAGGGATTCTCATCTCGTTGTTTTTGCTACCACTATGGCTTCTGATGGTTATTGACCCTTCGATTAAACCGATGGGACTCGACTTCATTGGTCCGCAGGAAAATGTAAAGTTACCACTGATTCTACAGTTTCTACTGATCGAACTAGGCGTCGATTTATTACGGATGGCAGCGGTCCATACGCCTACACCTCTGGCATCGGCTATGGGCTTAATCGCGGCCATTCTAGTCGGGGATATCGCGGTGAAAACAGGATACTTTGTCAATGAGGTTGTGCTCTATATGGCCATAGCAGCCATCGGTATGTTTGCCACGCCGAGTTACGAGTTGGGTCTCGCCAATAGGCTGGTCAGGCTGGTTCTGCTAGTCGCTGTTGCGATATTCAAGGTTCCGGGGTTGGTCGTGGGCTGTACATTACTCATATTGGCGCTCACCGTTCACCGGTCGTACAATTCTTCGTATCTCTGGCCTTTTATACCGTTTAATGCAAAGGCCTTGGGCAACTTTTTATTCCGGCTTCCGCTGCTGGAAAATAAAAAACGTCCATCATTCAATAAAACCCGTGACAACACCAAAATGTCCGATGATCCGGACGGGGAACTGCAAAAAAGTAAAAAACACAAATGATCTTCCGAAAAATCCATTCATCTCGCTGCCTAATTTGATATACTGGTGTAAAATCATTGGAATATCAATTGTTCCAGTATATAAAAAGTGAGGAATGCAGATTATGTATTTACATGGTACAAGTAAAATAAATGCGCAAGGGCATCTAGAGATTGGCGGAGTTGATGCAACAGATCTGAAAGAACAATTTGGAACTCCCCTGTACGTTGTGGACGAGCAATTGGTTCGTGAGCGTTGCAGAGAGTACATGGAAGCATTCCGTGCTTCCGGACTTGGCTTCCAGGTTGCTTACGCAAGTAAAGCATTCTGTGTAATGGCGATGTGTGCCCTTGCAGCTGAAGAAGGACTTTCCTTGGATGTCGTATCTGACGGTGAACTGTTTACTGCACTGCAAGCAGGATTCCCGGCTGAGCGCATTCACTTCCACGGTAACAACAAAACGCTGGAAGAGATCGAAATGGCTCTTGATGCAGAGATTGGATGCTTTGTTGTTGATAACTTCAATGAATTGCATCTGTTGCAGGCTGTAGCAGCGGACAAAAATCGTAAAGTAAACATTTTGCTTCGTGTGACGCCTGGTGTTGAGGCACATACGCATGAATATATTTCCACAGGTCAGACGGATTCGAAATTTGGATTCGATATCGGTAATGGTACGGCATTTGAAGCGATTGACTTGGCTTCCAAGCAGTCTAATCTGGTATTGCTCGGTGTGCATTCCCACATCGGTTCCCAGATCTTCGAAGTTGAAGGCTTCCAGATGGCGGTTCAACGTGTTGCTGAATTTGCAGCAAGTGTATATGAGCGTCTTAATGTTGCTTTCAAAGTGGTTAACCTTGGTGGTGGATTCGGAATCCGTTATATCGATGGAGATACGCCACTTGAAGTTGCACAATACGTGAAGGCTATTACAGATGCCGTTAAAAATCATTTTGCTCAAATCGGCTATGCCGTACCTGAGATCTGGGTTGAGCCAGGCCGCAGCATCGTGGGTGAAGCGGGAACAACGCTGTATACCGTTGGAACAAGCAAAGACATTCCAGGCGTGCGTAAATACGTTGCCGTTGATGGTGGTATGACCGATAACCCACGTCCTGCTTTGTATGAATCCAAGTATGAAGCTGTGCTTGCCAACCGTGCGAATGAGGCTGCTCAGGAAACAGTATCTGTTGCGGGTAAATGTTGCGAGAGTGGCGATATGTTGATCTGGGATCTGGACCTGCCAAAAGTGGAAAGCGGCGATCTGCTCGCTGTAGCTTGCACAGGTGCGTATAACTACTCCATGGCGAGCAACTACAACCGGATTCGTCGTCCAGCTGTTGTCTTTGTCAAAGACGGTCAAGGGGATGTCGTGGTACGCCGTGAGACGTATCAAGATATCATCCAGAATGACCTGGTACCAGCGCGCATTGGAAAACAGCCAGTAACTCGCTAATTCGTCAAAAGATAATGCGATTCTGCATTATTCAAGATATAGGGATTTTGCAGTTGAAGCAGATGAAAAGGGAACTTCCTTTTTTGTCTGCTTTTTGCGTATTTGAGCTAAATCATGAAAAAAAGTTGCCGTTTTTTTTGCGATCCAGACATTTTCGGTGTACACTAAGAAAAGTGCTGTAATGCTTGGCCCAGGGTCATGCGTTCTGGCACCATTAACGATGGTCAATACGAAAGGAGTCATTTACATATGGCGAAACAAGCGAAAATTAAATTGGCAAACGGCGGAGAAGTTCTGATCGATCTGTTCGATCAAGAAGCTCCAAACACAGTAGCAAACTTTGAGAAACTGGCTAACTCCGGTTTCTACAATGGTCTTACTTTCCACCGCGTTATCCCGGGCTTTGTAGCTCAAGGCGGATGCCCTAACGGTTCCGGTGCAGGTGGCCCAGGTTACACAATCAACTGTGAAATTAACCCGAACAAACATGAGCGCGGAACACTTGCTATGGCACATGCTGGCCGTAACACAGGTGGAAGCCAGTTCTACATCTGCTACCAACCGCAACCACATTTGGATGGACAACATACTGTATTTGGTAAAGTAACTAAAGGTATGGAGTTCGTGGACGCTTTAGAAGGTAAAGACAAAATGGAAACTGTTGAAGTTGTAGAAGCTTAATACCTTCACCTTAACTGGATCCAAACATGAAGTGCTTCTTTTAATAGAAGCACTTTTTTTATTTTTTACATACTTCAAATCGATAATTAGAAAGGATGAATATAACCTTGGATATGGTTACTCAGCTAAGCTTGTTAAAACAAATTTATAGTGAGCGCACGTTGTGGGATGAAGAATTGCAGGCATCGCGCCATGTCGTTCCGGATAGTCTATCCGTAAAGGATCGAGAAGCGCTTGAGGCAGCCGGGCATGAACCGAATCGCTTTGTACGTCCGCAACATGATGAAACGATTACTGAGCTGAAAAAAGTTGCGAACCAATGGACGATCAATGATGCAGCGCAGGCCTTTGTATCCTCTTTGTGGTCAGCACCCATGATCTGGCGTTCGTTGCTTACAGGCAAGCTTATTGCGAGCAGTATGCCAAGTCATGAACATACGCCATATCCATCTTCGAACACTTGTAAGATCTGCGGATTAAGTGTGGATCAAGCAACTGACACAACGCTGCAATGGTATTGGCGGATGACCAATGGAACCCCGTTGGACGGTGATCCTTTTGGATGCGTGTTGGCACTTCGAGAGCTGGCTACCGCGCAGGAGCTTCCAATACCCAATGAGTACGACCGCTGGACATTCCGTGCGGTGTTAACGGTGCTGCGCGAATTACCTCCCAAAACACGTTACAGCAAGGCAGCAGTAGCGCTCAAGAAGGAACGTCTTTTGCCTACACAGAAGGAATATGCCTACCGTGATTTACTTGAGACGTTAGCTCTGATTGGCATATTGGATACGCAGGAACATCCTGGAATGATCACGGAATTCACCTCATACATGCAGCGTGACGCACGCCCCAATGTGCGGGTTGAAGTGCAGGCCCCTCTGGCGTGGTGGGATTCATCTGTCGGAATTAATGAGAACAACCTGAACAAGATATTTCATGATTTTGATCTGAATAATATATCACTTGCGGATAAGCCTGGTGAGAGTCCAGCTGTAAAGGACACGATCTTAGGGGCATTGGAGAAGAAGAGAAGTGTTCGCGGAAAAGTACCAAAGGCATCACCTGATGCAGGTACCGGGGAGGTACAGTCTGGAGATGTGTATGCTGTTCGGGTCCGGGAAGGTGTATGGGTGACTGTATATTGTCATGAAGTCAGAGACAAGCGCGTCATCGTTGAATATCTGGATGGAGTCTTCCCAGAGATGCCGGGAAAAGCAGATTTGCATGGGACGTTTCGACCGAGAGCGAATGGACGCTGGAAATGCTCGGCTATTGCGATCGATTCCACAAGTTGGGTCAGAAGGGTGGCAAGAGAGTTCCCGCTTCCGACTTCGCCCCTGCAAGAACCTGATCGCACTCCATTCCATAATGCCAAAGAATTAAAGCATATGGCGAGCTGGTGTTTTCCTGATATGTAGAATGATGCGATGGATGTGAAATAGGCCTCCAAGCCAAAACCGTGCCTCTTTGAGAGGAAGCGGTTTTTTGTTGTTTCTTAGCTTATTAAAAGTTAGTATGTGACAAAAAGGAACAAAAAACAATTGATTTTTTGGCATTAAAGTGCTAACATCCAAGTAATAACGAAAGCAATCCTTCAGGGCAGGGTGTAATTCCCTACCGGCGGTGATGCAGGAAGTGTAAGGACCTATGGTGTCCAGCACTTGATGCAAAGTCCGTGACCTGTCTGCCATTGGCAGATGGCTGATCTGGTGTAATTCCAGAACCGACAGTATAGTCTGGATGGGAGAAGGAGAGGTGCAGACCTAACAGGTTTGCATTCAGCAGGAGTATTGCTGCACAGTCACAATTTGTATTGTCTTGCACTGTGCAGGGAAGATCCGGTTACGTCGGACAGTTCCATACATATGCCGCACTATAAAAGCTCTTTACCTGTAATTGATGTTCATTAAGGTATGTGTCTATTTTCACTTGCCCGAAATGAAGTTTTGGGCAAAGTGTTGGCGTGCTGTATCCATTTCACTCCTGCTGGTGACATTTGTCTCTCATCATCCCCATCGAACTGATTGTTCGACGGGGATTTTTTAATAAACAAGACTTTAAACCGCGGGGTGAACGGATTTGGAAATGATCAATGATGAATTTTATATGGCACTGGCATTGGATATGGCGGAACGAGCACAGGGACAGACGGGGATTAATCCGGTTGTTGGATGTGTAGTTGTGAAAGAAGGCCGTATTGTAGGCCTGGGGAGCCATCTGAAACGTGGAACCGGTCATGCAGAGGTGCATGCACTTAACATGGCAGGCAGTGATGCAGAGGGAAGTACGGTATACGTTACACTTGAGCCTTGTAGTCATTATGGCAAGACGCCACCTTGTAGTGAACGCCTGATTCATGAAAAGGTGAAACGTGTTGTGGTGTGTTGTGAAGATCCAAATCCGCAAGTATCCGGCAGGGGTATAAGCATGCTTCGTCAACAAGGCATTGAAGTTGAAGTTGGCGTACTGCGTGAGCGTGGAAGACGCATGAATGAAAAGTTCATTAAATTTATCACAACGGGTCTACCTTTTGTGACACTGAAGACGGCTACTACTCTGGATGGCAAAATTGCTACTCGCAGCGGAGACAGCAAGTGGATCTCTAACGAGCCCGCTCGTGAGATTGTGCATGCCCTTCGTCATCGTCACCAGGGAATCATGGTTGGCGTCGACACGGTAATCGCCGATAATCCGGAACTAACAACCCGTTTGCAAGTCGAAGGCATTAGTCCAGTGCGCATTGTAGTGGATTCCAAGTTACGTCTTCCCGTAGGTGCCAAAATGGTTAAGGATGGTCTTGCTCCAACATGGGTGCTGACAACAGACGAAGCCAGTCCTGAAGCTGCTGAACGTTTGGAAGCCTACGGCGTCGAAATTATACGCTGTGGTCCTGGACCACGTGTGGATCTGTTAAACGGACTTAGCAAGTTGGGTGAGCGTGACATTGGTTCAATTTTGCTTGAAGGTGGAGGCACCTTGAATGGAGCCATGCTGGAGGCAAGGTTGGTCGATCGACTGCTCATGTTTATCGCTCCGAAGATTGTAGGCGGTTATGATACACCTGGAAGCTTCCGCTTCGAGGGTGTGGAACGTATGAATCAGGCGATTCAATTGAATCAGTTGGAGATTGAACAAGTTGGAGATAATATCAGCATTGGCGGTATTCCGGTGTGGCCTGAATAAATAAATGGATTTGAAAGTAGAAAGTTAGGTTCTTTATACTTGAAAAAGGGAGGCGGCAGCATGTTTACCGGTTTGGTGGAAGAAGTCGGTCAGATCCGGCGTATTGGTCGGAAAGGCGAAGCGATGGTCCTGAATATCGGAGCTTCCGCCATCATGGACGATCTGAAGATTGGTGATAGTGTAGCAGTGAACGGTGTGTGCTTAACTGCGACAACGCTCGAAGGTGGAGGTTTTACCGCCGATGTAATGCCTGAAACCTATCGCCATACCAATCTCAGTCAGCTGCAATCTGGCAGTAAAGTTAATCTGGAGCGGGCCATGCAATCAGGCGGTCGTTTTGGCGGACATATCGTTCAGGGTCATGTCGATGGTACTGGAGTGATTGGCAGTATAACACGTGATCAGAATGCAATTGTGTTTGAGATCAAGCCTGATGATCACCAGTTGTTCAAATATCTGATCCCCAAAGGATCGGTTACACTGGATGGCATTAGTTTAACCGTTGTCCATACATCGGATACCGCATTCACGGTTTCCATTATCCCGCATACCATTGGTGAAACTGTACTAAATGTGAAAAAGACAGGGGATACCATTAATATCGAATGCGATATTTTGGGCAAATATGTGGATCATCTGCTCCAGTATGGGAGAGGACATCGGGAGACGGGTGCTGGCAAGCCGCGCAGTATCAGTGAAGATTTTCTCTCCAATCACGGATTTGCATAAATAGAGAACAGAAATTAACTGGAGGTGGACCAATGTCAGAACAATCCATTCTGGACACAATAGAAGAAGCCATATATGATCTCATGCGTGGTAAACCCGTCATTGTTGTGGATGATGAAGATCGGGAGAATGAAGGCGATTTTATCGCTTTGGCCGAAAAGGCGACACCTGAAGTCATTAATTTCATGATTACTGAAGGTAGAGGTCTGGTCTGTGTTCCGATTACACAACAACGTGCGGACGAACTTAACCTGAAACCGATGGTTCAACAAAATACGGATTTCCATGGAACAGCCTTCACCGTTTCTGTGGACCACAAAGATACGACAACAGGTATTTCGGCACATGAACGCTCTATTACCGTGAAAGGTCTAATTGATCCTGAGGCGAAAGCCGGGGACTTCCGTAAGCCTGGTCACATGTTCCCGTTGATTGCAAAAGACGGCGGAGTACTTCGTCGTGCCGGGCACACAGAAGCGGCGGTAGATTTGGCCATTATGTGTGGTTCCTACCCTGCTGGCGTTATTTGTGAAGTGATTAAGGAAGATGGCACGATGGCCAGACTTCCGGATCTGCAGGAGATTGCCCGGAAGCATGATCTGAAGCTGATCAGTATTCAGGACATGATTCGTTACCGTAACGAAAAAGAGCAGCTGGTTCAACGTGAAGTGGCTGTGCGTATGCCAACGGACTTTGGTGAGTTTCAAGCGGTGGCTTATACAAACGCTGTGGACAATAAGGAACATGTGGCTTTGGTCAAAGGAGAAATTGATGGTTCGAAACCCGTACTTGTACGTGTGCACTCTGAATGTTTGACAGGTGATGTATTCCATTCGCATCGTTGTGACTGTGGTCCGCAGTTTGATGCGGCACTCAAACAGATCCACGAGGAAGGCAATGGTGTACTGCTTTATATGAGACAGGAAGGTCGGGGTATTGGCCTGATCAACAAACTCAAAGCCTATAAGTTGCAAGAGGAAGGTATGGATACTGTTGATGCAAACCTGAGTTTGGGTTTTGCTGCTGACTTGCGTGATTACGGAATTGGTGCCCAAATTCTGAAAGACCTTGGGATTCGTCAGATCAGGCTGTTAACTAACAACCCTCGTAAAATTAAAGGTCTTGAAGGATATGGACTTGAAGTCGTAGAGCGTGTCGCGATCCAGATGGAGGAGAACGAGGACAATACGGTTTATCTTCATACCAAGCAAGCCAAGCTGGGGCATATGCTCAAGTTTGATGATATCGAGCAAAACGAACAGTAAATATATTTTAGATGAACAATGTTCACCATGTAATTTATGGAAGAGATTAATTAGGAATTTCCGTTACTTACATTACATTATACCGTTAGGGAGATGACTTGAATGCCACAATTTTTTGAAGGACATTTAGTTTCAGAAGGATCACGATATGGAGTTGTCGTTGGACGTTTCAACGAATTCATTACCAGTAAATTGCTTAGCGCAGCGCTCGATGCATTCAAACGTCACGGCGTTCAGGATGATGAAGTGGATGTAGCCTGGGTTCCAGGTGCGTTCGAAATCCCTTTGATTGCGCAGAAAATGGCAGAGAGCGGCAAGTATGATGCGGTGATTACCTTGGGAACTGTCATTCGTGGATCCACTACGCATTACGATTATGTGTGCAACGAGATGGCTAAAGGGGTAGCAGCAATTAATCTGAAAACTGGCGTGCCTACGATCTTTGGACTGGTTACAACAGAAAATATTGAACAAGCGATTGAACGTGCTGGAACCAAAGCGGGTAACAAAGGTTGGGATGCAGCTACGGCGGCAATTGAGATGGCAAACTTGACGAAACAGCTAAAATAGTGCTTATTTAATAGTAGTGCCCTGCTTTGCGCAGACGAACACGGGAAACCGATTCGGACGGCTTAGCAGGGTTTTGTATTTTTCTGGCGGGAGGATTCGTCTAGTGACGGTAGTTACATACAAACTGGAGACTTTTGAAGGGCCTTTGGATCTGCTGCTTCATCTGATTGATAAGGCTGAAATTCATATCCAGGATATTCCCATCAGCGATATTACCGATCAATACATGGCGTATCTGCATTCGATGCAGGAACTGGAACTGGATATTACGAGTGAATTTCTGGTCATGGCAGCAACATTGCTGTCGATCAAGAGCAAACTTTTATTGCCCAAACCACCGGTCATTGAGGACTTCGAGGATTATGATTATATGGAAGAAGAAGATTATGATCCACGTGCAGAGCTGATTGCGCGTCTGATAGAATATCGCAAGTACAAGGGAATTGCGCGTCATCTTCATGAACGGGAGTGGGAACGCAGTCTTATATTTTCCAAAGAGCCCGAGGATCTGCGCCCCTATATGCCCGTAGAAGCCCAATCGAACCCGGTTGAGGGTTTACACACCTCTGACCTGATTGCAGCATTTCAGAAGGCGCTACGCAAGGCTGAGAAGCGTACAACCGTAACCCGGATCAAACGGGATGAGATTTCGGTTAAGGATCGGATACGGGATGTCATCGGCGCTTTGGAAAGTATGGGGCCGGGTGGCAGACTGTTATTCTCCAAGTTGATGGATGAACATATCTATCGCCATGAGATTGTTGTCACTTTTCTGGCGGTGCTGGAACTGATGAAGATGAAGCAGATTGTCTGTTATCAGGAACGGATGTTTGAGGATATCGTTATGGAGTGGAGAGGGGAAACAAAGAATCATGGATTTTCCGAAATTGAAATCGATTATTGAAGGCCTGCTGTTTTTGTCCGGAGAAGAAGGTCTGAGTATCAAACAAATCGCCGAGATCGTTGACCAGCGAGTGGAGCTTGTAACGGACGCGATTGAGGAGATGATTCATGAATTTTCACAGCAGGGACGAGGTGTACAGATTCTCAAGATCGCTGGTGTAGTTCAGTTGGGCACCTTGCCTGACCACGCTGTATATTTCGAGAAACTGGCATACTCTCCCGCGCGTACGTCCTTATCCCAAGCGGCTCTGGAGACGCTGGCTATTGTAGCGTACCGGCAGCCCATTACACGGGTAGAGATTGAGGAAATCCGCGGTGTAAAATCGGAGCGGGCCATCCATACGCTTGTGAATAAGGATCTGATTATTGAAGTGGGACGAGCCGAGGCGATCGGACGACCAATTCTGTACGGAACAACCAAGTCATTCCTGGATTATTTCGGACTGGCTTCAATTAAAGACCTTCCGGAACCGGGCTTGTTCGAAGATTCCGAAAACCTGGAGGAAGAGACACAACTATTATTCAACAAACTGGATTTGCAACAACTGGAACCGGAAAGTGCTGATCCGGTGGATGATCTAAGTCAATTTGACAACGAAGACGATAATACGGACTCTTCACTCTAATTTGCAAGCTCATACTAACCGACACCCATCAGTGGAGTCGGTTTTTTTGCGCATTGTTTTTAGATAAATGGTGAATAAAACAGTTTCCAAACAAATATCAAATGGGATTTTTAGGTCAGACGTGAATTTTTTCCTATTCAGAGTGCCATACTAGACGAGAAAAGAATTGAGGGCTTGGAGGTAAGGCCTGTGTGGATTTGGCTTGGAGGAATCGGTTTGTTGTTCGCATTGCTGATTGCCGCAGTCCTCATCTCAAATGTTCATGTACATTTTACATTCAGTAAACATAAAAGTGATGATTACGCCAATATTAATGTTCGTCTTCTCTATGGAATTGTGCGGATTAACTATGAGATCCCGAGTATTGTTTTTCGCAATATGAAGGAAGGTTTTCTGGTCAAGACCGAACAATCCATGAATCATTCGAGAGGCGAGGCCCAAGGAAGCGAGCGGGTCAACAAACGCAAAGTCAAGAAGTGGGCTAAAGATGTGAAAATTATGCTTAGGGCAACGGACGCGCTCAAGCTGTGGCTGAAGCAAACACTTACACGCGTACATATGACCCAACTGTCCTGGGCTACCCACATCGGCGTTGGTGATGCAGCATATACAGCGGTGCTGACGGGCTGGGTGTGGAGTATCAAGTCCATTATTATTGGTTTTCTCACCTATCAGATCCGCTTTGATGAAACACCTGTGCTTCAGGTTATGCCGGTATGGTCCGATGAAATGGAATTTAGAACGGAACTTGATTTCAGAGTGAAAATTCGGATTACAGCCGTTCTGATCGCTGGAGTTACACTACTCACCCGTGTGTTTCAAGTCGAAGGCGGATGGCGGATGTGGTTCAAGCTTCTTCAGGAACAGCGCCGCAGGCATAAGGAGAAGCAAAAGAAGAAACTTAGTGGGACAACAGTATAAAAACCCATCATAGTCGGTCTGTTTTTGAGAATGTAAGGTTGGGATTTGGTGAGTGTATTTAAAATGCTTATTACATAAGTCCCTTCAAGTTTGGGGATGATATGGTTAGATCAAACCTAGCTTACATTGAAACTGGAGGGAATTTAAATGTCAGATCATCCAATTCAAGGCTTAATGGAAACCGCAATGGAAAATATCAAGGCCATGGTGGATGTCAATACAATTGTTGGCGATGCAGTCGAAACACCAGATGGTACCGTGATTCTGCCAATCAGTAAGGTGGGATTCGGATTTGCTGCCGGTGGTAGTGATTTTCACGTTAATGGAGAAAGTAGTGGCAAAAGTGGTGCTACGGGTACCTCTGCTGAACATGCGAGTTCAGCTAAAGTAGCTTCTCCATTTGGTGGCGGTAGTGGCGGCGGTGTATCCATACGTCCTATTGCGTTCCTGGTGGTAGGTAAACAGGGGGTACACATTGTACCACTCGATAACTCCACACATCTGTTTGAGAAACTCATTGACTCCACCCCTTATGTTTTGGACCGAATTCAAGGCATGTTCCAACGGAATACAACACCAACGAATACAACAGGTGTACCAGTTACACCAGATCCATCAACCTATAGCTGAATCATTTCGTCATGATCCCTCCCGCATCCAAGCGTGAGGGATTTTTGCTGTTTGTATAGCAGATGGTGAGTGTTTTTTCGGAGGTTTCCGTATTGCATGAGACTTATGTCTATGATCCGCCTAACCTAGACATGAAATAGGTTATTAAAGGGGGAACGTTAATGCACAGAGATACCGTGTTTATGGTTTTGTTTGGCTGGCTGCTATCGGCAGTCGTGTATTTGGTAGGAGGAATTGATCACCTGTTTATTGCCGTGACCATCTTTGTGGGGCTGGATTACATCACAGGGGTGCTGTCTGCATGGTATAGGAAGGAGTTATCCAGCAGGGTTGGATGGTGGGGGCTTGCTCGTAAGTCATTGACATTTGTTTTTGTCATTATTGCACATCAACTGGATATGGTTGCAGGCAATTCCAATGATTTTATGCGAGATGCAATGTTAATGTTCATCATTGGTACCGAAGGAATCAGTATATTGGAGAACATGGGAAAACTGGGCCTGCCTGTACCGAAGTTTATCACTTCAGCACTCTTTAAGCTTCGAGGGAATGAAGATCAAGTTGAAGATAAGGAGAAGATGTCATGATACAGATCACCAAGGATTACATACCTGTGAATAAATACAGTCGGGCCGGACTTAAATTAAAAGCGAAATGTGGAATTGTAATGCATTATACGGCTTCTCCCGGAGCGCCCGCGAAGAACATTAGCAAATACTTTGCAAGTCTGGCACAGCAGGATTCCAATAAAGCAGTGAAAGGTCGTTATGCAAGCGCACACTTCTCGGTAGATCGCACTTCGATATATAACAGTCTCCCGGATGATGAACTAGCCTATCACTGTGGGAGTGCAACATACACGAAGGAAGCGCTAGCCAAACTTGGGACATATCCGAACAATAGTACAGTGGGCATTGAGATGTGCATTGAAAAGGATGGCAGTATCCATGAAGATACATTTAACAACGTTGTAGACCTCGCGGTATACCTAATCAGGGAACGGGGCTTTCCACCCGTCTTCTTCACACATAAAGAAGTGGTTGGATGGAAGGAATGCCCGCTGCCATGGATTAAACAACCAGGTGAATATGAAAGATTTAAGCAAGCAGTACATATAAAATTAAACCCACTGCAAGAAATAGCAGTCACGGAGGATGATGATATGAATACAGTTCTGGATTATGCACAATGGGCCTGGAATGAACTTGATCAGTATATTGGAGATGCCTACAACGACAAGGTGATTGAAGATTGGGCATGGGTAGAGAAGGTACGCAAGAAGAAGTTAACCTATGGAGAGTTGCTGTTACTGAAGGTTTTAATTGATGAGCGCAGACGTAAAAAGTCCTGACCCAAAGTACATCTCAGATAGAGGTTATGCCTGTCTGCTGGTTAACCAAGAGTTAAAGTGTGCTGGATCTTTCAAAAAATAAAAATGTTGTATAATCACGATATGGTCAGGATACTCAAGTTCATATTGGGTCTGAATCGAGAATTCATCGACGACTCCAATAACAGCGAGTTGATTTGTTTCGATCACATGTGTTGGTGTGGGTGAGCTCATACAACCGTCCTTTCGTTAATTAAGTCAGAGTCAACAGGGGCGATGGAGATGTCCATAGTCCCTAGATGACCTATACGAGGCAGGATGGGGAAGGTTAAGATGATCCGGTTCAAAACGGGTTCAAATTCAAAAAAAACCAGAACCCCACGTCGAATGTGATGTGGGGTTCTGGTTATGTAACTACTCTTTTGAGAACGTGTCCAGGGCCTCATCTGTAAGATGGAGTTCTGCGAAAGCCCTGCATATCTTTTGGAAAGATCTAATGGTATTTGTCTCGTACAACATCTCAATGGGATCAAAACCTAACATGACAAGCGAATCCACAAGTTCTGTCTGATCTACTTCTGTATGGTGGAGCGCTTCAAGCATGGTTTCAATAACTGCTAAAAATAAAATGGCTTTATTCACTGTCTCGATTGGTGTCCCCTCCTTCGTAATACTACTAGAATAAGCGGAGGAGGACAGAAAATAACGAGAAATTCCAATTTCTCAGTGATGAATCTATTCAATCTAAAAGTGTGGAGAGAATAACTGGTTGTTGTAAATTAAAATCTGATGATAAGCTCTCCCTTTGTATGTAAGATTAAGCTTTTTCGTTTACTTCGTGGAGAATGGAATCAATTAATTCATCATCAATCAGGGTGCTAGCTTTTTCGAGTGCCAACAGAATACCTTGCGGTTGTTCAAAAAAGACTGTAGAGAGAATAGGGGCAACCTCATCTAAATTAATCTTCTCAGCTTTGACCATACTGATCAAGGCAACAACGATCTCATGTCCCTCCACGTTACCTTCCATAAATCTTGTTCGTAAATGAGTCGCTACTATTTCGGTCTTTGACTGCGAGTACGCCATTACATTTCCCTCCAACGGTTTGAATATCTTAGCAGAGCTCCTCTTCATGCAAGTTTAAACCAGGTTAGATTAGGAGTTATCTTAACAATAATAAGGCAGATAGTTTAAATTATCAACAGCTACTAAGTCAATAAAATCGGATTTGGAATCACAGTTTTATCCAGCAAAAAGACCCGGAGAGGGTCATTTTTTGGGTCTGCCTTCCCAATAATCAGGAAATCCGTTGTAATCCCATGCGTTCAGATTTTCGCTGTCGGCTTGAATGGCAACATCTGCTCCGGAACCAAAGTCAACACCTACGGTGTGCAGTTCTTTCGCTTTAATAACCAGTACCTTGCCGGGTGCACCTGCACACACCAGAGCAAGCTTCCACGGTGTCTGTTGGTAGATATGTTCCATTTGTTTGGATGCTGTGCTCACATGAGACCACGAGGGGCAGTCCACCGTTCCCACGATGCTTGTCCACCCGTATCTCCGCTCCAGAACTTCTCGATATTGCTCGGCCTTGGCTCCGCAGAGCAGAATAGGCATGGTCTTGAATGTTTCATAGAATAACCTGAATCTGGCGATGTAATTATTCTCAAAAGCATAGAAGGTCTCTTTGGGTTCCACCTTGTAATAGGCAAGGCACATATCAAATAACGGCTTGAAATACCAGTGATCTGTCTGGATCAGATGTCCGACGTAATCCGCTTTTCGCAGGCAGTGTACAATAATTTCTCTCGCACTCGCGTTGGGTAAGGTTATCCCGCAATAGGTAGGATCGTTCAACCAGCCGTAATGAGACTTAATGAAATCCATAGTCAGAACGGTATCGTGGGCCAGAATGGTGTTGGAAGCATCCCCAAATCGAACAGAAGCATGGGCTTCTCCATCAGAGGCCATTTGGAACCAGTTGTGGATTAATTCTACACTCCCCAGCATGCAGGTCACCTTCTTTCCATGTGTGAATAATGGTTTCTTTGGTATACATATTCATCAACTCCTTCTGTACTAGAATAGGAAAAACGCTTCGTTCTCTCTCTTCTTTTGAGGAATCACTCTTTTTTTGTTCAATGTGCGAAGGTTATTGAGCAACAGTCTAGACTATGTAAAAAGGGAGAGGGGATGGACTGTGAAAAACGTATTTATAGGTAGTCCTGTACGAAACCGGGCTTGGATTATGGAACGGCACTTGCAATCACTTGAGCAACAAGCAGTGCAGAAGCATTATATGTACATCCTGAATGATAGTGAAGATCAGACGGAGCATATCCTTGATTGTCATCAGATTCCTTATCTGACTCATCATCTGGGGAGAACATATGGTCATATACGTGGACAATATTCCTATCACAACCTGGCGTTGTTGAGGAATATGCTTCTGGATGAGTTTCTGGAATCGGACTGTGATTATCTGTTCTCAATTGATACGGATATCATCATTCCTGAGGGTAGCCTACGGCAGTTAATGGATAATGACAAAGATATATGCGCAATGCTTATACGGAATCACCCAAAATTGAAGGCTCATAATGCCATGAGCGGCGGAAAACATATACCTGAATTCAAAGCGGGTTTGTTCCCAGTAGAACTGACAGGTGCCGTATATTTGATTAAGCGTGAAGTGATCGAAGCAGGGGTTCGATATGGTTCCCATCCAACAGGTGAAGATGCACCATTCTGTGAGCAAGCTAGAAGATTGGGGTTTGAACTGTTTGTAGATACTCGGTTGCGTCCCGTTCATGCCTATGCGGAAGGGGTGGAGTTGATTGCTCAATTGGCTGCTTCGTAGAAAACAACGAGAAAATCCGGTTTTTGAAAGTATAGAAATGACCATTGTCTACCCGCCCGCACTTGACTGGAACCTCTTGTTCCAACGTCCTCAGCAATTGATGACCGCCTTCTCTAATATTCCAGGTATAAGGGCTATCTTTATCAATGAAGAAACGTACAGAAAGCAGACCCGCCCGATTGAAAAGTTAAATGAGGATCTGTTCCTTGTGCAAAAAGGTGTGAACTACGATCACCTGGTGAAAGGAAAGAAGGTACTCTGGTTCTCGAATCCAGGTCAGTACAATTATTCGGATGGACGGAAGTTTGATTTTACCGTATTTGATTACCTTGATAATTCGGCTGATGAGTTTGCTGTGTGGAAATCCTACATCCCGAAATGTTTCGACCGTGCAGATCTTATTGCCACGACTGCCAAGGTGATGTACGAGGCACATAAACATGACGGCAAACCAATCTTTATGTGCCCTAACGGGGCAGATTACCAACATTTTGAGAAAGCGCGGGCAATTCTGCCCAAACCGGCGGACTTCCCCGATGTTCATGATGGGCAAAAGATTGTGGGTTTCCACGGTGCAATGGCATCGTGGGTGGATTATTCGCTGATTACCGCTATTGCAGATAAAGGTTATCGTGTTGTTTTGATTGGAAACAATGCCCTCTATCAAAAAAATATTGTGCATCCCAGTGTGACTTGTCTTCCGCACAAAGATTATAAAGTGCTTCCCGCCTACATTGCTCAATTCGATGTCTGTATCGTGCCATTCAAGCTGACAGAGATGATCCGGGGCTGCGATCCGATCAAGTATTATGAATATTTGTCTGCGGGCAAACCTGTGTTGACGACGCGTATGGAGGAAATTGTTCATAAGTACAGCGATGTAACTTACTTTATGAATCAGCATAATTGCGGGGTGATGTTGGAGAAAGCGATTCGTGAGAATAGTGCTTCCAAAATTGCGGCAAGAGTAAGGGTGGCTAAGTCTAATAGTTGGGATGGCAGGGCAATGGATGCCGTGAAGATGATTAATCAGGTCATAGGAGGTATGAGAAATGAAAAAGGTATTTAAACGAATGTTTGGTAGCCAATCGACTTCACCACCGACAATTGAGCTTGAAGAAATAGAGATTGACGCGACGGAGTTCAATGTTACGACATACACTCCAAACATGGATACAACGATTGTATATCTGCCTGCGATCGATTTCCATAGTGAACGATTCGGGCGTCGACCACAACGGCTGTTAAAAGCACTCGCGGAAGTAGGCTACAATGTAATATATATCAACTCCAGTGATGAGTTCTATCAGGTAGATGCCTTGGAGTATCCCCATCCGGAGCTTCCAAACTTTGTCGTAGCCCGTGTGGGCCATAATGTCCGTACGCTGTTTCAAGGTGATCGCGTAATCTATTGGGTGAACGATAGCCGGCTGGCAAGTTCTGTCGAGACAGCCTATCCTGATCTGGTCGTATTTGATTCGTTGACCGATCCGGATCAGTACGAGAAGCACAAACACAAGATGGAAGCTGTTGCTGACGTTGTCTTCATTACACCCGAGAGAATCTATGAGCATGGCAAATACTGCTCACATGTTCATCTGGTTACTGCCGATGAATTTGAGATCAAAGAACGTGCAGAACAGGTAGCGCAAATTATAGATGCTTTGCCAAACAGAATGACCCCTCTAATGTAGGGGTCTTTTCTTTGACCTTTATTGGACTATTCCTTTTGCAAAGATGACGGTTGCTAATCGTGCTTCAATATATTTCGTTTACATTATCGTTAGGGATTGAAGATAGCGTTCTACACTATAAAAAGCAGAGACGGTGAATAGCCAGACGGATTAAAGAAGGATCTCCCGATCATCAAGTCCTTTAACCTGATCCCGGCTTAAGCAAGTCTCCGTAGCTAAAAATACATACTATCCTAAGGAGTGGACTGTTCAATGGCTAAAAAAATGATTATCAAAGGTGTAGGTACGTTTATGGCTAAACGCCTTCCAAAAGATCCGATGGGCGAAATTGAGGTAGTTACCCTGGGCACCCTGCAAGATCTGAAAATTGACCTTAACGTGGAGCTTGAGGACATCTTTGGTGGTGACGGTCTGTTCGCCATTGATGTACTGGTGAAGTCGAAATCGATCGAAGTATCGGCAACAGATGCTAAATTCGATCTGGATGCGATCCAGCTGATGATGGGTTCAACGGTACAAGAGCAAGTGAAGTCTTATGTATGGGTGCTGAATGAGCAGTCTACAGTGGCTGCAGGCGTTTCCAATTCTGGATTTGCGGAAGCCAAACCGAAGCATGTAAGTGATATCTATGGAAGTAACGGTGACATTACGGTTCGTCTCAAAGATTCCAACACGTTGCTGAAACAACTCACTACTAAAGGAACAGCCGTGGAACCCAATGCGTTCTTCTACGACGAAGCGAACGGTGTAGTCATCCTGAATGCGTTCCATATCGGTAAAGAGATTGTGTTGAACTACAAGCGAGATCAAATTGTAGACATGGTTGATCTGTTGGTTGACGAAGTACCATTCCCAATCTCTGTCGTTCATCACGGGACGTTCCAGCAAAAAGATGGTTCGTATGCAGGTGTTGAAACCGAGCTGTACATGTGCCGTGCAAAAGGTACATTCAGCATCAATGCCCAGCGCGCTGCCGCTTCTGCATCTGCAATCTCTTTGCAGATTCTTGACCCTGAACGTGCTGATGGAAAAATCGGCAGTATCAAACGCTTCAGCGCACCAAGCAAGATCTAATATCTAAATAAAGTTGATTGCTCCTGGCAAGGTATCAAACGGCATCTGTGTCCTCCCCTTCACAGAGCCTTGCCTTGCCAGGTTTTTTATTATATGGGGGAGAATGTCCTGGGGAGGTCTTTAAATTCATGGAAACAGAACAAGAAAAAGCCGAGCGTGAGCTTGCGGAAAAGCTGAATGAGGAAGCGGCGAAACGAATCAAAGATGATCCGGAAAACAAACGGGTGACTCCGGAGGAAGTGGAAGCTGCTGAGCGTGCATTCTTTGAAGATGATGAGATTATTACGCTGAGGGATCGACGGAAATATCGTATTCCGCCATGTAACCTGAAGGATGCCCGCCGTCTGATGAAGTTGCTAAAAACGGTGAATATCGATGCCATTATTCTTAACTTCATTCCGACTGAGAATGATGAACTGGATGAAAAGCGGCAGCAGGATTTATTTGATGTATTGGCAATGGCATTCAAAAACTATCCACATATCGTGACCAAAGATGAGCATGGTGAGTATACCATCAATCGAGAGTATCTGGATGAGTACCTTGATCTGAACACAGCTCGCAAAGTCATTGATATGCTCATTGGACTCAATGGTTTAAAAAAGTAGAACGCACCGAGGGGGAGTCTTTGGAGGGAACCGAAATCCGTGATACGGAAACACAGGAACCTGTTCACTGGGGAGAAATCTTCTTCACCCTCCATAAACACTGTGGGCTGAACAAGTGGGAGATTTGGGAGTACACACTCCCTCAGGTTGCGGAGCTGTGCAAGTCAGCCGAGAAATATATTCAATTTGAGGTTGAGCTTATGACAGCACCTCTTCGCATGTTCGGTGGCGGTGGGGGCGAGGAAGTCGAAGAAGATGGGACCGTCAGACGTAAAAGAACCTTCAATGACGAGGATTACGCAGAGATATCAGAAGATGATATCGGTATGCTTGCACAAGCGCTCGGAGGATAAGAGAGAGATATCCCGTTTTGCCTAAATGAAGGTAGAACGGGATTTATGCATAAAGGCGGTGATTCTTTTGACTGAAACAGAAGGACAAGGAGATAAACATTCCTTAACACAAGAAATATTAACGGATAAGGATCAATTAACTGGACAAAACGCAGTACTGAAAGAGAGTTCCCCTTCAGGCGTTAGCACACTGATTAGACGAGTGGAGACAATCAGAAGTGATATGCAGTCGCAAATGATTGAAACATTGACTACCGATTTGGAGCACTTTTATCGTGGAGCGTTCAGTGAAATGAAGGATGTATCTGCAGCTGGCTCACAGGGGTTGATAGACTCCGTGATGAATACGATGAAATATATTTCAGCAGGTGAAACCAAGGGGTATTCAACAACATTACTTAAGAAATCCCTTGACTCGTCGCAGCAGATGGATCAACAGATAAGCCGGGCCGACCAAAATTTGGAGCTTAGATCGTCTGGGACTACAAATGGCAGTGGGCAATTCACACAAACCGGAACGGTCAAAAATCTGCAACGAATTGCACTGAAACATGGTATGGATCAGGAAGATGTAGGTCTTGCCTATCGTATTGGTTCTCGTAATTATGATCATTCATCTGAAGCTGTCGCGTTTGCTGAAGAAGTAGCCAAGCTGCATTCAGTGGGCAATATGGATGTAGAACAGACGGCAACAGGTCTGGAAGCTGTTACTCCGGCATGGGGAAGCAGTAGCTTTGATCTGTCCCAAGTCACAGACATGATGATCAGAGCTTCAACGATGTTGGATGTTGGCATTCAGGACTTGATGGATATGATGCGTCAGACCCTTCCAATGGCTGGTAACCCTGATGGAACGCTTGCACAAGAGGATGCATTAGCCAACTGGATTAGCAAGGCTGGATTGTTGGTTCAGTCAAAAGGAGATCATCCTCAGCAGGGCTTTGCATCGAATCGAGTTAGATTCGATCTTCTTGCTGAACAATTGAAGGCTTCGGATGCAAACGCGTCGGTCCATCAGCGCACTGGAAGCAGAGACAACCTTCAATTCCGACAACGACAGATCGAAATCGCATTTCAGATTGCAACACATGAGGCGATGCAAGGGTTGAAAGAGGAATTTGCCGAGCTGGGCGATTATCTTATCGCAGTCATGCGGTTAATTGGAGATCGTACGGGTGGCATTGTTGATCATATGGAAGTGCTTAACCGAATTATGGATGAAGTCGGAGTTCAGGTTGCGTGGGATAAGTTCGGTGAAGTGATGAATGAAGGCGATCAGAAGCGATACGGTGCTACAAATACGGATCCAGGGGAAGTCGAAAATACGGGGAGCAACGTTCCCGAGCCACTTCGAGTCACGGATGTGCAACGTGCTGGTGTAGCGCAAGAAATGGGCAGACAGCAGAGTCGTCTACAGACTCTGGATCATCGCAGAACAGAAATTCAAAGTAGGGCCGCAGCCAAGCAAGGTGAGGTACTTCAGGCTCGGACTAACCGAGATCATCAACATAAAATGTACAATCAGGCTATACAAGATGGGGATACAGCGGCTTCTTCCATTCATGCAGAAGAACGTGACGAAGCTGAGAAGCGAGTCAAAACGTATAGTCGAGAACTTCTTCTGTTGCGAGAAGAAATGCATTCACTCGATATTCAGATTGCAAAGACGAAGCGAAGCCTTGAGTTTCTAGGGCGAGAGTTGGATGACACGAGTAGAGCAATGATGCAACTTGAACACCAAGCTAGAGTTTTGATGATGGCGATGGATGACATGGACCTCGATGCGGTTGAACTACGAAATAAGTTGTATTTCCTTAATGCTGAGTTTACATACGGTTCAACCGATGTTCAACGGTACGAATCCGAGATCCAGAAGCTGCGTAAACAGTCAACTCTATTGAATGATGTTCTCTCCACATTGAGAACCGAAGTCAATGAGTTAAATGCTTCTTTTAGACAAGGCATGATCGATGCTACAGCATACATATCCAAACTGAAGGAACTTGAACAGGTTCAGCTCGCGAGTATGATGAGTGGTCCAGGAGGATTGTTAGTTACTCAAGGTGCAGGAAGCGTTGGATCCCCTGGATCCCCTGTTAAGGATGACAAGGAAGAACCCAAGAACAAAACCTTTGTAGCTCGTCATGAAGACCTGATCAAAGATGTCATGAAAGACGCGATAATGGATGAATTCAATCCGGGGGGCGACTCGAAAAAAGGGAATAAAAACACACCCAAAAGAGGTCTTCTTTCCAGATTTAAGGATATGAAAGATACAGGCAATCGCAAAGCATTTTTTGATAGCAATGCCCCGATCCGTAATAAAGATGGAAATATTCTTCGAGATAGACAAGGCAACTCGATTACTCAGCGTGACATCAATGCGGAGCAAGCTGCCCGTGGGATTAAAACACCCGGAAAATTTTCGAAATTAGTCAAATCCGGCGGGAGATTATTGAGGCCTTTAAAAGCTGTACCAGCACTTGGGTTAGCGATGACCGCTATGGATGTCGTCTCTGGTCTTGTCGATCCATTAAACAACATGGGGAAGTCAGAAGCGGAGAAGCAGAGTATTCGCGCAACCAATAAAGAAGAGTTGGCCAAAGATTTCAAGGATATGGAGCAGTCATCTTTTGTAGGGAAAGTGTGGAAAGGGTTAAACCTGGGGATGGATGCTGCTGTGTCTGGCACAATGAGTTCAATATTCGGAAAAAGTGCTACCAATAACAAGTTCGGGGATTACTGGAAGGGATTTAAGGCGGTATGGAGCGAAGACGGCGGAGATGCAGTTGAGAAGAAACTGGGCAAGGAATACAACTATAAGCAGGAGAAAAAAGAAGCCCAGATTCAAATGGATAAAGAGTCTGGAAAACCGCCTGGGGACAACAAACAACAACCACCGCAGATACAATATATTCAACCTCAAATGCAGTATATTCCTGCTGCGGGTGGAATAGGAACTATTGCTAACGGTTATAGGCCACAGCCGCAAAGCAATGGTATTGATGAAATGATCGCCAAGATTAATCGGCAGCTTAACAAATCGACAAGTGATAACGAAACCAATTACCAAGTCACTCGATCCCGCCTGTTGATTAGTGGTGTTCGCGAAGATTCTGGTCAGATGCGCGCGCTAATGGAGAAATATTTGCAAGAGAATATCAAGTTCTTCGATAAGGCCATTGCAAGTTTACAGAAGACGTACGACAAGATGGCTGAAGGTAAGGATAAAGATGAACTGGGCCTGGAGATCAATGAGAAGAAACAGCAGAAGGCACAATCAGAGCTTGAACTGAATGGTGTTAAAAACAGCCAGATTGATGAGCTTAGACGCAAGATGAATGATCAGTTTGAGTTGACACAGTTGGATTATGATAAACGAATGTATGATCTTCTTGCGGCTAATGGGGGTAAGGAAGATGCACCAGAATTAATTGCATTGAACAAATCCCGTGCATCTGAAATGAATTCACAAATAAGTTCGATCAAGCAAGATTGGAAGAATCTGCTGAATAGTGGTGTGTTTAAACCAGGGTCAAATGAATATATGGAGATTTTTAAACAAATCCAAGCATTGGGTGTAGAACAGTCCAAAAATTTGTATGAAATTAGCAAAAAAATGGATAAACCGATATCTTCATTCAACATTCCATCAGGTCTTAAGGTCATGGATTACTTTGACTACATGACGACGAACAATACACATAAAAGTGTGATGGTTGGCTCAGGTGATGTCACGGTTCATGTGAACATCGATAATATGACAGGCAGTACAAAAGATGTGGAGAGACTGACATCTACGTTGGACAAGACACTGCGGCAGAACAGTCCTGGTATTGCAAACCGAATGGCCAGCAATGTTGGTGCGGGAATGGGAAGGAATTACCCCAGATAAAATAGGTTAGGAGGGCATCTGATATGACTCAGCAAGATCCGTTTGGCTTAGTTAATGACCGGTATAAAAGAAAGCTGTATGTAGATACAGGCATGAAGTTCGAGCTAGTGAACGGAAGAATTATTGATCCGTACTCTTCACCTTCGCCCAATCCGCAAGTGAGGGAAATTAAAATGATTAATGCACCCTCACATTTTCATCAAATGGGAGTGTCTTCATACAAGGCAATTATTAATTTTCTATTTAAAGACAAGCAGGCCTATCACAACTACGTCATGTACGTAGGCTGGACGCACAAATTTTATGATGAGAAGGGTAATATCTATGTTGGTGTTGTAGAGTCCATCAAAGTTGACCCTATTTTCTACCATCAGGATACGATGGATAAAGATCAGAAGGGGTACAAGGTCGAATTGACCATGACCCTGATCAAAAAAGATGGATATGACCGTAAGAGTGCAATACAGTTTCAGGATTTACAGACAACAGAAGGGAAGGACCACTGGGCAAGAGATTCCATTGAACGCTTGGCTGATTTGGGACTGACGGTTATAACACAATTGGATGGCAAACCCATTCTATATTTCAGACCGGAAAACTTCATAACCAGAGCAGAGTTTGTTACTTTCCTGATGCGTACTAAACGTTTGCTGGAACGAACAATTCGAGAGTAGGGTGACCTACTCTCTTTTCTGTCTATTCTAAAGATAGGAGGTGTTTATCATACGAAAATGGGTTGATGTAAACGAAGGGGACTGGTTCTATAACGATGTTATGGAAGCCACGAATATGGTTTTGGAAGATGGTGAAGTCTTTGTGGCCGGAATCAACTATAACAAGTTTGAGGAAGGCAAGCCTTTTGTATATGAAGAAATCAAAGGGAAAGCGGGGCAAACCTCATTTAGTCTGCCTGTGCTGATTAAACCAACAGATGACAATCCACTGTATGTGTTTATTGACGGTGTTCAAACGATCTACCAAACGGCTGAAACCAATAGTAAGGGATTAACTGATGTGGAGTTGTATACGGGCGTAAAAGCAGGACAGGTGGTGTCCTTCTGTAGTTATGGTGAACCGTTGCTGGACAGTGCTTGGAAAAGGCCGCCCGTCTCCTGGACTGGAGATCTGCCCAGAGCTGAACTTAGTGCAGCGACGACCTATTTCTACGATCCATTCAGTCGTAATCATCAGGAATATTTGTATGCAGCAGGCCAACCGCTTCGCAGACTCAGTATTCCTTCCGAGGTATGGGGTGATACCAAGGGGGATGCCGCGGCGGTAACCAAAATTGCAACAAAGGCTATTGGTTACCGAACGGATGTATATTGTGTCAGCCCGGGGGGATCGGTGTTTCTTCCTTTTAATCTGAACGGTGTCACTTGCAAGTTCAATTATTGGACGAAGAATAACAAATTCAAGAGTGAAGATATCAAAGCGACAACACTCAAACCAGCATACAACAATTGTTTTTTTCCTAATGCCATTATACAGCGGGGAGAAGCATTTCATCTGATTAACAAGTTGCGCAAAGTGTTCTATGCCAGATTTACGGACATGGAAGCACCAACGACGGAGATTAATCAGCCTATTACGGCATTTCAGGGTCAACGGGTGTTTAGACTTAATGGCAATTATCCGGCAGGTAAAAAGAAACTTAAAATTACAGTGAAATTTAAAGACGAAAAAAAAGATAACGTCCCAGAAACACCGGCTTATTCGGAAATTGACAACCACACGGTTGTATTTAATCAACCTTTTTCAGAAGGCGACGAAGTGACATTCTATTATCTCAAAGATGTGAGCGAGAGGTTCGCAGATGTCGGCAAAGCTTCAGCCATTTATTATCAAACCAAAGGTGAGCGGGTAGAACAGTCCAAGGATGCTTTCTGGAAAATAGCCGTCTCGGAAATGGAAGACGAAACATTTGCGAACAATGATCCACTAATTAATGGAATTCCTATCAATAACAAGCTGGATGGTGCAGCGATAGTAACAGATATGGGGAGACCTACAAATGGCACAGAGCAGGCAGAGCTATGGTTCCTTGGAAATTCCGCTATGACCCGGGCTGAAGCCGTAGCTTTCCTGGACCGATTCATGAAATGGACCATCGAGCGATTCAAGTAAGGGGGAGATTACAAAATGATTCCAATTTCGGATGAGGTTATGAATGTGCTGTCCCAACGTCTGAAGCTGGGGGAAGGAGCACTTCCCAATATCCGTGTCGAAGTAGATCGGCTGGCCTTTATCCCGGGACGGACAGAAGAGTTCAGGCATATCGTAACCGAGCAAGTACCCATCATCAGTACAGAATCCGTTTGGGTAGATGAGTCGAGTAATGGTATATATAACGGTTCTACTCAAGCGAATGCTCAGGAGATTTGTTTTCCGATCAAGGGTAAAACGCTGATTACCACTCCTGTTACAGATGAATTTGGTGCTCCTCGTAATAGCGCGTCAAAAATTCACCGAGGCATCGATTTGTCGGAGAAGATCGGAACGCCAATTTTGGCTGCATGGGCCGGAAAAGTAGTCCGAACATCCTTGAATAAAACAGAAGGTGCCGGTAATGCCGTAAATATAAGACATGATAATGGTGTTATCACCAAATATTTTCATCTGAAAGAAATTCTCTGTTCGGTGGATGATGAAGTAGCTCAAGGGGCTGTCATTGGAACGCTGGGCAATACAGGTGGCGTGTATACCGGTGGTCATAAGGTGTCTGCGGCAGAACGTGCGGCGGGCAAGGGAAAACATCTGCATTTTGAAATTTGGGAAGGAGTCAATCCAACAACGAGAACCGGAGAGGGCGGCAAGCCAGTTGATCCTAGATTATATCTGAGCGGACAGCGCAAACTGCATGGAAATGCGAAAACAACATTTACTGATGTAAAGCCGGTTCAAGTCGAGGGATATCCCGGAGAGATTAAACTGAATGAGAAGTTCGACAAGCGAAACTGGCATGAGAAAGACGTTTATACAACCGGATTGAAATTTTCGGATTATGCCAAGATTGAATCGGGCTGGACTATGTTTGATTCAGGAGGCAAGTTACTGTATACGTTTGAAGGCAAAGCCGCCGTAGCTGAATTTGAGATTAACGTGACAAAACTGAGTATGCCCACGCAAGGGCTGCTTAGTATTGGAATGGGGACTAATTTTAGTGAAGCAGAAGGGGATTCTTTCGCGGTGGTGATTGATGGTAAAACGTATGCCTATGTGAATAAGTTTAACGGGGCATATGATCTGACCAAACTGACGGAATTGAATAATATTGTGATCCCTGCAAAAGCCAAGAGTATCAAGATTAAGGTGACCTATGGGGGCAAACAAAACTCCACTGTCCCAACCGGGTCTGTTCCTGCTTCGAGTAAGAAGTATAAAAAATTCGCCATTGATTATATTCGCATACAAGAGTTGTTGCCTGCTCCGTTGAAGAATCAAAAGAGTGAAGAAGGGCTAGATCCGTCCAAAGGATATTATCAAACGAACAGCTACGGAGATTTTATCAATAATAGAAGGACAGAGACGGATGTTATTCAGGTCGGGTCTTTTGTCTATATGGACACGCAGGTTCTTCCCAATATCATTAGTGCCGAAATTGATGATCAGTTTGATTCTGAAGCCAGGGAAGCACGACTGACGATCTCCAATCCGAGAGGATTCTTCTCTCCGGATTATAATCCTGCTCATTTTCCCGAGCTTGGTGGTGTACCGTCTCCATGGTCTTATTTTGCAAACGGATTCCATATCGGGGTTCTGAGTGAAAATACACCGATACGCATATATATGGGATATGGTCAGCACATGATGCGGGTATTTACGGGACTGATTGACAAGGTGGACATCAATGGCGAAGGCTCCACGCTGGAGATTACGGCCCGAGATATGTACAAGCGCATTATCGAGAAAGTCATTTCCGAGAAAAAAGCCTATCCAGAGGTAGAAGAGATTGATAATGTGCCAGATCCGGTGCCGCCTGCAGCAGCTGGCACGGACCGGACATCATCCATAATTCAGGCTGCACAGGCCCAAGCTGCAGTGTATGGTGTGCCTGATCATAAGTTTTTGCTTGCGATATGCAGGCACGAGACCGTTCTCGGAACACAGGGGAAGGGTAAAGATGAGAACGGAAGCTTTATTCTTGGATATGGCTGTCCTAGTGAGGGACCGTGTACTGATAAATACGCAGGTATTCAGGAGCAAATGAAGCGCGGAGCAGAACGGATGTCCAAAGCACTAGCTTCCAGAGGTAAAAAAGTGACTTCAAAAGCCGATGTACTTTATTTCCACAATGGTGGAGACATTGCTCCCATGACCTGGAGTCAAGATCGGGAGAATTGGGTGGACAAGGTATGGACCTATTATCAGGAGATGCTCGCAGATCCGGCAAGCTGGACCATTACAGCAACCTCCACCCCGGCAGTTACACCAACACCAGCTCAGCCTGTAGAATTTGAAAAGCCTGCTTGGGTCAAATCAACGGTTGTACTAGATCTGGTTAAACATGCGGGTATGGTGGGTTGGCGGGCAACCAGTAAGGATCGCTCTTATCCTGACTACGTGATTGACGAGACCTATCTGATTGAAGTGAATCAAAAGACGGGCAGGGTCATTGTCCCCGTACCGGGTCAGGAAGGTGAGTTTGAAGTTAAGGACGCAAGCACGGTGCTGACACCGAACGGATGGCTTAATCCATTTATTGAGGAGTATGGCAAGACGTTTGAGCAATGGTCTGCCAAAGTTACGGAAGCTGTTCAGGAGGTGATCTCGGAGATTCCGTATCGAAGCTACTGTGACCGTTATGGTACGTACCGACTGGAGCGCTTAAATTATGACAAACCGGTCGTGACAGAGTTTTCTGAGAATGACAATCTGATCTCCATTACCAAATCCACGGATTGGTCCAGAGGAAGAAGCCACATTGTTGTTATTGACTCGAATGATATTCAGAGCAGTTTCGTAGACAAGGAGATTTTGCTCGAACTCAAAGGAGAAATCCGAACCATGGTGCTGGCCGTTCCTTGGGCGAAGACGGTTGAAGCCAAAAGACAGGTGGCAGAACGAGCTTTTTTTGATATGAAACGTATGTGCCGTACGTTACAGGTATCCATTCCTGCGAATCCTGCGCTTGATCTGCTCGACAACGTCATTGTGACGGATAAAACGACCACCACACGGGCTGTATATACGATTAAAAGTATTAAAACCAGTTATTCGGTCGACCGTGGCATGTTACAGGTCATTGATATGATGTGGGCAAGAAAGGGAGTGATGGTGTAATGGCCGGCATTGTGAATGAAAATATTGTATTTCCCGTGCTGGATCTAATCCACCGGGAGCTTCGCAAATATAGCAGTATCTCCAATTCAAATGTTTCTCCTCTTGAAGGTGAACCTTCCGTTACATTATATCGGGAGCATATGCAGGACCCGGACAGAGTGACAGGGGCAGACCTCTTGTATGAATCAGCATGGAAGGTCTCGATCTGGATGAAGTTTGGCTCAGAGGAGGAGGAAGACTTTCCTTCAGGGGTGGGCTATTCCCACCCGGATTATGATTATTACAAGTATTACAGGCTAACGCAGGTGACGGCCCGTACATATGATCCAGCTGGAGAGTCCATGTTCACTTACAATATTGGTCTAAATTATGATGACGAAGGACGCTTAACTGGAACGAGCGTAAGTCGTATATAACATGTAGGAGGTGGTTCCATGGCATTTAATGTATCTTACATCGCGGGTGGCGTCATCGACAAAGTGCGCGAGCTGCCGTACCCACACTTCAGTAAAAAGACGATCCCGTTCATTCGGGGACAGATGTTGGACATTCCGGCGGCGAAGACCACCAAGTCTGATACGTTCACCTTGGCGTATGACACAGAGTTCCTGAGCATTGCGTTTGCTGCGAGCCACTACTGTGTCGGCGATTACTGGGAGCTGATGATCGGGACGGAGAAGGTATGTCGTACCATCTATACGAAGGAACTTCCCGAGTCGGTTTCCATGGGTAACAGTTTCGGAATTGTCTACCCGATTCCGGCGGGAACGACCATCACGTTTGACTTTTTTAACGCGGTGGCTGAAGCCAAGTCGGTCTGGTACAACATCAAATTTTTGAGATAAGGAGGGTGACGATGGCACTGCAAAAACCGCAGACGAACTTTGCCGCTTATATTGACGGAGAGTCGGAAGCACAAAAACTAATTAACACGCTGGCCGATGAAATCGTAGGTGCTGATATTCCCAAAGTAGAGGGCGGGATTGACGCCAATCGCTGGGAGAAAGTCTACGAATCTAGCGGAGCTGAGTGGGTGACCTACAGTAAAAGTTATCACAAAGGAATTGTTGGCATGTACACCCATTCGGATGGAAATCAGTATGAAGTATACAAAATTCCGGATTGGACGGAAGCCAAAAGTTACACAGGAGACTCTGCTCTAGATGCGGATGGATGTTTATGGGAAGTAAGGCAAACCTATTTTGACGAAGCAGTGGAAGGCATGACTCAACCAGGCACAGCAAACATCGGAAAAACTTACGGCAATTATAAGACAGGACGTAAAATTCAGGTTTTACAATTTAATTACCAAGACACTCAGACAAATGAAACAAAATATGTTGATGTTCCTGGCTGCTTGGTAACCGTTGTTTTAGATAATTCAGTTCCAGACGGGTACAGAGCGTATCTGGTGCGTCAGGTAATTGGAAAACTCGATGGAACAACAAAGCCATCAAAAGAGTGGAACCAGTTTGAGATTGTTACAGAAATGCCAACTGATTGGGCGTACGCAATCAAGCTTGCACCGAAAGGAAAGTTTCAATACAACTTTTCAAGACCAGATAATTATTATGACAGGAGTCCGTATTGGGCGTGGGGAGCAATTGTTGATAGTTTTTATGAACCTGTAAAGCAACTTTACAAGTTCGATGAACTGTTCTATACAGCTGATGTATTGAACAATGTAACTGCTCAGACCGTAGTGAAAGCAACTCCTACAGTTCCCACAGGGATTCAGGTTCGAGATTATTATGTCATGTTTGAGCAGCCACCCAATGACTGGAATTACATTAACATCTACTATGGAGAAGGTTTCGAGGGGAAAGTTGCTCAAGGAAGCCAGAGCGAAACGTATGATGGGATCTGTGATCCTGCAACCATAACGATTGGGAAAGCACCTACAGTCATTGACCAATTGAAGGCACATTATATGTATTTAACATGGAATGATTCATCAGCCATTAAACCTTTCATCCCACCATCCACGAAGTGGAAGCTGGATTATGACGGCAAGACAGAGATCGTAAGCCCGGCAGCTCGATTTTTCCACGGACGACATTCTACCACGTCATGGTTGCCTAACAAAAAACGCAGACCGGATTACCTGGTAGCTTACACTTTATCGGTAAACAATGATCGAGTAGTTCTTGTTCTGGAAGGTGATCCTTCTCCGAATATTCATAGCTATTACCGCAGTTTTGGATACATAGGCAAGATCGTTCCGTTCAATGATTACGACCATGGAGGAAACTTTGGTGTCACCGTTGGCATGGGTGATCTGCGAACAGATATGACAGGTTATACGAAAAATGATATTCTCACGGATCTTAATCCGGATATCTATGCCAAATACGGTGAGTACACTTCAAATGGTATGGACTCCATGTCCATGTTGAAGACACGCAGTAATGTCTTGTTCCAGCGGTATTACCCGGCATTTATTTCGCATCTTCCGAACTATCCTTCTGTGGGTAAACTTCCCCCGGGCCTCTCGAAATTGATTGTAGATACGGATGGGTTCCAGAAATCTCTCTGGACAGGAAAGTATCACGCAAGCCCAATCTACCTTGTGCATCAGGCAGAAGGATATCGGGGTTATATGGACGGTGTAGTTGCGATATACGACCATAATTTGGTCAATCGCGATGAATTAATCGTAGATACAGAAATTCTGAAAGATCCTTCCAAACCTGCGTTGGGTACGTGGACAGAGGTTTACAAGTTTTTCAGTATCAAGAGTCCGTTGAATCTATTCAAGCATTCCCCATCACCAGATGTAATTACGATTGCATTTTTGAAAGAGATAAAATAAGGAGGATTACATAATGGCAAATTTTAAATATGTAGAAACAATCACTACTTCACAGGACGTGTTGACAAAACTGAAAGAGGAAGTTACAGGGTTTAAGAGTTTCCCATTTGAATCCACTGCAGGCGAGTCTCAGGAACAAAATCTGTGGGAAGTATTTTACGAAGAAAAGGACAGTAGTGACCGTATTCAGGAACTTATTCTTCGCGGGATCATGACCATTGGAACACAAGCAACACCGATTACTAAACATTTCTATGTTAGTTTCATTAATCATGCTCTGGTACCACGCGTCGTTGCACCAGTTCCAGCCTATGAGGAGCATAGTACGTTGACTGTTCAGCTGCTTGAAGGATTGGAAGGCAGCGAACCAACTACACTACCAGTTACCACTCGCCCTACATTCAAGCTAACAGGACATCCGGTACTCTACCAATGGGCACTGGAAAACTATACACCAACGGATCGGAATAAAGAAAAACCTGTATACATGTATGTAAATGTCATGAACAATCGTTTGGCGATGGTTCTCGTTGCGGACCCAGCAGTAAACTTCCTTGATTACAAAAAATCCTTCCTGTATGCAGGTGCATTGAAACCGTTCAAATACAACCTGAATGACGTAGACGGAAATGTAATGCTGACAGCTGGAGCAGTAATCGAAGAACCAGATATCTCTCAGATTGCAACAACAGGAACGTATTACTACGGTCAATATACTTCTGCAGGTAACAACACACTTCAGATGTTGAAAACCAAATCAGGTATTGAATTCCAGCAGCACTATCCTTCCTTTATTACTCAAGCTCCACCGAAGGGGAAAGCTTATCAAGATCCGGAATTGGGGGATACGGGGTTGGAACTGGAGCCTCAAGGCTTCCAGGCGTCCAAATGGACATCCAAATATCACTTGTCTCCGATCTACGTGGTTCACCCTTACGAGGGCTACCGCGGTCAATTCGACAACTGCATCGCGGTTACGAAGCATAATATCCTTCACCTGGATGAGTTAATTATTGATGTGGAAGGCAAGTCTTGGGACCAAGAAGTGTATCGTTACTTCGATACCGATACAGCGCAGAATTTCATGAATCTGTCTGCCAACCAACGTATGGGTGTGGCTATTCTGAAGGAAGTCCGTTATACGGCGTAAGTTAAACTGAATCAAAACTGAGTCGTATAGATTCAGTGAGAGGGAACTTTCTGAGACTCCACTCAGGGGTTCCCTTTTTTTTAGTTGGAAGGGGGCAGTAACGTGAGTCAAGTAGTCAATAAGTTTGATTTCACCGTTATAGATTACACGACAACTCAGTACGGTTACCTGTTTACAGTCGGAACTACAGGAAGCAGGCCTGAGGATTATCGATTTATATACATGCCTTACAGCCGGTATCCAAGTGTCCTGATGCTTGATTTTTACATGGCAAGATCGATCTCACATGGATTTAATCATCAACTTGTGGAAGCGATTCGCAAGGATCTGGAAGGAGAAGAACGATTTATTGTCCTAAGTGAAGCTAAACAGGATAAAGAAGGACTTCTGCACAGTTCCATGGAAGGATCGAGCTCAGGTACCAAGCAAGGCGATGTCATGGAATTTTCGTTTGAAATGCAGCGGTCTGCGTTAATTGAAGCTTTGGAGATGGATCATCAAGATGAGGGCCACAGACCCGGAGGTTTAAAGGACTCATTCATTCCTGAAGATATGTCAGAGGGCTGGCGCGTAGATAACGATAAAGAGCTGAAGATTGTCCGTAATTTGGGTTTAACTCGTAACTTTGTTAAGAATCTGGATAAGCTGGAGCCTGGAAAAATCAGTTTCAGGGTTAGTGAATTTGGGATGATTGCGGACTATGCAGATAGTGCAGAGCAAGATAACAGCTCTGAACTGGTGATTAAACAATTGATACACTCTGTTCGAAACGATAAACCGGATATGGATGTGGCAGAGGTTTTCGAGAAAGTGGAGAAGATCATTGGACGCCGGGCACAAAATGACTTTTTGTTAGAAGCCATTCAAGACCACTTCAGAAGTACAGAACTGGAGAGAAGCCTTCAATCCCGGAAGGTAAGCAAACAAGACGTGGAAATTCTATATCAGGATCTGCTAGGTTTACGTGATGTTCATAAAGAAACATTTGCTGAACAAGCTACCATGATTGGGAAAAGGGTAGATGATCATCAGCAATTATCCATTCTCTCTGATATGTCGACTGCTTATATTCGTAGATTTCAGGAAATAAAGTATATGCACCTTGATCGGACGTTGCCGTTAGCCCAAAGAGTGGATAACATTTCACAATTGACACTCATGCAGACACTGGGAACAGCTGTGCGAGCAACAACGTTTGGTGGAACGACTACAGGCAAAATTGTTCAAGCAATGAGAGACAACGAAGAGAATATGTTTCTTTCACAACTGAATCATGCTACGAGGGTTATTAAGAATGAAATGACAACTCACGAGAATGTACTTGCCAAACTGAAGGATCGTCAGTACCCGACTGTTCTACATACCGAAATGAGAAGTACGCGAGAAGTCAACAAGCAACTTTACTTTCATGATGATCTCAGTCAAAGCAGCCGTGACCAACATCGAAATGCGTTAGTCTTTCGTCCGAGTGATACCCTTTGGCATCCGCTCCAAGCTCACAGAATTATAGACAAACATCCGGCAACTACAGCATCCGGTATCATTTTGGCATCCAGAGATATAGGGACTATTACGGATGTGGAAAGGCAATTTCCTTGGGCTGTTCGAGATCAAGCGGAAGATATGAACGTCATGGGTGATCTGACTACGGGGCAAAGAGTTTATTTGGAGAAAATGTATATTGAGCACGAGCATCCTAAGGCACGACGAATTTATGTGGTTCATAGTGAGGTGGACCGTCATGCAGAACAGGCTTATCGTGAAAGTAAGGAGCACGGTTTTGTTTTCAGAGATTTGCAGGAGAGCAGAAGGATCAGTAAGGTTCCTGGGTATGTAGAGAGGGAGAGTAGGTTAGGCAAACGAGTGACTGCAGAGGCTCTTGAAATACTCAACAAGCAATCACTTGGTGAAAGGGAAAGCAAGTTCGATAGCTATATTGAGGACAAGTTCCATACTGCAAAAACAGAAAAAAGGAATTTGTTCATCCCGAATAGCGAAGAAGGTGCAGAAAGAAAAGCATCCTTTGAAAGTTATACGGCTGGTTCAACAACGGCAGAAAGAGCGTTGGCTCATGATTTGTGGTTACCTGAGTCTGAGGACCATTTGGCTGACAAAGAATTATTACGTTCTACCATGCTCGAAAAGCTAAATTCGTATGGAAAGAACGACGAACAGAAGCATGTACATCTGACAGAGAAACCACTTGTATCACATAGAGATCGTAAAAAGCTACATCTGGAAACGACCCTGCAATCCATCCGAGATAATAGTCGACCAACCATGATTCGGGATGAGCTTTTGGACAATTTGGTTGGTGGAGGATGGTTGGGGAATAAAGCATACCCTGGATATCTGGACGAGGAATTTATCGTAGGGGAGATCTTGGAGAACAGTCCGGCAGTCATCCTGGAAATGATGATGGAAGCTGTGAATAATGCAGACGCTTCGGTTTATTTTGATGAACCGTTTTTGGCTGGGGTTAGAGAGCGGGTAGATGCGTTAATCGATTGTGGGATCTTAACAGCTGATAAAGAAGGAAGCAGATCAGGCATCATTTCCTTTAATTTCGAAGGTGCGAAGGAATCTCAGCTTGGTGATATAGGGACGGAACTCTCAGAAGCATCCAAAGATTTGAGCATAACAGTACTTGAGGATGAATCTCGATCGGCTGAACTGAACAGACGTAATTCTACTCTAGAGACAGACGTTTTCGAGGGAGTGAAAGTAAAGGAAGATCAGCATGGCGAAATTACGGAAGTCATTTACGGCGCAGATTTTAATGCAAGACCGGCTATTATTGAGTTTGAAGATTCATTAGGTTACCTGAATCCTGGAGGGGGATTATTCCCGGATGACCCAGCGTATGAAGGAAGTCAAGTTGAACGCAGAGGACAAACCTTTGATGAGTACGGGATAGGCGCAAAATATAAACGGGACGGAATGGCTCTCGACCATCATATCGTGAGTTCCAACATGAACCGTGAGAGTGTGATTCATACCGAATTTAATATGGGCGGGGTTTCCCGGTATCGATATGGAATAATTGATGATGAATATACCATGGGTGGCACGAACTTACGCCAGATGCTTTTGAACAGCGAATATGCTATTGGAACGTCAAAGACTCGTGATGGATACTCGTATGATCAACAACTTATGGCTACTAATCCAATAAGAGAAGGTTTAATCAGTGGTGAGTACTCCATAGGCACAGCCAAGATCAGACAGTTGTATTTGAATGAGAGCTATTCTATTGGCATGATTGAACCACGTCAGGCAGCTATTGATATAGATTACTCACTGGCGACTTTGAAATGGAGATCTGCGCTGCTCAGCGAGGATTATTCCATAAGCAGCTCGAAATATCGAGATGGAGTAGCTGAGATTGGATATACGCTTGGTTCATCGTGGGCAAGAGAAGGTGCGATGGATATTGAGTTTAACGAAGGTATGCGGCAAGCTTGGGAATCCACGTTGGTAAATATTACTCCTGAAGCGATTAGGGTAGATCAATATGGATCGGTGCAAGATGAGATATCTCTAGCCACTACTGTAATGAAATCTGCGAATCTTGACGATATGCTGACGGCTCATTCAATCATGCGCAAAGGACAATTGAACGTTGAAATCATTTCGGATAACATGAACAGATTATCCCTCATGCTTGAAGATAACCATTTTACAAGAATCGTGAAAGAGGCATCAGTTCATGAAATTGAGAGTGAAGTTGTCAAGTTACGCTTGAGTGAATTGCATGGTGAGGGTTGGTACGGTGGTAAAGGTATCAGAGATACTGACTTGGTCGAACTGATCTATGATTCGATAAAGAGTAAAAAGGATTCAGCACTGGATCATGATGTGATTCTTGCATACAAGCATACTCATGACGCTTACCTTCATGAGACAACTGATAGCACGATTGAAAAGATTGCTAATCTTGAAGAACAACTTATAGCGGATAAACCGCAAAATGGTTACCTTGACCTCACGTTACCACTAGGCGGTACAAATCTGAAATATGCAGATGTTCCAGTGGAATCTGTGGGTGGGACGGGGCTCACTTATGGAGATATACCTGTAGAGATTGTTGGCGGAACAAATCTGAAGTACGGTGATGTTCCGGTTGAGATTGTTGGTGGAACAAACTTGAAGTATGGAACAACAGAGATTGTACTCTCAGCGGACAAACCCCAGTACGGCAATATGGAAGAGAATCTGCTCGCCGACAAACCGCAATATGGATATTTGGAAGAGAACATGTACGGTCTGAAAAATGCCAAAGAATCCACTATTGATGAGCAAATTCATGCGTTTAAAAACGGTAATGAAGCTGATTTGATCCAAACGCTTGAGTTAAATAAAGAGGATAGGTCAGCATTCCTTCATGACAACCTTTTGGGGGTAAAAGCTGAAAGATGGGCGCATACCCATGAGACGATCAATGATGTAGTGAAACTGCGAAATGGATCGTTGGATCAGGACATGTTCTACGGAAACAAGGAATTTAATGAATCCATTTTGGACATGGAACTGGTTGGCTTCCAATATAAACAGCTAGACCTGATCCGAAGCGAATATGCTTACCTTAAAACGAGAGACGTTCATATTGAAGATAATTCGTTCATGAGCTCCAGAAGTTCTTATGACGCGTATAACCATCAATTGGATTCTGGAATGAACTTGTTAAGAAGCACGACTCTGGATTGGGAGCAGTTCGCAGCGGAGAAAATAGATCGATATGGTCATTCACATGAAATGGAAAGTGGCGTTGGGGGTGAGCGAGCTGGTGAGCATTTCGATGGGATATACGGGACCACGCTTCAGAGGTTTGCATTCTCAGGAGACGAGTTAAGTTACGGAAATAGTCTGCCATACACAAGTTACGTTGTTAATGACGGCCAGAGCTTTGGCAGTAAGTTAATAGACCCGGGTTATCTTAGTGAAGATGTTTTTAAAGGGATAACTGAGGAACGTGAATCTAGCATTGCAAGAGAGTTGCCGACTGGAACAGCAAACGCCAGATTGTCTGAAATTGAAGATCCTGATTCTCTCATGGCTTCATTTGAAGAACGCTGTTCTCAAGTCATCACAGGTTTTATTTTCGCTGAAAGACCTGAGAAACGAGCAGAGTATCTGGAACAGTTGCACGCTTTTCTTCCCGAGAGAACAGCTCATCTTATGGAAATGTATCACGAAGCCAAGATGGAACCACGTGAGAGCTTCACACTGAATGATCATCCGGTGGCTGAACGGGAATCCGCTGATGCTTACATTCCGATGATGGACACCATGGCACAGGGTCTCATATTCGATTACTCGGAAGATCTGCTCGATCGAGGGATGGATCCTGAAGATTGGGAAGGTGGTTTGGGTGTGCCGGAGGACTATGATCCGAATGATCCATTTAATGTGTACTATCCGTATTCCAAGGATATGGATGCGCTGGAATTATCCCAGTCTGACGATTGGACTAAATTCGGTCAAGGCGATTGGGATCGGGATCAATTGCTTGGAAAGTTTTATTCTAAGGCAGATACGAAGGACATCAGTGGATGGTACCGCAATAATTTCCTGGCTGAGACGTATAAGTTCTCCATTGATTTCAAGGTGGATGCAAGTACGGATGGGAATGGCGCAGGAATTATTTTCAAATACTTCGATGAAAATAATTATTGGATGTTTATGGTTCACGGAGGAGATAGCGATAACAGTCTGGATATGAGAACGCCGATGCAGCTATATAAAATCGTTGCTGGCAATCCAACTGCAGTGGGTTCTCCGATGCAACCCTTTAAGTGGGAGAAGGAAAAATGGTATACATTGTCCGTGTCGGTCATGAAAAATAAACTCCAGATCTACACAGATTCGAAATTGCAATATGATCTGACGGGCACCGATTAACTCGGTGCTCTTTTTGTCGTATAGAGAGATTGGGAGGTGATTGGTATGGGTCATACATTTGGTTTGTTCTCCAAGTCACAGAAAGGTGTATTGTTCGCCAATATGAGAGCGAAGATTGCGGACGAAAGTTACGGCAACCCCAATAACCCTGCGTATTTACCGCAGAGTCCCAATGCACCGAGGAGTGAAACGGACCGGCATGGTGAAGAAAATAATCCTATTCTGGGTGATCCAGGTTACGGTCAGATAGGACGATGGCAGACGGTTCAATTGGATGCACTGGAAAATAGTATTGATCAAATCATTGAGCAATATCTGAAAGATAAGTCGTGGTATGCGAGTGTACGATGCCGTGAAGCACTGTGGAATATGTATCGCAGGATTGAATGGTGGGTAGAACAGCAGCAGCCTCCAGATAAAACACAATATCAGCGAGTACTGCAGATGATTAAAGATTGTATTCACAAGATTCTTGAAAATGCTCAGAAGCCTGGCGGTAGTCATCATGGTGTATCATTGCCCGTCTGTCCGGCACCCTACTACCATCATTTTAGTGGGAATTACTTTAATCATTTTGATGCAACCGTATATGAGATTCCACTCTTTTCAATGAAAAAGGACGTCCCGTTCTCGAATAAATTCCCTGATTTCTTCAGATATGTATCATCGACGGAGGATCAGGAATGGGTAGCTGTCCACTCCGTAGGCCGAAATGAACAATCTGGATCAGAGATGATCTTAAAACTGGATTTAGGGCTTCTGGAGATTGGCAACTCATCCAAAATCACATTTAACTGGCGTGTGAAGCGTTATGGACAGATCAGGTTCAAGTACCTGGCTAGTGCCAAGCGCGGTAATGGCATGCTGTTCTATATTAATGGGCAGCAAGTCGGAGGTGAATGGAGCGAGAATAGCGGATGGCAGGAAGCGGCTTTTACGTTGCAGCCAGGACAGATGTACAAGTTCGACTGGTTAATTCGCAAAATGAGACCTGAAGTATGGCAGAACAATGGCATCTATATTAAGGATGTTGAAGTCGTTGAGATTGTGGATACACGTAAGCCGCCTGCACCTCTGGATATTGATCTGGATGGGGAACAAAGTGATAGTGATTGGTATGTAAAGTCATCACAAAGCATTGCACAAGCCCACTTTCAAGCTCAGTTCATTACAGATGAAGAGCGAAGTAAGACGATGAAAATGAATTTGGATAATGAATGTGATGGTACAGTTTCTTTTGCTTACTACATGGGAGTAGACAAAGAATCTTATCCAGCTAAAGATTATGAATTGTTTTTTGATGACACTTTTGAATCCAGAACTCAGCATGGAGAAAGCAGTCATGGCAGTCATGCTCAATCTTTACACGGTGTAGAGTGGAATCTCAATGAGGAATATTCCGAAACAACAGCTAATCAAGCCAAAATTGAATACGAAATTATAACAGGCCCTGAGGCGACTGTAGATTTAAAAAGTGTAGTTGAAGTCATATGTCCAACGTATGAGATTGATCATTGGGAAGCGTCGCTTTATGGTCAAGGGATTGGGAATTATCAGTGGCAGATGTCGGGCAGCCCGCCATGGGTAAGATCAGGGAATGTATTAAGACTGGATGAACCTATAGAAGGGGATATGATTGCTCAAACCCAAGTGAACTTGCAAGATGAGGGTTGGTTTTTGTTTAGTTATTCTCATCAATTACGAGCTACGGAATCGTTCGAGGTGACTGTAAATGGCATGCTTGAATACTATTCAACGATGCATAGCCAGGGGGAGCAGATACGAATTCCGCTAGAGGAAGGTTTAAACATTATCCAATTCTATATTCGAGATTATTACACTGAGCAGCCTTTCATCGATAACATAGAAAAATTATTCACGTACGGGAACAATACTGGCAATACATATCGAACAGTAACGGATTTAGGTTCGTACGTTGATGTGACACGTGGTTGGGATGTAACAGATGCAGGTGCTAGAACTGAAAAAAATGGTGATACCATTAGATATAATGCAGAGTTAAATCCTGGAGCTAAGTTTAGCATTCAAGAGCATATGCGTATCTATCCAGCGATGGACTCTTCATACGATCCAGACAAGGGGGTAACAAGAGATTTTAACGTTTTCGAAGAATTGTTTAATGAGGAAGGCAAGTATCATGAATCGTTGAGATTCTCTGGAAATTGGGTGTGGAAAAAAATTGTTAACGGCGATGGGGTCATGTGGGCACAGGGCCATGATCAGGATTTTATATGTGATTTTGAAGCGCATTTAGACAATTCGGGTTACATCTGTTGGCAATATGGAGGGCAATTTGATCCAGGAGAAAAATTGGAATTACAAATTGATGGTATCTCTGTATGGACAGGAAGTCAGTCGAATGACAGAGAAGGGACCAATTGTATGTATCCTCTACCTTCGGGGAATCATCAATTCCGATGGAGATACCGGGACGGTAAGAAATATACGCCAGGTAACGGAGATGGGGGTTCGGAAAATTCCGCTGGAACAGGTACGGGAACTG
Organism: Paenibacillus sp. BGI2013; assembly: GCF_002843485.1. Classification (NCBI taxonomy): domain Bacteria; kingdom Bacillati; phylum Bacillota; class Bacilli; order Caryophanales; family Paenibacillaceae; genus Paenibacillus; species Paenibacillus sp. BGI2013. Next base: position 331,422 of record NZ_PJFA01000003.1, read on the forward strand.
ATCAGCAAGGCAGTGCAAAGAAAGATCCATATGGAGTGAAGTGTTATACAGGAGATTCAAAAACGGATAACATCCAATACGCGCAAAAATCATATGGAGGGCATTCGCCACGTGCTGCTAAGTTTGATGCAATCAATAGAGGTGAAGTTTACTCATCCTCTGGTCAAGCGTACGCTTTGGGTGTTACTAAGCAAAAATCGACAATCGTTCGTACGTTTACTGCCCCTAAGATTGGAAATTTTAATTATTCTGAATTGTTGACAGTCTATCCGGTTACCAAGAGAAGAGTCTTTGTAAAGAGAGCACTAAATAATAAGAGTGCTAAATATGATCGTGCTGAGACTATCAACAAATCAAATGGTACAGTGGACTATTACTCATTGGATGTTTCTGGTGACAACCCTCAAAGTCCTGAATATAGTTTATTTGGTCCAGATACCAAGAAAATAACTTTTGAATTCTATTGTGTTGAATCATTTGATATTAAATTCAAATATTTATGTTACCTGTTTCAAGATTCAATTCAAGCAGGGCGACTTAGGGTTGCTTATTATCCTAAAGACAAAGCAAGTCAAGAGGTAACAATTCTTGATTGTAACGATAATTATGGAGATAAAAAAGGATATAATAGCAAAAGCATTGATGAAACAAAATGGAAAAAAGCGGAAAAGTTTTCTATTCCAATTACAGTTGAGAAACCTGGGAAATATACATTAATTATAGGTCTTACTGATACTTATAATGGGCGTGAAAGAGGAAGAGAAGGTAATTACTATTACGCAGCCATCAAAGACCTTGTGGTTCGCACTGATGATCCCGATGGTGTGAATCAAAATAAACTGCTAAATCCAGTCTTAGTGGATCGAACAACTTATGTGAATGTGCAGTGGTTTGATTTAACAGACGAAAAAAACAAATTTAATCCGATTAAAATATCCGTTGAAAATGGTCAAAAAGTTAGCGATCACATTAACAGCCCATACTCATTAATACCCGGACACAAATATAAAGTGGTTTACACACTTATTAAAGATAAAACCTCAACCAACGCGACAGGTCTTGATGCAGGTGGATTTACATTAAGTGAAGGTAGTTTTTCCGAGAGATGGCCTAATTACTGTATTGATGCAAGTGGAAACATGTTCCTTGAGGGCAATTCTCCTCACCCAGGCCAAGAGCCATCGAATCCACCAGATACCACAACACCAGATGGTGGGAGTCATGCTTGGCTAGATGTTATTCGTCTATACAAGAATAACCACAGAGCGTGTTCTGGCACAAAGATTGTCATTGAAACTTTTGAGAACGGCCAATTACTACTTCCAATAAAAGAAGTAACAACTGAAGAGGACCAGATCATCTCTATTGAAGTGGAAAATACCTCAAATCAGAAAAAAAATTACGAGGTTCGTGTTCGATTCGAGCGAGGATGCCCGGGAGATGGCGCAATGATCTGGGGAGGGAAACTGAATATTGATGATATTATCAAAGTTGATCCATCCTGGGCTGAGGTGACTCACTTTGAAGTTTGGAATAATAAACCGATCTGGATGGGTGGCTGCGATAACAGTAATATGCGCGTGAAAATTACCCGCGAGGATGGAAAAGTGTTATGGGATGAAAAGTATTACGGGGATGGGTATCGTGGCTTCGAACTGAATGATCTGGCTCCCAAGCCTTATAGCAAGTATAAGGTGGAGATTACAACAGATCAGAAGGGGCAAATCAGCGATTGGACAGGAAAACGATATCTGACCACCTTCCGGGTGCATGACTTCAAAGCCTACGAAAGATGGGTGTGGGTGCCTGAGCCGTTTGATTGTCAACTGGATTTCTTCATTGACGATGAGCTTATCAAAACATTCACTCAAGAGGGTGGATACTATACATTTTCACATCCAGTGCCTAAAGGCAAACATGAGTTCAAATGGGTGTTCACCTCACTTCAGGAAGTGGGTACGCGTAGTTACGAATACGCTAATCTGGATTGGATGGAACTGACCAACTGGATCTGTGATGACGTCTATGTCATTCCTTACTGCGAAGGTGGTGGGGGAGACAAGTGTGTTGAAGCGCTTATTAAATGTTTGCTGGAAGTTTGGAAAGCAAGGCCCAAGATGTGTGTGATCGGTAAACGCATCTGGTTATTCACGTAAAGAAAGGAGGTTCTGTATGGGTGTTGCGAGATTGAAAGAGTCAGGCAGGATTTATGAGGATGCGTTCGTAAGCTCCAACCTGGATTCCAAATGGGAAGTACTCCCTAACGATGCTACTCGCTATGAAGCGGGTAGTGGCAGCCTGGTGCTCAAACATGGTCAAGATCCGCTGTATATGTTCTATAAACCTCTGACAGATATGAAGCAATTCGTCATGGATGTGAAGAACAGTTACAATCCCGATACAGAGGGATGTTACGGTGGAGTTATCGTGTTTGTAGATGAACATAACTACATGGAGATTGAAGAGTTTTTGGATATGTCCTTGCCAAAGCCTTTGCTGAAGACTTACCCGTGGATACGTTTGATTCGAGACTATAACTATTATACGGCGTATTGGTCGGATGATGGCATGATTTGGAACATCATTGGTTCTGTAGAACTGGTGGGAGCCCCTAAAATTGGTCTGTATCTGAAGGGTGAAGGGGATCACCCCATGCATATTCAGTATATTCGAATCAACAAAGGAACATCTATTACCGTAGACAATCTAACCAAAGGAACTGTGGTTGATCTAATCGATCAGAATGGTGTTGTGCTTGAGTCCAGGGTATGCCGATCTGAAGAAACGGTTGTACATTTTAACATGGATCCATATTCATATCCGTTTGAGGGCAATTTTGGGATTAGGCTTCCGGATGGAAATCGGTTTCAGGCCATGGATTCTATAAAGTTATACAGGGGAGACCTAATGTATTTTGAGGTTACACCAGATTTATATTACAAAGAATCAAATCCTGAAACAGGAGAAGATTTCGATGTGCTTCTCTATCCCAACACGGATAGGTTTCTAGGCTATTTAACGGCAGGTGGTTCTGCTACACAAGAAGTTCGAATGTTTGCCAAGAACCCCATGATATCAGGAGACTTTAAAAATGTAACCTTTGCGCTCACAAGCGGGACGGATAAAGTGCAGATTGCGCCTGATGTTGAAGGCATTCCGGGGTCTTTCAGCTACTCGATCACCGCGTTTACCATTCTACCAGGAGCGTCCTATCCATTCTGGCTGCGAATGGAAAGGGAAGAATCTCAAGACAGGTATGCTTCCCAGGTCAAATTTTCGCTACAGATGTATTCGACATACATATGACTTATTAGTATTGGAGTAATTACGTATAGATCATGTAAGGCATGAATGGAGGTGGTCAAATGTCAGTAAGAATTAACCAGTCTCATCGATCATCCGCCAAGAGTCATAAGGAATTAAGTGATATTGGGGTCCGTACGCATGATGAGATTGATTCCTATCTTGCAGAGTTGGATGAAGCCAGAGGGAATGCGCTTAGTCTAGGTGATCGAATCACACTCGTAGAAGAATCTGCACACGATAGCCGAGACGCAGTAAAAAATCATGAGCAGAGATTAGGCGATGTCGAGACTAAGGTTATTTCAAACAGCTCACGATTGGATGATGTTCAGCAGGATATTGTGACGGCAAGAGCAGATGTCAATACTATTTCCAAGAGTCAGGATGACCATGAAAAGAGATTGAGTCTTGCGGAGACGGAGATAAAAGAAGCACGTGGAGCAGAGGCATCCATAGATCATCGATTTGACACGTTGGAGAAAGCGATTGAAGTTGTAGTGAAGCAACCCATTCAGGATCTCAGTGTTACCAACCCCACGTACCTAGATGCAAATAACAGTGTCCAAGTTACGATTAATGCAGGACGAGCCAGTATCAACAAGGTTATTGTGGATCAGTTTTCTCAGACATTCAGCATTTCAGACATTGAAGCCAATACGACATATTATATTTTTCTTCATGAAAATGGGGAGTACACTTATAGCTCAGATCAAAAAGAGCCCAAGGATGCCATGATCATAGGTGGACTCGATGTTGGAGTTTCTCCAACAACTTCACTCACGGCTTTGGATTTCAGGTATTTCTTAACAAAGGGTTCTGTTGAAAATGACATGTCTGCATTGGGAATTCGTGTAGATGATCTGGAAAAAAACGTTGGTGAGCAAACCACAACAATTGCTACACATCATACGGCGATCAAAGCGATGGAAGTCCAATTAGAAGCAACTGCTAAAGAAGTTGTGGCTTCAAAAAAAGATAAAAATGGAGTAGTCTATGATGCTCTCAAGGACAGACTCGACAACATGCAGAGTCGTCTTGAACTCGCTGAGAGTCAAGGCACTATGGAGCATCAATCCGTATTCCATTTTACTTCTGCTCCTAACAGCAGGTTGTCGATGTCTAGAGATTTTCAAGTGCCCAGATATGTGATTGGTTCAAATTCTGCAGAGGTATTTCTGGATGGAATACGCATGGATGCAGGAGACGATTACATTGAATATAATGATACGCTTATACGGTTTACTTTTGATGTGCCCAAGGAAGCCCGAGTAACTGTCATTGGTCGTGGGTCAATTATTAACACCACTTCGGTAACCGAATATACCTATTATCCAGATGGAAAAGTGCATACGGAGAAGATTGATGGAGGGATCAACCGGACCATTGAGCACTTCTATAGCCCGGATGGAAATCTGGAACGACAGGAGGTTACTGAGAGTAACGGACAGATCAAGTCCATTGAGTATCAGCGTGACATTACGGGTAGAGTACTGCGCGAAATCAACAATGGTGCAGAGTATTATGTGCTTCAAGGAGGTGCTACCTTCGATGACACGGACATCCGGAGGAGACTTGTCTTTCTTGAAGGAAGTACACTTGAGCTGGATGTCATATATAACTACTTCTCTAATGGTGACATTGAGTCAGAAGAAGTGTTCTCATTAGATTTGACTCCACAGCTATTGAAGAAAACATCGTTTACTTACAATGCAGATGGTACCGTTAAGACTGAGACCTTGATCTATGACGGCCAAGGAGTTCAGAAGGGATTTGAATATGATGCTAGCGGTAACATCAAACAAGTAAAAATTAGAAAGGTTGTGATTTGACGTGACGAGGACCGTGCAGGATGTGAAGTTTGCACTACATACCATCATGGATAAATTAGTGGGCAATCACTTAGAGCCATTCAGTACAGAGGAAATTGAAATTCTAATCTTTGCTTTTGAAAGCAATATTCTGTTTGATAATGTGGCTCATAAGTTTCTGCCTTCACTTAAAGGGCTACCTGAAATTCATGAGGCTGCTAGTGGTGTGGAGACAGAGGATGGAGCTGGGGACAAAGAGCAGTCTTATCAAGAGAATTTCATAACAGAGAGAAGTGACATGGTGAAAACAGTCTTGTTAACCGTACTTAAAGAGAACATCTTTCACGAAATGAAAATCCGATTTGGTGCTTAAGGAGGTGGGATAGTTGGCTGAAAATATTTTGTTAGGTGCCCTGCGTCGCTATGAGTTTTATTCTTATTCTTCTAATTTGATTGCAGAGCTTTACAAAACAGTTAGTCAAGATTTATATGGGGATATACATTGGAACTGGACTTATGAACCATCTAATGAATATTCAATTCCAAGGAGTTGGACTCATCCTAGTAGGAGTGATGCAAATCTGGGCACTCTTACGGCTCAAAATATAAAAGATCCAAGTATGTTCTTCACAATTAGTATGAATGTTTCTAGGTTCTATACACCCAATTACAGCAGAGATTGCACTAGGAGTTATATGCTTAGAACAGGTTTGAGAAATAATGGTTCGATTGTGAAACCTGATCTTTATACCAATGTAGGAGCTGTAACCGAAATTCCTCTGAATACTTGTATTAACGAAGCGTATTCAAATTTATCTAATGCTCCTAATGTTTACTGGAAGTGGACTCTATTCACTAATTTTAATTACATCTATTTATTTGGTGAGGCACAAAATTACATTGGCGATGCAGCCTATCCTGTTAGATTATATCTTGGCAGAATGAAGCCTTTTGAGGAAGAAGATCCACTTGTGGCAAATGACTTTGTGGGAATTTTTGGTCATTATCCAGTTGGGATGAATATTGCTGGTGTTGAATTGAAGCATAATACAGGCAGAGGCTACGTGAGGACATCAAGAAATGGTACAAGTAATGCGTTATATCATTTCTCAACGAGTTCTCAAGTTCCTTCTCCGGGTTTAGGTGGAAGGTACTTTATCTCTCCTTTTTATGTCTGGCATGGAACGGAAGGAGTAAGGGGAGAGTTCTTCGGTATACGTACTGCCGTACTAAGAAATTCGAGTATGTACCCGGATGGTTCAATTCTTGACCTGGGGGATGAGCGCTATTATGTATTCCATGTGAATGTTCAGCAGCATCCGGCAACTCATCAGGGATTTTTTGCAACTAATGGAGCTTACTACAATGGTCAACCCTACTTCTTCGATTCAGCGTTACTTCTCGGTGGCGGACAACGGGTGCTGCTATTCGAGATCGAGAAGGAGGTGTAGTGCATGACCATGATTCGCAGACACGAGTTTACCAGTACGCTAAGCTTATTTACTTCAACGCTTGTTAACACATTGAAAGATGCACTCGATCCTTACTGGGATACCATACATACGGCCGAAACGACTTATGCCAACTGGGGCAATGCGCTGCTTACCAATAAAAAAAATACATCCATGCGTTTTACCATGTGTGTATGGGCGCACGCCAGAGGAGTCAACATTCGCTGGGGACTGAAGAACCTGGGAAGCAATGTGGCATCACCAGATCTATTCGTAAATTCGCCAGTGGACACAGATAAATTCATGACGGAAACGCCATTTTTGTGTCATAACGTACAGTATAATGTGAACTATAAGTGGTCTGTAATTACGAATGAGGATATCCTGTTTATCCATGGAGAGAGTCTGAACTATCCGGAAAGAGCTTACCCGGTACGAATATTCCTAGGTAAATGCCAGCCATTAGAGCAAGAGGACCCGGCGATTGCCAATAAATTTTATGGCGTTTTTCCACATATGCCTTTATCCGCTTCGGATAACAACATATCAGATCAATATGATACACCGAGAGGTGTCGTGATGACTTCACGGAATGGAACGGAGTACGCACTGTACAATTTTGGGACAGAGTCCATCCCTTCTCCAGGTGTAGGTTCAAGATACTATGTTACACCTTTTATGGTCTATCATCCATCTGAAGGAGCTAGGGGTGAATTCAAGGGTATGCGTTCCATTGTATTTAAAAACAGTGCGCAGCACCCGGACGGATCGATCCTCGATCTTGGCAATGATGGCAAGTATTACGTGTTTCATGTCGTAGATCAGGATTATCCGAATACAGACTATGGACGTTATTACTACAATTCGAACCTAGCTCCTGTGTATTCAAGGCCGAAGTTCTTCCATGGTGCCAGACTGCTTGGTGGTGGACAAAGAGCGTTACTTTTCCAAATATAGGAGGTGTTTATGAGGAATGGTTAATTTCACAGGCAAAGTTAAGATGAATGAATTATTCGCGAATATTGTTCAAGGTTTTAAAACGATTGCGGGATCTCCCTGGTCCGTATTTTACGAGACAGCGAGTGTGATCGTGCTCAAATCAGTGGGAACAACAGGTTCAGATAAACTGTTCTTCAGACTTGAGGTTGGAAACACGAAGGGAACTACGGGAAACAAATTGACCGTGAGTGTGGCTGAAGATGTGATGGCAACAGATGGTAGTATTCCTTTGGGCAGAGCCGAAGTGAATAAGGACTTCCTATGTCATACAAGTGCCGTTGATACGAATCTATTAATCGATTACCAAGTTTCAGTACAACCAAACCGGATTATTATTTATTTGCAGGGGGATGTGAACTCGGTTACCGGTATATCCAATCTGGGTTACTTCGGAATTCTGAACAGGTATGCCACAGAGACAGATTCCTCGAGTTTGAGTGTTGGCCTCAGCTACAACGGGGATAATGGTATTCGGACGTTGCGTGATAAAGATAAACAGATGGTGAATAACATTTATGATGCTTACTCTGCCATGCTTCCTGTTAATCCAGGGTGGGGGTCTCTTTATCATCTTGCTCCAGTTATTATGTGTAATGGTGTGGAAGGCCCTAGAGGCGAACTTATTGATATCTATGCGGTACCTTCTGCTGGGGTTTCCCATGGAGATGAGATCAAAGTGGGCACTAAAACATATAAGGTATACTCGCTGTCGATTGGTGGACAGAGCTTTTTATCAGGCGCTACGGTTGCTGTCCTGATGAATTAAGGTGGTGATGGACATGGCTATACATCAAGGGAAAGTTGTAGGGACCGCCGAGAGCGGTTCTCTCTATACCCAGAGTAAGGCGGCAGTTCTCCATGGCATTGGATACGATCTTGATGCTGTTCCGGTCACCATTGAAGGTAAGGAAATAGTCTATTCATTAGGAACGTTATCCACTACGGCTGAATTAATTGACATCTACCGTTGGGGTACATGGAGGATGCTGGACAACCATAATGATCAATTGATTGGATACGTTACGGATAAGTATATTTATGGGCCACGAACCAGAGTGGGAGTTCCTAATGAAAAAAATATGATACTCAAGCATAAATTTTTGACCCAGTCCAGTGGAGTAGGTTTAATTCGTGATACCATAAGAGGCCTCAAAGTGAAACAAAATTATGCGGGGCTCGATTGGTGTATTAAGGTCAAGATTCCTGTCCAGCAGGCTGGGTTAGTGGGGAAAACGTGGGGGGATTGGTCCTACAGCGGAAGTGGAAACACATCTGATAGTCATCTTCGTCCACGACGGTATCCGGATACACATATTCCTAGAAGGAGGGAAGGCTCTTGAACAGGACATGGAAACTGATGGAGGAGATGAGAAAAGTGCTATTGCCGGTATCGTTTGCCCAAAGAGTAGAGTATGTTGGCGGTGGGGCGAAGGCAATGATTGATATTCCCATGGAACATCCTCGATTCATGATCAAAACGATTAGGGTCATTCCGTCCAGAGAGACGAATGTGGAAGTTCATGTTTTGAACAGTGCGGGTCCACATCCAGAGGTTCTCTATTTCAACAATGCCCAATACTCGACGGGAAATTTTATGGAAGGGATTTACGATATGATTGATTTGCCATATGAGGACGTAGATGGGACTTCAACACTTCACTTGTCGTTAAAAAATCTGGGTACAGATGTTGCCAACTTCGATATTGAGGTCGTTGGTTTGACTACAAGGTGAGAGGAGGACCACCACATGGATATTGTTTCATACAGCAAAGCTGCCAAAGTAGAACGTGAAGTTAAACAAGCCAGGGATTCTTATGCCTCACTTGATGGCAGACTGGACGCAGTGTCAGTAGGAAACGTGGTCTCGGTCAGACTGAAAACAGAACTTCCAACCGTAGGTGAAGCAGGAAGATTATATCTGGTACGCCAAGACTCAAGCAATCAAAATGAATCAACGACCTATACATACAGCGGTGGGAAATATGTAAAGGTGGGTGGTGATCGAGTTTCGAACCATCCTGAGAATGGAACGATTAATCTTAATGGTACCAAAACGGTGATCTATAGCCATCCGGATACACACAGTGCTGATATGTTAACAGATGGAAGTCATAACGTTATCATGACTCTGAACGAACGTGAAAAGTTGTCCAACATCGAGCTTGAGGCCAATTATTACACACATCCTGACACACATAGTGCCGATATGATCAGCGATGGAGAAACACATGTGAGCATGACTTGGGGTGAACGAAAACGCCTGAATGTCATTGATCCGTGGGAATCGATCAGCGATTTGGTAGATTATACAGATGTAGTTACATATTTTGCTTTTGACATGCAGGGAAGAGTTATTCGACAAGTCGTTACAGACAACTACACCGAGCAGCTTGTTAGAGAACCTGTACTTACCATGCCGGCTTCTCCAGAAGGTTATGCACAGGATGATTCCTTCTTGGTCATTTCGATTGGTGAGATATATCGATATGATGGTCTAGACTTCGTGCAGCTTCCTACTTTGGTTGATGTCATCTATCAGTATGATGATGAGGGAAGATTGGTGGCCAAGTCCATCATCAGGTTGGGAACAACACCTGTTCAAACTAACTTCCAATATATATATGACTCATACGGCAATCGTATAGCGGTTAAGAAATACTAATACGGAAGGATAGCATATGCTGTCCTTTTTTCCTTTTAACAACGAAATAATTTATGAAATCCACATCTACATTGAAGATTAGCATTAACAATTACCTGATCAAGACGTATAGAGAAAGTAGTATGAGAACGTAATTATTCCGGGAGGTAGTGTACGATGAATATTGAACTTACTGCTCATTTCTATTTCAAGGGAAGTGGGAAGAAAAAAACGGTGAACTGGATGGAAGATAATCCTAGATTACAACAGAAAGAGAAAGATTCGGATAAGGTCGTACGCGAAATCCCGTTAACTTCGGATGAGGTTAAGCAAGAATATCGCCGACTTTTCACCAAACACAAGAACGAGGGGAAATCGATTACGTTGGAAGATACAGACGATGTGGTTCATATCATTGATCTTACTGATGTGCGAAATATTGAATTGACCTCTAAGGAGGGGAATACAGATGCTGTACAGGCTGACCTTTGCACTGAATGATGAGGAAATTGTCACTACGGAGATGACCTCGGATAAGGAGGATCTGGTTGGAGCAACGGAAGAAGCGTTCGATTTGATCGAAAGAGACTACGGTGCCAATGTCGTTTTAAACCTGGTTGCGTTTAGCCTGCTCAAAATAGAGCTCACCAATGAAATGATAAATTAAGCGTATAAGCTAACTAATGTTAGCTTTTCAGCACCAAGTGCTAGTTTATTTGAATAATTATAAAATATAGTTAATAAAGTGATATACCCCAAGCCTAGTTCTGGGGTCTATTCCTTTTTCATGAAAAGTTGAGAGTGACATGATTTAATGCATCCATTGAAACTTGTCTTGTACAAGCAGTTTTGATTAAACTAGGTTGAATTCATATGTTCAGGGGCAGTAGAAGGGGTCAGGATGATTGGCAAGGAGGGATGGGACATTGAGATAAAAGACTTGGAAAGAGAGCTCGCAAAGTTGGCATCCAGAATAAGAAAAGATTTTACTGAGCGCGGGCCGGTAGATACCAGAGTCTCTATCATGAATCATTTTATCATCTTAAAGTTTACAGCAAAATTTACCAAGCCTGAAGCATTCATGCTGGAACATATGCAATCACACTCAAGTCAAATTTTCGCCGAATACAAGATGAAGCTAGCACATATGATGAGAGAAGATTTCAACCCCGTTTTCTCCTATATCAACATGGGTCTGAAGATCGAAGACATCGAAACAACATTTTTTGGTCATGATTTTGCAGAGCAGATTACAGTCTTCAAGATGAACAAGGATGTTGAAGTGCTGCTGAAAAATGATGAGATTAACATGCCTTAAGACCTATTAACTAACGTTTGAATACTGGACAGGTTCTTAGGAACTAATTTTGTTGTTGACAATATCCTACATATTTCCTTATACTACCCTTATGGCGATCGAATAGATTAATAATCTTGACGAAGCCTATAACCTTGTTAAAGAACTTGAAGGCCATATCTTCGGTAATTGGGACGAAATAGATGTCAGACCAAGACCGACACATTCCACCATTTTGGTATTTTCCAGTGGTGCGCTCTGTGTTGGTCTTTTTGTTTGTAAAAAATGCTGCTTTACCTTTCACTGTATACTTCGTATATAGTCAGTAAAAGGCATATAAGCGAACGAAATAAATAAATGTTGCGAACATTAGTTCGCATTTGTTATTCTGAATGTAATAGGATGGGAATGGGGAGGCGGATCAAAGGGAGATTTCTTGATTGTTTGTGTGTAATTAGGCTCATTAGCTTCAATTGTGTGTAACAAGACTACATATGGTATATGAGATTTCGGGAGCAAAAGCGGGAAGGTAGAGTAAGATCATGCTGGATAGCGACTAGATTGTGAAGAAAGAATACGATTACTGATAATTAAATAGTTAATGGGGGAAATGAATAATGTCTGCTACAACTGCTATGGGTTTTGATGATTTATTTGAGATTGGGGATATAGACATGTTCCTGAACAAAGCTCAGGAGAAGTGTCGTCACAAGCTTAGAGGTAAAACGTTTGCCGGGATGGAGAAAGAAGATGTGACCCAGGAGATTATGATCAAATTAGTTAATTCCCTGGACAAGTATGATGCAGAAAAGGCCAAAATGTCGACGTTTGTTGATCATCTTATCGAAAATAAAATTAAGGACATGTACCGCAAGTGCATGTCTGAGAAAAATCTGAGTGTGGTTAACGCTGTACAGATCATGTGCACGGATCAGGGTGGTGGCGATGAATCGGAAAGCTCAGACATCGCATTAGCGCTTGGTCATGCTGGGTTTGCTTATGAGAATTTTGAGTTTGTAACAGATATTATGGAAAATATGAGGCTGAACGAACGAGAGAAACAAATCTTTAAGCTTCGGACTTCGGGGTATGAATTTGTAGAGATTGCAGGAATGCTAGGTGTATCCAAGGCACGTATATCCCAGTTATGGAAAGCGATTCGTGAGAAATACGAAGCATTGTAGTCATAAGTGGCAATTAATAGCCTAAGTTTGATGAAGATAGATTCAGTAACCTACATAGAACAGAGAGAGCACCCTTAACTGGGTGCTTTTTTATGTCGTATAGAGAGATTAGTACAGAAAGAAAGGCGGAACAAGGATGCTTAGTGTGGTGGTTTTAGGATTTTCTGTGGAACGTCTAGAGGGGTATTCGGATATCGCTTGGGCAAGTCATGATTCTTCGACAGCTTCTGATTTAAGCAACAGGGAGTATGCCTTGATCATTGAGAAAGTAGTGTTACAGGCTGATGCTGTCTTGGTTAATCTGGATATGGATCATTTGACCTCTACTGATATTGTGATCATGCATCATGCGTATATACATAAAAAACCGATCTTGAGTGTAGGTTTCAGGCCATTGGAGCCTGTCATCGAAGATTTTGTCTCCAAACGAGTGGCTGATCTGGACGTGGCTGTACACCATATGCGGACGAACTATATGGTCCTAAGCAGCGGAACCAATACTTCATCTGCGGCTCCAATTTAACTGCCGCTCCGATAACACGTATAGAGAATGTAAGGGCAAGCATATTCGCGAGACTTTAACTAATGGAGGAATAATTCAATGACACATATGATCAAAGCAAAAGATGATAAATTAACGGAAGAAATCGTATCCAGTATGATTGGAAAGTATATCCACGCGCCGACCAATATGCATGAAATCCAGACGCCAACTGGCGCAACAACAAAAGCGAACGTATGGTTTGCTGGTCGTGTAGCTGGTTACGAAAAAGCCATTATTGGATTCAACTACGAAGAGGGTACCTTCCATGAAGAACTACAAACATTTTATAACGTTCATTTAACGGATGGTATGGGGTACATTCTGACAAGTGCTTACGAATTGGAGATTCATGAACTGACCGAAGAGGAGTTTAATCAACTCATTGAAGAGAAAAAGGAAGAGGAACAAGACTCATCTGGTGAAGAGCAATGAAGGTGTTAAACTACGCCTCGGATTTAGCTGTAAAAACGTTTGTGTCCGCTAGCGCTGCAGGTGTGGAAGAATTAATCAACGCATGGATGTTATCCAAGCCGCACACGTTCGTCACCGGACTGGAGTTTACCTCCACCGTTGAACCAACCAGTAAGACGTTGGAATTTGCCGCAATCATTGTATATCAGCCAAGTGAACAAGACCAATCCTAACTTAGGTATGAGATTATTCCTTCTATAATATAGAGGCTTTCAGTAAGGAGGTGGGCGAATCTGTTGCTCACTTTAGAAAGAGTAATAGGTATTGTTGTTGCGGTGGTGGTATTAGCTTCACAATACCAAGCAACGGAAGCAGAGCAGGTAAAGCCAATAAAACTAATGAAGCAAGAAAAACAACAAAAACAAGTTAAATCGGTTGCTCCTGCGCACATACAAATGACGGATATGCTTGAACAGTATATAGAACTCCACCATGAGAAAACAGTGAGCCGGGCAAAGCTGCTGAAGTATGTGAGGTGGGTAGTTCAATATTCGAAGGATACGGATATCGATTCCGTCTGGATTCTGGCTATGATGTGGCAAGAGAGCAGGATGTTAGAGGAAAGTGTATCATCCCATGGAGCGATTGGTTTACTTCAGATTCTTCCGAGCACAGCGAAATCGTATGGAGTGAGTAAACAGGAGCTACATCAGCCTGAAACGAATATCAGGACAAGCATTATATACTTTGAATATCTTATGCATAAGTACGACGGAAATCTTCGTACAGCAACCATTGCGTACAATCAGGGAGAGGGCAATGTAGATAAGGGAAAGGCTCGCCCCTGGTACTACAATCAAGTGAAGGAACATCATAACAAGATGCTTGGAATAATCAAAAAAGGTCAATAGACATCAGTTAACAATAGAGTTTGAATACTATAATATCGGTTATCAATTTTACATAGGGAGATCCAAATGGGAAAATTTCCAGAACATATTAGCACGAATTTGCAGGTAGATAAGAAGCACTACACAATGGATGACGTAGAAAATATTGAACGTTGTAAGCTCGATGAGCATTTCCTCGGGGATTGTATTTTGGTCAATGAGAACTTGATTTGGCATTCTGTTCATAAGTATATTGGAAAGCCCGAAATGATTATTAAGAATCATTGTGTGGAGAAGGATGATATTCTTCAACTGGGCCGTCTGGGATTCATCAAAGCGGTTAAAGCATTTGATACGGGGCGTGGCGTAAAATTCAGTTCGTTTAGTGTTACTGCGATTGTCAGAGAAATCAGATGTTTTCTGAGAGATAGTGCAAGCATTATTCGTCCAACTCGCACAGCTACGGAATTAATTAACCGAATCAATCGACTTGAGCACGATATGGGCTACCTCCCACCAGCACATGAAATCGCATTGTTGCTTGATGAGGAAGAAGAGAAGATCAATAAAGCACTTCAAGTGGGTAAAGGTGTGAAATACCTGGATGAGCCTGTAGGTGCTGATGATCAACAAACTCAATCCGTGACGTTGATGGATACCATCTATAGCGGGGAGAATATTGAAGAAGATATTTTGGACAAGTTATACGTTGATGCGGTTATTGATTCGGTCAAGCGCAAGCTTAGTGAGAAAGAAGTGACTGTACTGAAGCATCGTGTTGAAGGGTTTAATCAAACCCAGACCGCAGATATGGAAGACATTAGCCAGATGAGAGTCTCTAGAATTATGCGAAAAGTAGCTAAAATGCTGGATAAAAAGGATCAGGCTTGATTGTCGTCTAAGCTAAGCACTTCATATCTTATATAATGTCTCATACATAACGTCCCTCCCGCATCCAAGCGTGAGGGATTTTTGCTGTTTTTGCCCTATGGGACATACTCCAAGTTGTCCGGACATAAGATAGTACAAGATTCCAAGTGACCCGGAGGAATGAATTGATGCGAAAAATAACGAAAGTCATTGCATGCATGCTTATCCCTGTCTTCTTGCTGTCTTCATTAGGGGCAACTCAAGCCCAGGCAACGATTCAAGGTCCGTCTACACATGCGCAAAGCGCTGCTCTCATTGATGTCACATCAGGCAGGATCTTATACAGCAAGGATGGGGATAAAGAACTGCGAATTGCCAGCTTGACCAAAATCATGACAGCGATCGTAGCGATCGAACACAGCAAGCTGGATGATAAAGTGAAAGTGTCTCCCACGGCTTTTGCCAAAGAAGGATCTTCTCTCTATCTCAAGTTAGGTGAAGAGATGACGCTTGAAAACATGTTGTACGGGCTAATGCTTCGTTCAGGCAATGATGCGGCCTCTGCGATCGCAGAACATGTCGGTGGATCGGAAGAAGGCTTTGTCCTGTTAATGAACAAAAAGGCGGAGCAAATCGGTCTGACGCATTCTCATTTTATGAACCCTCATGGACTGGATGCAGAAGGTCACTATTCTACAGCCAATGACTTGGCCCGATTAACGGCATATGCATTGCACAATCCGGTGTTCAAACGAATCGTAGCCACGGAGGACAAATCCGCACCGAACCCCAATGAAAGCTGGGAATACTCTTGGCACAATAAAAATAAAATGCTGCGGATGTATGAAGGTGCGGATGGAGTGAAAACCGGCTACACAAAAAAAGCTTTCAGATGTTTGGTCAGTTCCGCTACACGTAATGGACAGCAGCTCGCCGCGGTAACGCTGAACGACGGAAACGATTGGAACGATCATGCTCGGATGCTTGATTTTGGGTTTGAATACTTCCCGTTGGTAGAGGTCGCGAAGCAAGAACAGCCTGTGCAAAATACAGATGTCGTTACGGGTCGGGGATTCTGGTACCCACTGGCTAAAAGTGAACAAGGCTCATTGACTAAGAAATTGATCCTACACGAAAATCGAGGACAGTCGGAAACGGAAGGCAAGGAACAATCGACAGATCCTTCGTTCGGATTGGCAGGTCGCATTGATATGCAGCTTGACGGCAAACTTGTGGGCTCAATTCCCGTGTATCGCAAAGGCAGTTATATTCCTCCTGAACCGAAGACAGAAGATGCAACGCTGGGTGGAATCGGTGATGTCTCTTCCTGGGCAGCTGCATGGCGCGCCGTGTTAAGCCATCTGTTGTCTCCTTAGCTAAATCGCCATTGAAGGGAGGATATAATCCATGATTAATCTAATTTGGCTGCTCATGATTTTAATCGGATTTGTTTTTGCAGCCGTCAACGGCAATATCGAAGTGGTCACGCAAGCCGCTTTTGATGGGGCGGCAACGGGAGTCACGGTCTGTTTTGGACTGATTAGTGTGCTTGTGTTCTGGATGGGCATGATGAAAATGGCTGAAGATGCGGGTCTCCTGGCTCGGATTGCCAAGCTGCTCGGTCCGGTTGTGGGCTTCCTGTTCCCGGATGTGCCCAAAAATCATCCGGCGATGGGTTATATTCTCTCCAATATGAGTGCCAATTTGCTGGGACTAGGAAATGCGGCTACACCGATGGGAATCAAAGCCATGCAACAGCTGCAGGAGCTTAATCCGGACAAACAAACCGCTTCTCCTGCGATGTGCACCTTACTGGCTCTGAATACGGCTAGCATTACCATTATTCCGACAACGCTGATCGCCATCCGCTTAAACTATCATTCCGCCAATGCAACAGAGATTGTGGGAACAACATTGATGGCTACCATTATCGCTACACTTGCTGCTATAATCGCCGATCGCTGGTATCGAAACAGGGCTTTACACAAACCGCCGCGCATACAGAAAAGTGGCAATCCCGGCATGAAAGGATGAGCACCTTTGTTAACCTTCATCAACTGGATTTCCGTCTGGGCCATCCCGGTTATTATCGCGTTTGTTCCATTATATGCGTTTACCAAAAAGGTCCCGGTTTACGAATCCTTTGTTGATGGGGCCAAGGATGGTTTCTCCACTGCAATCAGTATTATTCCGCATCTCGTGGGCATGATGGTCGCAATCAGCGTATTTCGTGCCTCGGGTGCACTGGATTTTGTGATTAGTCTGTTTGCTCCGCTGGTGTCCTGGATGGGTGTTCCAGGCGAAGTGTTGCCACTCGGAATACTGCGTCCTTTAACGGGGACTGGCTCTCTGGCGTTTACAACCGATCTGATCAAAACCCATGGCCCTGACTCCATGATTGGACGTATGGCATCTACGATTCAGGGGAGTACAGACACCACGTTATATGTGCTGACTGTTTATTTTGGGGCTGTAGGCATACGGAACGGTCGATATGCACTCAAAGTAGGGTTGTTTTCCGATGTCGTTGGTTTTATTGCTGCGCTCGCCATTTGTTTGCTCGTTTTTGGTTAAAAGATATCTCCTTTCCTTCCGATATATTAGATATGCTAGAATAATAGCGGAGGAGAGTGAGACATGCAGAAGAGTTGGAAACGAATGCTCCGTGTCGGAATGTCAGGCGTGCTTGCTATTGCAATGCTCGCAGGGTCAACGGGGCTGGCGGCAGCTCAAGCCGTTCAGACGATACATTTTACAGGTTACTTCGATAAACAGCTGCGTGCACAAATGGCAGTCACAGCGGATTCTTTTCCAGTCGTGAATGTACGTTTGGTTAAGCAGGATGAACCCGATATGGTATATTATGATGTTGGTACCTCAATATTGATCTCAAAGGATGAAGTACTCACGAATTATCATGTCGTTCAGAGTTTTGCTGAACTGTCTGATGGTGATGAAGGTACACTGACTGTTGCGAGTCCGGGTTCCTTGGGTAAGCCTGTAAAGGCAAAAATTATTAAGACAGACCCGGTGACAGATATGGCACTGCTGAAGCTGGACAAGGAAATAGATGCCCAACCGGTCACATTTACAAACGCAAGGGATAACCAGGTCGTCTATACGATTGGATTCCCCAAAAATCCTGCTGGTGATCTTGTCATCCTGGATGAAGATTTTCCTTCTACCTTCAATACGATAGCCAAAAGCAGAGTGTTTAGTTCCCAAGCTTTGGACGTTCCAGGTAAAAAGGGAATTGGCAGTATTGTGAAATCCATGGCCCAAGGTAATTCAGGTGGCCCTGTTCTGGATCAGAACAACCGGGTCATTGGTATGATGACATTTGTGTACGGTGGACGTACCTATTATATTACTTCCAAGACATTGCAGACTTTCATTAAAGAGAGTACCACACCTGCCAAAAAACAGGTTGCAGTTGCCGGCAAAGTTTCCAATTAAATGATTTGAGGAAAAGGCTTATCTTTACGCCATCTGTGTTCAACAGGTCGTGTAAAGGTAGGCTTTTTTTTGCGGCAATCTGGGGGAGGAAGGTAGCCAGAAATGGATATTCGTGTCTCCAGTTTACAAAATCCATGGATTATCCTTGTGATTTCCTTGCGTGATGGGTATCATTAGTGTGAGGTGACATGACAAACATGGAAAGATTACAAAAAATTATCGCACAGGCAGGCATTGCATCCCGCCGCAAGAGCGAGGAACTAATCCTGTCCGGCAAAGTAGAAGTTAACGGGGAGGTCGTAACCGAACTGGGTACAAAAGCGAACCCCGAAGAGGATATGATTACGGTTAATGGAAAACCGATCCGTAGTGAGAAAAAAGTGTACTTGATGTTAAACAAGCCAAAAGGCGTAATCACAAGTGCATCTGACCCGGAAGGTCGGAAAATTGTATCCGACTACCTGAAAGGTGTCAAGGAACGCGTATATCCTGTAGGTCGTCTGGATTATGACACAGAGGGCTTATTGATCCTTACCAATGATGGTGAGTTTGCACATTTGCTGACGCATCCTAAGCATCACGTACCCAAAACGTATCATGCAACGGTTAAAGGTGTGCCACATGGTACAGCTTTGGAGAAATTAAAGACAGGCATTATGCTGGATGACGGCATGACTGCTCCTGCAGAGGTAGAGTACAAAGATGTGGATACAGCGGCTAATGAGTCGGTCATTTCCATTACGATCTATGAAGGACGTAACCGTCAGGTTAGACGTATGTTCGAGGCAATCAACCATCCGGTAACCCGCCTGAAACGGATTTCGTTTGGTGGTATTTTGCTACAAAACCTGAAACGTGGTCTGACACGTCATCTGACCAAAGAGGAAGTCAACAACCTGATTACCCTCGCACAATCAGAGCCAGCCAAAAAAATGAAAAAAAGGTAATGTGAGGACACATAATTTTCATAAAACCGCCGCAGTTTTGTGACGAAATTCGCTATAATTGTTCATAGGATGTTCACAGTTGTCTTATACCAATAAGATGCGAATGCTACAGTCACTTAAAAGGGGAGCAGCACATGGGGAAATCAAGAAGAACGGTGCAAATCGTCATTTTGTTATTGATCCTGGTGTTGGGCGGATATGCGATTACCACATCGGTATCCGGCTCGAATGGCAAGCCAAAGGAAGGGGACAAATCTCCTTCTTTTGAACTGCTGGGCCTGGATGGTCAAGTTCATACGTCTGATGAGTACAAAGGAAAAGCGATGGTGATCAATTTCTGGGGCACATGGTGTGAACCTTGTGTTAAAGAAATGCCTGCACTTCAGGCGCAAGCTGACAAATGGAAGGACCAGGGAGTACAATTTGTCGGGATTAATGTTGGAGAAGACCAGATGACCGTGGATAATTTTGTACGGCAGGTTGGCGTTACGTTTCCAATCATGCTTGACCGGGACAAAAACTCGGTTCGTGATTTTGGGATCTCTCCCATGCCAACGACATTTTTTGTATCCGACACGGGCAAAATCTCTACCATTCATATCGGGCAACTTGATTTGGACACACTTGACGCTCAAATTTCGCAACTGGCGAAGCAGCCCTGACAGGAGGTCTATTCGTGTTCCAAAATACCAAATGTGAGTGCGGACACCAGAATCCGGTAGGCACTGTACTATGTGAAGCATGTGGGAAACCGCTGCTGGAGTCTGAAGCTAAATCGGATGAAGTGTTGGAAATGCGTTATGATGGCATGGCGCGCCGTTCACAGCGTAGTAATCCTAATATCATTGACCGCATATGGAACTTTTTTTCTTCCGTTAAAATTGCCGTCTATATGATTGTTTTTACGCTTGTAGGTTCTATGCTTGGCACGATCTATCCGCAAGAAAGTACATTTCTGAATATCGATCCCTCCGTGTACTACAAAGAAACATACGGTCAGTTGGGTCATATCTATTATCTGTTGGGTTTATCCCATACATATGAATCCTGGTGGTTTATTCTACTGCTGGTGCTGATTGGGGCATCATTGGTGATATGCAGTCTGGATCGCGTCCTACCGCTCTACAAAGCACTGAATAAACAGAGAATACGTAAGCATACGCAATTTTTGACAAGACAGCGTCTCGTGTACCAAGGTACCATCGAAGAGGCACCAGAAGACTGGATTAAGAAAGCGGTTACGCCGTTGAAAAAGAAAGGATACCGCGTGCACACCCAGGGGGATGCATTACTCGCCGAGAAACAGCGATTCAGTCGATGGGGCCCATATGTCATCCATATTGGACTCATTATATTTTTGCTGGCGGTGCTCGCACGAGGTCTTCCAGGTCTGAATTTGGACGAGCACGTCGCTTTTCCTGAAGGTGAGATCAAAAAGATCCCGAATACATCGATGTATCTGCAAAATGAACAGTTTAATGTTGAATTCTACAGTGAGGACGAAGTACCCGAGCAATTCCGTAACCTGAACAAGACCGTTCCAAAACTGTTCGAAACAAAAGTTGTTTTGTATGAATGTACAGCAGATTGTTCGGATCTCTCGAAGAAACCTCAGTTAGCTGAGGTAGCCAGACATGATGTACGCGTGAATCATCCATTGAATTATAACGGTCTGAAAGCATATCAGTTTGATTATGATCTAACACCCACCATTCGGTCCGTAACGCCTGATCTGGTCAATACAAAGACGGGTGAAGTATATGGGCCAATTAAGATCGATATGGTAGATACCCAAAGAACATTTGAAGCTGGTCCTTATAAGCTCACGGTAAAAGAAAAGTTTATGGACTTTGGATTGGATGAGAATGGTCAGCCCAAATCAAAATCGCCTTCACCTAATGCACCTGCTTTTCTCTTTCTCATCAAGGGACCGGATCTGCCCGAAGAGGGGATACAATATCTGTACTTTGCGAAGCAGATTGATAAACAACGGTTTCAACAGGATGCAATTAACCAACAGCTGATTGGAGCTGAGATTCCTTTACAGCTGGAAGTAGACAGCATGGACAAGGTCGATATTATTCAGTCCGTAAGTTATCTCAATATAAGAGTGGATAAGGCAATGCCTTTTGTGTGGGTAGGAGCCGGTATTGTTATGTTGGGTCTGGTCATGGGTTTTTATTGGCATCATCGCCGCATCTGGATTCGTTTTGATGATAAACAGCTCACCTTGGGTGGACATACCAACAAAAACTGGTTTGGCTTCAGGCGTGAAGTTGCGGCCGTCTTGAAACAGATGAATTTGGAAGTGGAAGAGAAGTCGTTGGATAACGGGGGGAATCAGGCATGAGATTATTGGATTTCAGCAGCGACGCATTTATCGTATCTTTCTTTCTCTATTGTGCTGCATTCTTGTTATATGCTGTCGCGGTCATGGGCAAAAAATGGAGTAATCGTGATCCTCTGGACCATATGAATCGCTGGGGTAAAAGAGCTTTTATCGCTTCGACTGTCGCCTTGGCGGCGCATTTCGTATTTTTTGTAACCCGATGGGCTGGGGCAGGACATATCCCGGTTAGTAACATGTATGAGTTCATGTCTTTTCTGTCCATGATGATTATGGTTGCATTTATTGTTGTATATGCCATATACCGCAAGTCATTACTGGGTTTGTTTGCGTTACCACTTACCATTATTATTATGGCGTATGCCGCTGTATTTCCTCAGGAGGTACAGCCATTAATCCCGGCGCTTCAGTCCATCTGGCTGAAAATTCACGTGACGTTGGCCGCGCTTGGTGAAGCATTCTTCGCCGTGGGTTTTGCCGCAGGGTTCATGTATTTGCTCCGTACTGTTGATTTCAGTGGTAAAGACAAGTCTTCAAGACGTCAACGAGGATGGGTTGAATTCACCCTAGTTACGATCGTTGTAGTCATCGGATTCATAGGAACGGTATTTGCCTTTCGTACAGCTGGTTACGAGGCGGTTTTTGTACAGAAAACGGTCAGCATTGACACAGAGGTACAGGAAAATAGTACAATAGAGAAAGTGATTTATCGCATGCCTCCGATTTTTGCACCATATAATAGCGAAGTGGAGAGCATGACACCGTTTCTTGGCATGAAAAAACCTTTACTTGAGACGCCTTCCTGGATGAACGGGGTAAATGCCGGGCGCAAGCTGAATACGGTGGTTTGGTCACTTATTGTAGGTCTGATCCTGTATGGAATTGTACGACTTCTTGTGCGCAGACCACTTGGACAAGCGTTACAGCCAATGATGGATGGAATCGATGCTGATGATCTGGATGAGATAAGTTATCGCGCGATTGCCATTGGTTTTCCGATATTTACGCTGGGAGCATTAATTTTTGCCATGATCTGGGCTCAGATTGCCTGGAGTCGCTTTTGGGGTTGGGACCCCAAAGAGGTGTGGGCATTGATTACATGGCTATATTATAGTGTGTATCTGCATTTGCGTTTATCCAGAGGTTGGCAAGGTCAGAAGTCTGCATGGCTTGCAGTTCTTGGCTTCCTGGTGGTTATGTTTACGCTGGTTGGAGTGAATCTGATCATTGCCGGATTACATTCTTATGCTGGAGCTGACTAGGACAGACTCGTATTGCAAAGGTTGAGTTTAGAAGCGGGAAACACAAATGTACCTTTTTATTGAAGGGTATTCAAATATTGTTCGCCAGATCGAACATAATAGAAGTGATGAGGAGTTATTGCAAAGGGGCTGGAGAGGCATGGCTGAACATGAGAATCGAATATTGGTCGTGGATGACGAAGAGAGAATCCGCAGGCTTTTGAAAATGTATCTTGAAAAAGAAGGTTATGAAATCGATGAAGCTGAGGATGGGGAAACTGCGCTGCGTAAAGCAACAGCAGGGGACTACGGTCTGATTTTGCTTGATGTGATGTTGCCGGGTATGGATGGAGTTGAAGTGTGTACCCGTCTTCGTCAGGTGAAATCAACGCCGGTTTTGATGCTCACTGCAAAAGGTGAAGAGATTAACCGGGTTCAAGGCTTCGAAGTTGGCGCTGATGATTATGTTGTAAAACCATTCAGCCCGCGTGAAGTGATTTATCGTGTCAAAGCGATTTTGCGTCGAGCTTCCGCGACAGCTTATCTCTCCAAGGAGAGCAATTCGAGTAACAACATCGTGTTCCCGCATCTGGTTATTGAGCATGATGCCCACCGGGTAACCGCTGGTGGCGAAGAGATTAGTCTTACACCAAAAGAATATGAATTGCTGCACTACCTGGCAACATCTCCCGACAAAGTTTTCTCCAGAGAAGAATTGCTCAAAGATGTATGGAATTACGAATTCTTTGGCGATCTTCGTACCGTGGATACGCACGTGAAGCGTCTTCGCGAGAAACTTAACAAGGTATCGCCTGAATCGGCGGCCATGATTACGACGGTGTGGGGTGTGGGTTATAAACTGGAAGTACCGAAGTAGTTTTAGTTTCTGGAGATCACTGGTCGGGAAGTTATGGATCACTATTATCTGCCTTGTGGGTTGTGTACTTATAGCGCTGGGTCTCTTTTTGCTGCCCTACATTGATACGAACTTTGCAGAATCCGAATCCAGAGATATTAAGCGGTTGTTCACCTATATCTGTATTATCGGATTCAGTTTAACCACGTTTTTTGCATTGTTTCTATTCACCAAAATAACGCAGCCTATGCAGCAATTGATTCAGGCAGCCAATGCGATTCGCAAAGGGAACTACGGAACACGTCTCTCCCTGGTAACGAGTGATGAGATTGGTGAACTTGCCAACACATTTAATCATATGGCTGCCCAACTGGAAGATAATATTCGAAACCTTAACCATGAGAAGGAACATTTGGCGAGTGTGCTTCGCAGCATGACTGATGCTGTTGTTACATTCGATGGTGAAGGCAAAGTTATTCTGACGAATCCGCCTGGAGAGAAGATCATGCAGGCATGGTATGATCTCGATTGGGCGAAAATGGACGAAGGACAAGAATCCGAGCAGTCTGACAAGACTTCGCGGGATGTACCTGAGCCCCTTCTTCCTTTGTTCAGAATGGTGATGGAGCAAGGCGGGGACCAGAACTCCAATGTTCACGTACAGCAAGGTGTCTGGTCTGTTCAGATGGCACCGTTGTACGCTGACAGTGTTGTCAGAGGGGCTGTGGCTGTTTTAAGAGATGTAACAGAAGAAGTGCGTCTGGAGAAAATGCGGCGTGATTTCGTGGCTAACGTATCTCATGAGATACGAACTCCGCTATCCATGATGCAAGGCTACAGTGAAGCCCTTTTGGACGGTATGGCAACCTCACCGGAAGAGAGCGAAGAACTGATCCAAGTCATTCATGATGAGTCTCTACGGATGGGCAGACTGGTTAAAGACTTGCTTGATCTTGCGCGGATGGAAGCTGGACACACGGACATGGTGATGAAGGAAGTTGACCTCGGAGAACTACTCGAACGTGTATATCGGAAGTTCTCGGTGCGTTCAAAAGAACAGGGAATTCAACTGCACTTTGAGTTCGAACAGCCAACAATTGAACTTCAACAGGCAGATGAGGATCGACTTGAGCAAGTATTTACGAATTTGCTGGATAATGCGTTCAGACATACACCTACTGGCAAAAATGTAATGATCTCAGCAGAGCGGGTCACTTATCTTCGTGCTCCATTTGTCAGAGTTTCTGTGAAGGATCAGGGTGTAGGTATCCCTTCATCTGACTTGCCATTTATTTTCGAACGATTCTACAAAGCTGACAAGGCTCGTGTTCGGGGAGAAAGTGCAGGTACGGGGCTTGGTTTAGCGATTGTGAAAAATATTGTTGATGCGCATCAAGGCATGATTACCGTCAATAGTGTGCTTGGCGAAGGAACAGAGTTTATTTTGCAATTTCCTTTGGATTCATCGAAATAGCCTGAATTTCATACAAAAAGTGCGGAAACACCCTCTTATGGAGGGTGTTTTTTTGTTGAAGACTACCGTTTAATCTTGTTCAACGTGGAACAAGAATGGTCTTTTTTTGACTAAAAAGAGTGTCCAAGATAATTTTCCTTCCTATGTAACATAAGCTTGAAAAGCAAGCAAGATAGAGGAGGATTGAGTTAAGCATGTCCGATGATCGAAAAAGGGTCAATATTAAAGCTTTCTTGGAAGGCAGATCTTTTAGAGCAGGCTCTCCGTTTATTCCAATAACCACAAGCGAACTGGAGCAGTTTGAATCCATACTGCGTTCTTTGGCTGTGGCTATTCCTGCTGCAATCAGTCAGCCGACTTCAGCCAATATACTGTCATTACAGAATGGATTACGCCAGTTACTTACTTTTGTAAATCAATCCGGATTTCGTGCCGGAGTAAAGGCAGAATTACAAGCCGTATTGGAATTAACGATTGCAGGTTCAGAGGTTGTTCCTGTTCCTCTTATTAATCTCGCAGGTAACTTGCAAAACTTACTGGATGACTTGTTAAGTGTGACGCTGCTTCTTGAAGTACCACCTGCAGAAAAAGATAAACTTGTGGGATTAATTCGATCGATCTCCATATCGTTAAGCCGGGCGACGACAACTCTTGGAACTGGAGGAATTACCGGACCAGCCGGGCCACAGGGAGTGCCAGGAGTCCCGGGGGTACCTGGTGTCCCAGGAGTCCCTGGAGTGAAAGGGGCTACTGGCACACCAGGAGGAATTGGACCAGTAGGACCGGTTGGCCCAGTTGGTCCACAGGGAGCACAGGGTCCGGCAGGAGCACCTGGTGTGGGTTTGAACAATATTACTGCATTTGATCCTGCACTGGGACCAACTTATGCTCAAGGTCAAGTAGTAAGCTACGAGGGTAGTCTTTATGTTGCTAATGTAAATGGCCCCTTGGGTACACCC
The DNA here is from genome assembly GCF_002843485.1 of Paenibacillus sp. BGI2013. Classification (NCBI taxonomy): domain Bacteria; kingdom Bacillati; phylum Bacillota; class Bacilli; order Caryophanales; family Paenibacillaceae; genus Paenibacillus; species Paenibacillus sp. BGI2013. Next base: position 358,100 of record NZ_PJFA01000003.1, read on the forward strand.
GGAAGTTCTCCAGACTACACTCTTTTGCTGTCGGGTGGGACGACTGGAGCAACGGGAGCAACCGGAGCTGGTTTGACAGGAGCCGTGGCATTTAATCCAGCGCTCGCCCCGGGTTATCCAGCAGGTCAAGTAATTACGTATAACGGTAGTACTTACATTACGAGTGTAGCTGGTCCTCTAGGAACACCAGGATCTTCATCGGATTACACATTAATCGCTGCTGCGGGGGCGACTGGTGCAACTGGAGCCACAGGTGCAGGATTAAGTGGCATCGTGCCATTCGATCCCGCATTAGCACCAACATATCCAGCTGGACAGATCGTCACGTTTGGTGGCAGTACTTATATTACAAATGTCACTTCGCCAACGGGTACGCCAGGAAGTTCTCCAGACTATACGCTGTTAGCAGGATCAGGAGTTACAGGTGTGACCGGAGCTACGGGCATCGGTCTCAATGGTGCGGTTCCGTTTGACCCTGCAGTAGCTCCAACATACCCAGCCGGCCAGGTCGTTACCTTTAATGGCAGCACGTATATAACGACTGTGGCTTCTCCTACGGGTACGCCAGGTACTTCGCCAGACTATACATTGCTTGCAGGTGCAGGACCTACAGGAGTCACAGGAGCATCAGGGGTAACGGGAGCATCAGGGGTAACGGGAGCAACAGGGGTAGGTTTAAGTGGTATCGTGCCATTCGATCCAGCCGTAGCCCCAACGTATCCAGTGGGTCAGGTTGTAACGTTCAACGGCAATACGTATATAACTAATGTCGTGTCACCAACCGGAACGCCGGGGACTTCACCGGATTACACATTGCTTGCGGGCGCAGGAGCAACGGGAGTTACAGGAGCAACCGGCATTGGTGGAACGGGAAGTACCGGAGCTACAGGAGCATCGGGCGTAACAGGAGCGACTGGTGTGACCGGTGCAACTGGAGTTGGAGTAACAGGAAGTACCGGAGTGACAGGAGCATCGGGCGTAACAGGAGCGACAGGTGTAGGTTTAAGTGGTATCGTGCCATTCGATCCAGCTGTAGCCCCGACATATCCAGCGGGTCAGGTTGTAACGTTCAATGGCAGTACGTATATTGCAAATGTAGCATCACCAACGGGAACGCCGGGGACTTCACCAGATTACACGTTGATCGCTGGAGCAGGAGCGACAGGTGTGACGGGTGCAACTGGAGTTGGAGTAACGGGAAGTACTGGTGAAACAGGAGCGACTGGTGTTACAGGGTTAACCGGGACGACTGGAATTACAGGAGCCACGGGACTAAGCGTAACGGGATCAACAGGAGGAACTGGAGGAACTGGGGCAACTGGTGAAACAGGAGCGACAGGCGTAGGTTTGAGTGGCATTGTACCATTTGATCCAGCCGTATCCCCAACGTATCCAGCGGGTCAGGTTGTAACGTTCAACAGTAGTACGTATATTGCGAATGTGGCCTCACCAACGGGAACGCCGGGCACATCGCCGGATTACACATTGCTTGCGGGCGCAGGAGCGACAGGTGTGACCGGTGTGACCGGTGTGACCGGTGCAACTGGTGTTGGAGTAACAGGAAGCACCGGAGCATCCGGCGTAACAGGAGCGACAGGCGTAGGTTTAAGTGGTATCGTACCATTCGATCCAGTTGTAGCCCCGACATATCCAGCGGGTCAGGTTGTAACGTTCAACGGCAGTACGTATATTGCAAATGTGGGATCGCCAACCGGAACGCCGGGGACTTCACCGGATTACACATTGCTTGCGGGCGCAGGAGCAACGGGTGCAACTGGTGTTGGAGTAACAGGAAGTACCGGAGCATCCGGCGAAACAGGAGCGACAGGTGTAGGTTTAAGTGGTATTGTACCATTCGATCCAGCTGTAGCCCCGACATATCCAGCGGGTCAGGTTGTAACGTTCAATGGCAGTACGTATATTGCAAATGTAGCATCACCAACGGGAACGCCGGGGACTTCACCAGATTACACGTTGATCGCTGGAGCAGGAGCGACAGGTGTGACGGGTGCAACTGGAGTTGGAGTAACGGGAAGTACTGGTGAAACAGGAGCGACTGGTCTTACAGGGTTGACCGGGGCGACGGGAATTACAGGAGCCACGGGACTAAGCGTAACAGGATCAACAGGAGTAACTGGAGGAACCGGGGCAACTGGTGAAACAGGAGCGACTGGTGTTGCAGGGTTGACTGGGGCGACGGGGATCACAGGAGCCACAGGAGTAAGTGTAACAGGTAGTACTGGTGCTACAGGGGAAACAGGATCAACAGGCGTAACGGGATTGACTGGCGCAACGGGAGTAAGCGTAACAGGTGTGACAGGAGCAACGGGAGTCGGCATAACCGGAAGTACCGGAGCAACTGGTGTCACGGGGGAGACCGGAGTCACAGGTATAACCGGTGCAACGGGAGTGGGCGTAACGGGAAGTACCGGAGCAACTGGTGTCACGGGTGGAACAGGAGTCACAGGTATAACAGGAGCCACAGGAGTCGGCGTAACAGGAAGTACCGGAGTTTCTGGTGTCACTGGTGAAACCGGAGCAACAGGTATAACGGGCGCCACGGGAGTAGGCGTAACGGGAAGTACCGGAGCAACTGGTGTCACGGGTGGAACAGGAGCCACAGGTATAACCGGAGCCACGGGAGTCGGCATAACGGGAAGCACTGGGTTTACTGGTGTCACTGGTGAAACCGGAGCGACAGGTATAACCGGGGCAACAGGAGTCGGCATAACGGGAAGTACTGGAGTTACTGGTGCGACTGGTGAAACCGGAGCGACAGGTGTAACGGGAGTGGGCATAACAGGAAGTACTGGAGCAACTGGTGCGACTGGGGGAACAGGAGCGACAGGTGTAACTGGAGCCACGGGAGTGGGCATAACAGGAAGTACTGGAGTAACTGGTGTCACTGGTGAAACCGGAGCCACAGGTATAACGGGAGCCACAGGAGTTGGCATAACGGGAAGTACTGGAGTAACTGGTGCGACTGGAGGAACAGGAGCCACAGGTATAACAGGAGTTGGCGTAACGGGAAGTACTGGAGTAACTGGTGTCACTGGTGAAACCGGAGCCACAGGTATAACGGGAGCCACAGGAGTTGGCGTAACGGGAAGTACTGGAGTAACTGGTGTCACTGGTGAAACCGGAGCCACAGGTATAACGGGAGCCACAGGAGTTGGCATAACGGGAAGTACCGGAGTAACAGGCGCGACTGGTGGAACAGGAGCCACAGGTATAACGGGAGCAACGGGAGTCGGTGTAACCGGAAGTACCGGAAGTACAGGAGTTACTGGAGCAACCGGTGCAACCGGTGCAACCGGAACATCTGTAACATCTAATTCGGCTTTTGCTGAGAACACTAATGGTACAATTGTTGTAATATTGGGTGGTACACTTGTTCCATTACCGAATAACCAAAATATTGGCACAGGTATAACCGTCAATGGGGCTAATGACACCTTCACACTGACCAATGCAGGTCGTTACTATATCTCATACAAAATAAATCTGACAGCTGCACTTGCTATCCAATCTCGGGTTTTACTTAACGGTGCAGCAATTCCAGCGAGTGTAGTATCTCCAGTACTTTCTCTCAGTCAGCTGCAGTCTGACTTTATGGTTACCGTTACCGCTGGTTCTACAATACAGTTACAATTATTCGGGCTTGTTGGCGCAGCCGTTCTGTCTCCTCCGGGGTCTACACTAAACATTATTCAGTTAAGTTAATAGTTCGATTACGTATTAAGACTATTTCCATTGGCCAAAAGAAGCGGAGTTCATATGGGGGTGATGGGCACCCCTTTTCCAATTCCACAAATATTTTGTTTGCAAACTTCTTCACCGATATTTCAGCGGGTACACGAAAAAAAGACGGGAACCACTAGGGTCCCGTCTTTCCTTATACATTTAAAAATATATTTGATTATTCCAGAACAATTTCAACAGCAGTATTGATTTCAGGCAGCGCAGCAAGCTGCACAAGCACATCTTTTGGAACAGCTTTATCTACGGTCAGAATCATGATCGCTGCACCACCAATAATTTTACGTCCAACCTGCATGGATGCGATGTTGACATCGTTTTGTCCAAGCAGGGTTCCTACACGTCCGATAATACCTGGTTTATCGTTGTGGGAGATCAAAATTTGATGACTTTCCGGTGCGATATCTACCGGGAATTTGTCCAGACGAACAATACGTTCTCCATAACCTGCAAGCAATGTACCTGCTACACGACGTTCCTCAGCATCCTGAGTTGTAACCAATGTTACGGTAATCAGGTTAGTAAATCCTTTAGTTGTTGAGGTTTGGCTTACAACCACATTCAGATCACGGATTTTGGCCAGATGCATGGAGTTGACGATGTTGGCTTCCCCACCCAAATGTCTGGCGAGAATCCCTTTCACAATGTAACGTGTGAGAGGAGAAGTATCTACTTCAGAAAGTTCACCAGCATAGTCGATCCGAATCTCCTGCACTGCATTTTGTGTAATCTGTGCTGCAAAACTACCCAACGTTTCACCCAGTTTGAAATACGGTTGCAATTTGTTCATCACGGTTGGTGCAACAGCCGGCATGTTAACTGCGTTTTTAAACGGTTCGTTACGCAAAATGTGAAGCACCTGTTCCGACACATCGATAGCCACGTTCTCTTGTGCTTCTACTGTGGACGCACCAAGGTGAGGCGTAACGATAATGCTTGGGTGATTCAGGAACGGGTGATCAGCGGCTGGCGGCTCGCTTTCGAATACGTCAAATGCTGCACCAGCAACAATACCTTGATCAATGGCTTCGACAAGTGCCATCTCATCTACAACTCCACCACGAGCACAGTTGATGATACGCATGCCTTTTTTCATCACTTCGAATTGTGGACGTGAAATCATGTGCCGTGTTTCCGGTGTTAATGGCGTGTGAACGGTCATGAAGTCCGCATTGCGAATGATATCATCTACACTAGCCAGCTTCACTTGCAGCTTCTCGGCACGCTCCTCCGTGAGGAACGGGTCGTAAGCAAGAATGTCCATTCCGAATGCTTTGGCGCGCTTGGCAACTTCACTACCGATCCGTCCCATACCCAGTACACCGAGCGTTTTATTTCTTAATTCCACACCCAGGAAGGTTTTACGATCCCACGTACCCTGAATTGTCTTAGCGTATGCCTGAGGAATGTGTCGTGCCAATGCCATCATCATGGCAAACGTGTGCTCACAGGTTGTGATGGTATTGCCATCAGGTGCATTAATAACGATGATACCGCGCTGTGTAGCAGCTTCCAGATCAATGTTATCTACACCAACACCTGCACGTCCGATCACCTTAAGGTTGGTACCAGCCGTCATAATACGATCTGTAACACGAGTCTGGCTGCGAACCAAGAGGGCATCATAATCACCAATAATGGCAACAAGTTCATCTTCACTAAGACCGGTTTTCTTCTCAACAACAACATCATTTGCATCCACCAGTTGCTGGATCCCCAGATCACTGATTGGGTCCGACACTAACACTTTGTACATGGTTTCTTCCTCCTTAGGTATGTGTATCTATATCGTCAAGGTCTGACCTCAGCGAAGAGGTATTCCTTAAAACCAGGTTGATTCTTCCGCCCAACAACGCGGTGTCGCAACAGAGGGGGAAGGTGAAGCAAATAGAGTGATCCCACAGATATCCTTTAAAATAAATCAAAAAACTCTCAATCCACATACTGCTTGCGCAATAAGGGACGAGAGTTGTCGTGGTACCACCCTAATTCACCGCCGTTTCGCAACGACAGTCTTAGCGGTCAATGAAGACCGAAGAGGATAACGGGTCTAAACCGATTGCACCTACTCCAATTTCAATGCAATAACTCAGGAGCGCTCAAGACCATTTGCCTGCCACCGATTCACACCTACCACCGGCTCTCTGTAAGACGAAGCAACATCTTTTTTCCATCATCGTGTTTAACGTGACTAATTTTTTCATAATGTATCATGGCTGACATGAGCATGTCAATAGGCTTAAATGTTTTAAAATGTTTTGCAGATGTCTTTAGATTCACACATAAACAGAGTCACCATAAGTAATACAATAGTTAATATACCTACCACAAGAAGATGGAAAGTAAGCTGTTTGGTGAACTGAATTTTACTGCTTTAATGAAGTAATGGCACGGACATCTAACCAGGACTTGGGGCAGGCCTTGAACCTAATTGGTTTTTTGGCTATCATTTAGTATACTATCCGATTGGACAACGTAATTGTTATCCATCAAATTTAACTCAAGAGGACAGACGCATCCGATGAAAAAATTCAAGTTTCCCAAGTTCAAGATTCAGAAGGCTGAGCCACAGCAGCTTACCGAGCGTTTGCTTTTAATCAATCTATACTTTACACAAGGTCTGACACTGATTATCGGAGTTGTGTGGATCTTATTGCAGAAACGAAACTTGTTAGATGTACTCGCATGGCCTGACAATTACCAATTTATATGGTGGGGTCTGGGTCTTGCAGGAATAATGCTTGTTATGGACTTGGTACTGTCGTATGTTATACCTCAGGAAAGCATGGATGACGGTGGAATTAACGAGATGTTGTTCCGTGGGCGTCCGATCTGGCACATTGTATGTATAGCAGCCATTGTTGCTGTGTGTGAGGAATTATTATTCCGTGGAGCCATCCAACATGCCATCGGTCCTTACTGGACAAGTATTTTATTTGCAGTTATCCATATTCGTTATTTGCGCCACTGGATTCCAACAGGCTGGGTGTTTGTCTCAAGTTATGGATTGGGTTGGATTTACTTGCAGTCCGGCACATTATGGGCACCTATATTATGTCACTTTATTATTGATTTGGTGTCCGGATTAGCGATACGTTTTCGGAGGGGATCATGAATCAGCCATTAAGTAGAATGAAGACATATGGCAGTCAGCGCCATCGTCAATCGGATAAAAAAGAGAAATCCGAGCGTCAGGTGGCTTCTCAAGTAAGCATCGTTGCTGAAACGGCAGCAGCTGCTGAGGTTGGCGGAATCACACCAATTACTTCCGTTTCTTTACCTAGATCACAGCGCAAGCCTTATACAGAAAAACTGGAAAGTCCAGTACTTCCTCAAAGGGCACCATCACGCTCCAAAAAAACGCCAAATTCAACGGAAGAATCGATCCCCGAAGCGGGTTCGCTTCCTACACGGACAGAATTACATCCTTCACGTCGGTTAAAATTGAGCAAGAGGTTTGTGAATTCACTCATTTTTATTTTTGTCATGTTAACGATTAGTCTGGTTTGGTGGGGGGTTGAAGGGGCACCCGCTCTGAATACGTTCCTTCCCTTGCCGTGGTAATGCTTTTACTCGCAGGTTTAATCATTTTGATGGGAGTTTTACTACTTTTTCATATGTGGCGTGAAGCCCATATTCATCAAATGATTGAAGAAGAGGTTGAAGTGCCTAATCTGCCAACATCCTTTGACGGGGCCATGATTTTGTATGTATCCGACACGCACAAGCGCAAGCTGAAGCAGAAGGATCTGGCAAACGTTAAAAACAAGGTGGACTGGGTTCTCATCGGTGGGGATGTTGCGGAAAAAGGAATCTCATGGTCTTTAGTTAGACATAACATGAAAATTTTATCGAACATTGCTCCTTCATTTACGGTGTATGGCAACCATGACAAGAGGGCTGGTACCGCTCAACTTGCGCGAATCCTTCGGGAATCGGACGTTAGGCTCCTGCAGGATAATGTAGAATATCTGCAAAGGGGCAACGACAGATTGAGCCTGATCGGCATAGACTATCGTTCCAAACAGGGCGATGTATTACTACAGCAGATCGGTAACCGTTTTTGCAAAATTGCTATCGTCCATGATCCTTTGCAGGCCCTTCGCTTGGAAGAAAATGCAGATCTTATATTAAGTGGTCATACACATGGCGGACAATTGGTTTTGCCATTTTTCGGACCTGTGTTCCTGAGCAAAGCGTATCGTCCGGTATCGAACGGGTGGTACTCCCTGAAGCGAAGTCCGGAGGACATTCACCAAGAAGGCAAAATGCTTGTTAGCAGAGGATACGGTACAAATCATCTTCCTCTCCGACTAAGTTGTCCTGCGGAGATGCATATCATCACGTTAAGAGTGCCCGCGGAAAAAGCACTCACAGAGAAACAGCCTTGATCCATTGGATCAAGGCTGTTTTATTTTAATGCGCAAAATTACAATTTAACGAGCTTCCAATTCAATTGCACGCGGATCAACAAAGGAATAACCTTTCTTTTCGAGCTTGGTCAGCAACTCATCCAATGCTTCAACCGTCCATGGCAACTCGTGCATCAAAATATTGCTTCCGGGATTTAACTGATCGAGTACATTTTGGATGACTTTTTCCGGGTTGTCTTTGGTGCTTTTATCCCAATCGAGAGAACCATTAGACCAAGTCATGTATAACATGCCATTTTTCTTCACAGCAGCCTTCAGTGCATCATTTCCCGAACCAAAAGGTGGACGGAAGAATTGCGGTTCCTCACCAATGGTATCCTTCACTATTTTTTGGACATCTGTAACCTGTTTTGCCGCCTCAGCGTTGGACATTTTTTTGAGATCCTCATGATCCCAGGCATGATTGCCTACAATCTGACCCCGATCATGTATGAGTTTGAGTAATTCCGGATGGCTTTTCACCCGATATCCATTGACGAAAAATATCGCTTTAGCGTTATGTTTATCTAAAGTGTCGATCAGTGAAGTAATCATTTTTTCTTCTTTGGGTCCATCATCAAAAGTTAACAAGACCACTTTGCTTGGGCTCGCTTCATCGTTTGGTTTAATATAATAATTTTCATTCATATGATACGTCTTTTCCACTTTCTCTTCTGTAGAAACCTTCTCCGAAGATTCAGGTTCTTCTTCTGTCGCAGTTGAATCTTCCGTTGAAGACTCGGGCACACCAGTTCCGGGTTCTCCTGTTTCAGTTGGGTTAGAGTTACCTTGCTCTTCTTGAACCGTGGTAGTTGATTCGCCCGCTGGTGTGGAATTATCAGATGTTTTTTCTTCCGCTGTCCCACAAGCTGACAACAGCAAACTTGCAGCAATGATCAATGCGGCGGTATGTCTAAACATGATTTCAACTCGCTTTCCTGTAATTATACGGAATGAGATCGCTCACTACCGCAAACACTAAATATGATTTTAACACTTGAAGGAGGTTGGTGTAATGAAGGCTTCATCCTTTTTTTGGGGCATTGTCATTGGTGTTGCAGCCAGTTCATGGCTGTCCAAAGGCAAATTGCCCATGATGTCATCGGGTTCATCAAGAAATATGATGGATCAGGCAAAACATAAGATGATGGAAATGACTTTCCCGGGTATGGACGGGTTCACAAGCAAGCAAAATCAACATGGTGAATCCCACAAAAATCCGGCAGCAAAGACCGCAAGAGCAATCACACCGCAGGAAAAAGAAGCGAATATGAGCATGCTCAAAGATTTTATTCGCACCAATCCCGATGTGAAGCATGAAGTTGAGCAAATTTTAAGCCAAACAAACACAACAGTACCGGGTTTATAAACCAAAACCTCCAATTAGAATCATCCACAGTCTTGATTTGCTGTGGAATGATTCTTTTTTTGTCGATTTTACTTCGTGCATTTAGAGGTATAAAATGATAACATAACTACATAGATTTATTTTCAGCACATATTGTTTTGTGCTTCATAATCTGTTATAAGACTTGCTTATAAAGGGGAGATCCTGTATGAAAATAGAACGACTAAGTCACGATAAGATACGGATTTTCCTGACCTTTGACGATCTGAGCGAGCGCGGAATACAAAAAGAAGATATGTGGCAGGAAATACCTAAGGTTCATGAACTGTTCACTGAAATGATGGATCAGGCCTATTCCGAACTTGGATTTGATGCCACAGGTCCACTCGCTGTCGAAGTATTCGCACTTCCCGCTCAAGGGATGGTTGTCATTGTCACACGTGGAAAATATGATCCGCAACAATATGGTTTAGGTCATGAAGATGATCTTCCTGAAGAAGTATATGAAATGGAAGTTACACTCGAGCAAAGCGATTCCATTGTTTATGCATTCAAGGACTTTGAAGTGCTCATTGAAGCTGCACATATGTTGCGTCAGCATGTTACGGATGCTGGGAGACTTTATTCCTATAAAGACAAGTGGTTCTTGCATTTGGAGCCAGATGAGGTAGATTCCACCAAACATGCGGCATTGATTGCCTTGCTTGCTGAATTTGGCGAAGGCTCCTCAGTTACTCCAGCAGTCATGGAAGAGTATGGTAAGGTTGTTATTCCTGCACAAGCGATTGATGTTATCTGCACCCACTTCAAACGCCAGGATTAATCTCTAGTTGTAATCGCGTCTTTAGTCAGAGGAGGGAATTTCGGTGCTTTTGTTTTCGGTCTTAGCGGCAGCAGTTGCTCCGGGTCTCGCCTTGTTAACATACTTTTACCTGAAAGACCGTTATGATTATGAGCCACTTCATATGGTACTGCGGGTTTTCCTCATGGGTATTCTGATGGTACTGCCTGTGATGATTATTCAGCGTGGCATGATGATGTGGCTCGGGGATAATCCTTATCTTGAGGCCATTATGATCTCAGGTGGTGTGGAGGAATTCGTTAAATGGTTCGTACTTTATCATATCATCTATAATCACACCGAATTTGATGAGCCGTATGACGGGATCTTATATGCAGTCGCTGTTTCACTTGGATTTGCCACTGTTGAGAATGTGTTGTATGCCTTTGCGGGGAATGCATCCGTCTCAGCCATGTTCCTTCGGGCACTGCTCCCTGTTTCAGGGCACGCTATGTTTGCGGTAATCATGGGTTATTATATGGGTAAAGCCAAGTTTATCGGTGGTAAGAAAAAGCGGTGGTATCTGTTTCTTTCTCTGGTGTTACCTTTTTTCTGGCATGCATTGTACGATGTCATCATGAACACCATGGTGAATCATTGGTTGTGGTTTATAGCGCCGCTAATGGCGGGCCTGTGGTATGGGGCAATGGGTAAAATCACACGAGCTAATAACCGTTCTCCTTTTCGTTTTGTGAAGCGGGAGGAAGAGGTTAAATTATAAAAATACGGACACACTGGTGGACATAAAGCGCATATTGCGCCTATGACTCCGGTGTGTTTTTATTTTTACAGATAAACTCCCGGGGAATGACCGACAGAAACGGAGATCGTTGTGATGAGAATTAAAATTAAAATCAGATGCAAACAATGCGGTGAACGATTTACATTACGAGGCAAGAAAGATCGGGGCCGGATTGAGACGGGATTCAAGCAGTGCCTATGTGATAACAGAGACCAGTTCGAAATTGAAGAAGAGGGCATGGCAACTGGGGTCCAGCTGAATTAAAAGGAGGACCCAGACAGTACTTTAGCAGCCTGCTTGTGTAAGGACTGGAAATCGCATGCATAAGAGATCTTTCTTCGATCCACAATAGAGGTAGTGGTTTAGAAGAAAGGAGACTCTACCGATGTATAAACGATTAAGTTCAGTTATGTTTCCGATATTTGCGGTTCTACTGGTCGGTGCGCTCGTGTGGGGCTATCAGGAGAATCAGGAGAAGAATGCAATTCTGATCAAGGCAGAGAATCAATATCAGCGTGCCTTTCACGATTTATCTTTTCATATGGACAAATTGCATTCGGAGATTGGTAACACCTTGGCAGTTCACTCTACATCACAGGGGATGCATCGCAAAGGTCTGATGAATGTATGGCGACTCACCAGTGAAGCGCAGAATGAGATCAACCAACTGCCACTCACCATGCTACCATTTAACGAGACAGAGGAGTTTCTCTCGCGTATTTCCAACTTTGCCTATCGGGCGTCGATGCGTGACTTGACGAACGAACCGCTAAGTGAGAAGGAAATGGGCAACCTGAAAAAGCTGTATCAGAATTCATCCGAGATTACCAAGAATCTGCAGGATGTGCAGCAGAAAGTCCTGACGGACCGATTGCGCTGGATGGATGCAGAGACTGCCATGGCAACACAAGAGCAAACCATGGACAACACGATCGTTGATGGTTTTCGTACTGTAAACAAAAAGGTACAGGAATACCCGGAGCTTGATTGGGGTCCTTCCGTATCCAACATCTATGCAAAACGATCAGTCAAGAAACTGGACGGCTTGCCGGTGACCAAAGAACAGATTCAGAGCAAGGCTGCAAAATTCTCTGATGCGGATCGTAACAAAATTCAAGTGCAGGAGAACGGCAAAGGAACAGACTGGGAGTCCTACACTGCCACGATTGATCATGCCAACAATGGCAAACTGATGATGGATTTCACCCGTAATGGCGGAATGCTGATCTCTTACAGTGATACGCGTCCAATCGGAACCAAAAAAGTGTCTCGTCAGAATGCCATGGCTAAAGCAGATCAATTTCTAATGAACAAAGGCTATAAGGATATGAAGGCTGTAAACTACGATGAATATGGTAATCTGGGTAACCTTACTTATGTGCGTAAGCAAGGGGACACCTTGATTTATCCCGAGAAAATGTCAGTTCGTGTAGGTTTGGATACAGGCGAAGTAACCGGCTTCCAGGCGAGTGACTTTGTTTACGAACATAATGACATGCGCAAAATTCCGAAAGCAACTCTTACGGAGCAACAGGCGCGGAAAAAGCTTAATTCGGAGTTCGAAGAAAATTATGTTCGCAAATCCCTGATTGAGAATGATTACAGCAAAGAAGTATTGTGTTATGAATTCGGAGGGAAAATTAACGGTTCTCGTTACCGGATATACATTAATGCGAATACAGGAATAGAAGAAGCGGTTGAAGAGATCAAACCGGTCAATGCAACCTCATAAAAAGATGGATAATTTGAATTTGAAGTTGAGCGAATAACTGCGGCAGACCACGATGTGGTCTGTTTTTTTCTTGTTCAATGTGAGAAAGGTCATGGTATAATAGTCCTTGTACATACGAAGATAAATACATAAAGTGGCGGTGAACAGCTTGTTTCCGAAAATAAATGAAATTTTATACATCCAGATTGCTTCTGCAGATGAAAAAGAGGAACACAAAGAGTACAAATCACGCATTGCAGATATGGATGACAGCAGTTTTCTGATTGAGGTCCCAATGCAACAAGGAAGCAGCCGTCTGAAAAGGCTCTTTTTCGGAGATGAATTGTCCATTTCATATATTACGGAGGATGGGGTCCGGCATTATTTTAATACCTATATCACGGGATTTGAGGAAGATGTGGTCCGTCTTGTCCGTATCCGCAAACCGCTTCCGAGCGATATATCCAAAATACAACGGCGTAGCTTTCTTCGTGTTCATGCAAACCTCGAATTGGCCATCCAGAGTGAAGATCTGACCCGTGCTGTCGGATTGACTGAAGATATTGGCGGTGGTGGATTGTCCATCTACGGCGAAACAGGTTTCTCAATAGCTGAAGGTCAAAAATTGAAATGCTGGTTGCTGGTTCCCTACCGGAATTCAACCATTGAACATGTGAATTTTGAAGCTGAAGTTGTGCGGATCAAAACCCTGGAAACCGGCAGACAGCTATGCATGCTCAAATTTATGCAGATTTCAGATTCGGAGCGCCAGAAAATTATCAAGTTTTGTTTTGAGCGGCAACTTGACTATCGCACGAAATAGGAATGTTGTGGCATAAAGAGAGGGAACTGCGGGTACCGTAATGAAAAAACGGAGGTATTGCCTTGAATCGTCGTCATGCAACTCGCAGATATGAACGACTTTATTATGTTTTCTCCAGGCGAATGGAACGAAAGGTTACGATTCTGATTGCAGCCCTTCTAATCCTGCTTGTGGTATATCAATTGCTGCTGTTGGTACCAGGCTTCAAAAAGAATTTGACCACCATTGACCGCCTGGAAGGAACGCCAATTGAAGTGCAAACGATGAATGATTACAACCGTCGTTGATTTGTCTGTTTTTGCATCCATGTGTAGAGTGTGGTATAATTTTCACGATGCAGGCAATGCCTGTTTTTTTATTGAGGTTTATCGTTTGAGGAGGAATGCCCCGTTGGCAAGCCAGAACACATCAGAGAACGGGAAAATGAACGTTGCAATTGACGGACCTGCCGGTGCCGGGAAAAGCACGGTGGCCCGATTGGTTGCAGAGGCGCTCGCGTATGTATACGTCGACACAGGCGCAATGTACCGTGCGGTAACCTTGCATATGCTTCGGAAAGGTATTACACCGGAAGATGTGACACAGGTACTTCAGGAAGCCCAAAAGCTGGTCATTGATTTACAACCGGATCCCGACGGACAGAAAGTGTTCTGTAATGGGGAAGAAGTAACCTCGGAAATCCGCTCCCGTGAAGTGACGGGAATCGTGTCCCGATATGCGCAAATCGAGGGGCTGCGTACGCAATTAGTGGATACTCAGCGGCAAATGGCTTTGCGCAAGGGCGTCGTCATGGATGGACGCGATATCGGAACGACAGTATTGCCCGATGCGGAAGTGAAAATCTTCATGACTGCCAGTGTGGAAGAGCGTGCGCTTCGCCGCTTCAAAGAACTGGACCCCTCTGAAGGACTGACGTTGCAACAGCTGGAGCGAGACATTGCCACCCGTGACAGATTGGATGAGAATCGGGAAATTTCCCCATTGCGTTGTGCTGAGGATGCTATTGTCCTTGATACAACGGAGATGAACATTCATGAAGTGGTTGACAAAATCGTATCTTATTGCACAATGGTCAGAGGAGAGATCGGTCTATGATTTACACATTTTGCAGCACATTACTGCGGATCATTTATACCATTCTTTTCCGCTTGGAGGCCGTTGGACGGGAGAATATTCCGAAAGAAGGCGGCGTACTTTTATGTTCCAATCATATTAGTAACTTCGATCCTCCAACCGTTGGTATCAAACTTCGCCGTCAGGTGCGTTTCATGGCCAAAAGCGAATTGTTTGAAATTCCGGTACTCGGCCGAATTATTAAAGCCGTGGGCGCTTTCCCTGTTAAACGTGGAGGTGTCAGCAAGGAATCCATCAAAACCTCACTCAATATTTTGCGTGATGGTCAAGTGCTTGGAATCTTCCCCTCGGGAAGCCGTCACAATGATGGAGGTATCGGCAAAAAAGGGGCAGCGAGTTTTGCTCTCCGCAGTGGCGCTACAGTTATTCCTACTGCTATTATCGGTAACTACAAAGTTTTTCGTAAGATGAAAGTTGTATATGGAGCACCAGTAAGTTTGGACGAGTTCAAGGAAGACCCATCTGGAGAAGCTCTGGAGAAGGCGACTGAAAAGATTATGTCCAAGATTAACGAGATGGTGCAAACGGGCGTGCCAAGCAAGTAATGGCTTCGTCGGTAGCTGAGTGCATGTTTCCATATTTTTGAGGGAGACTAAAGTTTGAGCACTCAGTGATGAAAGTGTTTTGAACTCTGCTACAGGCAGGTTTGAATATAATGGGGTTTTTGAATTGAGGAGGGTATTTGACATGTCGGAAGAAATGAAAAATCAAGAAGCAACCCAAGATGAGTTGGATCAATTCGTTTCCTTGAAAAAAGGAGATACCGTAAAAGGAACCATCGTCAAATTGGAAGATAACCAAGCCTATGTGAGCATTGGATATAAATATGACGGTGTCATTCCAATTCGTGAACTGTCTTCATTACATGTTGACAGCGCGTCTGACGCAGTAGAAGTTGGACAAGAAGTTGAAGCTAAAGTTCTTAGCATCGACGACGAGAAAGAAAAACTCGTTCTGTCCAAACGTGCAATCGACAGCGAAAACGCATGGGATCAATTGCAAAAGCATTTTGAAGACCAAGACGTATTCGAAGTTGTTGTAGGTGATGTTGTTAAAGGCGGTCTGGTAGCAGACGTGGGCGTACGTGGATTTATCCCGGCTTCCATGGTTGAACGCCATTTCGTTGAAGACTTCAGCGACTACAAAGGACGCACACTGCGTGTTAAAGTGAAAGAGATCGACCGTGAGAACAACAAAGTGATCCTTTCCCAAAAAGACGTACTGGAGCAAGAATTCGAAGCAAACAAAGCTACAGTAATGGCTGGTTTGCAAGAAGGTCAAGTGATCGAAGGTACAGTACAACGTTTGACTCAATTCGGTGCATTTGTTGATGTGGGCGGAGTTGACGGTTTGGTTCACGTATCCGAGCTGGCTTGGACACACGTTGAAAAACCATCCGACGTACTGTCTGAAGGTGATAAAGTTAGTGTGAAAGTGCTGAAAGTTGACCCTGAAAAAGGCAAAATCAGCCTGAGCATGAAAGCTGTTCAACCAGGTCCTTGGGAAACAGCAAGCGAAAAATTCAATTCCAGCGATATCGTAACAGGTGTTGTAAAACGTCTGGTAGACTTCGGTGCATTTGTTGAAATCGCTCCTGGTGTTGAGGGACTTGTGCATATCTCGCAAATCTCCCACAAGCACATCGGCACTCCTCATGAAGTGCTGAAAGAAGGACAAGAAGTTCAAGTTAAAATCTTGGACATGAACCCTTCTGAGCAACGTGTAAGCTTGAGCATCAAAGAAACAGAAGAAGCTCCAGCTCAACCACAAAAATCAGAAAGACCTTCAAGAAACAACGCTCCGCGTGAAGAAATCAACAATCCAAACGTTTCCTTGAACAATCAAGGTATGAGCACTACGCTTGGCGAACTGTTTGGAGACAAACTCAGCAAATTCAAATAAGTTAACAATGCATGGTTCTAAGTTATATACTGCATATTTTGCTGAATAACAAAAGCAAGATCGGCGAGCCCAAGGCGGGTTCGCCGATTGTTTTTATTGCGAGTAATTTGGCATGAAACGTTAGCCAAGATATATCTTTTTTGCTATGATGAGTATCGTAAGTATGGACAGGAGGAGTGGAATGTATGGCAAGACCCGTTGTGGCAATTGTCGGACGACCGAACGTGGGTAAATCCACCATTTTCAATCGGATCATCGGCGACAGACTGGCCATTGTGGAAGACAAGCCGGGCATTACCCGTGACCGTATATATGGAATCGGTGAATGGAACGGTAAACCATTTAGTATCATTGATACAGGTGGTATCGAAATTGATGGTGAAGATGTAATCTTAAAATCGATTCGGATGCAAGCAGAGCTCGCTATTGAAGAAGCGGATGTTATTGTATTCATGTGTGATGCAAAAGCAGGTATTACGCAATCGGATGAAGAGGTAGCAGAGATGCTCTACCGCTCAGGCAAGCCTATTGTTGTAGCCGTTAACAAAGTGGATAATATCGGACGAAGTGAGCTCATTTATGAGTTTTATGGATTTGGTTTCGGTGATCCCATCGGCGTATCCGGAAGTCACGGTACAGGTGTAGGTGACTTGCTTGATGCAATTGTGGAGAAGTTGCCAGAACTTGAGGAAGAGACTTACGATGAAGATGTCATTCGTGTAGCTCTGATCGGACGTCCGAATGTGGGTAAATCTTCACTGGTGAACGCTATTCTGGGTGAAGAACGTGTCATTGTAAGTGACGTGGCTGGAACGACCCGGGATGCAATTGATACACCTTTTGAAAAAGACGGCCAACGTTACGTGCTGATTGATACAGCAGGTATGCGTAAGCGTGGTAAAGTATATGAAACAACTGAGAAATACAGTGTAATGCGTGCGATGCGTGCGATTGAGCGTGCAGATGTTGTTCTGATTGTCATTAATGGTGAAGAAGGCATTATTGAACAGGACAAGCATATTGCAGGATATGCATTCGAAGCTGGTAAAGCGTCATTGTTTGTTGTGAACAAATGGGACGTGGTAGAGAAGCATGACAAAACGATGAAAGAGTTTGAGAGAAAAATTCGGGATCACTTCCTGTTTATGACTTATGCTCCAGTCGTATTCTTGTCAGCCCTCACAAAACAACGCTTACAAAAATTGTTGCCGGTTGTGAAAAGGGTAGCAGATCAACACTCGTTACGTGTACAAACACATCTACTTAACGATGTGGTGTCTGATGCGGTTGCAATTAACCCTCCGCCAACGGATAAAGGACGGAGAATGAGAATTAACTATGTGACTCAGGTTGCCGTTAAGCCACCGACCATGGTTGTTTTTGTGAACGATCCGGAATTGATGCACTTCTCATATGAGCGCTACCTGGAGAATAAAATCCGTGCAGCGTTTGACTTCGAAGGAACACCAATTCGCATATTTACTCGGAAGAAGTCCGACGAAAGTTAGGGGAGAAGTGTGTGATTTTACAAATCGCAGCGATTGTACTGAGTTATCTGCTCGGTTCGATCAGCTTTAGTGTCCTCCTTGCCAAAGCGATACGGGGGATCGATATTCGTCAGCACGGAAGCGGAAACGCGGGAGCTACCAATACATTGCGTATTTTGGGTAAAGGACCAGCAATTGCTGTTCTGTTACTTGATGTACTTAAGGGTGTTGCAGCTGTATGGATTGGAATCTGGCTGAGTAACGGTTCTGCCTGGATTCCTGCACTCAGTGGTATAGCAGCCATTGCAGGACATAACTGGCCGCTTTACTTCCATTTTCGTGGAGGAAAAGGCGTTGCCACAGCCATTGGTGTTCTGGTAAGTCTTGCTTTCCTGCCTGCGTTATGTGCTGGGGTGATCGCCATTCTGTCTATTGTATTGACACGCTATGTTTCATTGGGCTCTCTGATTTTTGTAGCATTTACACCCATCTTTATCATGGTATTACCCGGATATTCAATGAATATCTTCTGGGGGAGTCTGATTATTTGTCTGTTTGCGTTCTGGAGACATCGTACCAATATTGCGAAGCTCGCCAAAGGACAGGAAAATAAATTGGGATCGAAAAACCCTGGAGGGGGTAAACGAGTTGTCTAAAAAAGTTGCTGTTCTAGTCGCTGGGAGCTGGGGAACAGCTCTCGCCAGTGTACTCGCCGCCAATCAGTTGGATGTGATGATGTGGACACGTGGTGAAGACCAGGCTAACGAAATCAATAACAAGCACACTAATACTCGCTATCTTCCGGATGCGGAGCTTTCACCACGGATTCAAGCAACAACTGATATGGAAGCTGCGGTGGAAGGCGCTATAGCTGTGTTAATTGTTGCGCCTTCATCAGCCATGCGTGCAGTTACGAACCAGCTTAAGGCTTATTACAAGCCTGAGATGTTAGTCATTCATGCAACCAAAGGTTTTGAGACAGAAAGCCTCAAACGGATGTCCACAGTCATTTCAGAAGAGCTTGAATGTGAAGAAGGACGTGTGGTTGTTCTTTCTGGCCCAAGCCATGCGGAAGAAGTGGTGAAGCGTTGTCCAACGACAGTGGTTGTAGCTTCACTGGATAAGGCATCTGCCGAATCTGCCCAAGCTTTGTTTATGAATGCTTATTTCCGGGTTTACACGAATCGGGATATGATCGGTGTTGAGCTGGCTGGTGCATTCAAAAATATCATTGCTCTTGGTGCAGGTATGTCCGATGGTCTTCAATTTGGTGATAATGCCAAAGCCGCTTTGCTAACACGCGGTTTGGCAGAGATCACACGTATTGGTGTTGAGATGGGAGCAAATCCGCTAACGTTTTCGGGACTTGCTGGAATCGGGGATCTGGTTGTAACGGCTACAAGTCAGCACAGTCGGAACTGGAGAGCAGGTTCCATGTTAGGCCAGGGACAGAAGCTGGATGATGTTCTGAAGTCCATGGGCATGGTGGTAGAAGGCATTCGAACTACGCAAGCTGCCTATTTCATCTCACAAAAATACGGTGTACAAATGCCAATTGCGGATCAGTTATATCACGTTTTATTCCAGGAGAGACAGCCGCGTGATGCGGTTGAAGCCTTGATGGGACGTGACCCGAAGACTGAAATGGAAGTCATGAAGCTTGAAACCTGGGAGCAGTGGCATTCCTGATTGTAATCAGCCTAAACGTACCTTGTGAAATAAGAAGCTTATTCACCTTTTCTGTAGCAGACTCATACTATACACATGAGTATTGCCGGAGGAGGGGAGACGAATGGGTAACAACATTTCCAAAGATGCACTGAATGCAATCAACAAGAAAACGGGTAAAACGATAACGGAAGGTGCCGTTAAGAAATTGGCAAGCACGGTGAAACCAACGACGATTCAGAATGAAGCTCAGTTGCGCCAATTGATCAAACAAGTATCCGCCATGGCGAAAGTTCCGGTATCTGAGGATACGGTTAAGGATATTGTGAGTGCGGTCAAGAAAAGCGGATTGAATCCGAGCAGTATGGAATCGTTAATGAAAATGATGATGAAAAAATAATAGATCACACCTGCATGTGCAGGTGATCCAGTAAGACAAAAAGACGAGTCGGCTTCTGCCGGCTTGCTTTTTTGTCTTTTTTTTGGAAAGTTGAGCTGAATTTCGTGTTATAATGGTTGCAATTGTCACAGTGTCAGTGATGAATATCGGACTGAAGGGGAGACTGCTGGATTATGAGCGCAATGGACAAGATGTGGCTGTCATTGGTGGCCATCCTCATTATGGGACTATCTGTATTCCTGATTACGTTTGCTCGTGCCAAAACAAAAGGTATTGTACGGGGGATTCTTTCTCTGATTGCATTTTTGATTATGCTGATTGGCTTGTTCGGTGGAATCGCTTCTCTGACCTGATTTCCCATGCCTGAAGGATAACATCCGCATAAGCACATCATAAGAACTGACACAATGAACACGGATGAGGGGAGTGTGAGCCTATGGGGCCGCATGATACGGAGGGTCGGACAGAGCGTTATCCGGAATTACACGCGGCTTTGCTGGAAACGGCCAAAGCCTGGAACACACAGCCACAGACATGGTTACTTGGAGGAAGTTGTGGGTTGCTGCTTCAAGGAGTGGAGTTGCAACAGGCTCCGAGAGATATTGATATCTATGCGGATGTTGCTGCTGCTAAAGAACTTCACCGTAGCGCTCCGGGGGGAATGCTTGACGAGCCTACAGTGGATAAGACAGGACCGTATGCTTCTCTGCTGAGCCACTATCAGGTGGGTGAATGTGCGCTGGAACTGGTTGGTGGTTTCGAAATATGGGCTCGCAAAAGTTGGTACCGTATTGAGATTGAACATGTACTTGCTCCGCATGCACCAGTAGCACAAGTGGGTTCATATAGCCTGCGACTGATGCCGCTTGCGCATGAGCTTTTGTTTAATCTGCTACGAGGTCGTGAAGATCGTTATGTCCCCATTGCGAAACAGATGCGCGAGCAGCCAGATGCACATCAACCTATAATGATGCTGTTAAGTCAACAGAATGTCTGGACAAGCCGCTTCAGAGCCGAAGTGGAAGAGCTTGTTGGCTTTACATGGCCCCAGTAGGTTGAGGGAGGAAAATGATGGACTATAAAGTTACTTTTTTACCTATGAACAAATCGATAGTGCTCAAACCAGGGGCAACACTTCTGCATGCAGCACGACGTGCTGGAGTCAAGATTACGACCCGATGTGATGGCAAAGCGGCTTGCCTGATGTGCAAAGTGAACGTGGATGAAGAACATCGGACGGAACTGTATCCACCAACAGATGCAGAAAAGCGCAAGCTAGGTTCACTGTTGGAAGCAGGTACACGACTGTCCTGTCAGGCCAAGGTGTGTGGATCTCTATCGGTTCATGTTCCAGAGGACCCGCTGAAGGCAGCCATTCGGAAACAACTGGAACGTCAACAACAGGAAGACGACTGGTTCTGAGCGTTATGACATTGATTCTCTAATGAGTTATTCAAGGAGGACACGAATGATTAGAAACAAGCCAAAATGTGTGGAAGGAAGCAGACGGCAGCGTCTGAAACATCAGACGGGCGGTCTGCTGTTATTCCTGTTGTTTGCTTTTACAGCAAGTGGTTGTATGTATCCATCCCAGAGCAATTCAGACCCTAAGATAGCCTATCGGGAAAGCGTGAGCCGCATCCAGAGTGCGGTCGAGGCATTTCAGCAAGATGAGGGGATTTTGCCAATCATCAATGCAGATATGGAAACGCCAAAATATGAGAAGTTCAGAGTGGACCTGCCCAAGTTGAAACAACTGGGGTATCTGGATGAAATACCGGGGACTGCTTTTGAAAGTGGTGGGAGCGCTTACTTCCTTATTCAGGACGAAGAAGTGAATCCGACCATTAAAGTGATGGATCTTCTGACCGTACAGAAAGTAAACGATGTGCAACGATTGGTTAATCAATATAAGTCCGTACATAACAATAAGCTGCCAAGCGGGGAAGAACTGTATCCGGGGTTATATGCTGTGAATATGGAGCAGGCTGCTCAGGCAGGTACTCCATCCATTACGCTGAATAGTGTATATTCAGGTCAGGCGTTACCGTTTATGATGGATGACGAAGGCAAGGTCTATGTAGATTATGCTTTTGATATTATGCAGGCAGTGGAAAAGTCTGACGTGTCTCCAGCAGAGACTGAAGATGTTCGGGATTTGCTGGTGGAACACTCCTACTTCGTACCTGTAAAATCGGTTTTCTACGCTTGGAAAAATAATGCGCCGGTTGCCCAGCCCATAAAATAAGCATGGTTGCAATTCAAATGATTTAGCTGTATGACCACCATGGCTCTAATGGTTCAAAAAGAGATATTCCAAATAAGGGATATCTCTTTTTTCTTTTGTCAGTATGAGCAATAACCGTCATAAAAGCTTCGCGGATCACATAAAGTAGATTGAAATAAAGACGCGCAGTCCGAGATCGGGGGATTCTCCTAATGTCATCACCTTAAGATAAAAAAACAAAAATACGCGTCATATTGCCGCATACGGATACATAAGATGATACTAGTCCAATTGCATGTACGAGTTAACGCCGCTCTCGCCGGTTTCATCAGAATGCAACGTTCGGCGGCGGACGACTTCCGGGCACTCACAAAGGCGGCTCTACCGTTGCAGGGATTTCAGTCTTCTGATTGAAAAAACGAAGCGGATGCTCTTTAGCATTTTTCCTTCGGAGTAATTTAGGGAGGGGATTTCATTGGAGAAAGTGGACATTTTTAAGGACATAGCTGAGCGGACCGGAGGGGATATTTATCTCGGGGTTGTCGGCGCAGTCCGGACGGGAAAATCAACATTTATTAAACGATTCATGGAAACCATTGTGTTGCCAAACATCACTAACGAGGCTGACCGTGGTCGAGCGGTGGATGAACTTCCACAGAGTGCAGCAGGTAAAACAATCATGACTACCGAACCAAAATTCGTACCAAATAACGCAGTCCAGATTAAGGTGGCAGAAGGACTCGATGTCAATGTGCGCCTTGTGGATTGTGTAGGTTACGCGGTGGAAGGAGCCAAGGGATACGAGGATGAGAATGGTCCACGCATGATCTCCACGCCTTGGTTCGAGGAACCAATTCCGTTCCAGGAAGCCGCCGAGATTGGTACTCGCAAAGTCATTCAGGAGCATTCCACACTGGGTGTTGTGGTAACAACAGACGGCACAATCGCCGAAATTGCCCGCAGTTCCTATGTGGAATCCGAAGAACGGGTCATTGCGGAATTAAAAGAAGTGGGTAAACCGTTTGTACTGGTCATCAACTCTACTCGTCCTCGCAGTGAAGAAGCCCTGCAATTGCGCAGTGAGCTTGCTGCCAAATACGATATTCCGGTGATGACACTCAGTGCAGCGACCATGACGGAAGATGATGTGACGGGTGTACTTCGTGAAGTGCTCTATGAGTTCCCTGTGCATGAAGTGAATGTAAACTTGCCGAGCTGGGTTATGGTACTCAATGAGACTCACTGGCTGCGTAGCAACTACGAAAATTCCGTACGGGATACCGTTAAGGACATTCGCAGACTTCGTGACGTGGATCGGGTTGTCGCACAGTTCATGGAATATGAATTCATTGATCGCGCAGGCCTGAGTGGCATGAATATGGGGCAAGGTGTAGCCGAAATTGACCTGTACGCGCCGGATGAACTGTATGATCAGATTCTCGTGGAAGTGGTTGGCATCGAGATTCGCGGTAAGGATCATCTGCTGCAATTGATGCAGGAATTCTCGCATGCGAAGAGAGAATACGACCGCTTCGCAGAAGCGCTGGAGATGGTCAAAACGACCGGATATGGCATTGCTGCTCCATCTCTCGCCGAGATGGCTCTGGATGAACCTGAGCTCATTCGTCAGGGCACCAAATTTGGCGTACGTCTGAAAGCAACGGCACCGTCCATTCACATGATCCGGGTTGATGTAGAATCTGAATTCGCACCAATTATCGGTACGGAGAAACAAAGTGAGGAACTGGTGAGATACCTGATGCAGGACTTCGAGAACGATCCGATCAAGGTATGGGATTCAGACATGTTTGGTCGTTCACTGCACTCCATCGTGCGAGAAGGTATCCAGGGCAAGATTGCCATGATGCCGGATAATGCAAGATACAAATTGCAAGAGACGCTGGGAAGAATCATTAACGAAGGTTCGGGCGGCTTGATCGCTATCATTCTGTAAAACATCAAAAGACCGTAAGGGGGCATCCCCTCGCGGTCTTTTTTATATGATTTCTTTATTTTGGATGAAATGGATAGGAAGAATAGTTCTTTCGAAAAAACTTAGCGAGTTTTAGCTTTAAATTGCTAAAACCCATTTACATACTAGGGATTAGCCGTTATATTAATATTCAACTATTGTGATCGAGATCACAGAGAGTGGACAGGGGGATACAGAGATGAAAAGAAAAGAGACTAAATGGGTATGGTTGAGTGTGTTATTAGTATTTACATTGGCGCTGTCCGCTTGCGGAATCAAAAAAGAACCGGCAGCCACTCCGGCTTCGGGCGCATCAGATGATACACCAAAAACGGAAGCAGTTACAGGCCCTCTAAGCGGCAAACGGATCGCACTTATTATGGAGTTTAATACAGGTACTTTCTCGCAGCAATATGTACAGGGTGTAAAAGAAGAAATCGAAAAATTCGGTGGAGAACTGACAACGTTTGTTGCCGATAATGACAAAGCAAAAATGGTATCCTTGCTTGATAGCGCTATTAACCAGAAATTTGATGCCATTCTCACGGATCATGGGGATTCCCTATTAGAGCCAGGCGTGAAGAAGGCAGTAGAACAGAATATTCCAGTGGTCGTGTTTGACGCAGCTATCAGTGTTCCAGGAGCCACATTCCTGTCGCAGGATGACCAGAAGATGGCTGAACTGACGCTGGAGCAAATGAAAAAAGATATCAATGGACAAGGTAATATTGTCAAAGTATGGGTAGCTGGTTTCGCACCGATGGAACGCCGTCAGATTGCATACGGTGAATTCATGAAAGCAAATCCGGACATCAAGGAAATAGCTACATTTGGTTCTGCACAGAATCCGGCGCTGGATACACAAGCCAAAATGGAAGCTATTCTCAAGCAATATCCTAAAGGTGAGATTACAGCTGTATGGACTGCATGGGATGAGTTCGCCAAAGGTGCAGCACGTGCGATTCAACAAGCTGGACGTGATGAGATCAAAGTGTATGGTATCGATATGAGTGACGAGGATCTGCAAATGATTCAGGACCCGAAAAATCCTTGGGTTGCTTCTGCGGCTGTGGATCCAACAGATATTGGTCGCGTCCAGGTACGTTATGCTTATCAGAAATTGAACGGGGACGAGACGGAAGATGCAGTTGTTCTTAACCCGGTCTATGTTCAACGCGAAGCTCTGCCGGATAAACAAATCTCCACTTCGGAGCTGTCTGAGTTCGTTGAAGGTTGGGGTGGCAGCACACAAGGAATCAAGGACTGGATGAGTGAATACGGAATTACTGCTAAATAAGCAGCGTAAGGGAAGCGCGCCGCAAGGCGCGCTTTTTCCACCATAATGAAGATGATGTGCAAGTCTGGATGAGAAATGGGATACTCCCGTATGGGAACGATTGGAGGTTAACATCATGAGCACTGCACCGATTCTGCTTCAAATGGAACATATCCACAAGCAGTTTTCAGGTATTCCTGCACTGAAGGATGTGGATTTCTCTGTAAAAGGTGGGGAGATTCATGCGCTGCTGGGTGCCAATGGTGCCGGTAAAAGCACGTTAATGAAAATTTTGTCCGGTGCCTATCCATTGGATCAGGGAACGATTCAGTTAAGTGGACAAGCGCTTCATTTGAGTTCTCCGGGAGACGCGAAGGCAAGTGGGATTCACTGTGTCTATCAGGAAGTGGATGCGGCACTGGTGCCACAGCTGACGGCTGCGGAGAACATTATGTTGGATCAGTTGGCTTCATCTGCTGGAGGTTGGTGGAAAAGTCCACGGAAGCTGCAACAGCGCGCGGTTGAGGCATTGAAGCAATTAGGGGCGGACATATCCGTTCACCAAAAAGTGGCCGATCTGACACTTGCAGAAAAACAGATGATTTTGCTGGCACGGATTTTGATTCAGGATGCCAAGGTCATCATTTTTGACGAGCCTACTGCACCGCTGAGTCAGGAAGAAACGGATGCATTTTTCCGTATTGTACATCTGCTGAAGGAGCGGGGCGTAGCCTGCATTTTCATTACCCATCGTCTTGCGGAAGTGACGGGTCACTGTGATCGCGTTACGGTTATGAGAGATGGACAACATGTATTTACTGGTGAAGCAAAGGGACTGACGATCAATGATTTGGTTACTCAGATGTTAGGCAAACCATTTGAAGAAGAATTTCCAAAGACGGAAGCGCCCGTGGGGGAACTGCTTTTGGAGGCGCGTGGGCTTCGTCGTGGAGTGAAGGTTAAAGGTGTTAACCTCTCTGTAAGCCGAGGTGAAGTCCTCGCTGTGGTGGGTCTGGTAGGCGCGGGTAAAACGGAAAGCTCTCGTTTGCTGATTGGTGCAGATCGGCTGGAGGGAGGCGAGATCCGGCTTAACAACCGTAATCTCCGCCTATCTCAGCCTGCGGATGCGGCGGCTCTGGGGATTGTTTCTGTACCGGAGGAGCGGCGTAAACAAGGAATCCTGATTCAGGAGAACGTGGAACGAAATTTAAGTCTACCTTTGCTAAGTCGTCTTAGTACATTAGGTTTCGTAAGCCGTAAGAGGGAACGTCTAAACGCAGAGTCATTGGTGAAACAGCTTGGAATTAAAACATCGTCCGTGAAACAGGAAGTGAAATATCTAAGCGGTGGTAACCAACAAAAGGTAGCCATTGGTAAATGGCTTAATGCGGATGCGGATGTATTTATATTTGATGAGCCAACCAAAGGCGTAGATATTGGGGCAAAAAGTGACATTTTCCGCATCATTAATGAACTGGCTTTGGCGGGCAAGGGTGTAATCTATTTCACCTGTGAACTGGATGAAGGCATGGGAATTGGTGACCGAATCGCTGTCATGTGCGAAGGTGTTATCGTAAAAGAGTTCAAACGAGGCGAGACTAACCAAGAACAGCTGCTATACTATGCAAGCGGTGGACAAGAGGTGCAATCATGAAGGATAAATCACTGGATTTTGCGTTCCGTTACGGGGCGATTATAGTCATAATAGGTGTTATCGCATTTTTCGGCATTAAATTGCCTTATTTCTTTACGTACAGTAACTTGACCGATATTTTGGGCTCGATCTCTATCGTTACTTTTGTAGCGATCGGTGTTACGTTATCTCTCATTGTTGATGGATTCGATCTCTCGGTTGGGGCGACTGTCTCATTAACTACCGTTGTTACTGCTTCGTTAATGATTTGGTATCAACAACCACTGGCAATTGTAATTATTGTGCCACTAATCATTGGCGCTGTTATTGGTTTACTTAACGCTTTGCTCATTGTAAAATTGCGTATTCCGGATTTGCTCGCCACCCTTGCCACGATGTACATTATCGGAGGTATTCACAAAACGTATGCACAGGGATATACCATTTACAATCACATGCAGTTCCCTGATGGGAGCAAAGCTGCGGGAGAGATGGACCCGACATTCCTGCTAATAGGGCAGGGTAAATGGCTTGGTATGCCGATATCGGTTATCATGCTACTTATTGCGGTAATAGGTGTGCATATCTTTTTGACGTATACGAAATATGGGCGCCAGATGTACATTACAGGTGGTAATGAGGAAGCTGCACGGTTGTCTGGAATCAAGGTGAAAAAGGTGCGTACACTCGCCTATGTAGCCGCTGGAGTGTTTGCAGCAATCGGGGGTATCATCTATGCCTCCAAAGTAGGATCTGGGCAAATTGATGCGGGATCACCGTTGTTAATGGAATCCGTAGCTGCAGTATTTGTCGGTTTCTCTGTGTTTGGTGCGGGTAAACCAAATGTCATCGGAACCTTCATTGGTTCGGTTCTGATTGGTGTACTTGTGAACGGTTTAACAATGATGAACGTACAGTATTTCACACATGATATTGTAAAAGGTGGGGTTCTCGTGCTTGCCCTGGCGGTTACATTTTACGTCTTAAACCGCAACCGGACTTGAAATTGTGGGCTGTCTGTATTAGTATGAAATTTGTTCGGCGTCTGAAATGCCCGTGGTTTCAGACGACATTCTGCCGAAAATGACTGTTGACCGCAGGCGGAGATTTGTGTTCAGCGCTCAAGATGTACGTAGATTTTTTGCGTATGAACGTATATTTCGCTATAAAACGGAAACACAGTATAACATTCAGGACATTGATACAGGAGGTGAAAAACAAATGAACAAATCAGACTTGATTACACACGTATCTGAAGCGACTGAATTGTCCAAGAAAGATGTAACGAAAGCGGTTGATGCCGTATTCGAAGCAATCTCTGAGGCTCTTCAAAGCGGAGATAAAGTACAATTGGTTGGTTTTGGGAACTTCGAAGTTCGCGAGCGCTCTGCACGTAAAGGACGCAACCCGCAAACAGGTGAAGAAATCGAAATTCCTGCGAGCAAAATTCCTGCATTCAAACCAGGTAAAGCGCTCAAAGACGGAATTAAATAAGATTTCTACATATTCCATATGTCGACAAAAAGACCGTGACTTGTTCACGGCCTTTTCTTTTGCCCTTTAACGATGATTCTTGCGGTTCATTCGTATAAGGCGCAGGTTGACAAATGAAACAATCTTAATCATCATTAACGCTATCGAACTAAAGAAGGGGACATGCGTGATGGATCATCCAACCGGCAATGATTATATTGTAATTAAGGCAGAGGAAAATGGTGTCCAGGTGATCGGATTAACCCGAGGTCAGGATACACGTTTTCACCACACCGAGAAATTGGACAAGGGTGAAGTGATGTTTGCCCAATTTACCACCCATACTTCAGCTATTAAAATCCGGGGCAAAGCCACGCTGATTACCAAGCATGGACAGATTGAATCGGAGTAATGGACAGATTGAATACATTCAAATGAAGATTGCAGGCATAGCCTGCTTTTTTTCATTGTACAATGAGGTATGAGCCTTTACCGGACAGACTACACTAACAGGTAAAGGCAGGGAGGCGTATATGAAACCGCGGATGATTGTTACTGCTTCAATGCTGGCAACGGTTGCGGCGGTCTTTCTGCTTGTTGCGATACAAACCTTACATATGCGTACATGGGGCGGGGACAACGTACAGCCTGCCTCTGCATCACATCATCCAGTTCAGCTAACGAATGACAATCTGGTTGATGTGCTAAGCTCCATGCAACTATCAACGCCCATTGCAAGAGTGGAATGGAAACAGTCCATTTTGACACTGGACCTCAAAGTTAAAGGCACGGGTACAAGTTACACTGAAATCTATGAGAACATGGCAGCTGTGGCGGATCTTGGCTTTCGGAGTCTGGATAACGTGGATCAGGTGCTGCTGCGTGTGATGGCAGAAGATGAATGGATGCATAAACGACATCTGTTACTTGCTGCTGATATTCGGCGTGGAGAGTGGCCTCTGTATGCGATTGAAACATTACGGAACTGGAAAAGTGCGGCCTTTTCAGATGAATTGAAGGACTGGTTTCATTTGATGGAGACCGAACTGTGGAAGAAGCAATTCGAAATGACAAGTCAGGGGTAATAGAATAGCAGGATTCAGTGCGTGCCCGTTCAACATATGCTATAATATATAAGATTGTAGTGCAGAAAAGGTTTAACAATGTTAAGGCTCGGAGGCTGAGAATGAATTCATATCGCGTACCCCAACTAGCAAAGAAATATACGGATTACGACATGATTCGACAACATACGGAAATCCCATCATTTCCGGATAGCCGAGCACGTCTGTTGCAGGTATTTGTGGGCCGCACAGACGAAAAGGTGCATCAAGAGTTATATGCTCTTGCAACTTCGCTCGTTCAGTTGGCCATGGATACGCATGATCGAATCGATACCATTTCCGGTGAGCGGAAAGAGCAGGAGATGCGTTCACGTCAGTTGAATGTACTCGCCGGGGATTATTTAAGTAGCCGTTTTTATCAATTGCTTGCCCAAGCGGGCAGAATTGAAATGATTGGCAAACTCAGTGGTGCTGTATCCGGAGTGAACGCACGCAAGATGACGCTGTATGAACGGATGAAGAAGCTTCTCGTTTCGGCTGACGAATACTTGCGTGAAACGGTACAGCTGAGAATGCAGCTGTTTCTTTCATTTACAGGCATGATTCAACATAAGGAAGAGTCATTATGGAACAGCCTGTTGACCGAATTCAGCTCCTGCGAAACGATCGTGGAAGAACTGAAGCGGATGAATGACCAACAACAATATCTTCACAGCTATGCATACTGGCACATATACGAGCATGGTAATGACGATGAGCGCAATGTGTTGCGTCAATCTGAATTGGATGCACGTGCATGGAACGCTATGGTGCTGAAGCATAGGGTTGGCGAGGTTTTGCTGGACAAGCTTCGCGAGTGTACACACCGCATTCAACTGTTGTTGCAAGATGAGGAAGGGCGGATGGGCTTGCATGAGATACATGCAATTCTAGAGCCTTACTTGGCATATTTGCAGCCTTCACATGCGGCAGTAAGGGAAGATTGAGGGGGAGACAGACGAATGGGGAGCGGAGAGACCAAACCGAAAGAAGAATATGTCCATTCGGTTTTTCAGAGTATAGCCGGAAAATATGATGTCATGAATGATATTTTAAGTTTCCGCAGGCATAAGGCTTGGCGTAAATTCACCATGAAAAAGATGAATATGTCCAAAGGCGATACCGGTCTTGATTTGTGCTGCGGCACATGTGACTGGACGCTTGCTATGGCAGAGGCAAGTGAAACGGGGCACATGCACGGACTTGATTTCAGTAGCAACATGCTGGAGGTCGGCCAGACAAAGATCAATGCGGTGCAACGTCAAAAACAGATTACCCTGACACAGGGAAATGCCATGTCACTTCCTTTTGAAGACAATTCGTTTGATTATGTGACGATCGGGTTTGGGTTGCGTAATGTACCTGATCTCAGACAAGTGTTGTCTGAAATGAAACGTGTGGTCAAACCGGGTGGTATGGTTGTGTGCCTGGAATTGTCCAAGCCAACATGGCAGCCGTTCAAAGGCATTTATTATTTTTATTTTGAGAAGGTTTTACCGAATCTTGCCAAAGTGTTTGCTAAAAGTTTTGAGCAGTACAAATGGCTGCCGGACTCACTGGCCATTTTCCCGGGAAGGCAGGAACTGGCAGACATTTTTGCAGAAACTGGATTACAACAAGTGCAGGCCTACCCTCTGACCGGAGGTATCGCGGCACTGCATATTGGAACCAAGGAGAATCAGCATGTTTAGGAAAATTCGCATCTTTTTAGAAATGATCAAGATTGAACACACGCTTTTTGCTTTACCTTTTGCATTTATGGGGGCGATCCTCGGCTCCATGGTAGTGAATGATACCTTCCCAAGCTGGATGCAGATCATGTGGGTATTGCTTGCGATGATCGGTGCACGTAGTGCGGCTTTTGGTTTGAACCGAATTATTGACCAAGCGATTGATGGCAAAAACCCGCGTACCGCGATGAGAGCCATCCCGGCAGGACTGTTGAAAAATGGGGAAGTTGTTATATTTGTCATTATCTCATTTATATTGTTATTCTGGGCCTCATCCAATCTTAATGTATTATCGATGCAGCTGTTGCCTATAGCTGTGTTTATGTTGGTACTGTATTCGTACACCAAACGATTCACATGGTTATGCCACATTGTTCTCGGAATGACGATTGGTTTGGCACCACTTGGTGGCTGGGTAGCAGTAACAGGAACGATGGATTGGACAGCGATTGTGCTGTACGTTACGATTGTGTTCTGGACAGCGGGCTTTGATATTATCTATGCATGTCAGGATCTGGAATTTGATCAGGGAGAGGGTCTTCACTCCATACCTTCCCGTTTTGGCCTGGTTAAATCCTTGCAGATCGCTAAGTTCTTCCATGTGATTACTGCAATTGGTTTTCTTGCGTTATTGTTGATGACAGATCTGAGCTGGTGGTATGGCGCAGGCATGTTGGTGACGTATGGAATTCTGTTCTATCAACACTATATTGTATCGCCTAATGATATGAGCCGTGTTCAAACGGCATTTTTTACCATGAACAGTTTGCTTAGTTTAATTGTGTTTACGTTCACTCTGATTGATCTGGCGGTGAAATAAATGGTGCAGCAGCCGGACAATAAACGACTGGTTGTCGGAATTACCGGAGCGAGTGGCAGCATATATGGCATTCGATTAATTGAAACGCTGCTTGATTTGGAATATAACGTTCATCTGGTCATATCCAATGCAGGGTGGCGTGTACTGAAAGAAGAATTGGACTGGGATGTGACGAATCGGGACGCGGTGCTGGAAGAAAAATTCGGCAACCGTGCCGGTTCTCTGATCTATCATCCTGTGAGTGATATAGGGGCCTCCATTGCAAGTGGTTCTTATCTGGCCGACGGCATGATTATCATGCCATGTTCGATGGGAACTCTTTCGTCCATCGCGCAGGGATCGTCGGATAATCTGATGTCTCGCGCAGCGGATGTTATGATGAAAGAGGGAAGAACATTGATTCTCGTACCACGTGAGACGCCTCTTCATGCAATCCATCTGGAGAACATGCTGAAGCTTTCTCGTCTTGGTGTACGAATGATACCGGCTATGCCTGCTTTTTATTACAAACCTCAGACTATGGATGAGTTGATTCTGTTTTTAGTGGGTAAAGTGCTGGATAGCTTGCGCATCCCACATCAACTGTTTACAAGATGGGGAGAACCGGATGAACGGGGATAACGACTGAGTTCGATACAAGGCTGTTTTTTGCCAAAGTGTTGCTCGGTTTATTTGTCCCCCGAATCCCGGGGTATTGGTGAGCACTGATGGTGAGTCTTCATGAACCACAGTCTTGACCCATGCTCCGGCAACTTCTGTATTTTGTTTCAGAACAAGTCGCAGAGTTTAATTTTCGGGTGTTGGCTATGACATTCGGAGAAGAAAAACACGTTAGATTACCTTATAGAACAACACAAGCAAGAACGGTAAGCCGGGTTTCTCGTAATGCCTGCAGGCCCGACTTGCTGGAGGGGAAGGTAAGCATGAATTTATGGACTGACAATACGCTGATACGGGTGAACGAATGAAACTATTGGATATTTTCGGGTTGTTAAAAAAGGACATGGATTACATTGAGAAAGAGTTGTATCGCAGTGTTCGAGGAGAACAGAAGCTGCTGAGTGAAACGTCACTTCATTTGCTCAAAGCAGGAGGAAAACGGTTGCGGCCCGTTTTTGTGTTACTTGGTGGGAAATTTGGTACATACGACATTGAACGTCTGAAGCTGGTTGCGGTTCCGCTGGAACTCATCCATTCGGCATCCCTCGTTCATGATGATGTCATTGATAATGCGGAGACACGCCGAGGCAAACCCACGGTGAAGTCAAAATGGGATAACCGGATTGCCATGTACACTGGAGACTATATCTACGGTAAGGCACTTGAAATGACTGCCGGATTATCCGATCCAGCGATTCATCGTATTCTTGCCAAAGCTATGGTACAAATGTCCATTGGTGAGATGGAGCAAATTCGCGACTTTTTCAATACGGGACAAAGTGTTCGTAACTATCTGCTGCGGATTCGCCGCAAAACAGCACTTCTGATTGCAGTTAGCTGTCAGTTAGGGGCATTGGCTACACGTGCGCCTGAGCATGTATCTTCCCTGCTGTATACGTACGGATACAATGTGGGGATGGCCTTCCAGATTCAAGATGATGTACTTGATCTGGTAGGTACCGAGAAACAACTTGGGAAGCCACCTGGCAGTGACATGAAGCAAGGAAATATTACTCTTCCTGTACTTTATGCCCTGGAAGAATCCGATCTGCGGGAACCTTTGCTTAAGGAGATTTCCCGTGTCCAGCATGAAGAAGGACGGGCAAGTGCATCGGATGCAATTGGAATGATTCGACAAAGTCAAGGAATTGCTAAAGCAGAAGCCCTTGCTGACCGATATATGAAGAAAGCGCTCGATGCTCTCGATCAGCTACCTAACATCAAGACGACCAAAAACCTGCGTGATATCGCTCATTTTGTGGTTAAACGTACGCATTAAACAATGTATGACCTTCGACTCTCAGATTACTCATACCCAAAGTTGAACAGAACTGTGAGATTCCTCATTGGGAGGATTTGGACATGTATGTTACAATCAGAGGGATTGCGTTTACATAGTGATTAACTTTGAACCGTGAGTGAGGAGTGAGCTGATGGATCGTACATTTTTGATGGTGAAGCCGGATGGTGTGCAGCGTGGATTGATCGGTCGAATTATTAGCCGTCTGGAAGACAAAGGATTTAAGTTGGTGGCAGGCAAATTGGTGCAGATGTCTGAGGATCAGGCAAAACGCCATTATGCTGAACATGAGGGTAAACCATTTTTCGATGATCTGGTTCGTTTTATCACATCTGGGCCTGTATTTGCCATGGTGTGGGAAGGCGACGATATTGTGGCGCTTGCGCGCATCGTCATCGGAAAAACCAATGTGAAGGAAGCAGCTCCGGGTACCATTCGCGGAGACTTCGCCAGCCACACACCACATAATCTGATTCATGGGGCAGATTCACCGGAAAGTGCTTCCCGTGAAGCAGCAAATTTCTTTGCTTCAGATGAACTGGTGGTATACGACAAGAGCATCGCAGCCTGGTTGTAATTATTAGCCAAAAGGGTGATACACGATGCTGGAGCAAGAACAACTACTAGACCCGGATTACACCGGATTCATTCGTAAAATCAAAGAGAGCACAGGCATTGATCTTGCTCAATACAAGGAAGGCCAGATGAAAAGAAGGCTGACCACACTTCGCAACAAAAACGGGTTTCATACATTTTCTAACTTTTTTGAAGCTATGCAGAAAGATAAATCATTGTTTTACGAATTCCTTGATCGTATGACGATTAACGTGTCGGAATTCTGGCGTAATCCCAATCGTTGGGAAGTGCTGCGGGACGAGATCCTGCCTGAGCTGCTGGGGTCCAAGCGTCGTGCTAAAGTTTGGAGTGCGGCCTGTTCAACAGGTGAAGAACCTTATACACTTGCCATGATTTTGGACACGATGGGCATTTTGAAGGACAGCTCCATTACGGCAAGTGATCTGGATGAAGGTGCATTGGCCAAAGCCAAGGAAGGGCGTTATATGGAACGCTCGCTTAAGGATGTGCCAAAGGAAACGGCGAACCGTTACTTCAAGCAGGATGGCTTGGTATACCGTATTGATGAGCAACTCAAAAATTCGATCAAGTTCATGAAACAAAATTTGCTGGTGGACCGTTTTGACGATGGGTACGATCTGATTGTGTGCCGAAATGTCATGATCTATTTTACCGAGGAAGCCAAAAACCTGTTGTATCACAAATTTGCAGCAAGTTTGCGTCCAGGCGGTATTTTGTTTGTGGGCAGTACGGAGCAGATCTTCTCCCCGGGACAATATGGTCTGGAGACAGCAGAGACATTCTTCTATCGGAAAAAATAATGATAATGGTTGTTCAGCCGTCTGAAGCACATGTACATGTGTTCAGGCGGTTATTTGTATACCAAGTACAAGAAAGAGCCGACTTTCTTGTCAAAGCCGGTCAGCTATACTATAATAAGCAAAGAAATTATGGGATTTTAGCAATGTGAAGTTTAACAGTTTAAAGGGGGAACGTATTATGAGTTTACGCTATTTAACCGCAGGGGAGACGCACGGACCCCAATTGACCGCTATTATTGAAGGATTGCCAAGTAATTTGACGATTGATTTTGAAGAACTGAATTTCCAGCTTCACCGCCGCCAAAAGGGATATGGCCGTGGACGCCGGATGCAGATTGAGAAGGATCAGGCGAATTTCGTTGGTGGTATCCGTCACGGATATACAACAGGTGCTCCGGTAGCGCTGGTTGTTCAAAATAACGACTGGAAACATTGGCAGAATATTATGAATATTGAGCCGATTGAAGGCAGTGACGAAGAGAAACGTCGCGTTCATCGTCCACGTCCCGGACACGCTGATCTGAACGGTGGACTCAAGTATAATCTTAAAGACTTGCGTAACGTACTGGAGCGCTCCAGTGCACGTGAGACAACGGTACGTGTGGCATGTGGTGCCATTGCTCGTCAATTCCTGGCTGAATTCGGAATCAAGGTAGCTGGACGTGTACTTCGCATTGGAGAGATCGAAGCTCCATATCAGGACCTTCCGATTGATGAACTGATCGCAGTGACAGAAGCTTCCTCTGTACGTGTTACGGATGCTGAGACAGAGAAGAAGATGGAAGCCTACATCGACCAGATTAAACAAGAAGGCGATTCCATCGGAGGAATAGTGGAATGTATCGTTGAAGGTGTACCTATTGGTCTGGGTAGTTATGTTCAATACGATCGCAAACTGGATGCACGAATCGCTCAAGGCGTAATGTCCATTAATGCATTCAAAGGTGTAGAGATTGGTATCGGATTCGAAGCCGGAGTCATTCGAGGATCACAGGTGCATGATGAAATCATGCATACGGATGAGCGCGGCTACCACCGGGCAACCAACCGTCTGGGTGGATTCGAAGGTGGTATGACAAACGGTATGCCAGTCGTTGTACGTGGTGTGATGAAGCCGATCCCAACGTTGTATAAGCCACTGCAAAGTGTCGATATTGATACAAAAGAAGCATTTACGGCTCAGGTTGAGCGCTCGGACGCTTGTGCTGTACCAGCAGCGAGTGTGGTTATGGAGCATGTTGTAGCGTGGGAAATTGCCAAAGCATTCCTGGAGAAATTCGGCGGGGATTCCATGGAAGAGATCCGTGCTAATGTTGCTAGTTATAATGCTCAACTGGAGAATTACTAATATGCGTCAGCTGACGGTACAGTTGGAGGAACGCTCATATCCGATTCTGATTGGCAGCGGTCTATTGGCACAAGCCCCTCAATATTTTGAGCAATATGGGTTGACCAAAAAAAGTCCGTTGCTCATCATTACAGATGAAAATGTGGCTCCCAAATACTTGTCAGGTTTGGAGCAAACGCTGCGTACGGCTGGTTATACAGTCGTATCGGCGGTTGTACCCTCTGGTGAAACGTCGAAATCCCTTTCGGTGTACCAGGATATGATGACCGTTGCGATCGAAGGCAAACTGGATCGGAGTTCTGCGATTCTGGCCTTAGGTGGTGGTGTCGTAGGTGATCTGGCTGGTTTTGTTGCCGCTACATATATGCGTGGAATCAAGTTTGTTCAAGTACCTACAACGATTTTGGCGCATGACAGCAGTGTAGGCGGCAAGGTGGCTGTCAATCATCCGCTGGCCAAAAATATGATTGGTGCATTCCACCAGCCCGAGCTAGTGCTCTATGATGTGGACACACTTCAATCCTTGCCGCCACGAGATGTATCGGCAGGGTTGTCAGAGATGCTGAAGCACGGGCTGATCCGTGATGAGGCTTTTGCACATTGGTGTGAGGAACATGCGGAAGAACTGCTTGCGCTTAATCCGGAAGCACTTGGATACGGCTTGGAACGTGGATGTGGCATTAAGGCAGAGATTGTATCCAGAGACGAACGTGAAAATGGAGAACGTGCGTTGTTGAACCTGGGACATACGATTGGTCATGCCATTGAAGCGATTGCCGGTTATGGAGAATTCCTGCACGGAGAAGCGATCTCGATCGGTATGGCTGGATCAGCATTGCTTGGTGAGAAGCTTGGTGCGCCAGCAGGGCTCTATGAAGATACGGTCCGCATGTTGCGTTCACTTCGCCTTCCAACAACGATGCCTGCGCATCTCGACACGGATGCATTAATGGAAGCGATGATGCATGACAAAAAGTTCCGTGAAGGTCATATGGTGTTTATCATTCCTGATCGGATTGGAGCTGCAAGAATTGTGAAGGACGTACCTGTGTCGGAAGTTCGGGACGTCATTGAAATGCTCAGGAAGGGAGAATAACAGCAATGGTCACACGGGGAATTCGCGGGGCTACAACAGTCACGCAGAACAACGAAGAACAGATTTTGAAGGAAACGGCTGTATTGTTGCAGGAGATCGTGGATCGCAATGAGATCCAACCGGAAGATATCTGCAGTGTGTGGATTACGTTAACTGGGGATCTGGATGCTGCTTTCCCGGCAAAAGCTATTCGTCAACTGGATGGTTGGGAACTCGTACCACTAATGTGTGCACTGGAGGTTCCTGTTAAAGGTGCCTTGGCGCAGTGCATTCGTTTCATGGTGCATGTGAATACAAACAAAGCTCAGAATGAAATCAACCATGTGTATCTGAACGGTGCACAGGCATTACGTCCCGATTTGGCAGCACCTTCCGGCTCTTAAGTAGTGGGTTGTCAAACCGATCATAATGATGTATAGTGAGAACCAGTTGAGTAGAGTTGAGATTGAGCTGAGAGCAGCTGAGCTAGTGGAGTATATAGCAGAGTCCAGTGGGTGGTAACCGGGGCAACAGAAACCGGTCAACTGATTCACGGTACGTCGTGCTACGGAATAGGTAACAGGAATAGGGAAAACAAACGTGTCATAGGACATCTTTTGTTTTGATATATTTTGGTACAAACACAATCAATGCACTCTCCTATATTTTACGTAATATTGGAATGAGTAGTTGAAGTGTTATAACTAATTTATTTTCCCGATTTGGATGATGTGAGATGCATCAATTCAGCGACCTGTGAATAATCCGACAGCGAAGTATAGGGACTTGTTATTTATGAAGCATCACCCTGTTAAATACAGCTTATAACCAAACCTCTACCTGATGGTAGAGGTTTTTTTGTACATATAACCTTTTCTTCTACCTAAATCTGAAAGGACGTGATCTGATGATAACGCCAAACGTTAATCAAGTACTGAAAATGTCGAATGAGTATAATCTGATTCCGGTAGTCAAACGGATTCTGGCAGATATGGAGACTCCGATTCGAATATTCCGCCGTTATGCTGACAACGACCGGGCATTCCTGTTGGAAAGTGTAGAGGGCGGTATCCAATGGGCGAGATACTCGTTCATCGGTACAGATCCGTTCCTGATGATTTCGGCCAAGAAAGGCCGGATTGTTGTAGAAGAAGCAGGGAAAACCCGTGAATTGCCAGGCAAACCGATCGAAGAACTGAAAGCACTGCTGCGTAAGTACCGCAGTCCAAAAGATGATGAACTGCCACCATTCACAGGTGGGGCAATTGGTTTCTTCGGATATGACCTGCTGTCCTATTATGAGAAGCTTCCAGCCCACGCGCTGGATGACCTGAATATGGATGACATTCGCTTTATGTTCTGTGACCAGATTATCGTCTTTGACCATGTGAAGCAGCAGATGTTGCTCGTTGGTAATGTACACGTCAAGGACGGTGCAACGGATGATGAGATACGCCAAGCGTATGCAGTGACTTCGGAGAAGCTGGAGCAGGCGGCAGAACGTTTGCAGCAGCAAGGACCAGGAGAGAACCTGAATCCGCGTTCCATTCCGGGAGACGTGGAACTGGGGGATATTCGCTCCAACCTCACGAAAGAGCAGTTTATCGGTAATGTGGAGCAAGCCAAAGATTACATTCGCGCAGGTGATATTTTTCAAGTGGTATTATCCCAGCGTTTCCACATTGATACGGAAGTTTCTCCGCTTCACGTGTATCGTGTGCTTCGGACCCTGAATCCATCACCTTATATGTACTACCTCAAAATGGATGATGAGATTATCGTGGGTACTTCGCCAGAAGCGCTGGTCAAGGTGGACGGGAATCGTGTGGAGACACGACCGATTGCAGGTACACGTCCAAGAGGGGCAACAGAAGCGGAAGATCGTGCACTCGCTGCTGATCTGCTCCAGGATGAGAAGGAACGCGCGGAGCATCTGATGCTGGTTGATCTGGGGCGTAACGATCTGGGCCGGGTATCCAGTTTCGGCAGTGTGAAGTGTGACATGTTCATGGAGATTGAACGGTATTCTCACGTTATGCACATGGTATCCAACGTTACGGGCGAGCTTAGAGAAGATAAGGATTTCTTCGATGCATTCCTCTCTTGCTTGCCAGCGGGTACTGTATCCGGAGCACCGAAACTGCGTGCAATGGAGATTATCGCGGAACTGGAGAAAGAGGCACGTGGAGCTTATGCAGGAGCAATCGGATACCTTGGTTTCTCGGGTAACATGGACTCCTGTATTACGATTCGTACGATTATTTTTAAAAAAGGAAAAGCGTATGTACAGGCCGGAGCGGGAATCGTATGGGATTCTGTGCCTGAGAATGAATATGAGGAAACGGTTAACAAAGCTAAAGCATTGCTCAAGGCGATTCGAACAGCAGAAGCAATGTTTCCTGCCAAAGAAAAGGACAGCACGTTGAGACTGGCGAATGCAGACTACTTTGTCACACCAGCGGCCGCTAAGAACTGAGAGAGGAGAGACCGGAGATGAACATAAACCCAATAATGAATGAGAACCCTGTAACCCCTATTGCTGAGATTACTCGTGAGGAAGGCATGAAAAATGGCCTGGCGAAGATTCTAGAGGGCAGCCATCTGGAGCAAGCCGAAGCAAGAGATTTGATGTACTCGATCATGAGAGGTGAGGCAACGCCGGCTCAAATCGGAGGTTTGCTGATGGCGCTACGGATGAAGGGTGAAACGGTAGATGAGATCACCGGTTTTGCTGAAGCCATGCGTGGTCAGGGCGGACGAATTCTAACGGATGGCAGCGGCTTGCTGGACACTTGTGGAACAGGTGGATCGGGTATTCACAAATTCAACATTTCCACAGCATCCGCCATCATTGCTTCGGCCGTCTCGGTTCGGGTCGCCAAACATGGCAACCGTTCAGCTTCAGGCAAAGCGGGTAGTGCAGATGTATTAGAGGCACTGGGTGTAAATATCCATCTGAACGGTGAGCAGGCCAGACAATGTCTGGATGATATCGGAATCTGCTTCTGTTTTGCCCAAGTATATCACCCTTCCATGCGACATGCGGCAGGACCAAGAAAAGAGCTGGGGGTTCGTACCATTTTCAATATGCTCGGACCGTTAACGAATCCTGCGGGAGCAGATCGCCAATTGCTTGGCCTGTATGATCGTTCCCGGACGCCGATGATTGCTGAAGTACTGAATCGTCTTGGTCTCAAAAGAGCGTTGGTTGTGGCCAGCCATGATGGTCTGGATGAAATCAGTATCTCGGCACCAACTCAGGTGTCTGAACTTCGCAATGGTGAAGTGCACACCTATGATATTGATCCACGTGATATGGGTTTGTCTCTGCACCCGCTTGAAGCGGTACTTGGAGGAGATGCGGCACAGAATGCCGAAATTATTAAGAGGATCTTCCAGGGTGAGCAGAGTGCCTACCGCGATGTCGTTCTGTTGAACGCCGGAGCGTGCATCTATGTATCCGGTCTTGCAGATAGCATTGCTGAAGGGGTGACACTTGCCGCAGAAGCGGTAGATTCGGGCAAAGCTGCCGGGAAGCTTGAACAGTTAATTCATACAACGGAGGCGTATAGTCATGTATCTTGATCGAATCGTTGCAACCAAACATAAAGAAGTTGAAGTTCTTGCACAGACATTTCGCATGGATGAAGCTATCCAAAAAATCGAACAACTACCCGCAACTCGGGGGTTTGAACAAGCACTATCGAGCGGACGCAATCGCAAACTCGGCCTTATTGCTGAAGTGAAGAAGGCTTCGCCATCCAAAGGGTTAATTCGTCCGGATTTTCATCCGGTAGAGATTGCTGCTGCTTATGAGCGAGCGGGTGCAGACTGCATCTCCGTATTAACAGATGTGTCGTATTTTCAAGGCAGCAACGAGTACTTGCAGGCTATCCATCAAGCAGTGAACATTCCGCTATTGCGCAAGGATTTTATTATAGATGAACGACAGATTGCCGAGGCAAGATTACTGGGTGCGGATGCGATACTGTTGATTGCCAGTATTCTGACACCTGAACAGATTCGTCAATATCTGGAATTTGCCAAAAGTTTGGGGCTGGATGCCTTGATTGAAGTCCATGATCGAACAGAACTGGAGCAGGTATTGGAGATTCCGCAGGCAACACTTGTGGGCATCAACAATCGTAATTTGAAAACATTCGAAACCAGCCTGAACACGACACTGGATTTGATGGAATTGATTCCAAGTGGCGTTACCTTGATTAGCGAAAGTGGTATTGACGGACCAGAATCAACAGTACCTCTGATCCAGGCCGGTGTTCATGGTATTCTCGTAGGTGAGCATCTCATGCGCAAGGATGATGTCGAGGCGGCTGTATATGATCTGATGGGACCCAAATGATGAATACTTCCATACACGATGGCACAGGCGACAGTATGTCAGAACTGAGAAACCCGCTGCCAGCGGCCGTAAAAATATGTGGACTTCAGGACGTTGAAGTGCTAAAATCGATGATAAACTTGCCTGTGGATTACATTGGTGTTGTTTTTGCCAAATCACGCCGCCGAATCGAACCCGAGCAGGCTGCTGCATTAAGAACGGTGTTGTTCGAATGGTCTACCTATGATCGGCCGAAGCTTGCGGGTGTATTTGTGAATCCTACGCTCGAAGAACTGGAACACATTATGGACATTGCTCAGCTGGATGTTATTCAACTGCATGGACAGGAGACTGTGGAATTTTGCCAGCAGGTGAAGCAGCGGTGGAATGCCGCAGTGTTCAAAGTTTTTTCTTTTCCCAAAGATGAAACGGGACCGGAAGCTGATGATGCAGCCATAAGGGCTCTTGATACTTATGATAAATACGTGGATGCGATATTGCTTGATACCCATGATCCTCTATATGGAGGGGGCTCCGGGAAAACGTTTGCCTGGGAGCGAATCCCTGCCTATGCTGAATGGGCGAAAAGTCGCGGAATTGCTCTGTTCGTTGCAGGAGGGTTGCAGCCGGACAATGTACAACAACTAATACAGACATATGCACCTTTCGGCGTCGATGTATCCAGCGGCGTGGAGACTGAAGGTGTGAAGGATATTGCCAAAATTACAGCATTCGTAGAAAGGGTGAAGCAGGCATGACACATCAATTGCCGGATCAACACGGGCGTTTCGGTCACTTCGGAGGCCGCTTTGTACCTGAGACACTAATGAACGCACTTATTGAGTTGGAGGAGGCATACAGCCACTTCTCTGAAGATGAGGAATTTAACAAGGAACTGAACTATCTGCTA
Organism: Paenibacillus sp. BGI2013; assembly: GCF_002843485.1. Lineage (NCBI taxonomy): Bacteria > Bacillati > Bacillota > Bacilli > Caryophanales > Paenibacillaceae > Paenibacillus > Paenibacillus sp. BGI2013. Next base: position 401,593 of record NZ_PJFA01000003.1, read on the forward strand.
AGCGAGTATTCTGGACGTGAAACGCCATTGTATCATGCAGAGCAATTGTCACGCCGATTGGGCGGACCGAAAATTTATCTGAAACGTGAAGATCTCAATCATACAGGCGCGCACAAAATTAATAACGCCATTGGACAAGGTTTGCTTGCCAAACGGATGGGCAAAAAGAAAGTTATTGCCGAAACGGGTGCAGGTCAACATGGCGTTGCGACCGCAACCGTAGCCGCATTGCTTGGACTGGAATGCAAAGTATTTATGGGCGAAGAAGATACAGAGCGTCAGCAGTTAAACGTATTTCGGATGAAGCTGCTCGGAGCAGAAGTAATTCCGGTGACGTCCGGAACACGGACACTGAAGGATGCTGGTAATGAAGCACTTCGCTACTGGGTCAGCAATGTAGAGGATACGTTCTATGTGCTCGGATCAGTGGTTGGTCCTCATCCATATCCGATGATGGTGCGGAATTTCCAACGTGTGATTGGTGATGAGACCCGTCGTCAGATTCAGGAGATCGAAGGGCGTTTGCCGGATGTAATTGTAGCCGCTGTTGGTGGAGGAAGTAATGCGATCGGTATGTTCTATCCATTTATCGGTGATCAGGATGTGAAGCTTGTTGGTGTTGAAGCCGCAGGCAAAGGGGTCGAAACCGAGTATCACGCTGCAACGATGACCAAAGGTACGCATGGTGTATTCCAGGGATCTATGAGTTACCTGTTGCAGGATGAGTATGGACAGGTTCAGCCAGCGCATTCCATCTCGGCCGGACTTGATTATCCGGGTGTTGGTCCGGAGCATTCCTATCTCAAGGATATTGAACGGGCAAAATATGTACCGATCACGGATCAGGAAGCACTGGATGCCCTGCAACTCCTATGTCGGACGGAGGGAATCATTCCTGCTCTGGAGTCTGCACATGCGGTTGCCCAAGTTGTCAAACTGGCGCCTGAACTTACAGCAAATGATATTGTAGTCATTTGTCTGTCGGGACGTGGAGACAAGGATGTTGAATCGATCATGAAATACACGGGAGGTGACTTGGGATGAATCTGATGGACCAGACCTTCCAGCAATTGAAGGAACAGAATCGCACGGCACTTATTCCATTTTTAACCGTGGGAGACCCGGATGTGGATACAACGATTGATATCATCAAGGAGCTTGAACAGGCTGGAGCGGATATTTTGGAACTGGGTGTTCCCTATTCCGATCCGCTTGCAGATGGCCCAGTCATTCAGCGCGCTTCCGAACGTGCGCTGAAAAGCCAGATTACCATTCGTACTGTGATGGAAACCGCTGCAAAAGCTCGTAAGGCAGGTGTGAAACTGCCGTTTGTTCTGTTCACCTATTATAATCCGGTATTGCAGACAGGCCTGGATGTATTCTTTGATGAATTGGTCAAACACGATATTAGTGGCATGATCATTCCGGACCTGCCGATTGAGGAAGCGGAAGAGATGCGAGAACGCGCAAATCGTGCTGGTGTGCATCTGGTGCCGCTTGTTGCACCTACATCTAATGCCCGGATTGAGCGGATTGTAACGGGCGCGAGGGGCTTTATCTATTGTGTATCATCCCTTGGGGTAACCGGAGAGAGAGCTTCTTTCTTTGATGGCGTAGAGAGCTTTATTGAGACGGTGAAAAGTCTGACAGACCTTCCTGTAGCGGTAGGCTTTGGTATCTCCAGTCATGAGCAGGTGGCACATTTCTCCCGCATCTGCGATGGCGTTGTTGTAGGTAGTGCCATTGTTCGTCAGGTGGAAGATGCGATTCCTCTGCTTGAAAATCCGGATACGCGTGCAGCGGGACTGTTGCAAATTCGCAACTTTGTGGCACAATTAAAGGGATAGAGATGTCCTGAAGGACATCTTTTGGACACATGAGGTGCACGCTGATTCGTGTCTAACATTATTTCAATAACAGGAGGCGGTCGGGTTGAAACCGAAATCCCAGATTGTCAATCTGCCTGTGTACCAACCGGGCAAACCGATTGAAGAAGTGAAATGTGAACTGGGGCTTGAACAAGTCATCAAGCTGGCCTCCAACGAAAACCCGTACGGCAGTTCTCCTGCCGCCCTGGAAGCCATTACGAGAGAAATGACGAATATAAGCATATACCCAGACGGTAGCTCGGTTGAGCTGACGGGAGTTCTTGCCAAGCATCTTGGCGTTGAACGGAACAACTTAATATTTGGTTGTGGTTCCGATGAGATTATTGCTTTGATCACGAGAGCTTTCTTCTTGCCGGGTGACGAGACCATCATGGCAGATCAAACATTTTCTGTATATAAAAGCAATGCAGATATTGAGGGTGCCGTGTCCATCGAAGTGCCTCTGAAAGATGGCACGCATGATCTGAGCGCGATGCTCGCGCAAATTAACGACAAAACCAAAGCAGTATGGGTGTGTAATCCAAATAATCCGACAGGTACGATTATCTCCGAGCAGGAACTTACAGCCTTTATGGACCGTGTGCCTGCTCATGTGATGGTCATATTGGACGAAGCTTATTATGAATTCGTAACCGATGAAGCATACCCGCAAAGTATACCATTGATCGAACGGTATCCGAACTTGGTCATCCTGCGGACATTCTCCAAAATTTACGGTTTGGCTTCGCTTCGGATCGGATATGGTATTGCACGTCCCGAAATTATTGATTTGATTAACCGTGTACGTGAACCGTTTAACACTTCCCGTTTTGGACAGGTTGCGGCAAAAGCTGCACTACTGGATCAGGATTTTGTTCAAGAGTGCTCGAAGCGGAATGCAACGGATCGGGATTACCTGCAAAATGAATTTACACGGCTCGGATTGTCGTATTTCCCTTCACAGGGTAATTTCATTATGGTTGACCTGAATATGCCTTCGGCAAATGCGTTCCAATCCTTGCTCAAACAAGGCATTATCGTTCGCTCAGGATTCCACGTATACCCAACTTACATTCGTGTGTCCGTCGGAACATCAGAACAGAACCGTGCATTTGTCACGGCACTGGAGAACACGCTGGCTGAGAAGGCGGTAGCACGCCCTTAATACTGGCGATGAAAGAGTGAGGACCCATGAAACTAAAAATTGCAATGATTGGTGTAGGACTCATCGGCGGTTCACTGTCGCTCTGCTTCAAAGGCAAGCCAGGTGTAACCGTGATGGGCTACGCCCACTTGGATGAACTGAAGGACAAGTACATAGCGAGCGGTGTAGTGGATGATGCTACGCTCTCTCTGGAAGAAGCGGTAGAGGATGCCGACTTTATTTTTTTGTGCGTTCCCGTAGGTTTGCTAGAATCCTATTTCGAAAAGCTCTCCAAGCTGCCATTGAAAAAAGGATGTATCATCACGGACGTAGGAAGCACTAAAGCTTCCATTGCCGCTTGTGCCGAGCATGTGCGGTTGACTGACGCTTATTTCATTGGTGGTCACCCTATGGCGGGGTCGGAGCGTGCAGGCGTAGATGCGGCCTCAGCCGTGTTATTTGAGAATGCATACTATGTCTTAACCCCTTCAGAACATGTACCTGAGGAAGCCTACAGCAGGTTGTCTGAGCTGCTTGCGTATACGCGGGCACAGATCGTGCGTGTGGAGCCTCTGCTGCACGATGACATCGTGGGGGCGATTAGTCATCTGCCACATGTTATTGCTGTTGCGCTGGTGAATCAGGTACGTGAATATAATGAGTCGAATCCACTGTATAAAATGCTGGCTGCAGGCGGTTTTCGGGATATTACCCGGATTGCGTCCAGTGATGCGATTGTGTGGAGAGATATCTTGCTTAGCAACCGTGATGTACTGCTGGGCTTGCTTAAGGACTGGAATAGCCAGATGACGGCCTTTACGGATATGCTGGAACATAAGAACGGTGAAGGTATAGAGGAGGCATTCCGTCAGGCCCGCGAGTTCCGCAGTATATTACCAGAACGACGCAAAGGCATGATTTCGCCGTTATTTGATCTATATACTGATGTTCAGGATGCACCGGGTATGATCGGTAAGATTGCAACTGAGCTTGGGGCGAATGATATCAACTTGAGCAACTTGGAGATTATCGAAAACCGGGTGGATGTGCCGGGCATTATGCGTCTGTCTTTCCGTCAGGAAGAAGATATGGAACGAGCCAAGACGTTATTGGATTCCTTAGGCTATCAAGTGTGGATATAAGACGAGAAAGAGGGCGAAAGCCCTCTTTTTTGTGAGGTTATATTGGAGTTGTTATTTGATTTTCAGTCACACAAAAAAAGGATGTATTATCCTGATTTACCGAAAGATATAATTAATTCAAACAATTTTACTGAAAGTGTTGACAAAATGAAAACGTATACATATAATAAGGGTACAGTATGGTTTCTCTCCACTCCTATCCAATAACTGTATTGCTCCACGTGAGCAATGGCCGCTTATGTAAGCGGTCTTTTTTTTGTCTTAAAAAGTTATGGGAAAGGCATTGATATGTTAATAGTTACATTTGAACTTACATCCTCTATTTACATCTCCCTCCTTAATCTGTTAGGATACCTTAGATCCAATAAATATCACATTTTTGTAACCTTTTCGGTATGTCGTCCGTCTATATAAGCAAGAGTTACCAAAAAGGCTCAAAATGAAGTCATGAACGTGAAAATGACTGCATATGAATGACAGGTCGGGTTCTGTGGATACCAATGGATTTGCCAGGATGATGCAGACCGTTGTACAATAAATACTGTTAATGTAGAAACGTTGGGGAAATTGCCATTACATAGGGGAATTTGGCGGGAAGGCCAGTTATGGCGCTGAACGCTTTTTATATGCGGTGAGAACCGCAACTTTTTTGTGCCTGTTCGGTAATACATGGATAGAGTCGAACGGGGAGAAGCACATGGATGGGCGAGGAGGGGTCGCACTCAAATGACGGATTCCCAGTTGATTCGAGAGATCAAGGAAGGTAACCTGGAGTTATATTCCGAGCTGATGAGTCGTTATCAGCGTAAAATACTGGCTTTCGTATATCATATGTTGAAAAGTTCCAATATGGAGCTGCTTGCGGAAGATCTCTGTTCTGAGACTTTCTATAAGGCGTTCCGCAGTCTGCACTCTTTCCGTGAGGTGGATGCCTCATTCTCAACATGGTTATATACCATTGCGAGAAATACGGTACTGAGTGAGCTTCGCAAACAGCGTAGCGGAAATGTCCCACTTGAAGAGAGCGGGATTGTTCCCGTTGCTCCTTCGGAGAATACACCGGAGTATGCTGTACTTCGCAGCGAGCGGGTGATGCTGGTTAGGGATGCGATTAACAATTTGCCGGAGAAGCAGCGTTCTGCGATTATACTCCGTGAGTATGATCAACTAGACTACCAAGAGATTGCGAATATTCTTGGGCAGAGCGTCAGTTCTGTGAAATCGCTATTATTCAGAGCAAGATCAAGCGTAAAAACTCAATTGGAACCTTATTTCTTCGAACCGGTGTACGAGCCATATGAAGGGATGAAGAACCGATGAATTGCAATGAAGCCCAGGAACTGTTTGCACTGGTCTGGGACTTGCCGGAAACTCATCCTCAGCGGATTGCATTTCATGCTCATCTCGCTGGTTGTGAAGAGTGCTCCGAGCAGTTTGAGGTCTGGGAAGAAGCTCAGATCTTGCTGCACAGCATTCCGGTTCCAGTGACAGAACAACAAGCAGAGAGAGTGAACCGTAACGTTATGGACCGGATCTACGCGGAGTCTCCATGGTTACTGCCGGAAGAGGTAAAGGTTAATCGTTTCTCTGCTGTGATCCGCAAGCATATGTCTTTGTGGATTGCCGCGTTCCTGGCTATTTTTTTATGCAGCTTTCTGTATATGGCAATGTTTAAGCCAGACGTATCAGAAGCTGAGCAAACCAAAGTTGTTACTACGGGTATCCTGGAGACAGGGGTTGCCGGAAGCGGACCATCGTCCTCTGGCATGTATCAGTACAACATGACTGGAGCGGACAGAGGAAGTATCATAGAACCTTTTGTTGTGAGCATGGGACCTGCTTATCCGCAGTATTGGATGGCCCTCTCTTTACTTGCAATAGGAATGGCGTTATTTTCTCTTGGACGTATGCATCGAACAACGAATAAACGCAAACAAGGTGCGAGTGCATAGGTAATAACCTTTCGTTCGCCGTGTGGAGAAATGAGGGATGTAAGTGCGAATCGGACTTATTCGTCACGGTCTTACAGACTGGAATGCGGCGGGCCGTATACAGGGTCAGACGGATATTCCTCTGAATGGAGAAGGTCGTGAACAGGCAGAGCGCCTGGGAAGACGTCTGCTGACGGAAGAATACCAATGGGACTATATCATCACAAGTGGATTATCGCGGGCACAGGAAACAGGGGAGATTATCTCCAAGCTGTTGAATGTACCTTTGCTTGAGCCGGACGCACGGTTGAAAGAAAGGGCTTTTGGTCAGATTGAAGGTCTGACTTCAGAAGAACGGGTTGCCCGTTGGGGCCAAGCCTGGGAGACATTGGACTTGGGACAGGAGCAGATAGCGGATATCCAGATTCGTGCACTGGCGTTTCTGGAAGATCTATGGTCTGCCTATTCGGACCAAAACGTACTCATTGTCACTCACGGAGCTTTCTTAGCCAACCTGTTAACAGCTTTGTTTAAAGATCGGTATACAGAACGCATTGGAAACCTGTCACTGACGATCCTGGAAAAGGAACGTGATGACTGGAGTCCGCTGTTGTATAATTGCACACGACATCTGTCTTTGGACACAGCGAAACAACCTGAGTAATCCAACTTGGGTTGTTTTTTTTGCGTTTTATGGGGAAATAAAGACTGTATATGATTTCAAACCTCTCATTTTTCTTCTGATTGACCAACTCGGGGCATAGTATGGTTTAAAACATAAAAGATTTCCAAAAAGAGGTTTAGATTATGGGAATTCCGTCAACGATGTTTACAAAACCAAACTATTTCAGGCTCTGAATCAGTAGTCGAAGTAGTTAACGGGCGAGGCGATGGACCCATGAATCTAGCGGATATGCTTACTTTTGCCGATATTGGCCAGCTTAATCGAATAGCAGACTATTACCAATGTGAATGCAAGCCCAATTCCAAACATGAACTCATCCAGAGTATTCTCACTACATTGGGCAGCAGACCCTTTTTTGAGCAGCAGGTACGTCAACTGAATCAAGCAGATCAGCGCTTTTTGAACAACTTGTTGTTTGATCCTCGCCAGTATTATGGTATGGAAGAACTCATTGCCATAGCCCGTCAATCGATGGACAAAAAGGAGAGTGAGGCTGGCGCGAGTCCACGTGATCTCATCGTTCGCTTCAATAAGAGTGGATGGTTGTTCAATGGGACAACGCAGCAGACCAGGTATTTGTATCAGGTACCCCAGGATCTGAAATTAAGATTCAGGGATGTGTTATCCACACATCTGCGAGCAGGGATTACCAAAACAACGGAACCACCCATGTATCGGGATGAGTATCATCTCTTAGCGGATGATCTCAAGTTGTTCCTGCAGTTTGTCCAGCAGCACGAAATTGCCCTTAACGCTGAAGGCATGATGTACCGTCGCTCTCAACAGCAGATTATGGAGCATCTGCACATTAGTGAGGAATTGGTGGGCAAAGGTGGATGGAGATTCGGATATGGCCGTTCCTTCAAGGATTACCCGGATCGTTTCGCACTTCTCTACGACTATGCATTTCACCATCGGCTGGTTCGTGAGGAGCAAGGCACGCTGAAGTTATCACCAGCTGGAGAAGACAAGCTGGGAGCTGAGAAAACAGCCGAAATGATACAGCTATTTAGGTTTTGGTTAAGATTGTATAAAGGTGCTATTCCCAATCTGTCCTCTATTGTGTATTGGACAGGCGAATGTGCCCAAGAATGGTCAACCGCCGAGTCGCTGTTTCGTCAGATCGGTCCGTTCATTCAGCCGTTTTACTATGATACGGCCGAGGCCATTTATGATAACAGAATTGTTAAAATGATGTTGCATCTTGGCATGGTCCGTATTGGGGAACATGAGGAAGGCAGGACTATTCAAATGACAGCCTGGGGCACACGTCTTGCTGCATCCTGTCGCTCCATCTCAGGAGACATTACGCCTATTATGTTTGACAAGTGAAGGACAAGTTGCTAAAATCACTCCCAAATTAAGGAGTGATAATAATGATAATTCCATACAAAGGTCTACAACCTCAGTTACACCCTTCGGTATATATGGCTGAAGGTGCAAAACTGATCGGTGATTTGAGAATGGGAGAAGAGTCTTCCGTCTGGTTCAATGCAGTCCTTCGGGCTGATTTGGCTCCTATTATCATTGGAAAGCGCTGTAATATTCAAGATAACGTTGTCGGGCATGTCAATACTGATCAACCTTTGATCGTGGGAGATGATGTCTCAGTAGGACATACAGCGATCATTCATGGTTGTTGTATTGGAACAGGATCATTAATCGGCATGGGAGCCATTCTGCTGAATGGAGCCGATATTGGCGAATATACGCTGATTGGAGCCGGTTCTGTTGTTACTGAGAATAGTAAAATTCCGCCCTATACTCTTGCTTTGGGGACACCTGCCAAAGTGATACGTGAGCTGACTGATGCCGATCTGGAGCGGATGTCCAGAACTTCACTGGGTTATGTTACCAAAGGAAAAGAATATAGGAGCTCTTAAATCCGTTTTGGAGGTGCATCCTATTGGATAAAATGAAAGTTACGTATGAAGTCATGTTGGGGCTGGCAGCTGAGATGGTTTGGGACGAAGCGCTTCGCAAACAGCGCAGCGAGAAGCTCTATTTGGAAATCGATAAAGCGTTAGCTACCGGAGACGAAGTAGCTTTCCGGAGTCTGACGGATGAACTGAGGACCATAAACTGATTAGCAAAATAGTTCCTTTCTGAGATAAAAGGGAATGCGCAGATGCGTGTTTCCTTTTTTTAATATGTTTAATTCCGAAATGAATGTCTGGATTTATAAGATATAGTCATATATAATATGGGAATAAAATGGATAGAGAGGGGATATAGGGAATTGAAATTCAGTGAGATGACTCAAGACAGCTGGGCTGAACTGCAACTCTATCTGGATACATGCCTTATTCCATACACAGCTCTTAGCGGTGAGCAGTCGCCAGTTGAAGCTACCGAGGCGTTGGAGCGGCTGAGAGATTTTCTGGATCTGGTCGAAATTCCTTTCAAAGGGAGAATCATGACTTATCCAGCCTTTCATTATTCTAATTCGGAATTGTCAATGACATTAAATTCCTTGTCCGCACAGCTTAAATCTTCAGGATTCAAATATGTGGTTATTATGTCATCAGATGGTCATTTGCATGGCGTGGAAATTCCAGCTGCTGACCTGGTTTTGAGTCGGTCCGTCTTAACTCATGAGGTTGGAGAAGAAGGGATTGCGAGATTTGTAGGGGAAAAGATACGAGAGTTGTGGAAAAAATAGTTTTTAGCGACAAATGTGACAATTTTACAACAATTTTTTAATAACGCTTACAATTGAACCTTAAAAATGTGTGACAAATTCTTGACGGTGTTCTAGGGCTACTATATGATTATGTATGTTCTAGTAAGTCGTGGAATTTATGAAAATGAAAACGTTTGAGAGAGTTGGCTGAAAAAGGGGGTTGGAGACAGTATGAGCAGTGAGCATGACCACCACGAAGCTTCATTGAAATTGCCAAGCCGCATGGAGATGTCACGCAGGCAGTTTTTGACGTACACGCTTGGTGGAGCTACAGCCTACATGGCCGCCGGTGCAATCCTTCCTATGGTCCGTTTTGCGGTGGACCCGATTTTGCAACATAAGGGAGAAGGCACCTCTGTCAAAGTAGCTGAAATCAGCAAAATTACGAATGAGCCTCAAGAATTCACCTTTGAACTTAAACAACAGGATGGTTGGTATCTGAGTAATGCATCGTTAGTGGCGTGGATTCGCAAAGACGAGCAGGGTAAAATTTATGCACTCTCACCTATCTGTAAACATCTGGGATGTACAGTAGGCTGGAATAGTGACAAGCAGTACCCTGACGAGTATCATTGCCCCTGCCATGGCGCGCACTATGACAAGGAAGGGAAGAATCTTGCCGTAGCCCCCAAACCGCTGGATGAGTACGTAGTCAAGGAAGAGCAGGGTTGGGTATATCTGGGCGACATTGTTCCGAACACCCGAGTGAATTAGGAGGCGTGAACGCAGATGTTTAAAAATGTCTATGACTGGATTGACGAGCGTCTTGACATCACGCCAATCTGGCGGGACGTTGCGGATCATGAAGTTCCAGAGCATGTAAATCCGGCTCATCACTTTTCCGCATTCGTGTACTGCTTTGGTGGATTGACGTTCTTTATTACTGTTATTCAGATTCTGTCAGGCATGTTCCTGACCATGTATTATGTACCTGATATTATCAATGCCTACGCAAGTGTGGAGTACCTGCAGACCAAAGTAGCCTTCGGCCAAATTGTTCGCGGCATGCACCACTGGGGAGCCAGTCTGGTTATCGTAATGATGTTCTTACATACGATGCGTGTGTTCTTTACAGGCTCTTACAAGGCACCGCGTGAAATGAACTGGGTTGTCGGCATGCTGATCTTTTTCGTCATGTTGGGCCTGGGGCTGACAGGGTACTTGTTGCCATGGGATAACAAAGCCTATTTTGCAACAAAAGTAACACTGGAGATTGCCAATACGGTTCCTTGGCTGGGACCGATTATTAAAGAATTCCTGCAAGGCGGTACGATTGTTGGTGCACAGACACTAACCCGATTCTTTGCCCTGCACGTATTCTTCCTCCCCGCTGTGCTTCTGGTGCTTCTGGTCGGACACTTTATCATGATCCGCAGACAGGGCATTTCGGGACCACTATAAACTGAGAAGGGAGGAATCGCAATGGCTCACGGACATAAGAAGGATGATGAGGAAAAGGTTATCTTTGTCGGTGATTCACGGGTCCGTAAAGGGGCGGGTTTCATTACCCCTCCTGATTACACGGCGTATCCCGGCAAATCAGAAGCCTTTATCCCCAACTTCCTGCTGAAAGAATGGATGGTTGGTGTCGTTGTATTGGTGGGGATTCTGGTTCTCACGATCTCAGAACCTGCACCTTTAGGCTATCCGGCCAATCCGAGCGCATCCGTAATTCCTATGCCGGACTGGTACTTCCTTTTTCTGTATCAGTACTTAAAGTATCCATACGCATCGGGCGATTACGTTCTGCTCGGGGTACTGGGGGTCAGCGGAGTCGCTTTTGGAGCTTTGCTGCTGGCACCATTCCTGGACACAGGCAAGGAGCGGCGTTTCTACAAACGCCCAATTGCTTCATCACTGATGATTTTGTCGGTCATTTCTGTATTCTACCTGACAAATGTAGCGTGGACGCACTACGAGCATGAGTTGGAAGCAAGTGGACAGAAACCTGAACACATTCAACGTGAAGAAGAAGCGCTGGAGAGGCGTGAACAGGGACTCCCACCCGTTTCCAATGCACCTGGACAGCAAGAAGAAGTTGCGATCGTGGAACAGGATGATCCTGCAATGGAAACGTACAAGAAGGCCGGTTGTATTGGCTGCCATGCGGCTGATATGAAGGGCGCAAGTGGACCTTCACTTCGGGGTGTGGGTGACAAGCACAGCCAGGAAGAGATTCTGACCATCATTAAAGATGGTTATAACCAGATGCCTCCTCAGTACAATAACGCCCTCGCTCAAGGTGTCACGGATGAAGAGATCACTCATCTGACCGAATGGCTTGCGAAACAGAAAGCAGAACAGTAAAATCGAAATAACCAATGAAACCTGATCGTTTATGCGGTCAGGTTTTTTTGAAGTGTTTTTTTTTGGACAGCACTGTATCGTGCACAATATTGATGAAGGAAGGGGCAGGGAATGTGGCTTTATCGTATTTCTGGAGTAGGGAATTTCTAACCAATCGTTATTTCCTGTGGCTATTATTTTGGTGTAATGCGGTAGGAACGGTATACGGATACATCTGGTACGGAGAGCAAATGAAATTGACGCTGGCTGAGCAGCCGGTTTGGCAGATCGTATTTGTGCCGGATAGTCCAACAGCGAGTTTGTTTTTTACTTTAGCGTTGTTATGGGTGTTGTACCCACCGCGGTCCATCATTATCAAACGGATCGGACATGTGATTCAGGCGCTTGCCGTGGTTACATCTGTGAAATATGGCGTGTGGGCCGTATCCATTATTTTCGCTGGCTGGATGCAAGGTGGTACACAGCACTGGCAAGACTGGATGTTGATTGCTTCGCATAGTGCGATGGCCATAGAAGCTCTAATTTTTGTACGCTTTTTCGGCTTCCGCTGGACTTCCCTTGTCGTTGCAGGTCTCTGGACGCTGTTGAACGATACGATGGATTATACATATGATATTTACCCTTGGTTACCCGCATCACTCTATGATCATGTAGATGGTGTGCGTAATTTCACATTCGGACTGACACTGGTAAGCATTCTGTGCGCGTGGCTGGCCTTAAGACAGGCGAAACGAACCTGATATCCGATCTTGAGCTTGTTCTAATGAACTGTCCCCCGCCATACATTGGTGGTGGGAGGGATGTCCATGAAGAGAACGTTTGGGATCAAAACTGGCTTACTGGTGGTATCGTTCATGGCTCTAATGCTGTGGACGAACTTAGCATATCGTGTATCCGCGCAAAGTGAAGCATTGAATTCGAATTCAAATCAGCAAGTGTCCACAAGCAGTTCAATTGCACAACTGAATGAGGAAGCAGCCATATTGTATCGTCAGGCGCTCGAGAATAATATTGAAGAAGTGCGCGGAAGCATTCTGCGTATCAGTAAAAGTCTGGAGCATATCTCCTTTGAGGGACAAACAACAGTCGAGGGCATTCACGCCTTGTCCGAAACCATAGTTGAAGTGAAACAAGCCGTTGTGAAGGTGAAAAATGACGATGCTTCTCTTCAGCAGTCCTCAGCCAAGCTCAGACTTGCAGCAGATAGTCTCGCGAATCCAACCAAGCCTTTATGGCTTCAATATTATAAAATCGTGAAAAACGATCTGGACGCTTTATCCGCTGCTACAAATCAAGGGCAAACTGCGGCCGTACTGGCAAACCGCTACACCGTTCTGGAGGAGCATTATGAGACGATTCGTCCTGCCGCACTGATTCGCCGTGAACCGTATGAAATTGCTCAGATAGACGCCTGGTTATCTCATACCAAAGGGCTTACCGCTGCCAAGCAACCTGATCTGGCTCAATTAAAGAGCATGGTTGGCCATGGGGAGGAACTGGTGAACAAGTTGTTTGGTCGCGAGAAGGACGAGAGTGCCTTTGTACCGTTTGTACAGGGTCCCGATCGCAGGGCAGCCGGGCTGCTCATTAGTTCAGTCATTGTGGCGACGTTAAGTTACGCCGGATATCGTAAATATCGTGCGCAGCAGCAGGGGATTTTTCCTTTTCGGCGCTAATCGGATATGAACTTGATCCTGATCTATAAGTGGTATATAAAAAAAAGACCTCTTTCCGCATGAATAGCCACGCTAACGGCTCTTCATGTAAAAGAGGTTTTCTTGTAGTTTCTGTGTTATATCAGCTTTCTTTGAAACCTTCGCCATGTACATCGTGAACATCGCTGATGATGACAAAAGCTCTCGGGTCAATGGAACGTACAATGGTCTGCAATCGCCTGAACTCTTGCCTGGAGATCACGCAGTAGGCCATGTGTTTGGCCTGTTTAGAGTACGCGCCAATGGCTGGAATGAGAGTAACGCCACGATCCATATCCCGTGTGATCTGATCCGCAATCTCGGGTGCATGGTCACTAATGATCATAAATGCCCGGGCAGAATATGCACCTTCCTGAATAAAGTCGATGACTTTGGAGGCGATGAATACAGCTACAAGCGTATACAGAATTTTTTCTTTGGGGATGTAGATGAGAGAGAGCCCGATAATGACAAAGTCGATGCCCAGTAATACTCGGCCCATGCTCCATCCATACTTGCGGTTGAGAATACGGGCAATGATGTCTGAACCGCCCGTCGTTCCGCCCCAACGGAATACAATGCCAAGGCCGGCTCCAAGGGTGACACCTGCATATAGGGCTGCGAGCAGGAGGTCATTCTCGGTATGTAATGGTTCAATCCAGCCCAGGTGAATCAACTTCTCAAACAACCATAGAAAAACGGTCAGTGCCCCGATTCCGATACCCGTATAGATCATCTGTCTACCGCCCAAAATTTTGAGCCCGATCAGAAAGAGGGGAACATTCAGAATCAAGGTTGTAAGTGAAGGTGAGATGCCAAAAGCGTAATTGATCAGCACCGTAACCCCAGTGAGGCCACCTTCCATAAGCTGGTTGGGGATAATGAAATAGAGGAGCCCAAAGGCATATAAGGCTGTACCCAGCACGATGGGAAGAACCAGTTTAACTTGTATCCAGGCTTTGGCAGTGCTCATAAGATCCCTCGCTGTAGATAAATTAGAATGAAGAAGCAATCATTCCCATCTAGTATACCTGTTTATTGATTCTTTAAAAATGATTTGTCGCTGATGATGGTGGAAGTGAATCTAAATAACTGATATTATTAGGAACAAATACGACATCATTTCAAAGGAGAATCCGTTCTCATGGAGAAAAGCATCGCAGAAATGCAACGTGAGGTTGATCAGTATATCTCCCAGTTCAAGGAGGGGTATTTCAGTCCTCTGGCCATGTTGGCCCGGATGTCTGAAGAGGTTGGGGAGCTCGCCAGGGAAGTGAATCATGAATTCGGCGAGAAGCCGAAGAAATCTTCCGAAGCAGCCAATTCCATTGCACTTGAGCTTGGAGATATTTTATTTATCACGATTTGTTTTGCGAACTCACTGGGAATTGATCTGGCTGAGGCGCACGACAAAGTCATGCATAAATTTAACACCCGCGATGCCAATCGGTGGACTCCCAAAAACACCGATTAGGCGTAGATTACATATGCTGTACCATCACCCGATCGGGGAGGGTCAGCTTAATGATGAAACCGGAAGAATATATGCAGCAGGCTTACCGCTGTATATTGCAAAATGATTTTGAGCAGGCGATTCGTTGGTTCGAGTCAGCCATTCATGCTCATCCAAAACATGCGGAGTTATATTATCGCTGTTCCATTACACACGCCCGCAGCAAACATCTGGTTCCAGCGCTTGAATATGCGCGCAAGTCGGTTGAATTGTCGCCAGGAACCGAAGAGTATATTTTACATCTGCAGACGTTGGAAGCAAAACAATTGACCTCCAGAGCGAAGTTGCTGTTGGAGCAGGCGGGTATTGCAACACAGGAGCGCTATGTGGAAGCGTCTACGCTTCTGCAAGAAGCAGTCAAACTTGATCCGCTCTCAGTGGAAGCTCATGTTATGCTTGCGCTGGCTTATAGTGATTTAAATGAATTTGACTATGCAATTCAGGCGCTGCGTGAGGCAATTTTGCTGGACCCGCAGAATGGGCAACTGCATCAGATGTTACAGGAAATCAAGCAACGTATGAAATCCATTCAATAAGAATTCATTTTGCAAAGATTTCTTTTGAGTAGAAATGGATTCAACGATATGATCCAACATAGCGAGGAGATGCAGTCAATATGAGTGAAGTAATCAGAGTTGCCGTGATCGGAGCGGCTGGCCGTATGGGCCGTGAAGTTGTGAAATTGGTACTTCAGGACCCGGAATTGGAGCTTGCAGCGGCTGTCAACCGCTCCGGAGCAGGCACGGATGCAGGAACCCTTGTTGGTTTGCCAGAGTGTGGGGTGCTGGTGACTGATGATATCGAAATGGCTTTTGCCGAAACAAAACCTCAGGTTATGGTTGATTTTACAGTACCACAATTTGCGTTTGCACATACTGAGATCGCGATCCGTCATGGAGTCAGACCTGTCATGGGTGTTACTGGCTTCACGCCGGAGCAGATCGAACAGTTGGACAAGCAGTGCCAGGACAAAGGAATTGGAGGGCTTATTGCCCCTAACTTCTCGATTGGTGCCATTTTGATGATGCGATTCGCAGCACAGGCTGCCAAACATATGCCAAATGTGGAGATCATCGAATATCACGGAGATCAGAAGCTGGATGCTCCTTCAGGAACTGCGATCAAAACAGCGGAACTGATTGCTGCCAATCGGGAAGAACTTCGTCAAGGTAATCCGAATGAGGAAGAAACGATTGAAGGATCACGCGGCGGGTATTACAATGGCTTCCGAATTCACAGTGTACGATTGCCTGGTGTATTCGCGCAGCAGGAAGTTGTTTTCGGAGACTATGGACAGTCACTCAAAATTCGGCATGACTCCTACGAGCGCGCAGGTTATATGCCTGGTGTTAAGATTGGTGTGCAAAAGGTTATGGAGTATACAGGAATGATCTACGGATTTGACCACTTTATCGACTAAAGGAGATTGTCATGTTGAAAATAGCATTTATCGCCCATGATCGTAAAAAAGAAGAGATGGTTAACTTCGTGACGGCATATGAGCCTGTTTTTACGGACCATCAATTATATTCTACAGGAACAACAGGCCTTCGTATTATGGAAGGAACGTCTCTGAAGATTCATCGATTCGAATCAGGCCCATTGGGCGGAGATCAACAGATTGGAGCTTTGGTTGCGCAAAATGAGATGGATCTGATTATTTTCTTGCGCGATCCATTGATGGCACAACCTCACGAGCCGGATATTAATGCGTTGCTACGTCTTTGTGATGTGCAGGGAATTCCACTTGCCACCAATATCGCAACCGCTGAGATTCTGGTTAAGGCTCTGGATCGTGGCGATTTTGCCTGGAGAGAGCTGGTACATAAGTACAAGCCGGAGGCTGGATTGAATTCAGGTGATTCCGAATGAGTCTGGATATTCTCATCTTTGGAGCACATGCAGACGACGCGGAGATTGGTATGGGTGGAACGATTGCCAAACATACCGCTGCCGGCTTGAAAGTAGGCGTGTGTGATCTGACTCGTGCTGAGATGTCTTCCAACGGAACAGTAGAGCGCAGAACCGAGGAAGCGGAGCAAGCCTCCCGCGTCCTCGGTCTTTCGTGTCGAACGAATCTGGGGCTTCCTGATCGTGGCTTATATCTTACGCCTGAACATGTACAGGAGGTGACGGCTGAGATACGGCGTCATGCCCCTCGGATGGTGTTTGCTCCGTATTGGGAAGATCGTCATCCGGATCATGTCAATTGCAGTAAGCTTGTACAGGAGGCTGTATTTAACGCCAAGCTTCGCAACTACATGCCGGACATGCCTGCCGTGCAGGTGAAGGAACTTTATTTTTACTTTATTAATGACATCGGGCCTACGGATTTGATTGTTGATATTACGGAACACTATGAGCAAAAAGAAACATCATTGCTCTCTTATCGTTCCCAATTCGAACTGGGAGACGGAGCGGTCTCGACGCCATTGAATCAAGGGTATATTGAACGTGTAAGAGCCCGTGATTCCTTGCTCGGACAACGCAGTCTCATCCCGTTTGCAGAAGGTTTTGCTACAATTACACCTTACGTGGTTCATCAATTTGGCCCGGGTGCCCAATAAACGATTTCACATTTTACGTTTAATGAAACGAAGGGTTTCATTATTCCATTGCATTATATCAACCTGCATGAAGCGGGAGATCAAAGGAGCGTCCACAGGATGGATAAAAAGCTAAAAATCGGCATCACCTGTTATCCGTCCCTCGGCGGGTCTGGCGTTGTCGCAACGGAGCTGGGCAAATTACTTGCCGAACAGGGGCATCAGGTTCATTTTATTGCCAACAGTATCCCGTTCAGACTGGGTACGTTCCAGAAAAATATTTTTTATCATGAAGTTGAAGTAAATGATTATTATGTTTTCCGTTACCCTCCGTATGACCTGTCACTGGCAACAAAGATGGCTCAGGTGGCTAAGTCACAGCAGCTGGATCTGCTGCATGTTCATTATGCCGTGCCCCACGCAGTATGTGCCTTTCTTGCGAAACAAATGGTAGGGGACGGCCTTAAAGTGGTTACCACGTTACACGGAACGGATATTACGGTTCTGGCTCAGGATGAATCTCTGAAGGATCTGATCCGTCTAGCCATTAATGAAAGTGACGCGGTTACTGCCGTATCACAAGATTTGATTCGAGAAACGGTCGAATTGCTGGATATTCAGCGTCCAATCGATCTAACCTATAATTTTATTGACAAACGAATATATTATCCGCGGGATGCTGCCAGTCTGCGAAGAGACTTTGCTACGCCTGACGAAAAAATATTAATGCACATCTCCAATTTCCGACCGGTGAAAAGAACTCAGGATGTGGTAGAGGTCTTCCGTCAGGTACAGGAGCAGGTTCCTGCCAAACTGTTATTTGTTGGTGAAGGACCTGATTTGCCGAAGATGCAATGGAAGATTAATGATCTCGGCTTGAATGATAAAGTTCATTTCCTTGGCAAACAGGATGACATTGCTCAGGTCATTTCCATGGCAGACGTGTTGATGCTTCCATCGGAGAAGGAAAGTTTCGGACTTGTGGCGCTCGAAGCAATGGCTTGTGGCGTACCCACAATCGGTTCACAGGCCGGAGGAATTCCGGAACTGGTCTTACATGGTAAGACGGGGTATTTATCCGCGATTGGGGATACACAATCCATGGCCGAGAACACCATCCGTTTATTGACGGACGATCGTTTGGCTGCTGAGTTCAGGGAAGCATGTCTTCAGCGCGCGCATCACGACTTTTGCAATGATGCTATTCGGCATGAATATGAACAGATATATTACCGGGTGTTGGGAAGGGAAGTTCCGAATCTGAAGCCGGTTTGCGGTTAATCATTTCTTTGACGAAATCATACTGTGCATACCACAACAGGCAAGAGAAGAGGTGATATGTGGTGGTTCAATGGACACAGGTAGATCGTGAAATGGCAATGCAGAGTGAGAATGTACTCACAACATTAAACAAACATGGCTACAAGGCATATTGGGTAGGTGGTTGCGTTCGTGACGAATTGCTGGAACGTGTTGTGGACGATATGGATATCACGACATCTGCTTCTCCTGAGCAAGTCATGGAACTGTTTGACGATTGTATTCCTACAGGTTTACAACACGGTACGGTTACCGTTCGTTCAGGCGGTTATTACTTTGAAGTGACCACATTTCGAACAGAATCCGAATATCAGGATAATCGCAGACCTGCTGCGGTTCAATTTGTTCAGGATATCAAGGAAGACTTACAGCGGCGCGACTTCACGATGAACGCTCTGGCTATGGACGTCACTGGGACAATCGTTGATCCGTTCGGTGGACAGGCAGATATCAAGGAAGAGCGAGTCAGATGTGTGGGTTCTGCGATGGAACGATTTGGTGAAGATGCACTGCGGATGCTCCGCTGTGTCCGGTTTGCTTCCGTATTTGATTTCAAAATTGCCCATAACACGTGGAAGGGTCTTGTAAGGCAGAAAGACCTGCTTCAACATATAGCAATGGAACGGGTACGTACCGAGATGGTAAAAATGATGTCTGGACCGCATCCTTTAAGAGGGTTGGAGCTGTTATACAGAAGTGATTCCCTTGCGCATATCAAAGCGCCGGTAAGCTCGACCCGATTTAACAAGATGTTGTTATCCAATTTGGAACAATTGTCAGGTCAGCATGTGTTGCTTCGTTGGTCACTCATCCTGATTGCTGGCGGTTATAGCAAGGATGAAGCAGATGTATTATTACGTCAGTGGACATTCTCCAATGAACATCGTTCTCGTATAACAGGGGTCCTTCAGGTGGAACAGTTGATTCATACTTCCGTTCAGGAGCCGAAGGATACGGTCAGTCTCCGTTCCGATTGGATCGTTACTGTTCTGGCTTGTGGCGTTCAGGCGGCGGATGATTGGCTTCGAATACAGTCTGCACTGCCAGCAGAATGGCGGAATCAGTCCGAACCGGCAGAAATGCAGGTTGTATTAGTACAAGAGCTTGCAGCCGAATGGAGTCAATCGATCCCTGTGCATGACTTGAAAGAGTTGGATATTACAGGGGAACAAGTGTTACAAATGGTGCAGCGCAAAGGCGGGCCTTGGCTGGGGCAACTAATGAAACATTTGTTACGAGAAACGGCGATTGGAACGATAGCGAATCAGCATGAAGCACTAAGTGCAGAAGTGAAGCGGGTGGTTCAAGATGACCAAACATGAAGATCTGTTACATATGTTATTAAATGCAGAAGGACGATTCGTATCGGGTGAAGAGATCAGCCGTAATCTGTCCATCAGTCGGACCGCTGTGTGGAAACATGTGAACAAGTTGCGAGACATGGGTTATGAGTTTGAAGCGGTATCCCGCAAAGGATACCGTCTGTTAACGAAGCCGGATAGCATTGACGCTACTGGCCTCCAATTGGCCCTGGATACAACCGTATTTGGCCGTAAGGCTGTTTTGTTGGCTTCGACCCTGTCTACGCAAGGGGATGTTCTCAAGCTAGCTGAGCAAGGGCAGGCAGAAGGCGCTGTGGTCATTGCGGAAGAACAAACAGGAGGAAGAGGACGTTTCGGTCGACAGTGGTTCTCTCCTCCGGGTAAAGGAATCTGGATGAGTGTCCTGTTACGCCCTGATCTACCACTTCAGCATACGCCGCAGCTAACTTTATTAACAGGAGTGGCTGTATGTCGTGCCGTTCGAGCTTGTTCAGGAGCTGATGCGGGCATCAAATGGCCAAATGATGTGTTGATTGACGGACGCAAGGTATGTGGCATATTGCTTGAATCTACGGTAGAAGATCATGAAGTCAGATACTGTATCGCAGGTATAGGCGTTGACGTGAACTTTGATCCCGAGGATTATCCGGAAGATCTGACCACAATCGCTACTTCGCTCAAGATGGAGACGGGTCAATCCGTTGATCGCACCAAACTAACGGCTGCCATTTTGACGGAGCTTGAACAGTTGTATTTTTTGTATCAAAAAGAAGGATTTGGCGTAATCTCAGCTCTATGGGAGGCCCTGTCCGTATCGATGAATCGAGAGATTACAGTGACGAATCCTCATGGTGTCATTGAAGGGAAGGCAATTGGTCTTGACCCTTCTGGTGCACTTATCGTGGAGAAGCACGATGGAGAACATACACTAATCATCTCTGGTGAGATTTCCTGGAAATCATAAACAATTTGTCGAATTTCCACTGGTAAAATGAACATAAGACGTGAAGTTTGAGCAGAACTTTGGTATACTGTGTTCGTGAGGCGATATCGGCAAATGCAGACCGAATTGCACTCCCGTAACAGTAACCTTTGTTCTGCTTTGATGTGTTTTATACAAGCAGACCGCAGTGCAAGAATGAAATACGTTTAAGTGAGTTGTTGGATTCTGCTCTGAGCCGAAGAGGACCGAGACAGAAGGGACGATCGCAAGTGACTCTTTTTTGACTTTTCGGGACTTTTTAGTGGAAAACTAAAAGGTTTTTTTTGTTGCGTTTATTTGAAAAGAAGAAAGGAGCCATGAAAAAATGGCGAACAAACAAGCGTTGAATATTGTGAAAATGAAAAAATATAAGCAGGATGGCGTGCCGCTTACCATGATCACGGCTTACGATTATCCAACAGCGCTCCTCGCAGAGGAAGCAGGTATCGATCTAATCCTGGTTGGTGATTCACTCGGCAATGTAGTACTGGGTTATAATTCGACGCTTCCGGTGACCATCGACGACATGGTATACCACACACGTTCCGTAGTGCGCGGTGCTGAGAAGACGTTTATTGTGGCTGATATGCCTTTTATGACGTATCATGGCAGCGTGGATGAGACGCTTAAGGGTGTCCGTCGACTGATGCAAGAGGGGCATGCCCATGCGGTTAAAATGGAAGGCGGAGTTGAGATAGCGGACACCGTCAGAGCAGTTGTGCAAGCAGGCGTGCCTGTTCTTGGACATATCGGACTGACACCTCAATCGGTTAATCAGATTGGTGGTTACCGCATTCAGGGCAAGGATGCAGCGGATGCGAAACGTCTGATGGACGAAGCCAAAGCCTTGGAAGCTGCAGGTGCGTTTGGCATTGTGCTTGAACTGGTTACGGAAGAAGTTGCACGGGCGATCTCGGAGGAACTGTCCATCCCTACCATCGGAATTGGAGCAGGACGAGGCTGTGATGGTCAGGTACTGGTATTCCACGATGTGGTTCAATACGCCTCTCCGTATACGCCCAAACGATTTGTCAAAACCTATGGAGATGTGGGTACATTAATCAGAACCAGCATCGAAGCTTACGTGAAAGAAGTGAAAGATCGTTCGTTCCCGGCCGAAGAGCATGTATTCAATGCGGCGGATGGTGTTCTGGATCAACTGTACGGCGGACAACGCAAGGAAAAGGTGGCGAGTAACTCATGAAAGTATTACGGACAATCGCAGAGTTAAGACAGGAACTAAGTTTGAAGCGTCAAGCGATTCGGTCCAGTGCGTCTGTTGTAGGTCTTGTACCAACAATGGGTTATCTTCATCAAGGTCATGCAAGCTTGATGCAGGCAGCCAGACAACAGAGCGATATCGTGGTATTAAGCATATTTGTTAATCCAATTCAATTTGGCCCTAATGAAGATTTTGACAGCTATCCGCGGGATGAAGCCAGAGATGTGGAAACAGCACGCTCACAAGGAGTGGATATCGTATTTATTCCCTCTGTTGAAGAGATGTATCCACAGGCAACGCAAACGACCGTATCTGTCTCAAAACTGACGGAGCGCTTATGTGGCGCTTCACGTCCAGGACATTTTGACGGGGTAACAACTGTAGTCTCCAAGCTCTTCAACATCGTACAGCCACAGCGTGCATTTTTTGGAATGAAAGACGCTCAGCAGGTTGCGGTCATTCAACAGATGGTGAATGATTTGAATATGCCTGTAGAAATTGTACCCTGTCCGATTGTTCGCGAAGAGGATGGCCTTGCCCTCAGTTCACGTAACGTCTACCTTAACCCAGAACAGCGCACACAGGCCTTGGTTCTATCGAAGGCACTACGTGCAGCTCAGGAAGCCGCAGATACAGGTGTAGCTACTACAGCCGCAGATATCCGTCGTATTCTGCGCGAGCACATTGCAACCTCACCGCTTGCCGTTATCGACTACGCCGAGATTCAGGCTTTTCCAAGTCTGGAGCCGCTCACAGATCAGGAAGAAGTTCAAGGCCGTGACGATCTGCTCATTGCACTTGCGGTGAAATTCGGAAAAACAAGATTGATTGACAATATAAGGTTGCAAAAATCGGAGGTACTGTCCCATGTTTAGAACACTGATGAAATCCAAAATTCACCGGGCTACGGTAACGGAAGCCAACTTGAACTATGTGGGTAGTATTACCATAGATGAAGACTTGATGGAAACATCCGACTTGATGGAAAACGAGAAAGTGCAAATTGTGAACAACAACAATGGTGCACGTCTGGAAACATATGTGATTCCAGGACCACGCGGAAGCGGGGTCATATGTCTTAACGGCGCAGCTGCACGTCTGGTACAGCCTGGAGATAACGTCATTATCATTTCTTACGCCATGATGTCGCAAGAAGAGGCAAATACTCACAAACCAACCGTTGTATTTGTAGATGGACAGAATAAACCTGTACAAACGATGAAACAGGAAGTCCACGCAACAATTATGTAATCGACTGGTAAGGAGAATGAAATCGGCCCTTGAAGCAAAAAATGAGTACAGGTCACTGCACTAATCCATTTTTTCAAGGGTGGGGATGCATCGATGTTCCAGCATGTTTTCGCAGAAATGAACGACATGTTAGATGAAATTATCAAGAGCTATCCTTCCGCTGAAGGCCTGAACAAACAAGAATTGTTGCAAAAGTGGAACTTGCTTAAGCGGATGAGTGACGGAATGCTGGATGAATGGCTGATGTTTGAAGAAAAGATGAGCCAGGTGAGGGAGCGAGAGATGGATAAGCCTGCTTCCCTTGAACCGGAACAGGAAGCTGTTACCGCTCTGCCTGAACTCCATCTGGAATGTTTCAGTCGAGGTCAGGGTTATTTCAAATTACAGATGTATCCGCAGGCGATCATGCAATTCTCCCGGGTTGTGACCGACCATCCGGAGAGTGCATTAACTCGTTTTTACCTGGCGCTGGCGTATCTGAATCTGGAACAAATGGCGGAAGCCGGAACACATTTACAGCAGATCATGTACCTTAAAGGTTCACCTCGCTTGAAAGGGCTTGTGTGTAACGCCCTGGGCTGTATTCAAGTCAAGCTTGCGAATCCCGAAGCTGCATGTTCACTCTTTGCACAGGCCCTTCAGTATGACCCGACATTGACCGAACCACTGTACAACATGGAAGCTTGCAGGTTGAACAGGGGAAAATTGCAATATGCTAATCAGCTGACGACCCTTCATTAAGCGGGAATTCGGCGACAAAAAAACGGTGTTCCCTCCTTTGGCATAGCGGCGGGGACACCGCTTTTTTGTTAGTTAATTTTCAAATCCCCTTTTTTTTGCTATGCTGTAACATAGACTGGAATGGAAGGGACCGTACATTGCAATGAAATTTGCCGTATTGGATTTCGAAACAACCGGCACGCAGTCCGACGGTGAGATTATACAGGCCGGACTTGCCATCATAGATCATGACTACAGCATAACTCAAATATATAGTTCTTATGTGAACCCTGGTGTACCGATTCCCCCGTTTATTTCGGGGTTGACGGGTATTACCGATGCAGATGTGGCGGACGCTCCTTCACTCGAAGAGATGATGATGGAGATGGTTCCGCTGCTTAATGATGTGGTGCTTGTTGGACACAACGTCGCTTTTGATTTTCACTTTTTGCAGAATGCTCTTGACCGTTGCGGTTATTTGCCGTTCACTGGCCGCATTCTGGACACGATTGATTTTCTGAAGATCACATTCCCATCACTGGGTTCTTATCAACTCGGTTATGTGTCTTCCGAATTTGGATTTCAACATGATCGCCCTCACCAGGCAGACAGTGATGCACTGGCGACAGCCTATGTGCTACTCAAGTGTCTGGATGAGTTAAAGGAATTACCGCTCATAACGATTCAGCGCCTCAGTGACCTGTTTGCACCAGAAGACAGTGACTTGGGTTGGTTCTTGGACGGGATGCGCAGTGAGAAGGAAGCAGAGCCGATTCAGGATCTGGACGGACATACCTATTATCGTCAGCTTGCTCTTAATGTAAGTGATTGGACCGATATTGGTGCACCACGCGATGAGCGGGAGGCTAACCCCCTCGATGGTGTAAGCTTCGAACAGTTTATGGACCAGGTTCGGGAGAACCTGAAGGATACGCTGGATCATTACGAAGAGCGTGAAGCGCAGACTCAGATGTTCAGCAGTGTAAGGCAAGCCCTGGATGAAGAGAAACATCTCTTGATCGAAGCTGGAACGGGTACCGGTAAATCTCTAGGGTATCTGTTGCCTGCTATTTACGAAAGTGTGAAGCAAGAACAGAAAGTTATGGTTAGCACGCATACGATCAATCTGCAGGAGCAATTGAGAGAGCGGGACATTCCGATGCTGACTCAAGTGGTTCCGTTCCCGTTTAAGGCTGCTGTATTCAAAGGACGTGGACATTACCTGTGCCTGCGCAAATTTGAACACAAAATCAATAAACGTGAATTCGCCACACCGAAAGAGGATTATTTCACAGCTGCTCAGATGATCGTCTGGCTTACGCAGACCGAAACCGGAGATGATGAGGAACTTAACCTTAGCGGACGCGGAGGGGACTTCTGGGAGACCGTACAGAGTGAATCCGAATCATGTCTGGGAAGATCCTGTCCATGGTTCCGTAAATGCTTCTACCATCGTGCCAAACATGAAGCAGGGTTGTCTGATATCGTAATCACCAATCACTCCAAATTATTTACGGATGTGAAAGCCGCGCATCAGCTGCTGCCAGCCTATGAGAGTCTTGTGATCGATGAGGCACATCATCTGGAGGATGTCGCTGGTAAACATCTTGGAATGCATATGAAATATTTCACCTTGGTTCATACACTGACCCGCCTATTTAAAGACAGTCGTAATGGTCAGCTACCTATGCTTCGTTCGCAGTTTTCCGGGCATGAAAATTCGGTGCAATGGGGCTCCATGGTGGATCAGATGTTCCCGCTTGCTCTTGAAGTTAAGGAGCTGTGGGATCGTATGAGCGATGCCTTGTTTGGTCTCTTGCCTGAACGAAGTGATGCTTCACCGGGAGAGACGGGGCAATTTTCACTGCGTCTGAAAGCATCTCAGAAACCTGCAAAATGGCAGGAGTTGCAGGATCTGGAGAACCAGATTTATGTGACTCTGGGCGATTTGGTTCGCAAAGGGGACAAATTGCTGCTTGAAGTGAAAGAGGATCAGGATGATTATCAATCGGATAGTCTGATCACGGACATTACAGGATTGCTGAAAGATCTGACCACATTGAAGGAGAATCTACGTTTCTTCATGCGTATGGATGACGCCAAAACGGTGTACTGGATGGAAGCCAGCGGTCAGTTCCGCAGTAAATCTCTTCAGCTGTATGCCGTACCTGTAGATGTCAGTGCCCAACTTAAGGATTTATTTTTTGACAAAAAGAAAAGTGTTGTGCTTACATCGGCTACGCTCTCGGTAGATAAGTCATTCCAGTTCATGATTGAGCAGCTTGGCTTACAGGAAGCCTCTGAGAATAATCGGCTGTTAACGTCGATGCTGCCATCACCTTTCAACTATCGCGATCAGGCACTTCTGGTGATTCCGCGTGATTTCCCGAGTGTGAAGGGAAGTGTGGGTGATGCGCACTTTGTTAATATGCTGGTGCAATCACTTGCAGAGACGGCAATTGCTACGCGTGGACGCATGATGGTTCTGTTTACTTCATACAAGATGTTGCGACAGGTCTATGATCCGCTGAAGGAGGCACTGTCTGGCAACGACATCTCGTTGCTTGGGCAAGGCGTTGACAGTGGAAGTCGTTCCAAATTGACTCGCAGGTTCCAAGATGCCAAAGCAACGGTACTTCTGGGCACAAGCAGCTTCTGGGAGGGTGTAGATATCCCGGGAGAGGCGTTAACTTGTCTCGCTATTGTGCGACTGCCGTTCCAGCCACCGAATCATCCGTTGGTGGAAGCCAAGAGTGAGTTGCTTCAGGAGCAGAAGAAAAATCCGTTCATGAAACTGTCCGTGCCACAAGCGGTCATTCGTTTCAAACAGGGATTTGGCCGATTGGTACGTACAGCAAAGGACAGAGGAATTGTCATTGTTTATGATACACGGGTGATTGAAGCGTATTATGGTAAATTCTTTTTATATTCATTACCTGGACCCAAAATGGAGCATATGCTCACGGAGCAGATGGTTCCACGAATTACCGAGTGGTTGGAAAAACCTGCTAATGAACAAAAATAATGGTTGTTTTGTTCGTTATATCATTGCATGACACTATCGTTTGGCGTTAAACTTTATTAGATATTTCCGTATCCGATTAAAGTAGTTGCACGTAAGAACTTATAACCTAAATTACAAGGAGCATTCTGTATAAAATGTCACGTTTATCTTTGAGTTTTATACAGAATGCTCATCTTTTCATCTATTATTTTATCGTGGCCTTGGTAAGGGGGAGCAAGAATGAAATCGGATAAAATTTCGGAAGCGGTGGTACGACGTCTGCCTGTTTACTTGCGTTATTTGAACGAGTTGCATCAGCGTGAGGTGGCTACTGTTTCTTCTCAAGAGCTTGGACAGAGGCTGGATCTGAATCCGGCCCAAATTCGTAAAGACCTGGCTTACTTCGGTGATTTTGGTCGTAAAGGGATCGGGTATGATGTATCCTATTTGATCGAGAAAATTCGTCACATTCTCAAAATCGATCAGCAAATTAATGTAGCTCTGGTAGGAGCGGGTAACCTCGGTCAAGCCTTGTCCAACTACAACGCATATCTGAAAGACAACATGAAGATTGTTGCTGTATTTGATGCATATGGACCGAAGATAGGTAGTCAAATCAACAGTTTGACGGTAAAACCAATGGATGAATTGACGGAAGCGGTTAAAATGGAAAACATTCGCATCGGAATTATCACGGTTCCGGATACGGAAGCCCAAAATGTAGCCGATCAGCTTATTGAATCAGGAATTGAAGCGATCCTTAATTTTGCACCAACCATTCTAAAAACACCGCCGCATATCCGCATTCACCATGCTGACTTTACAACAGATCTGCTTAGTTTGGCCTATTACTTGGATACTGGAAAGGACGACGAGGAAGATGACAACAAATAGATGGGTAATTCACAATGGCAAATTTGCTGTTAATGAAGGCGGCACAACATGGAACGTGGTCCAAGGATACATGGTTGTTGAGAATGACAAGATTGTGCATATTGGTGAGACATTGCCGGATGAAGACAAAAATTGTACCAAAGTGGATGGAAAAGGACTGTTCTTCCTGCCGGGTCTGATCAATACGCATGGTCATGCAGCGATGTCGTTGCTCAGAGGGCACGGAGACGATCTTGCATTGCAAGTATGGTTGCAGGAAAAAATGTGGCCGATGGAAGCGAAAATGACTTCAGAAGATGTATATTGGGGAACTTCGCTATCAGTGCTTGAAATGTTGAAAGGCGGAACTACAGCTTTCCTGGACATGTACGATCACATGGATCAAGTTGCCAAAGTTGTGGAGCAATCCGGCGTTAGAGCGGCACTGGCACGTGGTGTAATCGGGCTGTGCTCGGAAGAAGAACAATTGCGGAAGCTGGAGGAGTCGGCAGCGTTTGCACGTGAGTGGAATGGACAGGCAGATGGTCGCATTACAACCGTAATCTCGCCACACGCCCCATATACATGCCCTCCTGACTACATAGAGAAGCTTGTGCAGGTCGCGAACGACCTAAACCTTCCCCTTCATACACATATGTCGGAAACGCTTCGTGAAGTCGAGCAGAACGTGGCTGATTATGGACTGCGTCCTGTGGCACATCTGGAGAAACTGGGCTTTTTCTCTCGTCCATCCCTGGTTGCACATGCGGTGCATCTGAATGACGAAGAGATTGAGATTCTGGCCCGCCATGATGTGGCTGTATCCCATAACCCGGGAAGTAATCTGAAACTCGCTTCCGGTGTTGCGCGGGTACCTGCGTTGCTGAAAGCAGGAGTTACCGTGTCACTCGGAACAGACGGTCCAGCAAGTAACAACAACCTGGATATGTTCGAGGAAATGAGACTGGCTGCATTGATTCACAAAGGTGTATCTGGTGACCCGACGGCAGTGCCAGCAGGCGAAGCGTTATTACTCGGAACGTCATACGGTGCCAAATCCATCTTCTTGAATAATACCGGAGCACTTCAGGTTGGCATGAAGGCTGATTTTATCGCCCTTAACATTGAACAGGCACATTTCTATCCACATACAGACCTGATCTCACATACGATTTACTCGGCTTCTGCCAAAGATGTTGAACACGTATGGGTGGATGGAAAACAAGTAGTGAAACATGGCGAATGTCTGACGCTGGATGAAGAACGCATTTTGCGTGAGTCTCAATTGGCATTTGATGGTCTGCTTGCTCGTTAATTGCAGGACAGCATCATAGGGAAAGGAAGTTCGGCTTTTGAAGAAAAAAAAGAAGTGGATATGGATTTCGCTGCTTGCACTGGTTCTGATTCTGTTTGGACTTCAGCGTTATTACGTTCATGTCACGCAGGACCAACGCAAGGAAGAAGCGCTCGCCATACAAGCAGCACAGGAGCAACTGGGCATTACATCCTATGATGAATTGCGTAAGTACATCTGGGGAGACAAAGAAGGCTCTGACAACATCTACTGGACCCTGATCGGCAAAAACAAGGATAACCAGGATGTTATGGTCTGGGTTAAGTTCGACGCAAACAATCAACCGGTTAAGGGTGCAAACGCTGTACACAGTGAGCTGCTGCAGAATGGCATGTCCGAAGCGCAGATACGCAATCGCTTCAGTTCTGAAGTTCCTGCCGGTGAGATTAAACGAATCATGCCCGGAGTTGTGAATGGAATATATGTGTGGCAAGTGTATTATAAAGACGGTACGCATAACCACTATCGCTTTTATCGTTTTAGCAACGGAGAACAGGTGGACCTGGTCTACACACTCCCGAACAGCTAGAACAAATAGAGTGACATAACTAGAGAATGTAAAGAAATGAAAGAACCGGCAGACGGATATCCGACTGAACCGGTTCTTTGTGTTGCCTGTAAATATATTTGATTTAAATAGTTAAAATTAATAATTTATTCATATTTTCGCCTTCGAAATTGTATATACGATGTGATATACTCAGATATGTACTCAAAGTTACATTCAAAAACAAATAATCCTGTCGAAATTCTCGCAGGAGTCAATGTGCACATATTCGTATATACCAATAAGCCAGTAGGTTGGGCCAAATTCTGGGAGGGGTAATTCACTTGAAGCTAAAAGTATTGCCTATTGCTTTAACTGCCGTCATTTCAGCCGTTGTGTTGTTTGGAGGTTGGTTTGTATATCGTCAGGTGGCTGTGCAGAATCCGATTGAAAAAATGGTAACCCAGTACGATGGAGTCAACGACGTTCAATTAACTATTAACCGCAATGACGTACAATTGAAACTGGATCTGCAACCTGATGTTGATTTGGGCAGACTGGTACAATATATTCACAAAGAAGGACAGACCCTGATTGGAACACGCTCACTAAAGTTGGATGTTGTGGATCATTCCAGTGAAGCACTGGAAAGTTGGTGGGGGGATGCGATGTTCACCGTAGCTCAGGCGATGGAGAACAAGCAATACACCGAGATTACACCAACGTTGTCCAAGATGGCGACGAATGGAATTAAGGTAAATACAGCGATGGATGACAACAATGTATATGTCAGTCTCAGAGACGGAGATGCCAGCAAGTTTATTATTCTGCCGCGTGTGCCCGGTCAGATAGGAGTGTGGCCTAATGCCTAAGTGGACAAAAGAAGTTGCCATCGGATTTTTTCCCGTATTGATTATTTTCCTTGCTTTTACTGGTGTTAATATTGTTCCGATCCTGATTGCAGCAGTGCTTGTCGGAGCTTTGCTGTTCATGATGCAAATGCGTGGCGGGATTACAGTAGGCGCTGCACAGGAACGTAAACGGAAGAAAAAAGGACCTTCCAAGCTTACTTTTGAAGAAATTGGCGGACAGGACAGTGCCAAGCAGGAATTGCGTGAAGCGCTTGACTTTCTGATCAAACATGAAGAAATCCGGAAGTTCGGGATTCGCCCGTTAAAAGGGATCTTGCTGACGGGCCCTCCAGGGACAGGGAAAACGTTGATGGCCAAGGCTGCTGCCCATTACACCGATTCTATTTTTGTAGCAGCATCGGGTAGTGAGTTCGTGGAAATGTATGTTGGTGTGGGTGCCAGCAGAATTCGGGATTTGTTCAAGGACGCGAGAACCCGTGCCACCAAGGAAAATAAGGAAAACGCTATTATCTTTATCGATGAAATCGATGTCATCGGGGGGAAACGTGAGGGTGGTCAACAGCGTGAATATGATCAGACCCTCAATCAGCTCCTGACGGAAATGGATGGAATCTATTCTTCCGATACGCCAAGAATTCTGGTTATCGCTGCAACGAACCGTAAAGAGATGCTGGATAGTGCCCTGACGCGACCGGGACGTTTTGACCGCCACATTCAAGTGGACTTGCCTGACAAAAAGGGCAGAAAGCATATTCTGGAACTGCATGCGGTGAACAAACCTCTGTTGAAGGAAGTTAATCTGGAGAAAACAGCGGAAGAATCATATGGTTTCTCCGGTGCACAGCTCGAAAGTGTGATGAACGAAGCAGCAATATACGCCATGAGAGACGGGCTGTTAAACATTGAACAGCGGCATTTGTCCCTGGCTATTGATAAAGTCATGATGGGTGAGAAGACAGACCGTGAGTCCAGCGTGGAAGAGAAGAAAAGGGTCGCCATTCATGAGTTGGGACATGCCATTATGGCTGAACTCGTTCGTCCAGGCAGTGTTAGTCAGGTGGCACTTAGTCCGCGTGGTCAGGCGCTGGGATATGTACGTCATAACCCGCAACAGGAACAGTTCCTCTATACGAAGCGCTTTCTGGAAGAGCAGATCATGATTGCACTCGGAGGAGCAGCTGCGGAGGAAATGTACTACGGTGGTCGTTCCACGGGTTCACGCAATGACTTTGATCAGGCAACCAATGTTGTACAGACGATGATGGCTTCGGGGTTGACTTCACTTGGGATTGTGAACATGGATATGGTCACAACCGAGGAACTGATGCGAGAGAATAAATTAATTCTGCAAGAACTGATGGAGCAGACAAAGCGGTTACTTGAAGAACAACGGACAATTTTCGACAATTCACTCGACATTTTGATTCGTGAGGAAGTTTTGTCTGGCGAACAATTTCGTTGTCAATTTCGTGACAGTGCCCTTCTACCAGCATAATTTATTTATGCTGGTTATTTTTTTTTACATTTCACTCGTGCTAAGATATTATTATATGTTGGGTCGAAATTTGTAATTTTCGGCGAACAGGGTACAATAGAGAAATAGAGAACCGAAAGGATGGAGCAGAACCATGTTTTTCAAAAAAATAGGAGTTGTCGGCGGCGGTACGATGGGGCAAGGTATTTCCCAGATGCTCGCAGCCAAAGGACTTGATGTGCTTCTCGTGGAGCATACAACACAAAAGCTGGATCATGCATATGACATGATCGAAACCAATCTGGATAAACAACTGGAGAAATGGGCGATTACAAAAGCGGAGAAGAAATTAATTCTTTCCCGTATTACCAAGGTAGCTCATTTAGCTGAACTTGGAACTTGCGACATGGTCATTGAGACAATTTCAGAGGATCTGGATGCGAAAAAAGCAGTATTCAGCCAACTGGACCAAGTTTGTCCAAGCAATGTCATTCTGGCAAGTAATACATCCACGCTGAGTTTGACCGAGCTTGCAAGCTCGACCAAATACCCAGAGCGTGTTATTGGTATGCACTTTATTCACCCGGTATCCCGGGTTGATCTTGTAGAGATTATTCGTGGACTGAAAACTTCGGATACAACATTCGAAGAGACCAGACGTTTTGTTGAAGAAGTAGCGGACAAAAAAGGAGTCATGATTTATGAATCCCCTGGATTCGTAACTTCCCGTCTGATCTGCCTGCTGATTAACGAAGCGTTGCATGTATTGCAAGAAGGTGTTGCATCTGCTGAAGATATTGATGATGCAATGCGTATCGGATACAACTTCCAACATGGACCACTCGAAATGGCTGACCGTTTCGGATTGGATTCTGTTGAAGCTGCACTCGAAAGAATGTTCCGTGAATTCGGAGAATTGAAATATCGTCCTTCTACAGTCCTGAAGAAAATGGTGCGTGCAGGACACCTGGGTGCCAAAACAGGCGAAGGATTCTTCAAGTACGACAAGGATGGTGACCGACTGTGAAAGTACTCGTAATTAATGCGGGGAGTTCCTCGCTCAAATATCAACTGTATAATATGACTGACGAATCTGTACTGGCTAAAGGTTTGGTAGAACGGATCGGAATGGATTCCTCCATCCTGACACACAAACCGACAGGCCGTGAGGATGTTACAGAAGTTAGTGAGATTCTGGAGCATACAACAGCGATCCGTAAAGTCATTGATATTTTGACTCACAAAGAAAATGGTGTACTGGATTCTGTAAGTGAAATTCAAGCTGTTGGACACCGTGTTGTTCACGGTGGTGAAGCATTTAAAGAATCTGCATTGGTAGATGATGCTGCCAAAGCTGAAATTCGTCGTTTGTTCGACTTGGCTCCACTTCATAACCCTGCAGCAATGATGGGTATTCGTGCGGCTGAATTAAATATGCCTGGTGTGCCACAGGTAATGGTCTTCGATACGGCGTTCCATCAAACGATGCCGGAAAAAGCATATCTGTATGCTATTCCGCGTGTACTTTACAAAAAATATAAAGTACGTCGCTACGGCGCACATGGTACTTCCCATGATTTCGTAAGCAAGGCAGCTGCTGAATATCTGGATCGTCCAGTGGAAGATCTGAAAATTATCACTTGTCACGTCGGTAACGGCGGTAGTGTAACAGCAGTTAAAGGTGGCGTATCCGTGGATACTTCGATGGGTATGACTCCGCTTGAAGGACTGATGATGGGAACGCGTTCTGGTGACCTTGACCCAGCCATCGTACCTTATGTAATGAACAAGGAAGAACTGAGCGTAAGCGAAGTGAACTCCATGTTGAACAAACACAGTGGATTGCTTGCGATCTCCGGAATCAGCAGTGACATGCGTGAGATTACGGAAGGTATGGAGAATGGCGATGCCAACTCCACGCTTGCTTTTGAAATGTACGAGTACCGTCTGCGTAAATACATCGGCTCATATGCAGCTGCAATGAACGGTGTAGACGTGATCGTCTTTACGGCTGGTGTAGGTGAGAACTCCGTTGTACTTCGCCAAAAAGTATGTGAGCAGCTCACTTATCTGGGTGTTGAACTGGATGAAGCGCTGAATGCCATTCGTTCCGGCGAACCACGTCGGATCACAACAGCGAATTCCAAAGTGGAAGTTCTCGTTGTGCCAACTAACGAAGAATTGGTAATTGCACGCGATACACACCGAATCGTATTGAATTCTCAGTAATCTAACTGTAAAGTAAATATAGAATGACAAGGAAGTGCAGAGGACAGGCATAAGCCTGCCCGCTGCATTTTCAAATTCAGGAACCAAGGGGAGATATGGGCATGAATACGAATTGTGTAATTCGTAATGTGAACGAGCATGTGGGCGAAACCGTAACAATCGGTGCCTGGATTAACAACAAACGTTCCAGCGGTAAAATTCAGTTTTTGCAGCTGCGTGATGGAACCGGATATATCCAAGGGGTTGTTGTGAAAAGTGAAGTTAGTGAAGAGATCTGGAACAATGCCAAGAGCTTGACACAAGAAAGCTCTTTGTATGTTACAGGTATTATTCGTGAAGAACCTCGCAGTGCGTCCGGTTACGAGATGACTGTTACAGGGGTTGAAATCATTCACCTGACTGAAAACTATCCAATCACGCCTAAAGAGCATGGTGTTGATTTCTTGATGGACCATCGTCATCTGTGGCTTCGTTCTACGAAGCAACGTGCTGTTATGGTGATTCGTGCAGAGATTATTCGCGCTGTTCAGCAGTTCTTTGATGGTAACGGATTCACACAAGTTGATCCTCCGATTTTGACACCATCGTCTGCGGAAGGAACAACGAACCTGTTCCACATCAAATACTTTGATGAAGATGCTTATCTGACACAAAGTGGTCAATTGTATATGGAAGCCGCAGCCATGGCGCTGGGTAAGGTATATTCATTTGGTCCAACATTCCGCGCAGAGAAGTCCAAAACACGTCGTCACTTGATTGAGTTCTGGATGATTGAGCCGGAAATGGCATTTGTAGATCACGAGGAAAGTTTGCGCGTACAAGAGAAATTTATCGCTCATGTCGTTCAATCCGTGGTTAAAAACTGCCGTGCAGAACTGGAATCTATCGGTCGTGACGTATCCAAACTCGAAGGCATCGTAGCTCCATTCCCGCGTATTACGTACGATGAAGCAATTGAATTCCTGCATGGACAAGGCTTTGATATTCCTTGGGGAGAAGACTTCGGTGCACCACACGAAACAGCAATTGCTGAGAAGTACAATACACCCGTCTTTATTACGCATTACCCTGCTGGAATCAAGGCTTTCTATATGAAACCAGATCCAAATCGTCCTGAAGTTGTTCTCTGTGCTGATATGATTGCACCAGAAGGCTACGGAGAGATTATTGGCGGTTCGCAGCGTATCGATGATCCGGAATTGATGCAACAACGTTTTGAGGAGCACAATCTCTCGGATGAAGCTTACCAATGGTATCTGGATTTGCGTAAATACGGATCGGTTCCTCACTCCGGTTTCGGTCTGGGATTGGAGCGGACGGTAGCATGGATCTGTGGATTGGATCATGTACGTGAAACAATCGCATTCCCACGTATGCTCTATCGTCTGTACCCTTAATGTTTAACCGAGGAGCGTCTATGGAAGACACCACATCCAAAGCTTGGTTGGATGGAGCAGCTTATGGCATGACTTCGGGTACAGCCCATCTGCCGTATGCCTTGTTACGTTTTTATCACCAGCTTGGTCTATCAGATGCAGAAGTGCTTCTTCTGATTCAACTGCTAGGGTTCCGTCAGGCAGAGTTCAATGAGTTTCCCACGCTTGAAGAGCTTGCGGCGCGCATGGGACTTGCACCTGAAGGCATTGCCAGAATGTTGCAACGTCTGATGAGGGATGGGTATATTGCTATTGACGAGCACCGTGACGAAGAACGGGACATCCAGTACGAGCGATATGATTTACATGGATTATATGCCAAGCTTGCAAAGTGCACTGCTGAAGAAGTAGCCGCATTCCGTGCGGAGCAGCAGAGTAACAATACAGCACGTCAAGATTCGAACAGTGTTCAAAAAGAAGAGGAAGAACGGAACATGTTCTCCATCTTTGAAAAAGAATTTGGACGTCCGCTCTCTCCAATGGAGTGCGAGACGATATCCGGCTGGTTGGATCAGGACCGTTATCAAGAGGAATTGATTCTAATGGCTCTGAAGGAAGCGGTTTTTGCAGGCAAAGTACATTTCCGGTATATCGATCGAATCCTGCTTGAGTGGAGTCGCAATCGTGTCAAGACCGTTCAAGACGCGAAGGCGTACACACAGCGGTTTCGTAATGGTGGACGTTAATTCCAGCGTAGGCAGGGACAAGAAACAGGCCAGAAGTCATTCTGTGCCTGTTTTTTTTGGATTAAAGATTGGATGAGTGATCAGCAACATCAACCTTTCAGGCAATGATTTCATTTTGTTTTACAAAAATTTGATAGATCACGCAGGGGTTAACGCACAAGCTGTCGTCTATTGTATTGGAGAGGAGGGGAGAGTTATTGATGAAGCGCGCGTAATCGAACAAATCCGTCAAGGAGATACATCCCAGATGCGTACTCTGATTGATAAATATAGCCAGCATGTATACCATGTGGCCTATTCCGTACTCAGGAACGATCAGGAAGCACAGGATGCAGCTCAGGAGGCGTTCATACAGATGTATAAGTCTCTCCCCGACTACCGTTCTGAAGGTTTCAAAACGTGGTTAACCCGAATTGCCTTTCACAAAGCGATTGATGCCAAACGCAAGCTGGGCAGACGAACTGCTGAGGATCTGGGTGGAGAAGAAAAAATAATCAATATGCCCGGACGGGATGAAGACGTTCTTACCCGTCTCGTTCGTGAAGAACGTCAGGATAAACTTCGCGAACGAATTAATCAGTTGCCTGCTCAGCATCGTGACATTATCACTGCGTATTATCTAAGCGAAAAAAATTATGAGCAGATTGCCAGTGATGCACAGGTGGCTGTGAAGACTGTGGAATCCCGCTTGTATCGTGCCCGGCAGTGGATTCGAAAAAATTGGAAGGAGGATGAATGGTATGAGTAAACAGGAGAAGTATACCGCTGCACAATGGACCGATTATATTGAAGGCCATATGAGTGAAACTCAAGCGAACCAAATGGAACAGCTTCTGATGGAAGATCCGGATGCGATGGACATCTATCTGGAAGCGCTTGGTATCCATGGAGAACTGCCTCCGCTACATGACCCAACAGGGTTTGCGGATTCAGTCATGCATCGGATTGAGGGCATTCAATCACCCAAGGTACAACGCAAATCCCGTGCTGGGCGAAACCGGCGCTGGCTTGATCATAAAGTGTTCCATTACGCGGTAGCAGCCTGTTTGACATTGATCTTCCTCTCGTCTGGACTTTTTGACAAGGTAGCACCATATCACAAGTTCCAGGATGGCGACCACAGAGGGTCATTTACCGAGAAATGGACGGAGGCAGCCACTTCATGGCTGGATAACCTCAAGCCTAAACCATAAATGGTTTCGCATTGCCTGAAAAGAAAGGATGACGACTGTGCACTCAGATCGTAACAAATTACTCGCATTTCTATTAAACCTGATACCCGGTCTTGGTTTTATGTATTGGGGTCGAGCCGCAAGAGCCGTAATCTATCCATTGCTTTTCTTTGGAACAGCTGTTGGCTCGTTCATGCTGGCCATGTTGGTGAGTGAGAGGGAATTGATGATTTTCGGGGCTTTGGGGGCCATATTCTTCTGGTGTGTCAGCATGCTGGATATGATTATCGTTCTGCTCCGTGCCCCTTCACTGCATGATGCTCATTACCAAGGTTATGGGGCACATTACGGTGGTCTCCATCAAGGCCCCGCTTACAAGGAAGCATACGCTGGTCAGGAAGGGCATCTCGGACAGATGGAGCAGGAGGAGCCACATCAGGATCATGGTGGAGTGTATGGTATGCCCGAGGGGCCCTATGGTCAACCCATGTACCGAAAAGGCAGTGAGGGTGAACGGTTCTTCACCATTTTGCTCTCATTTGTTCCGGGATTGGGACATCTTCATCTGGGATTGTTACATCGCGGATTGTCGTTTCTGATGGCGTTCTTTGGTTCATTTGCCATGATGGTTTTCGTGGCTTCGATCACCAATGAATCGGTATTTTTGATGTTTCTACTCATACTGCCTGTAATATGGGTATACTGCATGTTTGATGCGGTGCAGCATGTCCATCGTAAGCAGGCTGGTGAGGTGTTGCAGGATCGGACATTGTTCGAAGAATTGGAGATGGGCAGAGTAGCCGGACGACGTAGCAAAGTGCTTGCAACGCTGCTATCCGCTTTTCCAGGTGCAGGTCATCTATATCTGGGATTGCAAAAAAGAGGCATGCAATTGATGTTCCTGTTCCTGGGCAGCATCTATGTTCTCGACCTGCTTCACTTATCGGTGTTTCTGTTCATGATTCCACTGATCTGGTTTTACAGCTTCTTTGACGGGCTCCAGTGCTCCAGTCGCTATGGACGCGAGCCTTTGGTTGATCAACCGATCTTCAAGGACTGGGCCCGCCATCAGCGTCTGATTGGATTCGGGATTGCCGCGCTGGGTCTATATTATCTGACGATCCGGCTTGTCATTCCACAGCTAAATGAGCTGTTCCCTAATGCATTTATGACATACGAGATCCGTTCCTATTTGAACACTGTCATTGTATCCTTGCTGCTCATTTTTGGCGGCTTGAAACTGCTGTTTGGCAAGCAACGGGGGACGGGTATCCAAAGTGCTGCTCATCGAAATGATGAGGGAGCAGACAGTCTCTTTTTATTCAAGGATCGGGATGATCGACTGTAATTTACGATCCAAGTTGAATTAAAGATTAGTTACACTGACACTACGATGACAGAGCAACCTTTCAATCGCTGTTATCCCATAACAGAAAAACACGCCAAGGGCTATGTATATCAGCCTCTGGCGTGTTTTTGGTTGTACAGCTTTGATTTCGAATAAATGAATGCTATTTCGTAGCGCCCTTCAGCAGAAGTTGACGGTACATCACTTCGAACAGGAACTCGAACGCTTCCAGATGACGTTTCGCTTCAAAAGCATCCTTGCCCCACGCATATATGCCGTGGTTACGCAGCAAAATTCCTGGTACGTTGGCATCAAGTACACCTGGCACCAATTCAGCGATAGATGGAATATCTGCAAAGTTAGGCAGGACGGGTACACGAATCTCCGCATTTTCTTCCCAAATGTTGAAAGCCTTGATCAATTCGATTCCTTGAATCGGTACGTGTCCATCTGCTCCAAAGAATTCACTGATCAGGTTGTTAAACACAGTATGCACGTGGAATACAGCACCACAACCCGTCAAACGATAGATTTCGCAGTGAATCAATGTTTCGGCACTTGGTTTCAACGTTGTTGTCTCAATCGCTTTGCCGTGTTTGTCCACAAAAAGAAAGTCTTCCGGTGTGCGAAGAGATTTGTCTTTGCCTGAGGCGGTAACCGCAAAATAAAATTGCTCCGTGTCAAACTCTCCTACACGCATCGACAGATTGCCACTTGTTCCGGGGAACCAGTTACGACTGGCGAACAACGCTTTAATATCAGCCAGTTCTTCAAGGACCTGACGTTTGTGTTCCAATGTAATCTTTTCAAAGCCCATCGTTTACAGCACTCCTTGTGTTTGCTTCTGTTTCATATCTTCGATGATATCGTAAAAGGTAGCGAATGGCACATGGTCCACACCAAGTTCAATACATTTGTCCGTCAAAATGGAGCGAGAGTAGACAAGATCGGCAATCTTTGCACCCTCAAAGTCTGTCAGACTGTCTCCAATGAGGATTCGATTGTATTGTTCTTCCGGGAAGGTACGAATCACGGTTGTTTTGCACATGCCGCAGCCATTCTCACAAGGAGGCTGACAGGGATTCGGCCATTCAATCTTAATGGTTTCACCCGAGAAGTCAGCTCCATTGCAATAGACATGATCCTTAGGGATATCGAATGGCGCGAGTAAGGGTTCGATAAAGAAGTCCATACCACCGCTGGTTACATTGAATTCAATCCCTTCGCTGCGAACGTAGTCAAGAAACTCGCTGAATCCTTCACGGATCCCCGCTTGTCCAAGCACAAATTCCACAATTTCATCTTTTTGCGATGCAGGCAACAGAGCAAACATGGCTCCAACACCTTCACGCAGCGAGATGTTCTGCTCAATCGTATCTTTCATAATCGCTTCAATGCCCTCAGGTTTGAAATGTTTCATGATCGCTACAATATTGTCCGAGAGGGTAATCGTACCGTCAAAATCACAGAAAATGACTGTTTTTTTATCACTTCTCATCGTTCGCCACCCCACAGATCCAGTGCGCTTTTCAGTTCCGGATGATCTGTTGCATACTGAGCAAGTGGAATGGAACGCTGAGCTGCCTCAATGGCTTGCAGGAATGCACGTCCGCCTGCTTCAGTTCCCATAGGATGCCCATGAATACCGCCACCAGCATTAACGATGACATCCGTGCCAAAGTCGCGCAAAATAAGCGGTACAAGGCCTGGATGGATACCGGCTGAGGGTACTGGCATGCTGGTTCTTACAGGAAAATCAGCTGTCAGTAATTGCTCTGTGATTGCCATATTTTCTTCCTTCGGCATCGTTACTGAACCATAAGGAGAAGGGAAGAGCACCAAATCGGCACCCGCAAGACGCATCAACTGGCCAAGTACAACCGAAGCTGAGATGCCGTAATGTGGTGAAGGATACAGTGCACCTGCAAGTGCAGGGTGCGCCATAATTGGCACACTGATATCTGGATCACTGCTGAGTTCATGCAGGACATCATATCCGTAGGACAATACGTTGAACAATAAGGCATTGGCTCCTGCGCCGATGGCACGTTCAGCTTGCTCTTTCAGACGAGATGTAGGCCCTGTGAGGTTGGTTGCATACAGAAGTTTCTTGCCAGTCTCCTGGCGTGCCTGTTCGGCAGCTTTCATGCAGACCTCGACTCTTTTTTCGATGGGAGTCAATTTATTCTCGAACAGAATTTCATCATCCTTGATCAGATCAACGCCTCCAAGGGCCTGACGAATAAATTGTTCACGCAGTTCATCTGCATTTAGCCCAATAACTGACTTGAAGATACTCATTAACAGTGGACGGTCGTGTACCCCAAGCAGATCACGAACACCAGTCAGTCCAAACTTGGGTCCAGGGAATGCACGGAGGAAACCATCCGAGAAACCAAGCTTTGTCAATTTGATCCGGCCATCCATTGAGATTTTGCCAAAGACCGTCACGAGCAGGGCAGGGATGTCACGACTGAAGTTAACATCAGGATATCCGATAGTAATATCGGCGTAACGCTCACCCGCAGCCATTCCATCAGCTTCATGTACTTCAACGCTTATTACTTCACCCAGATGTTTCTGCA
The DNA here is from genome assembly GCF_002843485.1 of Paenibacillus sp. BGI2013. Classification (NCBI taxonomy): domain Bacteria; kingdom Bacillati; phylum Bacillota; class Bacilli; order Caryophanales; family Paenibacillaceae; genus Paenibacillus; species Paenibacillus sp. BGI2013. Next base: position 443,443 of record NZ_PJFA01000003.1, read on the forward strand.
TCGCTTCACGCTGGGCTTGCGGCAACTCAGTCCAACTGCCCACGGTCATGCCAATCGCGATGGATTGAGCCTTCTTGCGAAAGTCTGCATGATCATCATGCAGACGATATGTGGCTGTGCACATGTTATTCATTTTAAATCCCCTTCCAAAGCAGCTCCCATCTCCCGTGAGCGCTCTGCACAGCGGTTGACGGCTGCGATTACATTTTCAAAGAAATCTCCTTCGTCCAGCGTTTTCAGTGCTGCTTGGGTCGCCCCTCCCGGGGATGTCACATCACTACGAAGCTTCATCGGTTCCAAACCGGTTTGTTGTACCATTCGTGATGCGCCAAGCACCGTCTGAACAGTGAGATCACGAGATTGCTGGCTGGATAAACCACCACGAATACCTGCGGCAATCATGGCCTCCATTAAATAGTATACATAAGCAGGGCCGCTTCCGGAAATCCCTGTGAGCACTTCAAGTTTATCTTCAGGCACGATGGTCACGATACCAACCGCTTCAAACATAGTCATCACCGTACTGCGCTGCTCATCCGTAATCTCCGCAGAAAAGGCAAGACCCGTTGCACCGAGTCCAATGGTACTGGATGTGTTCGGCATGGTTCTCGCGATCGGTTGTTTACGACCAAGCAAGGACTGCATCGTGCGGATCGATAATCCGGCAATGACAGATACGATCAGTTGATCAGGTGATAACAGCGGACCAAGCTCGCGCAGCGCTGCGGCAGCATCTTTGGGTTTCATACAGAGTACAATGACCGGAGTGGAGGCAAGGTGATCCAAGGATTGCGAGGCAGTTCCGGTATGTACAGCATAACGGGTGCTGAGCTCCTCCTGACGTTTCTGGTTGCTGCGGTTCAGCATCGTAATATCCTGAGGACGAACGACTAGGCGGGAGATCAGTCCGCGCACGATGGCTTCAGCCATCGCGCCTGCTCCGTGGAAAGTAATCTTCTGTTGTAGTAACGTCTGTTGCTCTTGACTCATATTTATCGTTCCTCCTATATAACTGTTGCTGGGATATTATTGACGGATCTGTCCATTGCCTGTAATACGATATTTGGTTGACGTCAGTGCTGGCAGTCCCATCGGTCCACGTGCATGCAGTTTCTGGGTACTGATTCCGATTTCGGCTCCATAGCCAAATTCAAATCCGTCAGTGAAACGCGTGGACGCATTGTGATAGACGGCTGCTGCATCCACATCATGCATAAAGCGCTCTGCATGGGCTGTATCCCGGGTTACGATACACTCGGAATGTTTGGTTCCGTAATGTGCGATGTGCTGCATCGCTTCGTCCAGGTTCTCGACCACCCGGATATTTAAAATATAGTCGTTGTACTCGGTCGCATAGTCTTCCTCGGTTGCCTCAAGGGCAGAAGGAACAAGACGGCGCACCGTGTCGCAACCTTTCAAGACCACATTGGCCTCACGGAATTGCTCGGCAAGAGCAGGCAGATGCTCTTCCGCGTATGCGGCATGCAGCAGCAACGTTTCCATGGAGTTACATACGGATGGACGTTGTGCCTTGGCATTGATGGCAATTTCGGCTGCCATAACTGGATCGGCTGATTCATCTACATAGGTATGACAGATGCCTGCCCCGGTTTCAATAACAGGTACTGTTGCATTGGCAACCACATTACGAATGAGAGAAGCCCCGCCGCGTGGAATGATGACGTCCAGCAGTCCGTTCAACTTGAGCATTTCATCCACGGAAGCACGATCCGCATCCTCAACCAGTTGCAAAGCATCAGCAGGCATGTCTGTCGTTGTGAGTGCCTGATGCAGCACCTCCACAATTTTACGATTGGAGGACAGGGCAGAGGAACCGCCGCGCAGAAGCACTGCATTACCTGTTTTAAGACATAATCCGGCTGCGTCTACAGTTACATTAGGACGAGCTTCGTAGATGATGCCAATCAGGCCAATCGGCACTCTTAATTTTTCAACATGTAATCCGTTTGGACGGGTAAATGTCTCTAACACTTCGCCGACTGGATCAGGCAGATCTGCAATCTGACGTAACCCTTCAGCAATGCCTGCGATCCGCTCTGGATTAAGTGCGAGACGATCCAGCATGGATTCCGGCGTGCCTTGTTCTCTGCCGCGTGCCAGATCTTCGGCGTTTGCCGTAATGATGGAATCCGTCTCCTTAATCAAAGCATCTGCCATGACACGCAGGGCCGTATTTTTCTGTTCTGTATTCAATCGGTTCAGCTGTGGAACCGCTGCTTGGGCTTTGCTGGCTTTTTCTCTGACTTCACTCATCGTAATTCCTCCTCATATATATAAAGTTGAGTATTCCAACCACTATATAGCTTCATGTTTATTTTAACGTAATCCATTCGTCTCTATGAATAACTTCAAGTCTGTGGATGCTAGCGAGTTGTTTCATCACTTCGCCACTGGGAAGTCCGGCAATGAGTCGAAGCTGGTCATCATCATAATTGACAATACCGCGACCGAGCAAGGTTTCATCCATTCCGATGACCTCTACGACGTCTCCGGCGTGGAACGTTCCCAGTACCCGCTTGACCCCTACAGGTAGAAGACTGTGCCCCCCATGGACAAGTGCTTCTTCAGCACCATCATCTACAACGACGGTTCCCAGCGGAGTAGACATGAAGCCAAGCCACTGCTTTTTACGGGATAACGAAGCGAGTCGTGTCTCAAAGTAAGTTCCTTTGCCCGTGCCATCAACCGCCTTCTGCATATCTCCGGGTTCTTTCACACTTCCCACAAATACAGGTACGCCTCCACGTGTAGCTACCTTAGCTGCATCTACTTTGGATCGCATTCCACCTGTACCAACCGATGATCCTGAACCACCGGCAAAAGCATAGATCTCAGCCGTGATTTCGGGGATACGGTCGTAACGCACGGCAGAAGGATCTTTACGCGGATCTGCGGTGTACAGGCCGTTGGTATCGGTAAGAATGATCAGATGCTGAGCCTTCACCAGATTTGCAACCAATGCGGACAACAGATCGTTATCACCAAACTTCAATTCGTCCACCGATACCGTATCATTCTCATTAAAAATCGGAATCACTCGCTGTTTGAGCAGCTCTTCTACGGTCATGCCTGCATTACCCATGCGTTTACGACTGTGAAAGTCTGTACGAGTTAACAGAATTTGCGCCGTAGTAACGCGGTGCGCTGCAAAAGCCTGTTGATATGCCTGCATCAGTAATGCCTGCCCAACGGCCGCTGCGGCTTGTTTCTCATGTAGCAGTTTGGGGCGCTGAGGGTAACCGATCTCCCGGAATCCGGCCGCTACCGCTCCTGAGGTGACCAGAAGTACTTCATGGCCCTGATCAGCCAATGCTGCAATTTCTCCGGCAAAAAAAGTGATCGAACTGCGATCCAGACCGCCTTCTTCCGTTGTAAGCGAGCTGCTTCCAATTTTAACTACAATACGTGAAGTCATGGTTTCACTTCCTTAAACATGATTAATAAGTGCTTCTGGAGCAGGCTTTAGCGGGTACAAAAAAAACTTCCGCCCTTTAGTTAAAAAGGACGAAAGTTCGTTACTTCCGCGGTACCACCTTTATTGATGATTAGATCATCCGGCTTCATGCCCTGTAACAGAAGGCACTGTCCTGCACGTAACAGGCCGCTCAGGGGTAGGTTTCAGAGAAGAGCCGCGGTAAATTCTTTCAGCAGGGTGGAATTTACTCTCTGGGCGCGACTGATATTCTCTTACTGGTCCCGTCATCACGTTTCGTTCAATATTTCTTATAACATACCATGGAAACTTGGCATATGCAAAGGGGTTATCGTCCTGTAAATTACTTGAATAAATTCAGCTTGCCAATCCGCTGGGCAGCTTCGCGTAATCGGTTTTCATCACTTAACAGCCCCGCGCGCACATAGCCTTCGCCATGCGAACCAAAACCAATACCTGGGGCTACGGCTACCTTGGCTTCTCGCAGTAACAAGTCTGCAAATGAAGCGGAGGTATAACCTGGAGGTACAGGTAACCAGCTGAAGAATGAACCTGCGGGTTTCGAAGCTTGCCAGCCAATCGAGGAAAGAGCGTCATAAAATGCATTGCGACGGGATTCGTAACGTGAAACGAGCGAAGTAACACATTCCTGAGAGCCAGTAAGTGCTTCCGTTGCCGCAGCCTGAATTCCACCGAAGAGACTGACATAGATATGATCTTGAAGCAGATTGATTTTAGAGACAATCTCTGCATTGCCAAGCGCGAATCCAACACGCCATCCAGCCATATTGTACGTTTTGGATAACGTATAGAATTCAATGCCCACTTCTTTGGCACCAGGGGCTTGCAGGAAACTTACGGGACGATGTCCGTCAAATCCAATTGCACCGTAAGCAAAGTCGCTGGCAATGACGATTTGATTTTGAATGGCAAATTCAACCGTATCTTCGTAGAACGAAAGGGGTGCCGTTGCTGACGTTGGATTGTTGGGATAGTTCAGGAACATCAGCTTGGCTTTCTCCCGATCTTCGGCTGTAACAGCTTCATAATCCGGCAGGAATGCATTGGACTCCAGCAAAGGCATAAATGACATGTTTGCTTTGGCGAGTGCAACACCAGACCAGTAATCCGGGTAGCCGGGATCTGGAACGAGAACGGTGTCCCCGGGGTTAAGCAGGACCTGAGGTAACTGAACCAATCCGGTTTTTCCTCCGAACAGAATGGCGACTTCAGTCTCGGGGTTCAGATCAACGTTGTAATCTTCCTTATAACGTTTGGCGACAGCTTCCTTCAGGAAAGAGTGCCCTCTAAAAGGGGAGTATTTGTGGTAGAGGGGATTCTCAGCCGACTCTTGCAGTGTTTTCACAATATGAGGTGGTGTAGGTGTATCCGGGTTCCCCTGACCCAGATTGATCACGTCATGTCCACTTGCGATTTCACGATTTACATTTTGAACAAGGGTAGCAAAAAATTGCGTTGGAAGCTGTGTCATCACATCAGAAGTCGGTATCTTAAAAGCTGAACGAGCAGATGTATGGTCTGATTGGGTCATTATTTTCATCACTCCGGTTATTAATAATGGCAAATAGTTCTCATTAATTTATCACGCCAATCCCGAGCTGTATAGAGGGAAATGCACTTGAATATACAGTACATAGGAGCAAAGAGCAGAGTATTGTACAAAACTGAAAGTGCTCATTTAGTTTTGTCCATTGAGCTGAGAGAAGCCATGTTTTATGATAATATCCGATAATGATAATCAATATCATTAATTTCTGGCACAACGCACATGATATAGGGGGAGAAATAGAAATGAAAAAGGGCATTCGAAATACGGGAGTATTATTAACGATCACATGGTTATCCATCCTGCTACTGGCTTGTGGAAATCAGGCTGCAACACCTGCTGCTGGCGCAGATGATTCCAAAGCAGCCACAGAAACGACAGAGATCCAAACTGCAACGGAAGAGACGAACGAGGGCGAGACCCGAATATTCAAAGACTGGACTGGCCATGAAGTTGAGATTCCTGTAAATCCGAAGCGAGTTATCTATCATGGAGAAGTTACAGGGGATCTGCTCGCGCTTGGTGTTGTTCCTGTAGGCATACTTCGTCAAGAGGGAACCGTATTTGATGATCAGGTTGCTCAGGCAGAAGATGTAGGATTTCCGATCAGTGTGGAAAAGGCGTTAGACCTGAATCCCGATCTGATTATTTTCTCCAACAGTGACGAGGGTCAATATGATCAGATCGCAAAGGTCGCACCCACAGTTACATTTGATTCGTTTGGTTTAATAGAAGATCGCATGCGTATCCTTGGCGATTTGTTGAATAAGAAGCAAGAAGCGGAGGAATGGGTTACGGCTCATCAAAAAGCGACGGAAGAGATGTGGACGCAACTTCATGAGAATGGATTAAAAGAAGGGGAGACCGCTTCGGTATTCACCATGTATCCCGGGAATCGTCTGTTTGTCATGGCAGGTGCAGGATTGCCACAGTTGTTATACGGAAAAGACGGGCTGAAGCCAACCGCGGAAATCCAGAAAGTATTGGATGAAGACATGGGATTTGTAGAGATTTCGACTGAAAAATTATCTGAATTTGCCGGTGATCGGATATTTATTTTGGATCCCGTGACCGACGATGCGAAACAATCCACCAAGGAATTGCTGGATAGTACAATCTGGAAGAACCTGCCTGCGGTGAAAGAAGGAAAAGTATATCGTTTTAATATCGTAAAAGCTTCTAGTGATGCTCTTTCCAGGGAGTGGCTGTTACAAGAACTGCCAAAACAGATGATTCAATAATGGTGACGAGCCAATAAGGCACCAGTAACACCTTTGAGTAATGCAGTTATAAAAAAGTGAAAGGGGCCTTCAACATTTCGTTGAACGCTCTTTTTTGCTGATTAAACTCATATCTGGATTATTAACAATTGCTCGCTTATAATCAGACCATACAGAATGATTGATAATTATTCTCATTTTAGAAAAACGAGGTGAACCGACATGCAGGCTTTGGATGCCGATGGGGGAGCGTTGTTCTTTTCAGCATTCATGTTTCGGCTGGATCATCTGGTACGTCGAATTGAACCACCTGAACAGGTGATGCTGGAAGTTGCTTGCGAGAAACATGCCTTCCTGATCTGTGAAGAAGGGGATGGGCGTTTATATATTGGGCATGAACAGTTTCCGTTTACTACAGGATGTGTTTATCCGCTTTCACCGGGAGAGGGGTACCAGATTGAACATCGTAATAACTCGGAATTAAAATATATCATAATGGCTTTTGATGTTATTCATGTGTTGACGGGTGATCCCGAACTCTTTACCCGCGCTCTATTTGAGCACAGAAACCAATTGAATGGTTATCCCTATGCTCCGTTAAGTGGGCTGCTGGAGCAAATGTATGTCATTCGGAATTATAAAACAGATGCTGAATACAGCCATCTGAATGCACAGTTCCAAAAATGGATGGAGATGATCATTACCCGGTACACTTCTCCAAAGACGGAACAGAGTATGGAAGCAAGGCTACACAGTACGATTCAGTATGTGGACGACCATTATGCTGAAGAAATCACTGTACAGAAACTGGCACGACTTGCGGAGATCAGACCTGTACAATATACGACCCTTTTCAGACAACTCACGGGTCACAAGCCGCTCGATTATGTGAATCATGTACGCATCAAACATGCCAAGGACTGGCTTCGCAAATCAGATGAACCACTTCGGGATATAGCGAGTCGCGTGGGGTTTAAGGATGAGTATTATTTCAGCAGGCGTTTTCGCCAAATGACCGGATTATCTCCTCGTCAATATGACAGATCGATTCAGCAGCAGACATTAGTACAAGATTGGTTGGGTCATGATGTGAATATTCCAGTAAACCCGGAGCGAATTATGTATTACGGAGATTCCGCTGGGGATATGCTGATGTTGGGCATTCAGTTGCTGGAAGATCGGACATATGACGCGGTCGCTCCGGTTAATGTGGAAGCCGCTGTTATCATGAAGCCGGATTTGATTATTTTTGATAGCAGCAATGAACAGCAGTATGAACAACTTTACCGGATTGCACCGACGCTTGCTTACAATTCACATGCCACGTTGGAAGAACGAATGCGCAGATTGGGCAGCTGGTTTGGCAGACAACCGCAGGCTGAACAATGGCTAACCTCCTATGCGGAGCGTACTGAGCAGATGTGGGCGAAGATCCATACTGTGATTGAAGAGGGGGAAACGGCATCCGTATTTACATACCATCGGGGTGCACGATTATTTGTTATGGGCAATATCGGTCTGGCGCCTATGTTATATCATCCAATGGGATTCAGTCCAGTTACCAAAGTGAAGGAAGCACTTGCGGCAGGTAGAGCCTATAAGGAAATTTCGGCTGAAGCGGTACGTCAGTACGCGGGAGATCATGTGTTTGTTATGCTGCCTGAGGAAGTTGTGGCAAGACAGGCTACAGAGATGCTGATGAAAAGTCCCAGTTGGCAGGCCCTTCCGGCTGTGCAGAATGGACGGGTATATCCTGTGGAGGAGTCAACATGGAATGTGGGTGATGCGCTCACGAGTGATCGATTGTTGACCCTGCTCCCTGAGTTGTTGTGTGCAGGTTTATAACAAAAACAGGCTTGCAGTCCTCAGGAGGATCAAGCTATGATAGCAGGTATTACGGTTCAGAGGAGTGCTTGTCATGACAGAAAAACAACAGGGAGAAATGCGTGTAGCCCTGATTCAGGGCGATATTCAGCTCGGAGACCCTGAGGCCAATCATAAACATATGCAGATGTTGCTTAAGCGTGCGGTAGAACAATATCCGGATCTGGGGCTGGCTGTGTTACCTGAGATGTGGAATACCGGATACGCTTTGACTCAAATTCATGAACTCGCTGACCCGGAAGGCCAGAAATCTCGGGAATGGCTGTCTGCTTTTGCTCAAAAACATCAAATTTCCATCGTTGGCGGTTCGATTGCCGAAAAACGGGATGGTCAAATATACAATACAATGTACGCTTATGATCGTGAAGGAAAACAGGTAACACGATACGATAAATTACATTTGTTCCGTCTGATGGACGAGGAGAAATATTTACAGCCTGGTGCGGAACCTGAAATTTTTGAATTGCAGAACGGTCTTACAGCGGGTGCTTCGATCTGTTATGACATCCGGTTCCCGGAGCTTGCCCGCACCCTTGCTTTGAATGGTGCCAAGGCATTGATTGTACCCGCCGAATGGCCGAAACCTCGTCTGCACCACTGGCGTACGTTGCTTACCGCACGAGCAATTGAGAATCAGATGTATGTGATCGCATGTAATCGTGTAGGTAAAGGGGGAGAGGCCGAATTTTTCGGACATTCCCTCATCATTGATCCTTGGGGTGAGATTGTGGCTGAAGGTGGCGAAGGGGAAGAGATCGTGACCGGAATTATTCGTCCATCTCTGGTAGATGAGGTTCGCGGACGTATTCCTGTATTTGAAGACCGTCGACCTGGCGTTTATTTTGGCGGAAAATAAAAACTGAAATAAAATTCTTCAGAAAAAGTGTTTATTCTTCCAGGACGCGGGTAATGATAACTATCCCGTCACCAAGGAGGATGATCAATCAATGGACAACCATGTGAAAGATACGCTCAGGAGACTGGAACAGGATAACACAAGGGAAGATCACTTAAGGGCATTCTTAGAGAATGGAGCAGGAGGGCTATCACCCCCTGATTCAACTGTTCAGGACGAAGGCCGTGTCATGAATCAGCAAAACAGGCTGACAAGCGATCGTAATTTGCGTAAATAAACCGCCAGACATGAAGTTTTCTTATGTACGTTTCTACGTTAACATTATAAATTAGCATTGAGCTAAACAACTTAACAAGCAACATTGTACTGTAACCAGTTACTGTGATTGCAATGTAAGAACTCTATCCTGCGGATGCGGGAAACGAGTATATGACAAAGGCTTGGCCCATAAGGGTCAAGCCTTTGTTTTGTTTCAGTATGAAATGTACCCATACCCATAGGAGAAATTTTTTAGTCTCCCTTTGACAGTTCGGCCACGGTTTGTTGAAACGTATGGATGAATGCTTCGGCTGCCTTCGACAGCACTCTTCCTTGACGATAAGCCACAACAAGTGTTCTGCTAGGAGTAGGCTCAGCAAGTGGCACATACACAGGCACGAACTCACTGCGCGGCGCACGGGCGATAAAGCGTGGAACCAGTGTAATGCCCATACCAGTGGCGACCAGCGACTGAACGGTTTCAATATTTGTGCTCTCAAACACAACTTGGGGATCAAAACCAGCCTGCTCACAGAGATCAAATGTAAGTTTGCGGAAGCCCTGCCCTTTTTTCAACACAACAAACGGTTCATCCCGAAGCTCTTCAATTCGCACAGGAAGCGGATGTTCCGGATCTGCCCTGCGTGCCAAAGGGTGATTCGGGGGAACTGCCAGATCAATCTTTTCCTCTCCAATGGCAACATAGGCGAGACTTGGCTCTTGTAAAGGAAGAGATAACAGACTGAGATCTGCTTTGCCACTTGCTGTCAATTTCTCAAGCGTAAGCCCGGAGTCTTCCAATAAGGTAACCTCAATCTCGGGATAAGCTTGTTGGAACGCAGGAAGCACGTGTGGGAGCAGGTGTGATCCCGTGATCGGCATGCTGCCTACAACGACTTTACCTTTGCGAAGCTGGGAGATATCGGACATTTCCTGACGCAATAGCTCCACAGCATCTACGATCTTCTGGGCTTGCTCGACAAACGTAACACCCGCATGGGTTAACTCCACGGTACTTGTATTACGCTGAAACAGTAGCACACCCAATTCTTTTTCCAATTTGGATAATTGCTGGCTTAATGAAGGCTGGGCAATATGTAGCTTCTCTGCTGCCCGGGAGAAATTGCGTTCGGCCGCAATTTGCAGCGTATATTGAAGTTGTCTGAATTCCATCGTCATCGGTCATTCCTTTCGTTATGCCACCATTATATCATTACAGATGAAGAAATCATTAATTTCGCTTAACCGCTTGCACTCCATCAGAAGAGTTGTTATACTGATTTTGAAAACGCTTAATAAGAACTGCTTACCCGGGTAAAACAAAATCAACGTTTTCATGTGTGCCAGTTTCAAGTGTTAGCACAGAACCATTTCAAATGTTCATATTCTTTTTCGTTCATATAATTGAATAACATTCATCCAACGATGGCGTGTTACTGTTCGGCAGGCAAGACCTAGATTGGGTGGGAAGAGTTTCTCTTTTCCTACCCTTTTTAGGTCTTTTTTTGTTCCCATCAAGAAACGGAGGTGCACCATGAATCACAAACAATTAGCCCAATCGATTATGGAGCTGGTCGGTGGCAATGATAATATCAACACGTTAATTCATTGCTCTACCAGGCTCAGACTTACCCTGAAGAATCCGGATATGGCGAAGACCCAAGAAATTAAGAGCCTTGATGGTGTTATTGGCGCAGTGAATAGCGGCGGACAATATCAGGTTATTATCGGTAATGACGTCGCGTACGTCTACAATGAACTTGCCAAGATGATGGATACTCGGCAATCAAACGAAATTCAGGAGAAACAAAAAGCGGATTATAGCCCCAAAGGACTGTTTAATACTTTTGCCAGTGTCATTGCAGGCATTTTCCAACCTATTATCCCAGCCATTGCTGCCTCGGGCATGCTTAAGGCACTTTTGCTACTGGCGACCGTGACCGGCCTGATGTCTAAAGAGAGCCAGACATATACCGTTTTGAGTGTCATGTCTGATGCTGCCTTTTACTTTCTTCCGATTCTACTGGCCTATTCCAGCGCAAATAGATTTAAAACGAACCCCTTTGTTGCCGTTCTGTTTGGTGGAATCATGTTACACCCGAATATGATTGGTCTGCTTGGCGGTGAAGATCCGGTGTCCTTTATTGGCATACCTGTTGCATCCGTTCAATATGCGACATCCGTGGTACCGATTATTTTAACGGTCTGGTTCATGTCTTACATTGAAAAGTTCGCGGACAAGATCTCACCAGGACCGGTCAAAATTTTCCTTAAACCTTTGATTGTTATTCTCATTGTTGCTCCAGTTGCCCTGATTGTACTTGGACCTCTGGGGATGTATCTCGGAACGGGAATGTCCAACCTGATCTATTGGATTCAGGATAAGATTGGATGGTTGACCGTTGTCATTATGGCTATACTGATGCCTCTGATTGTCATGTTCGGTATGCATAAAGTATTTTATCCCATTATTTTCGCAGCCTTGGCTTCACCTGGATATGAAACACTGGTGCTGGTCGCGATGCTGGCATCCAATATGGCGCAGGGAGCAGGCGCACTGGCGGTGTCATTCAAAACCAAAGACATCAAGCTTAAACAAGTCGCTTTGTCTGCAGGAATTTCAGGTGTATTCGGTATCACGGAACCTGCTCTGTACGGTGTACATCTAAGGCTCAAGAAAACGCTGTTTGCCTGCATGATCGGCGCCGGAGTCGCTGGGTTGTTCGCAGGTATTGTGAATCTCAAGGCATATGCTGCCGTGGGTCCGGGGATTGCATCTATGCCTATGTTTATCAGTGAAGATCATATGAATATTATCTATGCGATCATTACCATGCTGATCTCTGCCATTGTCGCGTTTGTCGCTGTATATGTCATTGGATTTCAGGATGTTGTTCCAACAGCAGTGTCGATAGCAGGCAGTCCTACAACCAAAGCGAGAGGCGAATCTGAAATCCAGCCATCCAAAGGGATCAAATCGAAAAAGATCGTTTTTGCTCCATTGGAAGGTAAAGTTCTGCCATTAAGAGAGGTGAAGGACGAGGCCTTCTCGCAAGAAGCTATGGGACAAGGTATGGCCATTCAGCCAAGTGTTGGCAAGGTGTTTGCCCCGTTTGATGGTACCGTTGAGACGGTGTTCCGCACTAAACATTCCATCGGTCTGAGATCGGTAGAGGGGGTAGAAATTCTGATTCATGTCGGATTGGATACGGTGAAACTGAAAGGCCAGCATTTTGATGTAAAAGTGAATGAAGGAGAACAGATCTCTCATGGTCAACTCCTGATTGAATTTGATCTTGAAGCTATACAAGCGGCAGGTTATGACACGACGACCCCTGTAATTGTGACCAATTCATCAGATTATCTGGAGATACTGGGCAATGAAACTGCGGCGACAACAGGACCGGGGAAACCATTAATTACGGTGTTATAACTCGCTGAAATATGAATGAAAGGCAGGCAGCCTGATATGGAAGTCATAAAAATACTGAATTCGAGCATTGTTCTTGCCAGACGTGTTGAGGATGACAAGGAAATTATTGTGATGGGAAAGGGCATCGGCTACAGGAGCAAACCGGGAGATGTCGTGGGCGAGGATGAGATCGAGAAGATCTATGTCCTTGAAAATGAAACGATCTCTTCGGATCTCACCGCCCTGATGAAGGAAACGCCAAAAGAATATCTGATTCTGGCTGACGAAATCATCTCCCATGCCAAACATACATTGTCCCGCCATCTGAGTGATCATCTCTATGTCGCATTAACGGATCATCTGTATATGGCCATGAAGCGATTCAAGGACAATATGACGATCCAGAACCGAATGTTGTGGGAAGTGAAAAAGTTCTATCCGCAGGAGTTCAGCATCGGGTTGCATGGTCTGTCTCTCATTCAAAAACAGCTTGGACTCTCCCTGCCTGAAGAGGAAGCGGCGAATATTGCCTTTCATCTCGTTAATGCGCAGCAGAATGATGACAATATGAATCAGGTCATGATGATGACCAATACCGTCAAGGATGTACTCAATATTATCAAAATTCACTATCACGTGGAGCTGGATACACACAGCATCAACTATTCACGCTTTTTGACCCATTTGCAGTTTTTCATTCAACGGCTTTTTGAGCATAAAACATTAAACACACAGGATCATGAGCTCTTTGAGCAGATCGCGAATAAATATCCCCAGGAAGAAGCCTGCGTACTGCTAATCAAGGATTATATTGAAGCTCGGTTTGAACATACGATCTCCAATGAAGAGATGATGTATTTGATTATTCATATCAATCGGGTCATGAGTCGCAATTGAGCAAGAATGAAAGAATTACAGAGATAATCCAAGGAGGAATACACAATGACCAATACGACAAGAACGTTTCCAGAAGATTTTCTATGGGGAGGAGCGATTGCTGCCAATCAGGCAGAAGGAGCGTGGAATGTGGATGGCAAAGGTCTGTCTACAGCCGACATTGCTATCTATCGAAAAGGTGTAGCCAAGAGTGAGTATAAAAAGCATAATGCGATCAATGAAGAACAGATCAAAACCGCGATGGAGTCTAGCTCGGACAGAGAATATCCGAAACGCAGAGGCATTGATTTTTACCACCGCTATGAGGAGGATCTGGCCCTGTTTGGGGAGATGGGTCTCAAAACGTTGCGCTTATCTATTGCTTGGACCCGAATTTTCCCGAATGGCAACGAAACAGAGCCGAATGAAGCCGGTTTGCAGTTCTATGACCGCGTTATTGATGGCATGCTGAAACAAGGGATTGAACCATTAATTACGTTGTCGCATTATGAGATGCCGATGTATCTGGTGAATCACCATGGTGGATGGACGGATCGGAAAGTCGTCGAGTATTTTGTTCACTTTTGCAAAACGGTGTTCACCCGTTATAAGGACAAAGTGAAGTATTGGATTACATTTAATGAAATTGACAGCATTGTTCGTCATCCGTTTACGAGTGGTGGTATTGTTCCGGAGCGTTTCGAAAATGTGGAGCAGGCTGTATATCAGGGGTTACACCATCAATTTGTAGCGAGTGCACTCGCAGTGAAATACTGTCATGAGATCATTCCCGGTTCCCAGATCGGATGTATGCTGACCAAACTGACAACGTACGCTCATACATGTAATCCCGAAGACGTACTTGTTGCTTCCCGGGATAATCAATTCAATCTTATGTTTACGGACGTACAGGTGCGTGGAGCGTATCCGTACTTTACGAAGAGATTTTTTGCCGAAAAAGGGATTAACCTGGATATGCTTGAGGGGGATGAAGAGATTCTTAAAGTACACACTGTGGACTTTATCTCATTCAGTTATTATATGTCCCTGGTATCAAGTGTGGATGGCGACCGATTGGAGCAGGTGAGTGGCAATACAACTGGAGGGGTGAAGAACCCGTATCTGCAAACGAATGATTGGGGCTGGCAGATTGACCCGGTAGGTCTGCGCATCTCACTGAATGAACTGTATAGTCGTTACGAGGTGCCTTTGTTTATCGTTGAAAATGGAATTGGGGCGGTAGACACGATTGAAGCGGATGGTAGCATTCAGGATGATTATCGTATTGATTATTTTCGCTCTCACATTGAACAGATGTATGAGGCGATTCTGGACGGTGTTGAACTGCTCGGCTATACCAGTTGGGGAGTAATTGATCTGATTAGTTATTCTTCTTCAGAGATGGAGAAACGATATGGCTTTATTTATGTAGATCAGGATAATGACGGCAATGGAACACTGGAGAGAAAACGAAAGAAGAGTTTCTATTGGTACAAAGATGTGATTGCAAAAAACGGTTTGTAATACAGTAGTCGGACAAGCACTCTCTATAAGAAGGTGTTGATATGATAATGTTCATTTCATAACAGAAACTAGCAAAGCAGCTCTGGATTCAGGGCTGTTTTTTTATGTTCTAGATAAAAAGCATTGACAGCGAAGCAACGGAAACGTAGTATAAGACTTATCTGATAATGATAATTGTTATCAATTGAAACCTCTGCGACGAGCAGTGGTTTATTTGTCTTTCTCTCATTATAGGTTAAACCTATTACATCTATAGATATTATATCTTGGAACAATGAAGGACAGGGTGATATATTTATGTCATTCAAGAGCTTCACTTTTTAAAGAAAACAGAGGCTCTTCCAAGGACCGAACTTATAATGAGGTGAAAATGATGAGTAAAAAAACGATGTTTGAGAAAATTTGGGAAAATCACGTAATTCATCAAGAAGAAGGCAAACCAAGCATTCTGTATATCGATCTGCATCTGGTGCACGAAGTAACTTCTCCACAGGCATTTGAAGGTCTTCGTCTCAGCGGACGTAAAGTTCGTCGCCCTGAACTGACATTTGCAACAATGGACCACAACGTTCCAACGAAAGACCGTTTCAACATTACAGATCCTATCTCCAAACAACAAATTGATACACTTTCGCAAAACTGCCGTGACTTCGGCGTGAAATTGTATGATCTGGACACGATTGATCAAGGCGTTGTACACGTTATGGGACCTGAACTGGGTCTGACTCACCCGGGCAAAACGATTGTATGTGGTGACAGTCATACGTCCACACACGGTGCGTTTGGCGCACTGGCATTCGGAATCGGAACAAGTGAAGTTGAGCATGTTATGGCAACTCAATGTTTGCAACAAGCAAAAGCCAAAACGATGGAAGTTCGTTTTGTCGGCAAACGTAACCCGGGTGTAACCGCGAAAGATATGATCCTCGCAGTCATCGCCAAATACGGTACAGACTTTGCAACAGGTTATGTTATTGAGTACACAGGCGAATCCATCCGTGAGTTGAGCATGGAAGAGCGTATGACGGTCTGCAACATGTCCATCGAAGGTGGAGCAAGAGCAGGATTGATCGCTCCGGATGAAACAACATTTGAATATCTGCGTGGACGTGAATACGTACCAGCGGGTGCGAAGTTTGATGAAGCTGTAGAGGGTTGGAAACAACTTGTAACAGATGAAGGTGCCGAGTTCGACCATGTGGTTGAAATCGATGTGGAGACATTGATTCCGCAAGTAACTTGGGGAACAAGCCCAGGTATGGGAACCGACATTTCTTCGAAAGTTCCTGTTCCGGCTGAATTGCCTACAGAAAACGAACGCAAAGCGGCTGAAAAAGCGCTTGAATATATGGGACTTGAACCGGGAACACCAATCGCCGAGATTCCAATTGATTATGTATTTATCGGTTCTTGCACCAACGGACGGATCGAAGATCTGCGTGCAGCAGCACAAGTGGCTAAAGGTCACACGGTATCCAGTCAGGTTACAGCAATTGTTGTACCAGGCTCAGGACGTGTTAAAATTCAGGCTGAACAAGAAGGTTTGGATAAAATCTTTACGGAAGCTGGATTTGAATGGCGTGATGCGGGATGCAGTATGTGTCTGGCGATGAACCCGGATGTATTGAAGCCAGGTCAACGTTGTGCTTCGACGTCCAACCGTAACTTTGAAGGACGCCAAGGACGCGGAGGACGTACGCACCTGGTATCTCCGGCAATGGCAGCAGCAGCAGCAGTTAAGGGTCACTTTGTGGACGTACGGGACTGGAATTTCAAAACAGAAGCAGCGATCTAATCTATAACAGACAGAAGGGAGAACGTTTAATATGGAAGAATTCAAAACATTACAAGGCATTGTTGCACCGGTAGACCGGGTCAATGTAGATACAGACGCAATCATTCCAAAACAGTTCCTGAAACGGATTGAACGTACCGGATTTGGACAATTTTTGTTCTATGAATGGCGTTTTGATGAAGAGGGCAACAATAATGCTTCCTTCGAAATGAACAAACCTCGTTATGAAGGGGCATCCATCCTGATCTCACGTGCCAACTTTGGCTGTGGATCATCCCGTGAGCATGCGCCATGGGCGATTTTGGACTATGGATTCCGTTGTGTCATCGCTCCATCTTATGCAGACATCTTCTATAATAACTGCTTTAAGAACGGAATCTTGCCAATCAAGTTGTCAGAAGAGCAAGTTGAAGACTTGTTCCAACGTACAGCGACACATGAAGGCTATGAGATGAATGTAAATCTGGAAAACAAAACGATTACTGATGCATACGGACTGCATATCGATTTTGATCTGGATGAGCACCGTCGTCAATTCCTGTTGCAAGGATTGGATGATATCGGTCTGACTCTTCAACATGATGATGAAATCGCTGCTTACGAACAACGCCACGCGGCAAAACTGTTCGGTTAATCGTTAAAGTATTGCATAACAGAAAGCTTCTGCCTCGCCAAAGGGACCTTGTTCCCATCGGTGAGACAGAAGCTTTTTGTAATATCAGAAGCTAAATTAGCTTAATAAGTCAGCTATACATAGAACTCCTGATTTTTCTTGACCGAATACTTCAACAGATACTATAACAGCCGACTAAATAGAGGAACCTAAAAATCGATTACTGAGGTAGCTCCAATGGGGCGTTTTTTGTATTCTGAAAATAGACGTAGATATAACAAGCCAAATGCACGAAATTCACAAGTGACCATACCATAAGCCATATGATTGGAGTTGATAGGGTAGTCCAGATGCCAAACCAAGGTAGCACACGTCCTCCGCCGATAAACGTAACCAAGGGGGACAGAGATAAGAGAATTAGAACCGGGATCAGTCTACCAACCGTGATCATAATCAATTTGCTGATCGTTAGGCGGTTGTTTTTCCGAAGTATGCGAAAATAGACGTAGATGCCCCATGCAAGCGTAGCGATGATCAGTGCAATCATAATCATTTCCATATTCCGACCGTTTACAAAAGAGGTTTGGGGTTCCTGCCCCCTCATAATGTCCGCTATTCCATCAATAAATGAAGAGTAATTCACATAAGCGTTTATACCAGAATTAAACATTACGGCAATGCCCATTTGCTCGTTCAAATAAACCTGTTCTTCGGACTTGTAGGTCCAGAAAATGCCGCTGTGGGAGATCGTTTGGCCGTTAGACGCATCTTGGTTTGCAAGCCAGCCCATGCCGTACGGACCGATCGCTCCTGAGGCATGATATTGTTTCATCAGCACAGGGGAAACGAGGCGGCCATTATATTGGGAAAGGATCCATAGGGACATGTCCTCTGCGGTTGAAACGATGCCGGCGGGACCCTCAATGAACCAAAGCGGTTCGGATTGACTTATAGCGCGTCCCAAGCTCAGGTAATGTCCTAGCGGGATAGTATTATTCTCATAGAATTGCTGCGTTGTATTGACACTGAAGGTATGATTCATTCCTAACGGTTCAAAAATATGTTTTTTCAGATAATCCGAAAACCGCTCTCCGCTAACACTGTCCACGAGGTTCGCCAGAAGCACGTAATTGGGATTATGATAGCTGTAGGCTGTTCCGGGGAAATGGGCAAGTTGAACCGTGTTTAATAATTGGTTCGCTTCAGCCAGTGATTGGAATTGCGGAGTCTTTGTCATATCGGGATTAATCTTGTCATTGAGACCACTTGTCTGATTCAGTAAATGACGGACCGTGATATCAAGAACGTGGGGGTCCTGTGGAGAAAGCTCTGGAAAATAGGAAGCGTAAGTCGCATCCAAGTCGATCTGACCCTTGTCCACCAGCTGCAGAACGGCTAATGCAGTAAAGGACTTGCTTAGTGAAGCAATGGGAAAAGGGGTGTTGCCCGTAACCTTCTGGCCGTCCGCCAATGTCCCGTAGCCTTTTGCGTAAAAGACCTCATCGTTATTGGCAATCGCCAGTGAAGCAGCCTTAATGTAATTGGCCTTCATGCTCCGATTCATATATTCGTCGATCTCCTGCAGCACTTCTGTCCTGTCTCTGGCTTCATTGGCGGATAAGGGGGACGCCCACCCGGTACATAACAACAAACAGCTAATTGTGATATACATTCTTTTTTTTAGTTTTAGCATGATAACACTCCTTGAATTCAAGATAAGGAGATGTTATCAGATCATTTTCAACTATTTATCAACTTGGGTCCCAATACTTGCCGTGACGCTTCCACCTCCGTTAGGACCGTTTGCAATCTGAAGACTACCTTCATGTTTTTCGCAAAACACCTTGCAAACGTAAAGGCCCAGCCCGCGATGTTCGCTCGCATCCCATACTTCGCCTCGGTAAAAAGGGAGTATAGCCTTACTCAGGGCTTCGTCAGAGAAACCAGTACCGTCCTCTGAGACGGTAATCTTCATAATGCCTCCCTGAACGTCATAATGGACGTTCACTTGACTGGTTGCGTATCTCGCCCCATTAGCCACTATATTCTCGAAAATCTGCATGACGAGATAGGGATCTACATGTACTGAGGCATTATCATATTCCACGGATGAGACGAAACGTATACCGAACTGTTTCGCGATTTGTTCAGCGCTGCCATCCAGCAAAGCCGTCAATGAAATCGTATCCATCGATTGGATGTTCAACGGCACATCCTCCAGCCTCTGAATGGAGTTCATGGCCTCTGCATAACTCTCCAGACGCAAGATGTGAAGGTTCATAGTATGGATCAAGTCCAGCACCTTTTCTTCCGACAACTTCTTCTCAGGAAGATAGGTGGAGAGAAGCTCGGCGTTTCCTTTTAACACGGACAGGGGTGTTCTCAGATCATGGGCAAAAATAGCATTGATCTGCTTGCGCTCTTCAACCGAACGCCAAAGTGTCTTAAGGTTTTTTTCCAATTGTGAGCGCATGTTTTCAAATAGCGCGATCAGCTCGCCCATCTCATCCTGGCTGTCATAGGAAATGCGGAAGTCTAGATCGTTGGCCGAAATGTTCTTGGATGCTCGTTTTAATAGCTCCAGCGGACGTTTTAGCTTCCATCTGTAAAATAGAACGGCCATGGTGACAATACCAGTCGCTACGGTGAGCAGAACCGCCGTGACGAGGGAGGGCATCACCCAATCCGTTTCTCCGAAACGCAGCCGCAGGTTCTCCGCCCAAGCAAACTCTATAGTTATAACGGCAAGCACGGCAATGAGTGTGACCACACACAACAGCATAAAAGATTGTAGCAAGGACAATCGCTTTAAAAACAGGAGTCTAGTCATGAACTTGGCCATTTGTACCCTACTCCCCAAACGGTCTCGATTTGATTATCACAGCCGTATTCCTTTAATTTGTAGCGAATCCGCCGTATATGCTCTGCGATGACATTACTGTCACCTTGCTCGTCCATGCCCCAAATCTTTTCGTATATGCGTTCCTTTCCAAACACCATATCAGGATGCGTGGACAGCAATTCGACAATATCAAACTCTTTTTTGGGCAGTGAAATTCGCTTATCCAGGTAGTAGAGCTCCCTGGCCGTATAATCAATGACCAATTCATTGTTAAACCTTACCGAAGATTTAGTTTGGATTCGTTGTTCCCTGCGTATATGTGCTTCGACCCTGGCGCCCAACTCGCGAATGCTGAAAGGTTTCAGGATATAGTCATCGCCTCCGGCACGAAATCCCGCTATTTTATCAGCATCTTCGATTCGAGCCGTTAAGAATAAGATAGGGCAAGAGACAAAGTCGCGAATTTTTTCACATAATTGAAGGCCGTTCTGTTCAGGCATGTTGATATCTAACAAAACGAGATCGGGTTGTTTTTCCACTTTCCGCAGCGCTTCCCTGCTGTCCTTGGCCGTCATCACGGAATATCCGTTAATTTCAAAATAATCAGTCAGTAGCTTTCGAAGATCTGCTTCATCGTCCACGATCAGTATTTTAGGCATCAAGTCTCAATCTCCTGTATTCAAGTATTTGAACTCAGCATAGCAAAAATGGATGAGGAATGTAATTTCCATATGATTTCGGGTACTGGACGAATGGAGAAAGTAACCTTTTTGCCACTCAGTTTCCGACTAAATATGACAACGTTGTAACCGGATGATCAGACAATATCTGATAAACTGATTAGTAGATTATGGAAGGTTACATATTGTCATTGATGTTACGCTGCAGAGAATCAGGTCGGATGTTCAAAAGACAAAAAGAATGGTGGATGAGTTATGAAAAAATGGTCGGCAGCAGTCGTTTTTCTTCTGTTCCTATGTTTATTCCCAGTCATGGCCCATGCAGACACCACTCCCTCGATTGTACTCGACGGTGTAACCATTAACCAGCAGACGGGTGCACCTGCAGAGAATATTGGGAAAACGGTCATGGTTCCAATTCGAATTGTATCCGAGAACCTGGGTTATAAGGTGAAGTGGGAGAAGGAAACTCAGTCAGTCCAGGTTCAAAAAGGAAACAGCATGATTCAAATGACGGCTGGCAAAGATGCAGCTACAGTGAATGGAAACGTGGTGAACTTGGATTCGCCCCCACTGATCAAACAGGGAACTACGCTTGTTCCGTTACGCTTTGTTGGGGAAGGCATGGGTCTGCGTGTTGGCTGGGACAATGGAACCAAGACAGTAAGCCTATTTAGTATTCCTCCCGTAGTTGAAACGGAAGGTGACAGTGACCCCGTCGAGGCACCTGTCCCGGATGGTTTGACAGAGCTTCAAGGCATCAGCTTCAGCGGAGATCGCTTGATTGTAGCAACAAACGGTAATATTAGCCCCAAAGTATCCAGTATTGGTGGGCCAGACCGAATTATTGTTGATCTGCCTTCAGCGACATTTTCTGAGGAATTCATTCAGGGACAAGCCTCTAACCCGGATGGGAGTGGACAGATTCTCGTTACGGATTCATCCATAGTTTCCAAAGTTCGGTATGCCATGTTCAGTAAATCGCCTTCTACCGTGCGTGTCGTTCTGGATCTGAATCAGACGGCTACAGCCAAATGGTCTGTTGGAGATAACAATGTCTTGCTCGTTGACCTGACAGCCACGAGTGGAGAACCGACAAGCCAACCGGCAGTACCTACCAATGATGGCAAAACGATTGTGGTCATTGATCCGGGACATGGTGGTCGTCAATCGGGTGCAGTGAGTTTGTCAGGAGCTTATGAGAAGGATTTCAATCTGGCTGTAGGACTGAAGGTACAGGCAACCCTTCAAAAATACCCAAATATTCAAACGGTCATTACACGCCAGGATGATACAGAACTTTCGCTCAAACAGCGTGTGGATATTGCTGAATTGAATCAGGCAGATGTTTTTGTATCCATTCATGGAAACAAATTCACTACACCGGTACCAAACGGCATTGAAACGCTCTACAGTCGTAAAGAAAGCAAAACTTTGGCTGACACTCTTCACAAATATGTGTTACCGGTAACAGGACTCAAGGATCGTGGGGTTAAAACGGCTAGTCTGCATGTGACGCGTGAAACAACCATGCCTGCTGTGTTACTTGAACTTGGTTTTTTAAGTAACCCTACAGATGAAGCAGTCATGCTCACGGAAGAATACCAGGACAAATGTGCACAGGCGATTGTGGACGGAATTGTTGAATTTTTGGGACTATAAATTGAATTGTGCGCAAATATGAAGGTTAGGGTATTACGTTGTTTAGAGATGTATATTTGATAAATAAGGAAAAAACAAGACATTAAAATGTAAAAAAAGCTTGATCTGACAACGTTTTTTTTCTGTTATGTTGGAATATATTCGCAACTTTTGAGAGCGAGGGGCGTCTAATAGGTGTCTGGTAATGCCCAAGCGGTCAGTCGGAGTTGGAAAATGACAACATGCGGCAAAAAAATATGAGAATGGTAGGGGTGAAGGATGAAGAAGTTCGGTTTTTTGGTACTGTTATTTGTCTTTGGGCTCGTATTCCCGGGCTATAGTCACGCAGCAACAGACACGAAAATTATCCTAGACGGAAAAGAAATCGTACAGCCATCGGATACAAAAGCGGAAATTATCAACAGCAAGGTGATGGTTCCGATCCGGGTTGTGTCCGAAAATCTTGGATATAGCGTGGAGTGGAAGCAGCAAACGCAAACAGTGACTATTAGCAAAGACAACACTGCCATGCAGATGATTGTTGGACAGAAGACGGCAACGGTGAACGGCAGTAACGTAAACTTGGATGCCCCGCCACTCGTGAAAAATGGTACTACGCTCGTACCTCTCCGATTTATTGGTGAGGAAATGGGTCTTAAGGTGGGTTGGAACAATACCACGAAGACGGTAACATTAGTTACCCAGAATTCAGGTTCCGGAAACGGGACAACCACACCTCCGAACTCTGGCAATGAAGGCGGAGGATCGGATCAAGAAGGTCTTGTACTGGTGAACGGCATCAGCTTCAGCGACAACCGCTTCATGATTGCAACAAGCGGAAGTACGAAGCCGAACGTCTTCACGATGACAGGACCAGATCGAATCGTTATAGACTTGCCGAATACCGCATTTGCTGATTCATTCAGTGAAGGACAGGCTCTAGACAGCAACCAGAATGGACAACTCGTCGTTAGCGGCTATCCGGATGTGTCGAAGATTCGTTACTCGTTATACAGCAACAGTCCATCTACAATTCGTTTTGTAATCGATCTGTCCAGTTCAAAAGGGTACAGTGTGCAAAATGATTCTGGACTGGTTATGATTAACCTCGACAATCAAAGTGGTACACCTGCCCCTCCAGTTGGTAATAATGGCAAAAAAGTTGTCGTTATCGATGCAGGTCACGGAGATCAGGATCCTGGCGCAATCGGTGTAACTGGTAAACGTGAAAAAGACTTCAATCTGGCAATGGCTCTGAAAGTGGAAGCCTTGTTGAAAAAAGAATCCAAAATTGACGTTGTGTTAACGCGCAGCGATGATACATTTTTGGCATTGAAAGAACGTGTGAAGATTGCACAAGACATAAAAGCGGATATTTTCATCTCCATTCATGCTAACAGTGGCCCTACTGCTGCGAACGGTGTAGAGACATTCTATACACGCTCCAACAGCAAAGCACTTGCTACAGTGATGCACAAGTATCTTTTACAGTCTTCCGGACTGAAAGATCGTGGAGTGAAAACGGCAAGTCTCCATGTGACCCGTGAAACGACAATGCCAGCAGTTCTGCTGGAAGGTGGATTCCTTAGCAATAAGAGCGACGAAGCAGCCCTGTTCACTGAGAGTTTCCAGAACAGTGTTGCCAAAGGGATTGTTGCAGGAATCAAGGAGTATCTGGGAATTAAATAAGGGACAAGCCCTTATGTTGAGGAGGCGGAGTTAGAATGAACAAGAAAATATGGATTGCAGCCTTGCTGGTAACGGTTATGGCAGTTGCTGCTGGATGTGGAAGCAAGCCAACAGCTGCTCCGAATCAGACGCAAGGCGCAGGAACTGAAAACAATGTAACCGAGGTTGAAGGCGAAACAATTACTGAACCGGTAACTGCTGAGCCTGAAGAGAATACAACGCCTACAGAATCGACGGAAGGCAGTTCGGAGGAAGAGACTACAACTACTCCGCCAAGCGAAACGTCTACGGAGAAGCCGGCAACTTCCGAAAGTAATGAAAAGAAAACGATCACTGTATTCTATACGGATGAAGAAGAACTGGAGTTGCACAAAGCTTCGGCAGAGATTTCATACGCATCGGATGATGCCAAATATAAAGCTGCCTTTGAATCACTGCAACAGAGCAAAGACGCTAAACTGGTTCCGCTGTGGTCTAAAGAAATTGAATTGAAGTCTGTTCAGTTCAAGGATGGAGCTCTTACGCTGGATATTCATATGCCAGATACGGCACGTCTTGGAGCAGGTGGAGAGTCTTATGCACTGGATGCTCTAAAACAAACGTTCTTCCAGTTTGATGAAGTAAAATCACTTGATTTACTGGTGGATGGTCAGCAGACAGAGAGTCTGATGGGCCATGTGGATCTTGAACATCCAATGACAAGATCCGAATAGGCTGTACAGCATACTGTTGTACCGTGAATCCACGGAATATGGGTCGTTTTACATGAGAGAGGGGAATCATAGGTGACTTTTAAATATAACCATACATCACACTCTAAAAAAGTAGTATCAGCCGTGCTTGCAGGCATGATGGCCCTTAGCGCCGGCGGAGCTGCCATGGCAGCAGAATCAACAGAAACGGGGCAGGGTCAGACTGCTGCAATAACAAATACGGCTGCACCAACTGGTTTGTTCAGTGACATCAAGGTCGGATACTGGGCTGAGAAACATGTGTACAAACTGGCATATCAAGGTATTCTTCTCGGTAACAACGGCCTGTTCCGTCCAGGAGACGCGGTAACACAGCAAGAAGCTGTAACGATGGCAATTCGTTTTATGAATCAAGAGGGCCAGTTGAATACCGACACGGCTGCGGCATTACCGACAAACATGGAAGTGGGAAATTATTTCAAGCCATATGTCGCGCTGGCACTTCAACTGGGACTGATTGACAAAACGGAAGAATCAACGGTGGATGTATCCAAGACCTCCTGGGGTCAAAAACCAGCTTCACGGGAATGGATTACCAAATTGTTAATCCGTTCATTGGACAAGGATGCTGAAGCAAAGGCACAAAACAATCAATCTACCGGATTTGCTGATAATGCAAGTATTTCCGAAAGTGGTAAAGGTTATGTCAATCTGGCTGTTAGCCTGGATCTGGCCAAAGGTGTGGAAGGCAACAAATTCAATCCAAGTGGTTCCGTAACCCGTGCTCAACTGGCTACCTTCTTCAGTCGTGGTGAATCGTTAACGGATACAACGTACCCGAACACATCCACGGGTTATGTGACAGGATTGAAAGATGGGCAGATCACGCTGGTTGTGGACGGCAAAGCCGTTAACTTCGCAGTGAACAGCAGTACGCCTTACTTTACGAAAGACAGTGAAACTCGTGCTTCCGCCACAGATGTGAAGCTGTATACAAAAGTTATGGTTGTAGGTTCTGCAGGTGGGGCTTCCTATGTAGAAGTTGTTGATGCTACACCGCAGGTGGAAAGTGTTGAAGGTACATTTGCACGTTCATTGTCTGGTAATAAAATTGGTATCTTTGTGGGCGAGAATTACGAAACGTACAGTTATGATGAGGCAACTGCATTCATCGATCAGAATGGTAATGCAATCAAACTGTCCGATATTACGGCAGATAGCATCATCGAAGTACAGCGTGAGACGTTCTCGACTGACAAAAAAACAGTTGCTATTCGTGTGAAATCCGGCATTGTTAACAAGAGTGACAATGGCGTAATTGCTGAAGTATCCACTTCTGGCAAAACGATCAAACTTGTCAATGCAGCGGGTGCTACAGAACAGTTTGCATACAATGACAATCTGCTTATCACATATCAAAACCGTATCATGTCAGTGGCTGATCTCAAAGCCGGCAGTGCCGTGAAATACACCGTAAAGGACAGCGTTTTGCAAACTATTACATTGTCTCAAGGTGTGGAGCAATCTGTGCGCGGAACATTGGTTGAGATCGGTGGTAACCAGTCCACGTTAACGTTCAAACGTGAAGGGGGTTCCCTTGAGGCGAAACTGCTGACTGAAAAGCCGGAAGTTATTATCAATGGCATTCAGGATGCAACGCTGAATGATCTCATCACGGATGCAACGAACGGGGATCAGGTGGAGTTGACATTGAACTCTGACGACCAGGTAACGCGTATTCAGGTGATTGGACGTCAAATGGAACCTATGAACGGAGTAACGGTTGTATCTTACAACAGCAAAACAAAGGTACTTACCGTGTTGGACAACAACAAAAAACCGTTTGTATTTACATTGGATGAGAAAACCAAACTGGATTACAATACGACCAAACCTACACTCGCTGGTCTGGAGTCGATTTTAAATGATGGTCGCAAATTGGATCTGACCTATGTGGGAACACGTGCGTTGTCCGTTAAAGTGATTTACAAGTATGAAGGTACGATCAGCAACATTGACACAACGGGCAGAAAAATCAGTGTGTTGTCTGGTAATCAGACGATTACAGTGCCTTATACTACAGCACCTACGGTTGAGATCTATAACAAATCGGGCGCAAGTCTGGGAGATTTGAAGATTGGTGACAAAGTGACCGTAACGCTTGGAGCAAATCAGGATGTAGTGCAGAAGGTTGCACTGAACACTGTGGCTCAATTCGAAGTGGTTGCCTTGGAAGCAAATAGTCGTATTCGAGTAAAATCCGATCTGTTGACAAGTCAGTTCTACGTGGATCAAGCGGTACTGACAGGAGAGAGTGGTCAGACGATCACGCCTTCACAACTGACAGCAGGCAACCTGATCAATGTAACGTTTGAAGGAGCTACGCCAAAAGCGGTTCAAGTCGTGAAGCGTACGCTGGCTGAAGTTACAGCGGTGGATGCTTCATCTGTAACGCTCAAACAGTTTAACGGCCAGACTGAAACCGTGCCTGTTAGCGGTTCTGTTAAAGTCGTAAAATCTGGCTCCACATTAACTTCATTGACTAGTCTTACGGTCGGAGATCGTGTGGAAATGACAAAAGATACGGATAATTCCACACGCTTCAGAGTACTAACTGTTATGAGCAAACAATTCTGGTCTTATGATGGCGTGGGTAACCAGATTTTGGTTAAACGGGAAACGACAGCAGATACAAACTATCGTTTTGCACTCGGATCAAGTGTATTTGTTCACCAGGGTGACAATACTTTAAGCGTGCAATCTCTCAGAGATAATGATAATATTGTATTGTATCTCCTGAACAATGTTATTCTGGAGATTCAAAAACAGTAATCGTTTCTTTTCGAGGATCAAAAGAATGACCGTCTTGATACGGGATCTTTCCCGCATCAAGACGTTTTTTTTGCAAGCTTTTTGAGGTCCCCGCAAAGTACTCGGATGAAGCTTCGAAGTAAGGCTCCGCAGAGTGGAGTCATTTTGTGGGAGGTAGCTCTTCATGAATGCAGCGACGGTTAGACATATACTCGAAACTATGGAAGCAATGTTTCCTGATGCACATTGCGAATTAAATCACAGCAATGCATTTGAATTGACGGTAGCTGTCCTTTTGTCTGCCCAGTGCACCGATGAAACGGTGAACAAGGTAACTGCAGATTTGTTCCAAAAGTACAGAAGCCCAGCAGATTATCTGGCAGTTCCTCTCGAAGAGTTGGAACAGGATATTCGGCGAATCGGTTTGTACCGGAACAAGGCCAAGCATATTCAGAACATGTGCCGAATTTTAATAGAGCAGTATGGCGGTGATGTACCGCAGGAACATGATCAGCTTGTGACGCTACCAGGTGTCGGGCGGAAAACCGCGAATGTAGTTGTTTCCAATGCGTTTGGAGTACCGGCAATTGCGGTAGATACTCATGTTGAACGTGTATCCAAGCGGCTGGCGCTTGCAGGTTGGGATGACTCCGTACTTGAAGTCGAAAAGAAACTAATGAAGCGCGTACCCCGGGACGAGTGGACTTTAACTCACCACCGGTTTATATTTTTTGGACGCTACCATTGCAAGGCACAGAACCCTGCGTGTCATATCTGTCCATTGCTGGACATATGCAGGGAAGGGAAAAAACGTATGAAAACGTCCCAAATCAGGAAAGATAAGGAACGTGTCACCACCCGAAAACGAAAAATAAATTAATGAGCAGAAAAGGATGAATAATCATGAAATGCATTTCCGTGTACACTGACAATTTTGAGGCCTTCTCCGATATCTTTGAACAAATCGTTGAACAGGAAATGGCTGAAAATGAAGAAAAAGAAGTAGAAGGCATCACAGTAAGCCACTCTGGCGACGTACCTGAACATTATCTGGAGCGTATGTCCGTTAAACCAGAAGTTGTTGTTATGAGAGACAAAGGCAGAGACATTACAATTCTGCAACATGGACAAGTATTTGAAATCTTGCTGCCTTCCATGGAGAACGCAGTTTCATAAGAAGTGATTACACTATTGGTTCTGTTGTATTAATGTCATGATGATCGTTGTGGTTAAGATGATCGCATCGCATTCATGCAACAGACACTTGGCGTAAGCATTTGCTAAATACCGAGTATAAAACGTATTACAGATAAAACCGACTTGTTCGGTTTTATTTTTTTTAGATTATAGGACTTATACGTTCATTTATGTATATTTAATTCCAATCGTTCAAATTCAAACTTGATAATGTTAAAATAAATGTTGTAAAAGAGATAGACGTCGAAACGGATGTCAAATTAGAGGAGCCAGGGGGAAGGCCAGTCATGTCCAGAACAGATTACCCAAAAGAAATGGCCAAACCTCTGCTTCCGCTGCGTGAAGCGATGGAGCAGACAGGGGACCATACGGCTGTACAGGCTATAACGGATTTAATCAGCAAGGCGGAAATGAAACATCTGACGATTGCGTTCTGTGGTCATTTCTCTGCAGGCAAATCGAGTCTCATCAACAGTTTATGCGGTAAGCGGGTGCTGCCTTCAAGTCCCGTGCCAACAAGTGCGAATGTGGTATCCATACGTAATGGTAAGCCAAGAGCGCTTATTTATACTACTCCAAACGTAAGCGCTGACAATGGAGCAGGGACACTTGAAGTTTCTCCAGAGGAATTGGAGGCGTATTGCAAAAATGGTGGAGCTTACAGCTCGATTGAGGTATGGGATGATATTCCTCTGCTGAAAGATGATGCTGTCCTGCTGGATACACCAGGTGTGGATTCAACAGATCGCGGACATAGTCTCGCAACCCACTCAGCGCTTCATCTGGCCGATGTGGTCTTCTATGTCATGGATTATAATCATGTCCAGTCCGAGACAAACCTTTCATTTGCCAAGAGTCTGTCGGATTGGGGCAAACCGCTGTTTTTGATCGTGAACCAGATCGACAAGCATCGGGAGCGTGAGCTCTCTTTTGACCAATATACCGAAGGTGTCGAAGCTATATTTGCGGCCTGGGAAGTCAGATATGACGGACTGTTGTTTACTTCCCTCCGCGACAAGCAGCATCGCTACAACCAGTGGGATGTGCTTCCGGAACTCATTGGACACATGATGCAAGAGAAGGAAGCGTTAATTACGCACAGTTTGGCAAGTTCGGCCAGTCATGTAACGGAGCAACATCTGACGAGAGAAGCGGAGAAACGTGAAGACGAAGAGAATTCCCTGCTGGATGAGATTGGTGGCAAGGAAGGAATTGAACGTTTGGAACGAGAGTTGGAGCTTCTTGATCAACAAGCAGCAGACATTCGTACCGGGCCTTCGCGAGTGCGCGAGAAATTCCGGGCAGAGCTGGAACCACTTCTGGCAAATGCAAATCTTACACCTGCGGATATTCGTGCGTCGGCTGCCGCCTATTTGGAGAGCTGCAAACCAGGTTTCAGGGTAGGCTTATTGTTCTCTGGTGGCAAAACCGAGCAGGAGAAACAACGCCGTGCTTCTGAGCTGGTCAGACTGTTACAGGATCAGGCTTCCGGACAAGTTGAGGTACATATTCGTACGATGCTTAGACAGCTCGGTGAATCCCATCAGCTATGGGGAGCGGAGTGGGAGCAGGCGCTTAATACGGAGCTGCCTGCTGTAGATGAAGCACTATTGGAGATGAAACGCAGTGCCAGTGCAGAGGTATCTCCAGAGTATGTGATTCAGTTCAGTAAAGATGTGCGGGGCGAGATTGAGGCCCGCTATCGCAGGTCGGCCATGATGCTGGCCGACCGCATGCTGGAAGCGCTGGCAGCGCGAGGCGAAGCCGCGCTTCAGGCGTTGGACGCCAGCCGCGCAGCGCTGCTGGCGCAATCCGCGGCGGCGGCGCGCTACACGGCGCTCCAGCGCAGCGCCGCCGCAGAGGCAGCAGGGCTGCGCAGCCTGCTGCCCCATGCGGGCCCCCTCCCCTCCGGGCTATTGCCGGAGGTGAAGGGCCCGCACGTGCCCGCGGTGCCAGAACCGGGCGAAGCTCCCGGTTCGCATGCGGGCACGTCAACGTCTGTGGCTGCGCAGCCACAGACGCAAGAGGCACCGCCAGCGCAGCGCGCAGTCGCGGCGGCGGTGCCTGGGCCATCGTCGGCGGCTGGCGCTGAACGCCGCCGACGCCTGGACGCAGCAGCGGCACGGCTTGAAGCCGCTGCTGCGCTGGTGGAGCCGTACCCCGCCATGGGGTCGGCGGTACGGTATCTGCGTGCACGCGCGGCTTCGCTTGCGGGCGGCACGTTCACTTTGGCGCTGTTCGGAGCATTCAGCGCCGGCAAATCCTCCTTCGCCAACGCGTTGCTGGGCGAAGCTGTACTACCCGTCTCGCCGCATCCAACAACAGCGGCGATTAACCGAATCATGGCTCCTGCCGGGGGCGCGGAGCATGGAACAGCCCGGGTCCGCATGAAGACCCGGGACGCCTTCCAGGAAGACCTCGGCTATTCCTTCCGGTTACTCGGACTGGGTGAGCCTGGAGCGGAGTGGCAAAAGCGAGTACGTTCCCTCTCACCACAGGATGTACACCCCGCTGGGCGCCCGCATTACAGCTTTTTACAGGCGGCAGCAGCCGGCTGGGAAGAAACAGCGGACCAGTTAGGTCAGGATGTGCTGGTGGATCTGGACGGTTATCGTAACTTTGTCGCAAACGAGAAAAAGTCCTGTTTTGTAGACAGTATCGATCTCTATTACAGTTGCGATGTGACTGAACAAGGCATTGTATTGGTAGACACACCAGGAGCAGACTCCGTGAATGCTCGTCATACGGGTGTAACCTTCAATTATATGAAGAATGCGGATGCACTCATTTTTGTAACGTATTACAACCATGCTTTCTCCCAAGGAGATCGCCAGTTCCTGAATCAGTTGGGACGTGTTAAAGATAGTTCTGCCATGGATCAGATGTTCTTTGTTGTGAATGCCAGTGACTTGTCTTCCTCTGAGGAAGAACTGGAGCAGGTTCTCGATCATGTGAGCACCCAACTGCGCAGTAACGGAATTCGGGCACCACGACTCTTCCCGGTATCTAGCATACTGGCGATGGAAGGCAAGATGGCAGGTGATTCGAAGTTGCTTGAGCAATCCGGTTTTATCCGTTTTGAGGAAGAGTTCAACCAATTTGCAGGCAGAGAATTAGCCGATCTTGCTGTAGGTGGAGCTTCCGAAGAGATGGCACGTGTCATTCAGCGGCTGAAGAAGCGTGCGGAAGATGCGGCTCAGGGGGAGGAAGTATTGCAGCAACGGCGGGATGAACTGGAGACGATCCAGGGACAGTCACGCCAGCGCATACAGCAACTTGCAGCAAGATCCATGAAGGAAGAACTGTCACAGGAAACAGCAGAATTGCTGTTCCATGTGCGGCAGCGACTTGCCTATCGCCTTGGTTTATTCATGGCAGAAGCATTCCATCCATCCGTACTTCGGGAGGATCGGGGCAATCTGAAGATGGCTTTTGCAGCCTGTGGACGTGAACTGTTACGCATGATTGCCATTGAACTGGAGCAGGAACTGCTTGCTACCACCCTCAGACTTGAACAGGCAGGTCAGACCTGGCTGATGAAGCAAGTTACGGATTGTATAGACGAGGTGAGACAGTTATCTGGAGGCGTGGATGTGTCACTGCCACTGAACGAACGCTGGAGTACACCTGTGCTTGAAGAAGTTCGTCTGGAAGAACCGTCCGGATGGAAAAGCTATTTGAATTATTTCCGCAATCCGAAACAGTTCTTCGAAGGAGATGGACGTCAGCGGTTACAGGAGGCACTTGATCCTGTCCTCAAACAGATGATTATTGAAGTTCTTCCTGCTGCGCAAGACAAACTGATTCAGTTTTATGACAACCAGATTTGTCAATCCTTGCAACACCAATCCCGTCAGTTGGAAGAACGTCTGGACGAGGCGGTGAGTGGAATTCAAGATACACTGGAGAGCGGAATTCCGGCGGAGCAATGGACCAGCTTGTCTAACCAACTGGAACAGATTGAACGCAGTTAAAATCACGGCATAACGCGTATTCTCTGGAAGTCTTTGTAAAACAAAATGAATGATACAGCAACACATTGAAAATGTTGCGAAAATCAACCCAAAAAGGCCCCTGCCGAAAAGGCATATAGGGAGCCTTTTTTTGGTACGAACAACCTGAAATAAAGAGAATATTCAAACATTTGATTGAAAGGTGGGTATTTACCTTCGTTAATGCGTCAATAAGCTGAAAGCAGGCAGAATATGGTCTGTTATTCGCTTTGCCGCGAATGGGGTACGGTGATAAACTTCATAAATGTTCATAGTATTTTTGAACGACATAAGAGGAGGAGAAACATGGATGTTCTTAGGCAACTGCAAACCTTTTTTTGGGAAAAGCGAACGTATTTATTTGTATCAATCTTGTTCCTCGCCTTAGCGACCGCACTTGGGTTAGTGTATCCGTACATGCTGAGGATACTGATTGATGACATCATTGTTCCGCGAACTTTTGAAGACGTTCCCATAATTGCCTTGACTGTGTTAGGTGTAGTTATTTTGAAAGCGGGAATGCAGTTTTTACATGGCTTTTTTGGAGGACGCTTGGGTAACTTCCTGGCGTACAGACTTCGTAATGCATGTTACGAAAAGCTTCAATTTTTATCCTTCCGTTATTATGATACGGCCAAGACAGGTGATCTGATGTCCCGCCTCACGGGAGATTTGGAAGCCATCCGTAACTTTATCGGATTTGGTTTCGCCCAGATTCTTAACATGGTTTTCATGGTCGTATTCGGCGCAATCATGATGATGACCATGAGTTGGCAGCTTACGCTGTTCACACTCATATGCATCCCATTACTTGCCTTCGTTGCGCTGAGATTCGAATCCAAAATTCACCCTGCGTTTCAGGAGATGCGGCTGGCGCTCAGTTCACTGACAACAGCGGTACAGGAGAATATCACTGGCGTACGTACGGTAAAATCCTTTGCACGTGAGCCTTATGAAGTGGAGAAATTCTCCATACGTAATGAGCGTTACAAGACAAATCAGATTCATGCCGCAACATTGTGGAGTCGCTATTTTCCGATCATGGAGATTCTTGCTTCGGTGAGTATCGTGCTGTTGCTGGTGATCGGTGGAAGAATGGTTATACAGAAGACGCTGACACTTGGTGAACTCGTTGCCTTTTTCAGTTTGATCTGGTACATAATCGGTCCAATGTGGAACCTTGGGTTCCATATCAACAACTATACGCAATCCAAAGCTTCAGGTGAACGGGTGCTCGA
The DNA here is from genome assembly GCF_002843485.1 of Paenibacillus sp. BGI2013. NCBI lineage: Bacteria > Bacillati > Bacillota > Bacilli > Caryophanales > Paenibacillaceae > Paenibacillus > Paenibacillus sp. BGI2013. The sequence goes on from NZ_PJFA01000003.1 coordinate 477,684, forward strand.
ACTGCTGAATACGCCAGTGGATGTGGAAGAAACGCAAGATCCGGTCATTGTGGAAGCAGACCAGGTGAACGGTCATGTGACATTTGAATCCGTTACCTTTGCCTACGGCAACAAAATGCCAGCGGTAACCGATATTAATTTTGACGCTGCACCCGGTTCTGTAATCGGTTTCCTCGGGGGTACAGGGTCAGGTAAATCGACCATCATTCAGCTTCTGATGCGTGCATATAACGTCAACTCGGGAACGATCAAGCTGGATGGCAAAAACATCAAAGACATAGGCATCCGCAGTTTGCGGAGTCAGATCGCTTCTGTTTTCCAGGAAACATTCCTGTTCTCATCCAGCATTCGCAATAATATTTCCTACGGGCTTAAGAATGTCACCATGGATGAGATCATCCGTGCAGCCAAGCTGGCCAAGGCTCATGACTTCATTATGGAGTTCCCGGATGGATATGACACGGTGGTTGGTGAGCGCGGTATGGGTTTATCGGGTGGACAGAAACAGCGGATTGCGATTGCAAGGGCTTTGCTGAAAAATCCGAAAATTCTGGTACTAGATGATGCAACCAGCGCCGTGGACATGGAGACAGAACACGAAATTCAGTCCGGTTTCCAGGAAGTTATGCGCGGCAGAACGACATTTATTATTGCACACCGTATATCTTCACTACGACATGCAGATGAGATTCTGGTGCTCGATGAAGGCCGCGTGGTACAACGTGGCAAACATACCGAACTCATTGAAGTGCCTGGACCATACCAGGATGTTTATAAAATTCAATATGCAGATTATATTGCCCGCGGTAAGCGGGAGGCTGGGGAGCAGGTGAATTCATGAGTGCCGAAACGATAGCAGACAGGCGCGAGGCAAAAGTGGCCTCTGAGAAGAAACTGAATGAACGATTTGTGTATCAGGATGATGAAATTATTGAAAAACCGTTTAACTGGAAAGAATTTGGACGTTTGTTTGCATACATGAAACCTTATGCGAAACAACTATTGCCACTCGTTATTCTAATGATGATCTTGGGTACCATTACAAAATTGTCCGTACCTTTTCTGATCAGTCTGGCGATTGACCGTGCCATCGCACCGGCGACAGGGTTACCAAGCATGACTATGCTTTATCTTATTGCAGGCTCCATATTTGTTTTGTATCTCATCCAGTGGGCTGCCAATACGTACCGGATCAAATTGACAAACATTATCGGACAGCGTGTTATTTATGATCTTCGCTCGGATCTGTTCAAGCATATCCAGAAGCTGTCCTTTAACTTTTTTGACAAAAGACCAGCAGGTTCCGTACTGGTACGTGTTACGAATGATATTAACTCCCTTCAGGATCTATTCACGAACGGTGCAGTTAACGTCATGATTGACTGCGTACAGTTGCTCGGGATCATTGTGATCTTGCTGTTGATTAACTGGAAACTGGGTCTTGCCGTGATCATTACGGTGCCAATCATGTTTATCATCTCGACCAAACTGCGGGTGCTGATCCGTCGGGCTTGGCAGGATGTGCGCATGAAGAACTCTCGGATTAACTCCCACTTGAATGAATCCATTCAAGGGATTCGAGTGACTCAGGCTTACACACAGGAAAAAGAGAACATGAAGTATTTTGACAACATGAACCTGTCCAGCAAAAAGTCATGGGATAGAGCATCAGCGATGAACCAGGGCTTCGGACCGCTGATTGAGATTACCGGCGGATTCGGTACATTGATTCTCTTCTGGTTTGGTGCTTACCTGATTCAACATGATCAGTTGACTGTGGGATTACTTGTCGCTTTTGCCAACTATGTCGGCAACTTCTGGGACCCAATCAACCGTCTGGGACAGATGTACAATCAGTTGCTGGTTGCAATGGCATCATCGGAGCGTATCTTCGAATTCATGGATGAAAAACCAAGTATTGCGGATAAACCAGGTGCCAAGCCACTTCCTTCTATTAAAGGAGATATCGCATTCGAAAATGTGGTGTTCGAATACGAGAAGGGCAGACAGGCGCTGAAAGGGATCAGCTTCTCAGCGGCTGCGGGACAATCGATTGCACTTGTTGGTCATACGGGCTCAGGTAAAAGTACGATCATCAATCTGATCAGTCGTTTCTATGATATATCCGGCGGACGTCTCACCATTGACGGACAGGATGTGCGGGATGTAACGGTAGAGAGTTTACGCAGCCAGATCAGCATTGTATTACAGGATACCTTCATCTTCTCGGGTACGATTCGTGACAATATTCGATTTGGACGACTGGACGCAACGAATGAAGAGGTGGAGGACGCAGCCAAAGCAGTCAATGCACATGAGTTCATCATGAAGCTGCCTGGCGGATATGATACTGAAGTAGAGGAACGCGGGAACGTATTATCCATGGGACAGCGACAACTGTTATCCTTTGCCCGTGCGCTGCTTGCTGATCCACGCATACTGATCCTGGATGAAGCTACAGCCAGTATTGATACGGAGACAGAACTTAAAATCCAGGAAGCGTTGAAGGTGCTGTTGCAGGGAAGAACGTCCTTTATGGTCGCTCACCGTCTCTCAACCATCCGGAATGCAGATAACATTATCGTCCTGGATCATGGTGAAATTAAAGAAGAGGGTAACCATGAGCAACTGATCCAAAAACAAGGCGTCTATAATGGATTAATAGAAGCTCAATACAGATTTTTGTGATGAAACCTTCGGACGCCTGTTAAGCGTCTGAACACATATGAACTTATAACACTCTGGTGTTTTTTAGCCTGATCCTTCAATAATAAGTGCATCTTATTCATTGAAGACAGGTTAGAGGATAGCCGGAGTGTTTTTTTTATTCGTTAGTGTGGTATGTTATATTTTTGAAGAATGAAATCAATACAATCGTTCATGGCTGGAGGGAGATCAATGCAGATGGACAACAACGAAATAAATTCAAAACATTTGGATCACCTGGATCATATGAATTTTAGACTCCTTCACGTGAATTATACGAGTGATCCTGCGACGGAGTGGCTTCTGAGGAAACACTTCATTGAAACATACATGTTATTATTTGTAGCCAGTGGGCAAGGGTGGTTAAAGATAGATGGCAGTTTCATCGAATTGAAGGCGGGCGGACTGTATGTAGGCTTCCCGGGGCAACTGGTTGAGGCAAATGTGCATTCGTTGGATGAAAGAGGCGTGTATCACATGAGTTTTGATGTCATGTACGCACTGGAGCAGGAGGGTGGAACAGCCCTGGATATGATGAAGCAACTTTTACGTAATGAAGTAAATGGCGAGGTCAGCTCATCTTCACCCGTTGCTGTTGGCGTGATCTGTCAGATGATTTACCACCACACGTTGAAGAAGGATGGTTTGCAAAGGTACTATGGTCAGATTCGTTTTCAGGAACTGTTGTATACCATGTTTTACGATGTGGCCTTTACCGAAAAGACGGACCTGGCTTCACCAATTGAACATGTCAAAGGTTACATGGAGCAGAATTATTCGAAGAGATTAACCATTGAGGAACTAGCAAATGTGGCACGAATGAGCCCTCGACATTTCATGCGTTTATTCAAGAAAAGGTATGGTTATAGTCCTGTTGACTATTTAACGCTATATCGAATTAAACAAGCCCAGATCTTAATGAGAAATGATCACAGTTATCGACTCAAGGATGTGGCATCGTACGTGGGTTATCAGGATGAGACGTATTTCCGGCGTAAGTTCAAGCAAATCTCTGGCATTCCACCAGCAGCGTTTATACGTAATAGCAAACAAAAAATTGCTGCAATTCATTCTGTGAGCATTGGTATACTGCTTGCATTGCAGATCATCCCCTGTGCCGCGCCGGCAAGTCATCCGTGGACATACTATTACCGACGTAAATATGAAACGGACAAAGTTATGCCACTCGCAGAGAGTGAGACAACCTGGCTGGAACAGCTTCGATTAGTTAAACCTGATTATATTATTACTGTTGGGACGGAGTCTGAGGATTTGCAAAGACAGCTTCATTCCATTGCTCCTGTGTGTGACCTCCCGTGGGAAAAAGGCGATTGGAGAGAACATTTGAGATATGTTGCAAGCTTTTTGGACAGGTCTGATATTGCAGAGGTATGGCTTCAAAGATATGAAGAGAAGGCAACGACCATAAAGGATCAGCTTGAGGATTTCATACGAAAAGACAGATTAGTTGTACTCAAAGTTTATGGTGAAGCGTTGCAGATGTTAGGCCCAAGGAGCATTGCTTCCGTTTTTTACGTTGATATGCAAATGGAGGGTCCCGAAGGAGTTGAGACTTATTGGGAACGGGGCACAGTAACCATTAAGGAGTTATCTGTTCTCAACGTGGAAAGAATATTATTGATTGTGGGTGATGATGAGACATCCAGGCAGACATGGTCTGCTGTACGTAAGTCTGAAGAATGGCTTGAGTTGTTAGCGGTACAGAATGGCAGAATGGATATCCTTTTGTCGAGCGTCCTGCTGGACTACACTGCGTTTACTCATGAGCTTATGTTGGATGAAATATTAAAGTTATGGCAAGATCGTCCATAGCAAAAAGTCTGAATAGTCAATATCATACCTGAACATATTTTAATATACTTACTCCTATATCAAATGATAATGATAATTATTATTAATTAGACGTTGTCATAACTAAATGCCATATAGGGGGTACATAAAGAATGAGATTCAGATGGTTAACGGTACTATGCACCATGATGTTGGTGCTCATTATTTCGGCTTGCGGTGCAGCAGGCAACGAAGCATCCTCGAGCGAGGGTCAAAAAGCGGGTACCGCCAATTCTTCAACAACAGAAACAAGTCAGGTGAAAAAAGTGAACACGGAATTGGGAGAAGTTGAAATTCCGGTGAACCCACAAAAAATAGTTGGTTTGTCCGTTGTATATCCAGAATTTTTATATTCACTTGGCATCGTACCCATCGCTGTACAGAACTACCATGAGGATTTTCCTTCTTACTTGCAAGAGCCATTCGCAAACACGATGAAAATGGGAATAGGAAGAACGCCTAACTTTGAAGCCCTCATGGAGGCAGATCCGGATTTAATTATCGCTCCTGACTGGTGGTCCAAAAAGGACTATGATCAGCTTACCCTGATTGCACCTACCGTACTTTTGCCACAGCGTGATGATTGGCGCGATGAACTGCGGGATATGGCCAAAATTTTGGACAAAGAAGAACAGGCAGAAAAGGTGATTCAGGATTTGGTGGATAAGGAGAAGGTAGCTGCTGCCAAATTGGATAAGCTGATTGGTGAGGAGACTGTTCTCTACATTAGAGTGATGGAAAAAGAAATCGTCCTTCATGGGGAGAACCTTGACCGAGGAAACTTTGTCCATAAACGATTGGGAATGAATCCACTTCCTAATTTTCCGAAAGATCAAACTGCCATGTCCGTATCCTTGGAAGTACTGCCTGAATACGACGCAGATCATCTGATCGTTCAGCTGGATGATGAGACTAATCCGGAAATTAAAAAGAAATTTGAAGATATGTTATCTTCATCGTTATGGAAAAATCTGAAAGCAGTCAAGCAGGACCACGTCTATATGGTGGGTGGCAAGGAATGGTTCAATCTGGGAATGTCTCCACTTGCCGATGAATATGTCATTGATGATATTGTTGCTGCTTTTGAAGCAAAAAACAAATAAAGCAAACGGGTAAAGTTACATGTATCTCGAATTCATAACTAAATTAACAAGGTGTGTTTAAAATGAATGAAGAAGATATCTATGATGTAACCATCGTCGGAGGCGGACCGGCGGGATTATATGCGGCCTTTTATGCCGGGATGCGTGATATGAGAGTTAAGATCATTGACGGCAAAGACCAACTTGGTGGTTTTCTGCATACCTATTCCGAAAAAACTATTTGGGATGTGGGTGGCCTGCCACCAATGAAGTGTTCAAAGTTGATTGAGTATCTGGTTCAGCAGGCGAATACCTTTAATCCAACGGTTGAATTGAATTGCAAAGTAGATCGGTTCGCTCGACTGGACAACGAGATTTTGGCTCTGTATACTGCTGAAGGCGACATACACTATACGCGTACAATCATTGTTGCAGTGGGCCGCGGTATCGCAGAAATTCAGAAATTGGAGCTTCAGGAGCCGATTCAATGTGAGTATGAAAATCTTCATTACACCGTGCAAAATCCAGAACATTTTTCCGGGAAGCGTGTGCTCATTTCAGGAGGAGGCAACAGTGCAGTAGATTGGGCAATTGAACTTGCTCAACTTGCACGGAGCGTAGTGGTCGTCCACCGAAAAAATGAGTTTCGTGCAATGGAACGCAATGTTAGCGAGATGAACAATGTAACGGATGTCAGAACACCATATAGCATCACACGGCTTCATAATCATGGTGAACGTATCCATCAGGTTGTAATTACACATATGGAGAGTCAGGAAAATGTATTGTTAGATGTGGATGAAGTCGTAGTTAGTCATGGATATAAAAGCAATTTAAGTGATCTTGCCAGTTGTGGCTTAGAAATGGACGATGGAATGGTTCTAATGAGTCACCATGCACAGACGAGTCTGCCGGGTGTTTTTGCTGCAGGGGATTGTGCAACTCACGATAGCAAAGTCAGACTTATTGCCGGAGCCTTCAACGATGCGATTTTAGCTGTAAATAGTGCGAAAAAATACTTGACTCCAGATGCTCCCATGATGGCGTACGTCTCCTCCCATAATGAAATTTTCAGAGAAAAAAACAAGCAAATCCCAAGGTTCTAAACTTGGGGTTTGTTTGCTTATTCATGTTCACTGGAATATTAAAATCTACTCTTTTGACATTTCCTTAATTTTGGGAGGAATGGAAGGAGTATCGAATCTGTGAGCAGTAATTGTAAAATTTGATCGAAAAAACACAAAAAATCTTGTAAAATTCACAAGAAAAATAGGGAGCACTCTTGCAATCTTTAACCAAAACCCCGAAAATAGAGAGACAGATATAGAAGATTTCTCTTTGGGAGGATTGGAAAGAACATGTGGGGTGCTCCTTTTACGGCTCAAGCCAAAAAAATGCTGCTACTAGGCAGTGGAGAATTGGGAAAAGAGGTCGTTATTGAGGCCCAACGACTGGGAGTAGAGACGATCGCTGTTGATCGTTATGAGAACGCACCTGCAATGCAGGTCGCGCACCGGTCTTACTGCATCGACATGCTGGATGCCGAAGCTTTGAAACAATTGATCCGTAAAGAAAAACCTCATTACATCGTACCTGAGATTGAAGCTATTGCAACAGAAGCTTTACTGGAGCTTGAGGAAGAGGGATTTTGTGTAGTACCTACTGCCCGAGCTGCGCGTCTAACGATGGATCGCGAAGGCATCCGTCGGCTTGCAGCCGAACAATTGAAACTTCCGACAGCTGATTACCTTTTTGCGGACAACCTGGAACAACTTCAGGAAGCCGTACGTGAGCTTGGCACACCTTGTGTCATTAAACCATTAATGAGTTCTTCCGGCAAAGGGCAGAGTGTATGCCGAACACCGGGCGACGTGGAGGATTGCTGGAACATTGCTCTTTCGGGGGCTCGTGGCAAATCCGTTCGTGTTATCGTGGAGAGCTTTGTGCAATTTGACAGTGAGATTACATTACTTACCGTTAGGTCTGTATCAGGCACCGTATTTTGCCCTCCTATTGGTCATATTCAGAAGGATGGGGATTATGTCGAATCCTGGCAGCCTCATGCAATGACTCCTGAGCAATGGCAGCAAGCTTGTCATATTGCCAAATCCGTCACGGATGAACTTGGCGGGTATGGACTGTTTGGAGTGGAATTGTTCCTCACATCGGATGGTGTTGTGTTCAGCGAGGTATCTCCTCGTCCACATGACACAGGTATGGTTACAATGGTGACGCAAGACAGTTCCGAGTTTGCGCTGCATGTACGTGCAATTCTTGGTTTTCCGGTCACAGGTGTACATCTGTTGACACCGGGAGCTTCAGCAACGCTGAAGGCTAATGATGAAACATCTGACTTTACTGTAGGCGGGATTGAAGAAGCACTGGCTCTTCCTCGTACTCAGATTCGTGTATTTGGCAAACCTGAGACCAAAGTAGGACGCCGAATGGCTGTAGCCTTAAGTGCTGGTCAAGATGTGGAAGAAGCTCGTAAAACAGCGGTGCAAGCCGCTAATATGCTGAAAGTGGAGGTAAATCATGTCCAATAATGTTGAGGCCCCTGTACTGATGATCCGAGAGTGTGAGCTACGAGATGCTGAAGCGGTAACGGGACTGATGCGAGAGGTCAGCTATCCGACAACAACCAATGTCATGAAAGAACGTATTGAATGTTTGGAAACCAATCCAAACGCATGCATGCTTGTTGCCGAAGTGGATGAACAAATTATTGGTGTGATTGGCTTGCAATGTGTGCAAAGTCATGCCTATCCAGAACCTGCCGCACAAATTACTTCCCTGATTGTAGGTCAAGAACATCGTGGTGGTGGGATTGCCCGTCGTCTGATGGCTCGTGCCGAAGATTGGGGCAGACAGCAAGGTGGTAAACAACTGTTTGTCACGGGTGCAAACCGTGAAGTGACTTCAACAACGTACTCTTTTTATGAGCACATTGGTTTTCAGAAGAGAGGTTATCGGTTCAGTAAAGTTCTTCTATAGTACAAATAAAGTTTCTTCTATTGCATGGAAATTCTCATGATATCCTGATCTGCACATTCTGGTGTGGTGAATGATAAATAGATGGTGAAGCGACATTCGACTAGCATTTTTAGTCCGAATGTCTTTTTTTTTTTGCTTTTGTAAAATCTGTAACACTCTAAAAAATGACAAAAAAGTTACTTTTCCATATTTTGTAGGTTCACAATCTCCTGTCGAATTGATATACTGCTAGAGTATTAATTACAAAGTTGTAATAACTAATCTTAAGGAGATGAATGAATTTGAAAAAGAAATGGATGAAAACTGTCGTAACGAGTAGTCTGACAGCCGTACTGGCCGTAGGGGTAATGCTTCCTGCTTCCGCGTCTGCTGCAGATTCAACATATAAGACTATCACAACGTACAAAATTACAAGCACAGACAGCTTGAAAGCTTACATTGAGAAATGGCTCAAACAAAATGGATACACCGTATCCGAGGGGCAAATTGTAGAGAAACCTGCTACGCAGCCTGATCAAACGACGAAACCTGCTGAGCCGACAACAAAACCAACTCAACCAACAACAAAACCTGCTCAGCCTACAACTAAGCCTGAGCAACCGGCTAAACCAACACAACCAGCTCAAGAAAAACCGGAAACTACACCGGCTAAAGATCCTTCAAACACGGGTAACACAGGTAATACAGGTAACAATACAAGTAATAATGGTAGCGAAAGTACACAATCCGACTTTGCTACTCAAGTTGTAAAACTTGTGAACGCTGAGCGTGCTAAAGCAGGTCTGAACGCTCTGACTTCAGATGCACTTCTGGACAAAGTAGCTGTTGCTAAAGTAAAAGATATGAGTAACAACAACTATTTTGATCACCAGTCACCTACGTATGGTTCTCCGTTTGATATGATGAAACAATTCGGAGTAACTTACAGCTATGCAGGTGAGAACATTGCCCAAGGACAAAAAACACCACAGGAAGTTGTTACAGCTTGGATGAATAGTGAAGGTCACCGTGCCAATATTCTGAGCAAAAACTTTACGCATATCGGTGTAGGTTTCTACAACGGATACTGGGCACAAGAGTTTATCGGTAAGTAATCGATTTATAATGAAGAAAGTATGATTTTCTTTTCCACAAGGTTATGCCAGTACACAGTTCAAATCTGTGTATGGCATAACCTTTTTTCCGTAAAATGACATATAAAAAATGAATTCTGTGAATGCAGCGCCAAAGTTTGCAAATTAACGACAGAACATTTATGTTATTTAGGAATAGCATCATCAGGGCGTGTCTGAAAACTCCGAAGTAAGCGGATTTTCAGACACGCCTTAATGTAAAGTCATTATAAATTATAAAGCACCCGGACTGGTGTACATGAGTGGAGATGTGATGATGAAAAAGAAAAAAAGCCTGGATTCAGCACCATGGATCTGGAGAACTGTCAGTACAGTATCCATCTTGGCAACTTTGTTGTTGTTATTTGGATTTGGTTACGCCATAAAAGACGTGATTTTCCCCGAGGGAGATTCCGCATTAACGACAGGCCAGGAGGCAACTGCTCCATCTAAGGATATCGAGGGGGAACCGGCTGTCGTGGAAGATGGCAAGATTCGGATGGCCGTCATCGGTGATTCTCTGGCAAGAGGCACGGGTGATGATGAAGGACTCGGTTTTGTGAGACGTGCAGGGAATCTGCTTAAAGATAAAGGATATGACGTTCAGGTTCTTAATAATCTGGGTGTAAACGGTTTGAGAACAGATGCTTTATTGGAAAAACTCGATGAGCAAGGCGTACGTTACGTCTTACAACAATCCAATTTTATCTTGCTCTCGATCGGCGCAAATGATTTGTTCCAGGGAGGACAAGTTCTACAGGGGGAAGATCCGCCAACAGCAGAGCAGCTGGCAGCGGCTTTGCCGGAAACGTCGAAGCGCCTTCAAGAGATATTGAAGAAAGTAAAAGAAATTAATCCCGATGCGCAGATTGCGTACATAGGGTTGTACAATCCATTTGGCGATGTGAAGGAACTGGAGAAGCCAGGTAATGCAGTGGTGGCTGCATGGAACGATGCTGCACTGGCTATTTTGAACAATGAGGACAAGATGACACTGGTCCCTACATTCGATTTGTTTGAAAATCATCTGGGGGAGTATCTCTCGTCAGATCATTTCCATCCCAACGGACAAGGTTATGAGCAAATTGCAGTTCGGATTGCACAGGAATTCCAGGCAGATACACCGGCAGAAGGGAGCGGAAATTAAATGGCAGAGCAGCAGTATGATTCCGTCCTATCCGTACAGAATCTGAAAAAGCGGATCGGACGCAAATGGATCATTAAGGACGTTACATTTGACGTAAAACCTGGTGAAATCTTCGGATTTCTCGGTCCCAACGGTGCCGGCAAAACAACTACGATACGGATGCTGGTCGATCTGATCAAACCAACAGAAGGAAAAATTAAAGTTTGTGGTTATGATGTGAATCGGGACCCTGAGCGTGCTTTGAAGTATGTAGGCTCCATTGTTGAAAATCCGGAGGTATATACATATCTGACAGGGTGGGAGAACCTGGAGCATTTCGCTCGCATGCAACCAGGGGTGGACAATGAACGAATTCAGGAAGTTGTAGATATTGTGCGTCTGGATCAGCGGATTCACGATAAAGTCAGAACGTACTCATTGGGTATGCGTCAACGGCTCGGTATTGCACAAGCGCTGCTTGGGCGACCGCGTCTGCTTATTCTGGATGAACCGACAAATGGTCTTGATCCAAAAGGGATTAAGGAACTTCGTGTCTTTATTAAGCAACTTGCCAGCGAAGGTATGGCTGTATTTGTCAGCAGTCACTTGTTAAGTGAGATCCAGCTTCTCTGTGACAGAGTAGCCATTATCAGTGCTGGGCGTGTGCTTGCTGTTGGAGGTGTAAGCGAACTGATTGAAGATCATTCGAAGTTGGCTATATGGCATGTTTCACCACTGGAGCAAGGCAAAAAAATGTTGCAGGATGCAGGCATTGCTCTGGTAGGTCGACCTGCGGATGTGATGGATGATACCATTGTTGCGGGCCTTGGTCCCAACGCTGTGGTTGCCGAGATGCACGAAGATCGAATTCCTGATATGGTGCAACAGATGGTTCAAGCTGGTGTACAGGTTGAAGGGGTACAGCGGATCCAGCCTACGCTTGAACAACTATTCTTAAAAATGACAGAAGGTGAATCCATTGAGTAATATCATGCCGCTGATCCGCAATGAAACGATTAAGATGGTGAAGAAAAAACGGCTTTATATTATATTTATTGTACTTGCGGTCCTCGTACCGATGTTTACGTATGCCCAGATGAAATCTGCCGAGAATAATCGCGACAAGTTTGGCGGCGATTGGCGTCTTGAACTGCAACAGGCCATCACAGACAATCAAAATTCGCTCGGTAGCGATCGGGTACCTGAAGAGTACAAAAAATATAGAACAGTATATATCCAGCAGATGCAGTATTATCTTGAGAATGACATCAATCCCAAAGAACCGGGCGGTGTCACCTTTACGCGGGAGTTCATGAACAACGCGGTTGGATTGTTTATTCCACTGTTAATCATGGCTATTGCTTCAGATCTTGTTTCTGGTGAACGTACGACAGGTACGATTAAAATGCTTTTAACGCGTCCGGTTAGACGCTGGAAAGTGCTTTTGAGTAAATTAATTACGCTGATTATGTTTGTTTCGATCATAGTGGTATCAGCCTACATTATATGTTATGTCATATCGGGTGCGGTCTTTGGTTATAAAGGCTTCAACATGCCAATCTTCACAGGATTCAAAGTTGTGGGAACAGATGTCGATATGTCGGCAGTGCATGCTGTAGACCAGTGGCTGTACATGCTCATGCAGGCAGGACTGATCTGGTTTGTGAGTGTAATTGTGGCTATGCTTGCATTTATGGTATCTGTGCTTGTGCGCAGTACTGCTGCAAGTATTGTTATCATGATGGCCGCTTTGATTGCAGGAACAATCTTGACGAGTATGGCAGCGTCCTGGCAGACCGCGAAGTATTTGTTCATGGTTAACCTCGAACTTCCGAATTATTTGTCTGGCGGGTTACCTCCAATCGAGGGTATGAATTTAGGTTTTTCCCTTATTGTGCTTAGTGTTTGGGGCATTGCTTCACTCATTGTGTCATTCCTTGTCTTTACGAAACGGGATATCTTGAATTAAAATGGACAAGGATAAGAAAACATCTGTTTGCATTTTAGGCATTTTTTTAGTTGCAAGTTAAGAAGGGGGAGCATGAATGGTCGAGCAAATCGATATGTCGGCAGGTTCGACAGGCGGAGGACAGGGGTCTTCAGGCTACGACGCGGACGACATTCAAGTACTTGAAGGGTTGGTAGCGGTACGGAAACGGCCGGGGATGTACATCGGTAGCACCAGCACTTCAGGTTTACATCATTTGGTATGGGAAATTGTCGACAACGCTGTCGACGAACATCTCGCCAAATTCTGCTCCAAAATCGATATCACGCTGCATAAGGACGGTTCTATTACGGTTCAGGATAACGGAAGGGGAATTCCGACAGGTATACATAAAACAGGGATTCCTACTCCCCAGGTCGTGTTTACGATTTTGCACGCAGGCGGAAAGTTCGGTGGATCAGGATACAAAAAATCAGGCGGTTTGCACGGTGTAGGTGCGTCAGTTACTAACGCATTGTCCGAGTGGCTTGAAGTCGAGATTTTCCGTGATGGCAAGATTCATCGTCAGCGATTCGAGTATTGGAAGGACAAAAAAGGGATTGAACATGTCGGTGAACCGGTCTCCGGTCTCGAAGTGTTGGGCAATACCAATCGGACAGGTACAAAAGTTACATTTAAACCGGATATTCGGGTGTTCCAGAGCGGTATTCAATTTAATTATGATACATTGGCAGAACGTCTTCAGGAGATTGCTTTTCTGAATTCGGGTCTGAGAATTGTGCTCAAGGATGAACGTTCGGGCAATCAGGATGAATACATGTATGAAGGTGGAGCAAGCCAGTTTGTTGCTTTTCTTAACGAAAATAAAGATGTGCTGCATGATGTTATTCACTTCTATGCGGAGAAGGATGACATTGAAGTCGAAGTGGCAATCCAGTATAACGCGGGTTATACCGAAACGCTGGCTTCGTTCGTGAACTCGATCTCTACTCGGGGTGGCGGTACACATGAGACCGGATTCAGGGCTGCGTATACTCGTGTAATGAATGACTACGCGCGCCGTACCAGCATGATTAAGGAAAAAGATAAAAACCTTGAAGGCAATGATTTGCGTGAAGGTATGATGGCCGTCATCAGTGTCAAGATGTCAGAGGTTGAGTTCGTAGGTCAGACCAAGGATCAGCTCGGCAGCGCTTCCGCTCGAAGTGCAGTGGATTCGGTCGTGTCCGAGAATATTCAACGGTTTCTGGAAGAAAACCCGCAGGTAGCGCAAACGTTAATTCGCAAAGCGGTCCAAGCCTCCAGAGCCAGAGAAGCAGCCCGCAAAGCACGTGATGATATGCGCACAGGCAAGAAACGTAGCGAAAGTTCCAACCTGAACGGCAAACTAACGCCGGCGCAATCAAAGGATTTTACCCGAAATGAGTTATTTATTGTCGAAGGGGATTCCGCAGGTGGTTCTGCCAAACAGGGACGTGACTCGAAGATTCAGGCTATTCTGCCGCTCAAGGGAAAACCGCTCAATCCGGAAAAATCAAAGCTGGCCGACATTCTCAAAAATGAAGAATACCGCGCCATTACAGCGGCGATCGGGGCGGGCATAGGAACCGAATTTGCAGTTGAAGACAGCAATTATTCCAAAATTATCATTATGACCGATGCGGATACGGACGGCGCACATATTCAGGTGCTGCTGTTGACCTTCTTTTATCGTTATATGAAGCCTTTAATTGATGCAGGCAAAGTATATATTGCTCAGCCGCCATTGTACAAACTTACTCGTAAGTCTGGTAAGCTTGCGAGTGTTCGATATGCATGGACGGATGAAGAACTGGCCAATTATATGAAGGAATTCGGTAATAATGTTGAGCTTCAACGTTATAAAGGTCTTGGTGAGATGAATCCGGATCAACTGTGGGAGACAACAATGAATCCGGAAACTCGTGCGATGCTGAAGGTACAGATTGTTGATGCAGCAAAAGCAGAACGTCGTGTATCTACGCTCATGGGTGATAAGGTTGATCCGCGGAAACGCTGGATTGTAGAGAACGTCGACTTTACAGAGTACGAAGAATAGAAGGTGCTTGGAATGAGTCCATCAGAACAATTTATGCCGGCCTTTCTCGAAGAGGTCGTTGGGGACCGTTTCGGTCGCTACTCCAAATATATTATTCAGGATCGAGCCATTCCGGATGTCCGGGATGGGTTGAAGCCAGTACAACGGCGTATTTTATACGCCATGTACGATTCAGGTAATACGCCTGACAAGACTTACCGCAAGTCTGCCAAAACCGTTGGGGACGTAATGGGTAATTATCATCCACATGGTGACTCCTCCATCTATGAGGGCATGGTGCGGATGGCTCAGCCATGGAAAATGGGCCATATGCTCGTGGACGGTCATGGTAACTGGGGATCACAGGATGATGACCCGGCAGCGGCGATGCGGTATACGGAGGCCCGTTTGTCGCCCATCGCGATGGAGATGCTTCGCGATATCGAGAAACGGACGGTTCTGTTTAAGGATAATTTTGATAATACGGCCAAAGAACCGGTTGTATTGCCATCCCGTTATCCGAACTTGCTGGTTAATGGTGTCAGCGGTATTTCCTCCGGATTTGCAACGGAGATTCCTCCACACAATTTGCGTGAAGTCATTGATGCTTCGATCGCTGTGATGGAGAAACCGTCGATTGAGCTGGACGAAATCATGATGTTTATGAAGGGTCCTGACTTTCCAACAGGCGGATTGATTATGGGCGGTGACGGCATTCTGGATGCCTATCGCACAGGTAAGGGACGGATCTATATCCGGTCCAAAACCGAGATTGAAAACATGCGCGGTGGCAAACAGCAGATCGTCATTACCGAAATTCCTTATCAGGTCGTGAAATCTCGTCTGGTTACAGCGATGGAGAACATCCGACTTGAGAAGAAGGTTGAAGGTATTGCCGAAGTGCGTGATGAGAGCGGACGTGAAGGTCTGCGAATCGTGGTTGAGTTGAAAAAAGAAGCGGACGCACAAGGTATTTTGGCTTATTTGCTGAAGAAAACCGACCTGCAGGTCACCTATAATTTCAATATGGTTGCGATTGTGAATAAAGCACCTCATCAATTAGGATTGAAATCGATTCTCGAGGCTTACATTGCCCATCAGCGGGAGGTTGTAACATTCCGTACCCGGTTTGAGCTGGAGAAGGCGCAAGACCGTGCGCATGTGCTCGAGGGCTTGGTAAAAGCACTTAACATCCTTGATGAGGTCATTGCGGCCATCAAAGCGTCGAAGAACCGTCAAGATGCCCAAAACAACCTGATGTGGATGTTTGGATTCACGGAACGCCAAGCGGATTCCATCCTTACGTTGCAATTGTACCGTTTGACGAATCTGGAGATCAATTCTCTGGAGAAGGAACTCGGTGAACTGATGAAAAAGATTGCACAATTACAATCCATTCTGGATAGTGACCGCAAGCTCATCGGAGTCATCCGCAAGGAATTGATGGAGATTCGTGAGAAATACGGCATAGACCGTCGTTCTGCGATCCAGGGTGAAGTGGAAGAACTTAAGGTTAATCTCGAAGTACTTGTGAATGCGGAAGATGTATTTGTTACGTTATCCAAAGAGGGATATGTGAAACGTACAGGCATGCAGTCCTTTACACGTTCTGGTGGTGAACGGAGCGGAAGTGGTGTGAAAGACGGCGATTATATCGCTCAGGTTCTGGAAGTAAATACGCTTGAGAACTTGCTTGTCTTTACGAGGAAAGGTCAGTACTTCCTGTTACCTGTTCACCAGGTACCTGAATTCAAGTGGAAAGATCCAGGCACAGCCATTGTGAATGTCATTCCCCTTGCGAAAGATGACCGTATTGCAAGTGTGCTTGCTGTGAAATCCTTTGAAGAGCCAAATCACAGTCTGGTCTTCGTTACACGAAGAGGACAGGTGAAACGAACGGAGCTGAAGGATTACGTTACCAAACGTTCCGGTGCAGTTGCGGCATGTAAAGTGGGCAAGGACGATGAAGTGTTATCTGTACATCTAAGTACAGGTGGTCAAGATATTATGTTGATTACAAAAGAAGCCATGGCGATTCGTTTCCGAGAGGATGAGGTTAATCCAATGGGACGTGTATCCGGTGGTGTTCGTGGTATTCAGTTAAGAGATACAGATGAAGTTGTATCGGCTCTATGGGTAGAAGGAGATGAAGGTGAAGTTGCCGTGTTGTCCGATCTGGGATATGGTAAACGATCATTACTTCTGGATTACGCTATACAGAGTCGTGGAGGCAAGGGGCTTGCCACATTCGAGTTCAAAGAAGGCAAACGTGTGAAACCGAATGGTAGCCGTATTGTTGGAGCGTTCTATTGCAAAGAGCAACGTAAGATCACTGTAATGACCAAAGAAGGCCAAGTGTTCCCGATCTCTTCGGAAGGTGTTCCGATTACAGAGCGCAAACATATTGGCAAGCTGATCGTTCATGTGGACAAACAGGACGAGATCGTTGAACTTCTAAGGGACTTCAATGAGAATCAACCAGCATCATCTTCATAAAAACAAACAAACGAGACTTTTCGCAGAACAGCTAATCCTGTCATGCGAGAAGTCTTTTTTTGTTGTTCGAAGGCGGATTAGAAGAGGGCATTCATGCAAAGTTTAACAACCTTCGTCGATTACGGTCGATCGCTAGGAAATTGAAAAAAGGCAGCAGGAATGCGGCTTTGGAGCGCGAAAACTTAAGCAGGTGAAGTGATAACCGGTTGCAGAGAGGAGCGATGGAAGATGTATAATTCCGATTTTGCCAAGTGCTGGTCCAGGTTGACCAAAGATTATAAATTGCATATGGATCAAGAGCTGGCACCCTCATTAACGGAGGCTCAGCTGGCTGTACTGGAGGTACTTGAAGACCATCAGAAGATGAAACCTTCGGATCTGATTCCTTATCTGTCGACTACACCAGCTGCTGTAACCATGCTGCTCGATCGAATGGAGAAGAATGATCTGATTCGCAGGAATCGGGATAATCAGGATCGACGTATTGTGTGGGTATCTCTGTCAGAGAAAGGAAGAATGGAGACAGAGCGGGGAATCACCATCCGTAATGAATTCATGAACTCTGTTCTCAGTAACATTTCGATGCACAATCAACAATTGCTGGTATATCTGTTAGGCAAAATGACAACACCCAAAACCAAAGAGCCTGCCTTATCTACTTCGGTATGATACCATGCTGATTCTTCTGAATAACCATAGGAGTGCCTGCTCGTTTCATGCAGGAGCCCTATGGTTATTTTATTTACAAATTACATATGCTACACACGGTGTCCAGGTTAGTTGGGTAAAGGCATGGCTGTAGCACAGTTAGTATGTCCTAATATTATTTTTGTGAATTCATATGTAAAGAGTTGACTATGTAAATATTTTTGTTATAATAAATAATTGTTCCCCTGATATTTCGTGTACGAAATATTATATTCCAAAAGTAAAAGGGTGAAACAATGACTGATACGTATGAAGTATTCTATATTATTAATTCGTTCCGCCAAGTGAATCAAATGCTTTTTCGAGCATTTTGGAATGAAAACAAGGAGATCGAGCTGACTTCGATCCAGTTTATGGTGTTATCCATTCTGAGGGAGCGTCCTTCCATTGGCATCAACGAAGTGGCTGAGCTATGCCATATGGGCAGCAGTTCCATGAGCGCTGTTGTGGAGCGGCTCGTCAAAGGCGAGTATATCGTTCGGACACGTTCGGATGCTGACCGCCGATCCGTTAAGCTTCAGATTACGGATAAAGGGGAACAGGCCCAACAGGAAACGCACCATTTGTGGATGGAAAGAGTATCACCCATTCTGGACATATCGAAGGAAGACCTTGAGCACCTACTTAGAATTCATAGTCAAATGATTGAAAAGTTAGAAGGAAGAGAGATGAACAACATATGAGTACGACTACTGCTGCAGCTCCATCCTCAGCGATGGACAACATCAAGAAAGGCCCAATTGTAGCGGCATTGTTAATTGGTGCCTTTGTGGCATTCCTGAACCAAACCCTGATGAACGTAGCGCTTCCTAAAATCATGGAAGACCTCGCGATCAATGCAAACAAAGCCCAATGGTTAACTACGGGTTACATGCTTGTGAACGGTGTACTGATTCCGATTACGGCATATCTGATTGCCAAATTTTCAACACGTCAAATTTTTATTACAGCCATGACTCTCTTTACCATAGGTACATTAGTCTGTGGTCTTAGTCCAACCTTCACCATTCTGATGGTAGGTCGTGTCATTCAAGCGGCAGGTGCAGGTATCCTGATGCCTCTGATGACCGTTGTATTCCTGACCATCTTCCCGATTGAGAAACGCGGTCAGGCCATGGGAACCATGGGGATTGCGATGATTCTGGCTCCTGCGATTGGGCCTACACTTTCAGGTTATGTGGTTGAGCATTATTCCTGGAGATTGTTGTTCTACATCATCTTGCCATTCTCTATTATTGCAACGGCAATTGGTATTGCTTTTGTCAAAAACGTAACACGTCAGTCCAGACCTAAACTGGATTATCCAGGCGTTATTTTATCTACACTTGGTTTTGGTAGTTTGCTCTACGGATTCAGTGATGCGGGTACCGATGGATGGGGCAGTGCAATTGTCATTGGATGTCTCGTCGTAGGTGCGATATCCCTGATTCTATTCGTTATTCGTCAACTGACAACAGATCATCCGCTCCTTGAGTTCCGTATTTTCAAGTACAACATGTATACATTAACAACGATTATCAATATGCTCGTGACCATGGCGATGTTTGCAGGTATGATTCTGCTTCCTATTTTCCTGCAAAACATTCGTGGATTCTCACCGATTGAATCAGGACTTCTGATGATGCCCGGTGCGATATTGATGGGGATTATGTCCCCAATTACAGGTCGCATATTTGATAAAGTGGGCGCACGCTGGCTTTCGGTTGCAGGTCTTGCCATTACGGCAATTACAACTTTTGGACTGAGTCGTCTGGCAATCGATACTACCTACGGCTACATGATGTTTATCTACACGGCTCGTATGTTCGGTATGTCGATGCTGATGATGCCTATCCAGACAGCAGGTCTGAATCAATTGCCTCAACGTCTGAACGCGCATGGTACAGCGATGTCCAATACATTGCGTACAGTTGCCGGTGCGATCGGTACAGCCATTCTGGTTACTATCATGAGTAGTAAGCTCAAAACACATCTGGCGGATGCAGTGGCTGCTGGCCAAGTTGACCCTAATAATAAGACAGCGATGTTAGCAGCTACAGCAGATGCAACGATTTACGGCGTTAACTATGCATTCATCGTGGCTACCGGAATGACCGTGGTTGCTTTGATCATGGCGTTCTTTATTCGGAAAACAAAACCAGCTGTTGAGCCTGTTACTGTAGAACAGGAAAAAGCAACGGCTACAGCATAACGAATATCAGATAAAACCAAAAAGAGAACTCTAGCAGTCGAAGGGGTAACCCTAACTGCCTGAGTTCTCTTTTTTTGGTGTGCGCGATAGGAGGAGAGTACTTTTATTATTCGGGCTGGATCGTTGGATCGATAAGAAATACAGGATCGGGCTCATGACCGAACTGTTTGAGATTAATGGTTCCGTTCAGTTGAAACTCCACACCTTCGCTAATCAGTTCTGTTTCCTGCATCATGCGCGAGTGTTCGTCCGGTATGGAGATTTCTCCTTTTGCATTGACGACACGGTGCCAGGGCAGACGTTCCTTGCGGCTCATCGAGTGCAGAATACGTACGACTTGTCTCGCGGCTCTTGGACTTCCAGCATGTGCTGCAATCTGACCGTAAGTCATCACTTTACCTTCAGGAATCGCCGCGATGATCGCAACGACTTGTTTGGTAAACGGGGTCATCATGATGTCTCCTCTCTGTATTTTAGGTATATAGCTGAAAACATGAAAAAACGTGTCGTTCAGATACAGAATCTGAACGACACGTTGTATGGACAGATGTAACCTGATCCTGTGCACTTATAGAGGTTGTTCGATAATACCGCTTCTGATCCCATCGTATCGGTACTGAAAACCAGTCTTTTGAACACGTACTTATTGAGGTTGTCCAAAAGCTTTTTGGTACACGGCAGCGGGCCATTCTGCCCAGGGGAATTCTCTTGCAGGCAAAGATTGCAGAATAACTTCTTCCTTAGTAACTGGATGAGGAAAAGCAGCAATCGCCGACCATAGAGCAATCTGTTGCCCGGGTTTATTCACGCTTGCGCCGTACTTCTGATCCCCGTACAGAGGGCAGCCGATTTCTTTCATTTGCACTCGAATCTGATGAGATCTGCCGGTGTGCAGTTCGATATGGACGAGGCTGTAACGGTCTGTCTCGCCGATAACACGGTAATCCAGAACGGCATCCTTACCGCCAGCCGTACCTTTAGGTACAACAGTAACGGTATTTGTACGTGTATCTTTCAGGAGCGTGTGTTTTAACGTTCCCTGCTGTGCAGGTAACTTGCCATGTACAACAGCCGCATATATTTTACGGAAATGACGTCCCCGCACAGTCTCGGACAATCTCGAAGCTGCTTTAGAAGTCTTGGCAAAAATCATTGCCCCTCCAACAGGACGATCAAGTCGGTGTACTAACCCGAGATAAACATTGCCAGGTTTGTTGTATCGTTCTTTCAGATCCTGCTTCAGCAATGTAAGCAAATCCGGATCACCTGATGAATCTTCCTGGGTAGGTACATTGACCGGCTTCGTAATGCCTAACAGATGGTTGTCTTCAAACAGAATCGGAATCGCATCGTGGTCATGCCGATGTTCTGACATGATTAAGACTCCCAACGGCCCAGAATACCACAAGGCAGATCAAGACCACTACGTGTGATCGGCAGACCAATTTCACCTGCAGTAATGTCACCACCGTACTGAGCAGACATCGTCATGGTCAACATGTTGCGCAGAACCGTAGAGGAAATGCCCGTAGTGTAGGAGTTAACCAGCATGAATAATGGATTATCCGACAAGATCGTCATACATGACTTCAGGAAAGGATATAGGTTCTCTTCCAGTTTCCATGTCTCTCCATTAGGGCCACGGCCATATGAAGGAGGGTCCATAATAATGGCGTCGTAACGATTTCCGCGACGTTGTTCCCGTTGTACAAATTTGAATACATCATCTGTAATAAAACGAACAGGGCGATCAGCCAGTCCGGATAATTGAACATTTTCCTTGGCCCATTGAACCATGCCTTTAGCTGCATCCACATGCACAACAGAAGCGCCTGCGTAAGCTGCGGCTACCGTTGCTCCGCCTGTATAGGCAAACAGGTTCAAGACAGAAATAGGGCGTCCTGCATTGGAGATTTTATCCATCATCCAGCTCCAGTTAGCAGCTTGTTCAGGGAACAGGCCAGTGTGCTTAAAGCTGGTAGGTTTAATGTGGAATTTCAGGTTTTCGTATCCGATCGTCCAGCGCTCGGGAATGGGCTTTTTCATATCCCAGTTACCGCCACCGGAAGAACTGCGATGATAGTGACCATGCACCTGACGCCATTCATTGGTTTCTTGCTCAAGGGGCCAGATAATCTGTGGATCGGGTCTGCGTAAAATCACATCTCCCCAACGCTCCAGTTTCTCGCCGCCTCCTGTGTCGATTACTTCATAGTCCTTCCAATTCTTAGCTACGTACATAATGATTTATCCATCCTTCAAAAGTCATTTGGATACTATTGTACAACAAAAAAGGGCTTGGACGCCAGTTGGGGGACGGGAGTGCACCATATACTGAAAAACAAAGATAACCAAAAATTTAATTTGACAATGATAATCATTATCACATATGATTTTGTTAATCAAAAATTCATTCTTTCTTCATAGAGAGAATATAACATGATCAAATAAAGTGAGGGAAAAATAGATGGCTAAATTGTTAGTGGCTTATGCGAGCATGACAGGAAATACAGAAGAAATTGCAGAACTGATTGTGGAAGGAATTACACAGGGAGGCCACGAGGCAGACCTGAAATCCGTAACGGATTGTAATGCATCTGATGTATTGGACTATGACGGATTCATGATCGGTGTGTACACCTGGGGAGACGGGGAGTTGCCAGATGAATTCCTTGATTTCTATGAGGAGCTGGATGAGCTTGACCTGAGTGGTAAGAGAGCTGCGGTGTTTGGTAGTGGTGACACCTCGTATGAGCAGTTCTGCGGTGCAGTTGATCTGGCGGCTGCCAAGCTGCAGGAGCGTGGGGCGGAGGTATCTCCAGAGATGTTGAAAATTGAGTATAGTCCGCTTGAGCAGGAGAAAGAAACATGCCGTGACTTTGGCAAACGCTTCGCTGCTGCCGGATTACAGGTGTCCTAAAGATCATGTTAAGACATAATGTTCAGGCAGCGATGGCAGTCGGAAGGAATGATCTTCCTGGACGTCTGCTTGAAGATTACAGATTGGAAGAAATGCTGCGCAGCCCACATCGATTCATCCGCCCTGAACCAGTGTCTGAGCAGCGTCTTCCACTGCAATGGAGGCACCGTGTACAATATGCGGTGAGCCATGCGGTCAATGCTTTTTACAGTCTCGACCCCGATGTTCGCAAAGAGGTACCCGTACAGTATTTACTTGAGAAGTGGTGGCCCAGAAAGACGGATGGTTTCGAATCTGTTCTCCATTACTGGGATGTGAAGAACAAGATTACGGATGAATTGTCACTCGCCATTGCAATGAACGATGATTTGAAGCATCCAGCCATTCTTTTTGAACAGTGGAGAACGGAGTTACCTGCATTATCCATGCATTTATCGATGATATTTCAGGCGGCCTGGCAACCAGAAGGCTGGGATTCGCTGCTTATTCAGAAATATATGGTTGTCCATGATCCAAACGTAGTTGAGGCGTTTCAGCATATGGTCAGTGCATTCTGCTGGGAAGCCTTCGGAAAATTACCGGGTATGATCGAGATATACTGCTTGTTGGAAGGACGCAAAATCAGGTACATCCCTGGACGCCAGTCTCTGATACGTTCCATGGACTACATTCGCTTGATACGTGACAGCATGCCGCAAGCAGAAGTGGTGGAGTCAGAACAGTTTACGACGCGTGATAAAGCTCGCATCCATGAAGAGGTAGATCGCTGGAGAACGGAAGCTATTGAACCGAAGAAAACATGGTTAATGTGAAGACAGTTGAAGGATAACGATATATCATGCAGATAGAGGAGGGGAAGTTGCCATGTCTACCGGTCTAAGTCAAGATATAAGGAGCAGCAAGAGACGTGCAGGAACTTGCGAATTCAGTCCGTTGCCAGTACCCCAGTCGGTTATACGAAAGTTGCTTGATGAAGCTGATCCTTCATTATATGTAATGAGTTCAGAACCTTGGAGGTTTATGTTGTTTGCAGGCGAAGGACGACAGCTTTATCTGGAAGCGGTCAGACAGAGCTATCCACCCCACCTAGCTGATCGCTACGGCGATTGGGCTACATATCAATACACGGAAGCGATTCCTACCCATCTGGTTGTCGTGGCGCCTAGAAATGCCCGTGAGGATGATCTTCTGCCGGCCAAAGCCTGGAGCAAACGCTTTAGTATTCTGGCTGCGGAACAGGGATTGAATGCGGTCTGGAAGATCAATGATTATCAACAACATCCTGTGTTTATGAATTTGATGGGTTTGACAAGTGAAGAGAAGGTGCTGGGGGTATTCCATATCGGTTACGGAGACCAGCCTGCATTGCGGGATATGGATGCAAGCAGACCGGCCTCTGAACTGATGACGGTATATGACCATCTGGTCTAAAAAAATGATTCATTAGTTCTCTTATTTGCTGGTGTTGAATAGAAAATCACGAACGAGCTGACGATTCGTCTGATCTTTGTTGTAGACGGAGAACAACCGATTGGATACGGTAAGGACATTGCCAAAAAAGAATCGTTCGAATTGGGTCTGTCTGCCCCCGAATGAACCAGATCCAAGCTCCCAGATTAGGCGGAACAGAGCGTTGCGTTCGTGAGAAGCCATATCGTTCCCTTTCAGATATATATTCAGTGAAGGAGCGATATCGGATTGAAACTCTTCTTCCTGAGGGATCATAATTACCCCGCTCGAACCCAAGAGTTGCAGAATTTCAATCATCTCAGGATAAAGTTTCGGAAAGAGGAGATTGGCTGCCATCAATGGTTTGGGTGCAGGTAATACAAATCCTCTTCCGTCTGGTATTGCACCTGCCTCCGCGGCCAAAGCTAATGCTTTTAACGATTCAAGACCTGCGAACACACGTGCAGTTTTCTCTATAACATGTGCTTCCGTATTCAGATCCAGCGTATCCGTGAGAAGCTGGATTGTACCGAGAACAAATTCCGTCTTGGCAATATAACGACACAATACCTGATGACCAGCGTGAATATGAAAGTTGCTACCACTGAAGAGACGCGAGGACATTTCCTCACTTCCTGCAAAAAATATCCGTTCATGCGGAACGAGCACCCGGTCAAAGATGACGATATTGTCCATTTCTTCATACCTGGAGCTCAGCGGATAGTTAGCGTGAGATTCGGCCGCGTAGGTATCCCTGCATACCAGACTGATACCCGGAAGATCATTGGGGACAGCAAAAGAGAATGCAAATGGATTTTCGTCATCAAATGGGGCGGGAGAAGGTGACGGATAGACAAAAATCTCATCCGAAGTGGCAGCTTGTGTAGCCATCATGAATGCTCCGCTAATAATGAGACCTTCCTCGGTGCGATCCACGACCTTTGCGGCAATAGCATCTTCAGTAGCATCCAATTGCCCTGAGATTTTGCTGGCATATGGCTGAATGAAGGCATGGGATAGTGTGATATCATGATCACGGCAGTACGCATAATAATTTTTGAGATTTTCTGCATATTGGGGAGATAGTTCGTTCAGGAGATCGGCACCTGTGTAAAAGGACATTATGGCTGTATTCATGTAATCGGGTGAGCGACCAAGAAAGCCGTGATGCACATTTGCCCAGATATTCATCCCTTCCCGTCGTTTACGGAGGTCGTCGGCACTGGTTGGAGGCAGGAAGGATATGCCCACAGGTTTGCCGTCTGCCGGGGAGGCATACGTCATCGTTTCTGCAAATTTAGGATCAGATTGCAGATCATACATGTACATCTGAGTCTCCATCAAACCAGCAAATGCTACATGTTCAGAGCGTTTTCCAGTAATAAGGTTACCTTTGTACCAGCAAGGGACGGACTGTGCATCAATTCGTTCGCGATACTGTGTGCCACTTTTAACAGGCATTGTTATTCACCTCTTGGTTCTAATCGTTCATGGGCATACTGACTTCTTACGTAGTGTACGTAGGTCATCTGTCCAATGTGCATTGAAGAGGTGAGAAGGATTTTTACAGAATAGGGCTTGATAATAATTATCATTCTTGTTACAATAGACAAAGAAAAAAGGAACCGGTAAGGGCTCCTTTAAGTGGATCAATTGAAATTACTTATTTTACTTCAAAAGTCTTGCAGTCTGTTTCAGCAGACTGACTTGCTTCTTTGGAACTGTGACTCACAATGTAGATCGAAGAAGCGTTACATTTGTTCTCTTGAGCCCAGTGACGACAGGAATTAACTTCACACAATACGTCTTTTGCCATGATTGTTAACCTCACTTTAATTGGATTACAGTCGTTGGTATAAAGAATCCGGATATAACAAGTTGCCGCTTGTTAATCTGGAAAATTTTTGCTCTCGTGAAATTCGGAGGGCTTTTTTGCGTTATACACAACGATGCACACTTAGAATAGCAAATTTTATTGAAGCTTGCAACCAAATGCCCCCATCTGTGGCAAAATAGTGGACGTGCTGTGGTTATATTTGCAAAAAGGCAGTAGTATGTTATTATTTAATAGTAATAATTACGATTAAAAGTCTAATTGATTCTATATAAATTGAACTAAACATTTACACGAAAACGGAGAGGACAGAAAGAACCTGAAGGAGCGGAGCTAAAAGCTTTTGGAAAAAAAGCTGCATCGGAAGCATATACTTCGCCTTTATCCCTGGATTTCCCCTCTAGGAATTTAATCAAAAAATCTGGGGATAACAGCGATCGGAAGGTTGTTCTGTCATCGAAGTGGTCAGTGTAAATATTCATTAGTTCAACTTATATAACTTGAATCATGGACTGAAACCATAAATGAAGGAGCATGTGTATACATGAGCAAAATAAACCATATGAACCGGATTCCCCGCGCGAAAGGGATCGATATGGCTGCTTTTTACACGCCGAAAGAGTGTAGACGCAAAGCCCAGCATATTGTATTTTCCGCTGAAAATGAACGCATCATTAATGAATTTGTCACCATCCTGGGCATGAAAGAAAAGTTCAGAGAGCATGATGTATCAATCCCCAACAAAATGGTCATGTTCGGGCCTCCCGGTACGGGAAAAACATTAACGGCATCACATCTGGCGGAGCGCCTTGATCTGCCATTGGTTCTTGTGAGATTAGATGCGATCATTCATAGCCATCTTGGGGAGACGGGGAGTAACGTACGTAAGTTATTCGAATATGCACGAATGAATCCCTGTGTGTTATTTCTGGATGAATTTGATGCCATAGGCCGGACACGTGAGAGCAATGATGAAGTGAAAGAGATGGCTCGTGTCGTCAATACGTTGTTGCAATGTCTGGACGAATTCGATGGGGACAGTATTCTGGTGGCTGCGACGAATCTGGAAACCCAGCTGGATCACGCCATCTGGCGGCGGTTTGATACGAAGATGACCTACGGTATGCCTGATGATTCGAGTCGCAAATTGTATATCAGCAAATTGGTAGGGGCATTTGAACAGGAGACTCGGCTGGAAGATTACATATGTGAACGCTTGACTGGGTGCAGTTATGCGGATATAGAGCAGATCGTTCTGAAAGCAAAGCGGAAAGCAATCATTGCCAGTAGTGCACTTCATAAGCAACTGATCTCGGATGCTTACGATGAATACAGACCACGTTTATTAGAGTGTTGATTGCTTCTATTCTGGATAAAGCAACAAGGAACACGTTGAACTAGCCCAGTCTCCTGAATGGAGTTCTGGGCTAGTTGTCATGTTAGCGAGGTGCTTTATACTTTAACGGCTGCTCCGTATGCTTTTTCTGTATTCATGGCTTCTTGTGTTGCAGTCCAGCGTGGCAGGCTTAATCTGAACATGCTGCCTTCCGGGCTGCTGGAGACAAGTGTCAGTTCACCGCCCTGTTCCTGAGCGAGTAGGCGGCTATATGTTAATCCTAGACCCAGGCCGCGGTTACGACGTTTTTTGAGTTCTCCACGATAGAACCGTTCGAAGATTTTGGGTTGTTCTTCGGCTGCGATGCCTGTGCCGTGGTCCTTAACATCAACGTAAAGCATCTGTTCTTCTGTACTTA
This sequence comes from Paenibacillus sp. BGI2013, assembly GCF_002843485.1. Taxonomy (NCBI): domain Bacteria; kingdom Bacillati; phylum Bacillota; class Bacilli; order Caryophanales; family Paenibacillaceae; genus Paenibacillus; species Paenibacillus sp. BGI2013. Next base: position 505,911 of record NZ_PJFA01000003.1, read on the forward strand.
GATAAATATCGAAGACAGCCTTCTGTTCAGGAGCTGTGGCATGAAGTGCGTTATTAAGCAAATTGACAATGATCTGCTGAATGCGGAGAGCATCCCCCATGGTAAAAAAGTTAATTGGAGGTGCGTGCAGCTGAACCTCTGGCATTTTGTCTTCATACGCAATCTTCCACTGATAGATGATCTCACCGACCAACAGTTTCAGATCCGTCCGTTCCTTGCGAACGGCAACACTTCCTGCAGCCATGGCGTTATAGTCAAGCAAATCTGCGACCATTCGCTCCATGCGTTCAGATTCCTTCAAAGCGATATCCAAAAATTCTTTACCTTCCTGTGGACTCACAACATCGTCACGTACTGCCATAACGAGCCCCTTGATGGAAGTTACCGGTGTCTTGAGTTCATGACTTACCCCTGCCAGCGAAAGTGTACGCCATTCTTCAAGTTGTTGGAGACGAGTGGCCATATCGCGAAATGAATTTACAAGTTCATTGATCTCACGTTCTCGTGTATTCAAGTCAAGACTCACATCATAATTGCCACCTCGAATCTGTTCAGCGGCATAGGCGACCTGACGAATCGGTCTGGATAACTTTTTGGACAGGAGATAGATTGTAAACCATCCACAGAGGATTAGTCCTCCGAGGATTAGAGCCACGAGCCATATCGTCTCTGGACCAAATGTAATGGATTGTTTGGACTGCATGACCCACACTTTGCCCAAGGTTTGATCGCCCTCGGATATGTTGACCGTTACACCTGCATATTTGTTGTTTCGCGGTTCAAGATAGTCGTCTGACAGTCGATAATGCACATCTTTTTGCTCCATTTTAGGCTGGGAAAAGATCAATTGATTGTTATTGTCCAAGATCATGACACAAAAATAATGATCTGTGTTGAATAGTTTCTCTCGCTTGGTTACCAGTCTGTCCAGATCGGGTGGAACTCGAAGCATATTATTCTCACTGGTCACTCGATCGGCAATCTCCAGACCAAGCAGTTCTGCGGTTTTGAGGCTTTTCTCAATGGAAGTTGTTCGAATCCAGTAGAGTGCCCCTGCCGCAATAATCGTGAAACCAATGCACAAAATGAGAAAATATCGCAGTGTCCAGTGTGACAGAATGGATATCGTTCGTTTGGGTTTCTTCTGTTTCAGTTGGCGATCCAAAATTGATACCCCATTCCTCGCAACGTCCGAATTTCTCCCGTCTCTGGCGACCAGTGGGAGAGGGCTTGACGTAGTCGTTTAATCGATAGATCCACAGCACGATCACTGCCATCATAGTCCATCCCCCATACCTGTTCAATAAGATGATCTCTGGTAAATGTACGATTCGGATAATCGGACAGGAAGAACAGTAACGACAGGTCACGAGGTGTGAGTGCAACCTCTGCACCGTTCAGCAGCACCTGCTTGGCAGCAAGATCAATGACGAGATTTCCAAAGGAACGCTTCTCTTTGCCACCTGAGGTCCAATGTGGATTACGGCGCAACACCGCATTAACTCTGGCGACCACTTCTTCCGGTACAAAAGGTTTGCTCATATAATCGTCAGCACCGGCATTTAGTCCGTTGAGACGGTCTGAAATGTCATCTAGTGCAGTTAGCATGATCACGGGACAAGCACTTTTTTCACGAATAATCCGCAGCAGATCCCATCCGTCCATTCCTGGCAGCATCACATCAAGTAATACAAGGGAAGGCGTTACGGTATCAAAAAGGGTAAGTGCAGTCGGTCCATCTGCTGCATGATGAACTTCAAATTCTGCTTTTCTCAGATAAGCAGCCAATACTCGTGCAATAGCTTGCTCATCCTCGACGATAAGTATGGATTTCAAAAAAAGCGTTCTCCTTTCGCTTTGTAAACTTGTACTGATTTTACATGAGCCAGAGCATAAAGCCAATCCTGTATTACGGATTTCAAAAAAATATGTGACTTGTCTTATCTTGACTTCTTCCTGACACATTCAATTGATATGATTCACTCCAAGAAGCAACCTAAACAATCATGTACTGGAGGAAACATAGAGATGAACAAGAAAGCAAAAGCATGGCTTATTACAGGTGTAGCGGCGGTTGCCGTAATCGGTGGCGGTGGTTACTATATCACAAACAGTTACTTGGGGAACAACGTGGAGATTGAGCAGGTGCTTCCTGCGAGCACAGCGACTTCCACCACAGCTGTAGATAGCACAGGAACGGTTGTAGCCAATGAAACTGCTGGAGCAGAGCAACTGAACGGAGACTGGAGCATCAGCGAAGGTTCCAAAGTATATTTCTCCGTAACTACATCACAGGAGACCGTTAACTTTGTGGACGAGCAGGTAACAGGCAATTGGACAATTAACGTAGACGATGCTGCTCAGATGAAGGCAGAAGGACAGATCAAGATGGACGGAATTGATTCCGGAAATGGACAGCGTGATGGTCACGTGAAGCAAGCCGATTTCTTCGACGTTGCTACATATCCACAAGCTACATTTACAGCGACTTCATTTGAAGGGGTACCTGCGGAATGGCCTGTCGGTCAAACGGTTGATATCAAAATGAATGGTACCATTACGGTTAAAGGTATTGAAAAAGAAGTAACTTTTGATGCAAAAGCTGCTTATGAGAATAATGCAGTATTGTTGTCGGCAACATCGATGGTAACGTTCGAAGATTTCGGAATGGAAAATCCACACTCCGTTGTGCTCTCGACTGAAAATGATATCCAGGTACAGCTTGAATTGAAACTTACTAAATAAGTGTAACAATGATCATATACCTGAAAATCTGTTCTGTTCTGCCTTACGGTAGACGGACAGATTTTTTGCTTTCTTTTGCAAAATAGCGTGATCGATATAGCTCAAATGTAACTATCACAGGATCATATTGTTAAAATAACTGCTGTTTCCTTTGGATTATGCCGTGTCGCCTATCGCTATTAAGCGCTTACAATGAGGAGGATTCATAACATTCATTGATCCATGCACAATCAAACACAAAAAGGGGGAGATCAAGAGTGAACAAGAGGTACATAAGCGGGTGTCTGGTATTACTGATGCTGTTCTGTGATCTGGGGTTGATGGTTCGTCCAGCGGCTGCAGAAGATGCAAAAGTGAACGTGGCACTTAACAAGGCGGTTTCGGTAAGCACAGAATATTTGGAGCATTGGAGCAAAAAGGAGCACTTGGTTGATGGTAAAAGTGACACGCATTGGGCTGCTAAGGCTGGAGTGACAACGGAACAACCACAGTGGGTGATGATTGATCTGGGTGAAGACTACAATCTGTCCGGAGCGGAGATAACGTGGAGAGAAAACACGGTTGTGAAATATATGGTAGAAACATCTGCTGATCAGCAGGCATGGACCAACGTTGCTGATCAAAATGAAAATGCCGATCCCAAACAGATCGCTGATCTGACGTTTCAGCAGAATGATGTACGATACATCAGACTGAACATCTCCTTTTACAAGGGTGAGGGAGTCTGGCCGGAAATATTGGAGTTCAAAGTGTGGGGAGAAGCAGAAGGAACTGAACCAGCCAATATTAAAGGATATGATGAGATCGAAGTGAGAACGGTGACCAGAAGTGCTCCAATTCTGCCCAACGAGGTAAAGGCACAGTTTCAGAATGAAAAATCGGGAATGGTACCTGTGACTTGGGATCATATCGACCCTATGCAATACGCCTCTGCAGGCGAATTTACGGTAACAGGAGTTGTATATGGTGCGCCTCCAGAGCCTCAGCTTAAAGCTAAGGTGATCGTTGAGGGGTATCGTGCAGACTATGTCAGAGGTGTCGATATTTCCACGTTGACTGCCATTGAGGATAAAGGCGGAAAATACGTGGACAGCAACGGTACAGAGCGTGATTTGCTCGATATTCTCAAGGATCGCGGTGTCAATTATGTGCGTCTTCGTCTGTGGAATGATCCACAGAAATCAGGGGGATACAACGACAAGGAAGATGTCATTCGTTTGGCCAAGCGAGTGAAGCAAAAAGGTATGAAGATCCTGTTGGATTTCCACTACTCGGATGAGTGGGCGCACCCGGGCCAGCAGCTTCGTCCCAAAGCTTGGGAAGGTCTTTCCCCCGAAGAGCTGAAGCAGGCCGTATACAACTATACGTATGAAGTTGTGGGAGAAATGAAAGCTAAGGGCGCTATGCCTGATATGGTGCAGATCGGTAATGAGATCAACAGTGGTGTTCTGAACGGCTTAAGCAGCGACGTGGATTTTAAGCTAAATGTTGCATTGCTGAAAAGCGGAATTGATGCTGTACGTGCAGTAGAAGGGGAGATCACCGATAACGCGGATAAGGTGAAGATTATGATCCATCTGGCTGAAGGTGGCAAGGTGGATACGTTCAAATGGTACTTTAAAGAGTTAAGTGCTGGCGGACTGGAATATGACATTATCGGACTGTCGTATTACCCGTTCTGGCATGGGACGTTTGCGGATGTACAGAAAACGATGAATGAAGTGTCAGTCGAGTTTGGCAAAGATGTCATTATCGCTGAAACGTCCTATCCGTTTTCCTACAAAAACGGGGACGCTCATGGAAATATCATCGGATCGGACGAAGCGCTTCATGTTGGGGGAGCAGACTTCCCAGCAACCGTTCAAGGTCAATATGATGCCATCGCCGGCATTATGGACATGATTGCGAACGTGCCAGGGAATCATGGCGCAGGTTTTTTCTACTGGGAGCCAGCGTGGATTCCGGCGGGTGTAGGCTGGATTGCATCCGAAGGTAATGCATGGGAGAACCAAGCGATGTTTGACTACGATGAATTTCCGGCCAACGGCGGGCATTCGTATGAAGGCAGAGCGTTATGGTCCCTTGATGTTTACAAACGCGGACTGGGTATTCTGCCCGCAGACCGCCAGCAACTGGATGCGGCACTTACACGAGCCAAATCATTGGTACAGACTGATTTTACTCCGGAAAGCTGGGTGACTCTGGCTCCGGCAATCTCGACAGCGAATGATGTGTACCAACAGGCATACACGCCGGGTGGGGTAACTCAATTAGATACAGATGCAGCGACAACAGCATTGGAACGTGTGATGCAGCAGATGCAGGTTATCACCCCGCAGCTTGACGAGCTCAGAGCTAAAATAGCGGAAGCGCGTACGTATCAGCAGGCTGACTGGTCTGCGGCCACTTGGGCGGTATTGACCAAAGCGCTGGAAGGCGCTGATCAGATCTTGAATGATCCAAGAGCAACACAGACGGATGCGAATACAGCGGTTAAACGTTTGCATGATGCCATTCAAGGTCTATCCAATGTGGACAAAACACAACTGCACCAGTACATTCAACAAATGCAGCAGCAGACTAAATCTTCCTATACACGCCGGAGCTGGTCTGTATTGGAACAGTCTTTGCAGGCAGCGATTCAGGTCCGAGATAACAATGCTGTTGTCCAGTCTGAGGTGAATTCAGCACTGAGTACGTTGAAACAAGCCTTTACTAATCTAGTCTCTCTGGAGGCTTTAACAACGGGCAAAACGGCAACGGCTTCAAGTAGTGCAGGGACAGGAGGCAATCAAGCCAACTCTCCTGAAGGTGCAATTGACAACAATCCGAACACTTCATGGGGAACAGACCAGAGTAAGGATAGCTGGTGGCAAGTGGATTTGGGTCAGGTTGCTAACCTCCGTAAAATCGAAATGTCGATGTGGAGTGGCGGCATCAAATATACGATCGAAGTGTCCAACGATAACAAAAATTTTGTGAAAGTAGTGGACACCACAAGTGATGTAGTTGTATCAACCGCACCTAGCCATGTACTTCCAGAAGGCACGGAGGGACGTTACATTCGGGTAACGATTAAAACAGGTCCCACATGGGTAGGATTCATGGAATTTGAAGCATACGGTACGTTCCCAGCGGACAAATCTGCACTGCAAACTACTGTAGATACCGCTGAGAAATTAAAACAAACCGAATACACGACATCAAGCTGGAATGTGTTCAGTAAGGCACTTTCTGAAGCGAAGGCATTCATTCTGGATGTTGAATCTTCAACGCAAGATGTAAGCAATGCGGATCGTGCGTTACAAGATGCTGTGAGTAAGCTTGTACGTCAAGATGTAACACCTGGCCCTGGCCAGCCATCACAACCAAGTGTACCATCACAACCTTTCAACCCGGGAACAGCTCCTTCAACGGGGAATCCGGCTGTAACACCACCGGTTGAACCTGGTAATCCGCCAGTTAAGGGTCTAATAACGGTAAAAGGAACAGCAACCGGGAATGACAGGTATTCGATTCGTCCAGATGTATCTCAATTAACTCAGATACTGCAATCCATGGATGCAGGAAATGGTACGTTGAAACTGCTTGCAGATGTACCCGACACAGCCAAGACAGTCACATTCCAGTTGGCTGCAAGTCAACTGGCGGAATGGATTCGTTCCGAGGAAGTGAAATCCCTGGATGTAGTTGTAGGACAGACTACCGTTCGTGTTCCTCTGAGATCACTCCCTCTAACCATTGCGGAGACTGAGGGAACGTTCGACATCGTAGTAGCAAAAGGATCGACAGATACATTGTCCACATCGCAAAAAGCAACGATCGGTAATCATGCAATTGTTGATGTGAATCTGTTAATGAACAATAAGCCATTGCAATGGACAAACAGAGCAGTTGAAGTTGCTCTATCCAATGTGGAGCAACCTAAGAAGAATGATGCAGTTATGGTTGTACATTCCATATCTCCAAGTGGAGAAATGAAACCTGTTGCGTATTCCAAGTACGATGATAAGACCAAAACGATGGCGTTCAAACCGCTGGAATCCGGCAGTTATGTCATTGCAGAAGTTGAAGTGCCATTACATGATTTGCAAAATCACAATTGGGCAATCCAAGAGGTACAGAACCTCTACGGTAAAGGGATTATTTCGGGGATGAGCGCAACTCGTTTTGCCCCGCAAGGTGAACTGACCAGAGCACAATTTTTGCAAATGATTATTAAAGGTATTGGTGATGCACGCCAGCCGGATCCATCTATTTCAACACCAACGGATGTGAAGGAAGGGCAGTGGTATACCGATTCAGTACGACTTGGAATGGAAATGGAAATAATTCAAGGCCGAGCAGATGGAAGCTTTGGAGCGAATGAACGCATTTCACGAGAAGAAATGGCCGTTATGCTGAACAGAGCACTGAAGGTTGTGCAGCGTGAGGATGCGACCAATTCTGTTCAAGGAAATATGGTGTTTGTAGACAACGCCGAGATCGCCGGATATGCCAAAGAAGCTGTAGCCTCGATGCAACAACTTGGACTGCTAAATGGCATGCCTGATGGCACGTTTGCTCCGAAAGAAACAGCGAACCGTGCACAAGGGGCTGTTGCAGTCGCCAGAATGATGGAACAACTGTATTAGAGATAGTTAGAAAAGTCCGCTTTTGATTACGAAAGGTGCCTAATGGCATCATTAACACGCATGAATAGAAAATAACAAAGCAGGTAAAGAGATCGGATCATAGGATTCGGTCTCTTTATTTTTTGTGAAAAGAGATTATATAAGTTTAACTATTGATTTACACGATAACGGAGAGGACAGAAAAAACTGAAAAAGCGAAGCGTTCGCCTTTATCACCGGATTTTCCCTTTAGAAAAGGGAATCGAAAAAATCTGGGGATAACAGCGATTAGAAGGTTATTCTGTCATCGGAGTGTCAGTGTAAATAATCTTTAGTTCAACTTATATAGAACGGACCCGCTTTCTCTAAATAGGCATATAAACATTTTGTTAATGTCGTATTGACAATATTGAATCCATTTGTTATCATTTCGATAATATCAAAACGACAATATTAAGAAATGGGGAATGAGCCATGTTTGGATTCCGATTTGCGAAATTTCAACCCAGTGAGTATGTCATGAAAGTGAAAAATGGTGAGGTACAACGTCAAGGTGTCGGATTGTCCTTCTATTACTATGAGCCGACCACATCGGTAGTGGTTCTACCCGTATCCTCGGTGGATGTACCGTTCATGTTCGAAGAGATTACGGCGGATTATCAGACGGTTACTGTGCAAGGGCAGCTAAGCTATCGCATTGTGGATTACCTGAAAATAACCCAGAGCCTGAATTACACGTACAATTTGCGCAAAAATCGGTATATCTCCGACGACCCCGGCAAGCTGGATCAACGGGTGATCACCACAGCGAAAGTACTAACCAAGAAACATCTGGAGCAAATGCCGCTGAAAGAAGCTATTCAATCCAGTGAACGGCTGGCAAGCAGCATGAAACGCGAGGTTGTGCAAAGTGAAGAGTTGGAGAAATTGGGCGTTGAGTTGATGAGTCTATCGATACTGGCCATTCTGCCTAATAAAGAGACGATGCGTGCATTGGAAGCACAAGCGCGGGAAGAGATTTTGCGTCAGGCAGATGAAGCGCTCTATGTACGTCGTAATGCCTCGATTGAACAGGAAAGACGAGTGAAAGAGAACGAACTGAACACCGAAATTGCCATAGAGACGAAGAAACAGCAGATTCGTGAGACCCAATTGCAGGCTGAGCGCTCGGTGAAACAGAAACAAAATGAGATGGAGCAGGAGCAGCTTCAGTTCAATACAGCGATGGAGGAACGGAAGCAACAACTGATTGAGTTAACCATTGCTAATCACAATGCCGAGGCAGATGCCAAAGCGTATGAGATTGCTGCCGTGATGAACTCATTGCAAAATGTACAGCCCAATGTACTGCAAGCAATGGCGAATATGGGCATGAATTCTGATAAGCTGATCGCACTCGCGTTCCAGGAACTGGCTGAAAATGCAGGCAAGATTGGGCAACTAAATATCTCGCCGGATCTGTTACAGGGATTAATGTCTCCTACGCCAGGCAGAGATCAGGGAGGTCGAGCGAGATGAGATTAGGAAGAAGAGAGCAAGCAGAGCAGGCAGGGAAATCAGTACGTCAGCAGGCCACGGCAGATGATCGGATGAGTGAACACAAGCTGATTCTGGTGAAACGTCGGACCCGACTGGAAGAGCTGGTGGTTCGATATAACACGGTGCAGCAAGCTCAGTTCTATATTGAACGTCTGGGCGCAGACTTCAGTGATTATATGGAGGAAGACCGTCGTTATAGGCTATCTGTGCAGCAGGCACAGCAGCAACTGGGTCAATTGGGCCGCGTTCAGACGATTGATCGCGAACATGTACCCAATTTTATCTTTGGAGAGCAGGATATCGTGGTCGTGGTTGGACAGGATGGGCTTGTAGCCAACACCCTCAAATACGTAACCGAGCAGCCGCTCATCGGTGTGAATCCGGACCCGATGCGTTGGGATGGCGTGTTATTACCTTTTACCGTGGAAGATCTAAGCTTCATTGTTCCTGATGTCATTCGAAAGCAACGAACCTTGAAAGAAGTCACTCTCGCCAAAGTGGAACTCAATGATGGACAGTATCTATATGGTGTGAATGATCTGTTCATTGGTCGTAAGACACATGTATCGGCTCGTTATGAAGTGCGTTTGGGTTCATCCACAGAACAACAATCTTCTAGTGGCATCATTGTATCCACAGGCATGGGATCGACAGGCTGGTTCAAAAGTGTGCTGGCCGGCGCCACAGGAATTGTAGGGTCGGCTGCATGGCAGAACATGCATTCCGAAGCAGAGGTTGCTACAGCATCGGCATCCAATCATGGAAGCAGGCAGGAGCTGAATCATTTTAACTGGGATGCGCCGTACTTATATTTTTCAGTACGTGAACCTTTTCCGAGCCGAACGACTGCGGCCAATCTGGTGTTTGGGCAGATCCATTCAAAACAACCACTGCACATTGTATCCCAGATGCCAGAGGATGGTGTTATTTTCAGCGATGGGGTCGAGCAGGACTTTCTTGAGTTTAACTCAGGGGTGGAAGCCATCATTGGGTTGGCAGAGAAGAGAGGGCGTCTCGTGGTCTAAAGCTTTATTTTCAAGTCGTTTCCGACTAGAATGGGTAACTAGGTGTGATACACTGACGTCAGGAAACGGAAAGAGGGTTAACGATGCAGTCGATATTGTTGGTTGAAGATGATGCCAAGTTAGCAGGATTACTGGCGGCTTATCTGACCCGAAATGGATTCCAGGTACAGGTCACAGATGATTTTCGTCATGTACTGGATGAATTTGTGGAAGTGAAGCCGGACCTTGTGCTGATGGATGTGAATTTGCCTCAATATGATGGATACTACTGGTGCAGGCAGATACGCACACATTCCATATGTCCCATTTTATTCATATCGGCTCGTGATAGTGGTATGGATCAGATTATGGCATTGGAACATGGAGCGGATGATTATATTACAAAACCTTTTCAATATGAAGTCGTTCTTGCCAAAGTACGTAGTCAGCTACGCAGAGCCTATGGTTCTTACGCTGCTGTTCAACAGGAAGTGAAGGTGAAGAACGGTCCCATGATCCTTTATCCTGAGCGATTTGTATTGGAATATGATGAGCGTTCTACCGAGCTAACACAGAAGGAAGCGATACTGGTGGAAGCGCTGATGGCGAAGGCAGGGCGAGTTGTCAGCCGAGAAAAATTGTTAGAACAAATGTGGGAAGATCAGCATTTTATCGATGATAATACGTTGAATGTCTATATTACACGTGTTCGCCGGAAGTTGAAGGAGCTGGGTGCAGAAGAGATTTTGGAGACGGTTCGCGGAGCGGGTTATCGTGTGTTGGATCTGGATTCGTCCTCACAGGGGAAAGGGAAATGAGACTGTTCCTGAAAGACCACCAGATGTTAGTTGGATTTTATGTGTTACAGATGCTGCTGGTTCCGTGTGTCTACTGGCTCTCTGGTGAGGGCCGTCCGATGAAGATTGTTCTCTATGGCATGCTGATCAGTACTGTTGTGCTGTTGGTCTATCTGATCATACGTTACTTCCAGCTGCGAGCGTATTATCGTCTGCTTGAACAACCACGAAAACTGGTAAACGAGCCTTTCCAAGCGCTTGGAAATTCGGTCGTGGCGGAAGCCATCCAGCAATTGTTACATGAACTGGAGCGTAATCGGCAGAACGAGATGGGGCAGTTACGTACTAGCAAGGAACAGCAGGTGGTATTCATGAATCGCTGGGTTCATCAGATGAAGACCCCGTTGTCCATTATCCAACTGACCTTGGAAGATGTGGACGATGAGACGGCTGGCAGTATTCAGGATGAGCTGGATAAGCTGCGCAAAGGACTTGAAATGGTCTTGCATTCATCACGGCTTGAACAGTTCGAAGGGGATTTTCGTGTAGAGCTGCTGTCTCTGCATGAGGTGCTTCGGAGTAGCATTGCAGAGAACCGACGTTTGTTTATTCGCAGAGGCATTACGCCGGATATCCGTATGGAGGGTGACCTTCAGATCTACAGTGACTCCAAGTGGCTGCGGTTCATGTTCACCCAGATTTTGACCAATGCCGTGAACTATTCCGATAGCAAATCAGGCAAAAAAGTGATCATTACAGGCTATAAGCAGGAAGAGCGTACAATCCTGGACATTCAGGATGAGGGGATCGGCATCTCGTCCGAGGATATTCATCGCGTGTTCAATCCTTATTTTACAGGTGAACGGGGCAGACAATATCACGAATCTACTGGAATGGGATTATATCTGGTTCGTGAGATCAGTGCCCGCCTGGATAACCGTGTGGAGTTGTTTTCGGAGCCAAATGAGGGAACGTTGGTCAGATTCAGCTGGATTCATTCGAAATATCCGAAGTAAAGAGCGCTTTGCCCATGGGCGAGGTGCTTTTTTTAATGCACAGAAGTGTCATAGAGGAGGCAGGGGAACAGAACCTTAAACGCGTTGTAAGAGAAGTTTAAGGTAATTCGATAGCACCGTTACGGGAGGTCAGTTAGGATAAGAATAGAATTAACGTATAAAGAATGACGGATTAGGAGGGAATTACGCATGGAAATGTTACAGGTATCGGGACTGAACAAAGTATATCAGGGCAAAGTGCAGACTCAAGCCCTTAGTGATATTCATCTGACAATCAAGCAAGGTGAGTTTGTGGGTATTATGGGCCCGTCGGGCAGTGGCAAAACCACATTGTTAAACATGGTCTCCACCATTGATGAACCCAGCTCAGGCAAGGTGCTGATTAATGGCATGAACCCGTTTGATATGAAAAAGAAAGAACTTGCCATGTTCCGACGTCGAGAACTCGGATTTGTCTTTCAGGATTTCAATCTGTTGGACACGCTGACTGTTGCTGAGAATATTGTACTTCCATTGACACTGGACAAGGTCAAACTAAAGGAGATGGAGAGCAGACTACATCGCATTACAGCGAAGCTTGGGATTGATCATATTCTGGATAAACGAGTCTACGAAATTTCGGGCGGACAGCGACAACGAACAGCCATTGCGAGATCCATGATCAATATGCCTTCGATTGTTTTGGCGGATGAACCAACCGGTGCGCTGGATTCTACGTCATCCCAAGCGGTCATGGAGTCACTTGAACAGATTAACCAGCAGGAGAAAACAACCATTATGTTGGTCACACATGACCCGCTTGCTGCAAGTTATTGCAACCGCATCGTGTTCATTAAGGACGGAAAGCTGGCAGCCGAGGTACACCGTGGAGATAATCGACAGACGTTTTTCCAGCGGATCATTGATACTTTATCCTTCTGGGGAGGGAATTCACATGAGCTTTCCTCAGTTCGCGTTTAATAACATCCGCCGTAATGGGCGAGCGTATATTGCTTTTTTTCTAAGTAGTGTGTTTATGGTCATGATATTCTTCGCTTATGCGGTGTTCATTTATCATCCGTATGTGACAGAGTTGCCGATGGGTGACACAACCGCTACGGGAATGCAGATCGCTTCAATTATCGTATATGTGTTTGCATTTTTCTTTGTTATGTATTCCATCAGTGCTTTTCTCAAATCTCGGAATAAAGAGTTTGGCATTCTGACCATACTTGGTGCAGAACCCGCACAGATTCGGAGATTGGTCATTTTGGAAAACATGTTGATCGGCTGCCTGTCCATTATTGCCGGTATCGGCGGAGGTATGTTGTTGTCCAAGCTGTTCCTGATGTTAACCACTCGTTTTATCGGGATGGATGATCTGCCCTTTTATTTTCCCGTGAAGGCGATTCTGATTACGATCGGGGCCTTTCTGTTATTATTTTTCTGCATTTCACTCTTCACACTGGTTTTTATCGGAAATAAACGGACGTTAGAACTTCTAACGGGAACCAACAAACCTAAAAAAGAGCCGAAAGCTTCATGGTTCTTCTCAATTCTGGGTTTTGCATTACTTACAGTAGGTTTTGTGGTACTCCGTAACGGGTTAAATGGCGGAACCATCATGATTGCAGCAGTAACAGGGATAGCCGGGACGTATTTTTTCTATTCACAACTTTCCGTGCTCATCATCCGTTTATTGAAGCGTAATCGTAAAACGGTATGGCATGGTACACGTCTGTTGTGGATCTCAGAGATGAGTTATAAAATGAAGGATAATGCCCGCATGCTCTTTATGGTGACCGTGGTGATTGCGATTGCTTCAATGAGTGCAGTTGTAATTTTGTCACTGGATCAGGAGAACCGGGAGCAGTTTACAAACAACGATTTTGCAATTCAATACAACGTATTCAGACCAACAGAGCAATTGGATATGAGTGCTATTGATTCGAAACTTGAAGCCGCAGGCTTGGATTATCAGCAAGTCTATATTGAATATTTCTGGTCTGATGCAGATCAGAGTGCAGTCTCGGTTATGCCGCTTAGTCAATACAACCAATACAATCTGACACAAGGGAGAAAGATGTTCGAATTGGATACCGGGTCCGCTGTATTTGTGGATACCCGCAATGAGAAGGGTCAGGATCAGATAAAGCGCAACAGATTTCGTAATTATGCGAAGGGAGACAAGTTGACGTTGAGTCTGAATGCTAGTCCGCTGGAAGTTAGGGTTACGGATACAGATATCGATCCACAGTTTGGAACCCTACTCTATGCTACAGGTGTAGTTGTCCTACCGGATGAGAAGTATGAAGAGATTGCCCAACAGATCAAAGATAATATGATATCTGGTAAATACCTGTATCAGATCCCTGCATGGGGTCATGCTGTACCTGATCGCCACTCTTCGGAAGCCATGGTTAGCGATCAGCTTCTATCCTCCGCGGATTCCATCCGAAGCAGCAACGCTTCAACGGATAACCAGTCTGGATATCTGAGTACACGGTACGGTGATTTTGAAAGATTCAGACAGGGTACAGCACTCTTTACCTTCCTGGGCATATTTATCGGATTAATCTTCTCGATCTCTTCTGCAAGCTTTTTGTATTTCAGACTGCATACCGATCTTGAAGCGGATGGAAAGATGGTGCATTCTCTTTCGAAAATGGGTCTCAGTTTCCAGGAGATGAAACGATCATCCACCGTTCAGATTGCCATTTTGTTCTTTTTACCGATCGGAGTAGCTATCATTGAAACTTTGGTGGTGGTTAAGCCATTCCTGACTGAATTCGGTATTACCAATTATACGATGCCCGTGTTGACTGTATTTGGTGCCTTTGTACTTGCACAGACGTTTTATTTTATCATTATACGTTCGAGATATATCGCTTCTTTGCGTAAAATGATGGTGTGACCATCTTAGAAACAAGCGGTCATGAGGACCGACCCATGATTTGTTCATTGCCCGCATTTCTTGATTCAGATCAAGGAAACGCGGGCTTTCTTGCGATAAGATGAATGTATTCACAGATTATAATATCGAGGAGGACGATTATCATGAGTATCACGTCATTGCAAGAAGTCAAAACATTCAGTGAGGACCGTTTCACGAAACGAGTTTTATTCCAACAGGGTGGTGGAGTGACCTTTGTCCTTCATTTTCTGCCAGGTCAGCAGCTTCCCGTTCATAAACATCCAGGCACAGACGTTATTTTGCTGGTGGTTGAAGGCACAGGCACACTTATGCTGGATGGAAAAGAACAAGAGGTGAAACAAGAGGATGTAATTCATTGCGGCGGTGAAGTGGAGTTTGCATTCCATAATACAGGAGATCAGGAGGTTCGTTTGTTCGTGGTGTTAAATAAAGTACCATCAGCATCGTATGCAAAGGACATCTAAGATCAAGGAATCGTTAGAATGATTCACTGATCGGTACCAATATAAGGGGAACTCTATTCTGGAGTTTCCTTATTTATTTTTATTCAAGAATACTCTGCTCCAACATTCGTCCTTCTAGCAATCTCCGGGGTGTATATCAAGTGTGGCTTCCATCGCAAAACAAAAAGCATACCTGGGTCTGAGAACATCAGATCTTAAGTACGCTTCTTTGTATTCCGCTAGCAACTTGTTCATTCATCCGGTCTATAGTCATTCTGCCTAGAAGTATCCCAGCATTTCCTTGGCTTCATTTGACATCAGCTGTGGAGACCATTGTGGCTCCCACACGACTTGAACATCAATATCATTCTTATTTGTATTTTCCTGCAAAACCCATTTCACCGCTCCGACAATTGTATCATGCAGCGGGCAACCTGGTGTAGTCAGCGTCATTCGTACATGAACCCGTTCAGGCTCTTCCCTTACTTCATAGACCAGACCTAGGTCAACGATATTGACACCTAATTCAGGGTCATACACTTCCTTGAGACATTCTAGCAAATGCGTGGTTTGTTCCATCATGTTCACTCTCCAGTCCACCTTATTTATGTTAACGTCTGAATACCAAAGCAATATTTGTTATATAAATGATGGAGACAAGAGACAGTATCGTTCCTCCAACCATCATGACCTCAGCCAGATTAATCAGAATTCCACTGACAAGCAAAAGGCTTCCAGCGACCATGGCGAGCATACCCCAATTGACATACCGTTCATTCAACATACCTGCCATCAGCGGTGTTCCGGGTCTGCCGGCCTGCTTGCCATATTTGTGGGTCCACCATAGAAAAGGCACGATTTTGGAGGCATAACCAAGTATGGTGAGAGACACCCAGCCCCCGAGATATACCCATCCAGACAGCAGAACAACACGTGGATGGAGCAGCAACTCAGTCCCTTGCGAGGAATAGATCAGTAGTGCAACAGCATATACAGCAAACGCACGGCTTACATACACAGACCAGCGAATGCCCGGACCTGGGTTACTTTTGTGCCGTTTCTCCTGAATTTGCTCCAAGTGATACACATAGAAGAGAAGGGCTGCTGTTAGAAGTAAGAGCGCAAGCCAGAGCAATCCTCCCTTAATACCTGTCAGAAATGCGACAACACCTGTAACTACAGCTGCATTCCACAGAACCAGGACCACTTTTTGCAGTCGAATGGAATAATCGTGGGACAGGTAGAACATCGGAAGCATTTTGTAACTGAAGCCGGTAATTAACATGCCAAACCAGCCAAGTGTTCCCATCCAGATATGTGCACCGAATAATCGTTCATGCAGACCATTCCAATCACCAAAGGCAAAATTCAGACCCATCAGCATACCGGAAAGCCCGGTTAGAACCAGATAAAGACAGGAACAAGCTGCACTGATCGTTACCGGATTCCACTGTGAGGCACGGATGAGGGTAACGGCCATATTCCATCCGAACAACAGAATGCCAGAGAGAGCGAGTGTAGCAGAACCCGCAATCCAGATGACATCTGCACGGATGAAGCCGTATAACATGCCCACGATTCCGATACTGAACAAGAAATAATGACAATAACCAAGAAACAGACTGTAAATATTGGATTGCAAAATAACATGTATCAACTGATAAACGGCACCCATAGCCAGCATGGTTGCCCACCCTAGCACAAACAGATGGGCATGAAACCAGCCTTCGGGTCCTCTGAGTTCATCACCAAGCCAGCCTGTCAGCGAGAGCAGGGAGAATGCGTGATACATTACAAATCCAAAGATGCCCGTGATGATAAAAAGAAACGGCAACCTGGACATGGCCTTTGCCTCCTTACCCTTTTTCAATTCTCACTTTGGCCGTACCATCGGCTTGATCCTCAACGGTGTAGGAACAACCGAGATTGTTTAACTCTTCAATCAAGAAGACTGGCACACGGTCATTATGAATCAGTACGACTTCCCCAGGTTTGCAACGTTCCAGTGCGGCAAGTGTTCGCATCATGGGTTGTGGCGGTTCCAATCCGCGATTGTCCAGTATAACGGTGGGCGCCTGTAGGGATTCAAAGTTTTCAATCGCAACAGCTTGCTCCTCTGGATGGCCATTGCATGAAGCTGATTCTTCGTCTGAACCGGGCTTAGAATCGACTTCCGATCCAGATAAAACCATTGCAGATAATGCTTTGGCACCGGTTTTGTTTTTTTTGTGCACAAACGTGGTGACCCAGTGATCTGAACCCTTTCGTTCCGATGTGCTGGAGTACCCTTTCATCTTGAGAATACCGAGCAGAGGCGTTGGTTTGAATGGAGCATGAAGTACAAAGACATCTTCATGCTGAAGGCCTTTGACCGTGTCCATGATCAGTTGAAACGGCTCTAACTTTTTACTCAGATGAGGACGCACATCCAATTCAACAATATGGACATCAGATGGAGACATGTGCGTTCACATCCGATCCTGCACTAGCTGCATCCGCCTGCTGTACCAACTGTAGCGCTGATTCATACAGGGCGGCCATTCCACCGTACAGCGCATAGAAGAATGACTCCGGCGCATCGAGGGAGAAGGACAGGTAGGCTTTGGGGTCCATGCCGAGCACACGCTCAAAAAGTCTTGCACTGTCATAGGCGTAAAAACAGAAATGAGTATATTCGAACACAGGCATTATTTCGTAAATGGTGATAATCTCTTGCGCATATTCCGCTTGCTCACGCTGTGCCATTTGAACCATGGTTGTAGCGTCTTCCAGCCGCAGCGTGATGCGGAGTGTAGTATCGTCAATGATTTCAACGTGCGCCATAGCGGTTCAGCTCCAATCTATAATTTGCTGATTTTGACCTGGAAGGTTGTAGGACCCTGCTCAATATACTCCCAGTTGAAGCCATCGGGATGTGTGGACTGGAACTGGAATCGTAGGGGCTTAGGATCGTGATCGTTAATGAGCAACATGGATTCCTGTGGTTGCAACTGATCAAACGTTTCGAAAATAACTTTATGTTTCAAATGCGGTGGATACTCCGTGGCATTAATGGTTGCTGCGTATGTGTTCATGTGTCATTCCTCCAAATGGGATAGTGTGGCGTTGCAATTTGATTATAGAAAACGTGAGGAGGGGGCTGTGTGAGCCTGCTCACACATTTTTTAATGTCATAGTCTCGCCTTATTTGAGTCAGAATCCTGTATGGAAAAAGTGCCATGGGCAAGCCAAAAATAACAATATCCTGATACGTATATTGCTAATTGCGCATGCGAAAGAGACCTTAACATCGATTAAGGTCGTTAAGGTCTCTTTGTGCACACACAGTGTAATGTAATAGCGTGGGAGAAAACAGTGTAGCTGGGTGCAGGGTGGTCACGTATCCCTTTGTTCCTTCAAAGCTTGCAAATCATGAATGATGATCCGGCTGCGATCCACTTCGAGCAAATTCTCTTTTGTAAGCTGGTTTAAGAGCCGATTCGCTGTTTCCCTTGTAGTTCCAATGGAGTTGGCAAACTCCTGATGTGTCATGGGCAGGTTGATGATAATCTGGTCTCCATGCATTTGTCCATGCTGATCTGCGAGCATAAGAAGGAAGGAAAGTACACGATTGCGTACATCCTGACCAGAAAGCACCTGCAATTTATCCTGTAATTCTCTTATTTTGTCACCGAGCACACGCATAATTTTGATCGCAATTGAAGGTGTGCTCAGCATTAATCGTTCGAAAAGTCGGACAGGTATGGCTAGTAGTTCGGTAGGGGTAATGGCTTCTGCCGTAGCCGGGTAAGGGTGCGCATTAAAAAAGCCGGTGTGTGGGAACATATCTCCTGTTTTGAGGAAAGAGACAATCTGTTCATGCCCGTTCTCATCGGTTTTATAAGCCTTTACAATGCCGGTACGGATAAAAAAGACAGCTTCTTTTTCGCTTCCTTCGCTGAAAATAACCGATTTCTTCTGAATGCTTCTGGAAATGGCGATATCTTCGACTTGCTTTAATTCCTCGGGGCTAAGGTCCTGGAAGATGGGAAACTGTTGTAGAAACTCCCCTGCTGTATCTTTGTTTACCCTACTCATGAGAATCTCTCCTCTCTGTGTTCATAGTTCTGAACGACGACATCATTTTATCATAACGTGATTTTTGAACACATCAGGTGATATAGATCACCGTAAAGCCACATCACTGTTTTTGATTACTCAACCTGGGTTAATGGAATGATAGAATATGATTAAACAAGAGAGGGGTCGGCCCGGATGTGGACTGCATTCATGTGGGGCGGCATCTCTGCCTCAGCGGTTGTCATTGGCGCACTCGCAGCCTTGTTTCTGAAGATTCCCAAACGAGTCATTGGATGGATCATGGCTTTTGGGACAGGAACATTAATTGGTGCAGCGACCTTTGAACTTCTCGGAGATGCGCTGAATGATGGAGGAATAATACCTACCGCCATTGGATTTACGGCGGGTGCCGTCGTGTACACGCTGTTTGACTTGCTCGTTTCTGCAAAGGGAGGGGCGGGGCGTAAACGTTCGGCAAAGTCGGGAGACTCGAACCAAAGCGGGCTTGGGATCTTTGCAGGAACAGTAATGGATGCTATCCCGGAATCCATCATGCTTGGTGCCAGCTTGCTGGACGGTAACGGTGTCAGTGTGGTCCTGGTAGTATCGATCTTTGTCAGCAACATTCCTGAAGGTCTGTCCAGTACGGTTGGACTACAGGGCAAATACAGTCGTGGCAAAATCATATTAATGTGGCTTAGTGTACTATTGATCTCCGCGATTGCAGCACTGGGTGGATATCTGTTTCTGGAGCAGCTTCCAGAGGAGATGGGTGCAGCGATTGGTGCATTTGCAGGTGGCGGAATCATTGCCATGATCTGCTCGACGATGATGCCGGAGGCATTTGAAGAAGGCGGACCTGTAGTGGGTTTGATTGCATCCATGGGATTGCTTGTGTCGCTGTTGTTGGATCTGTAGATGACAGAACAAGCTTCCGATCGCTGAGTTGAATTTATATAAAAAGAGTATCCGAAAAGAGTGGTTTCTGATCGGATACTCTTTTTTTGCCAAAACAGCTTCCTCCGCATTCGCAAGTTTTCTTACCTAATTCATTGGCTTCGGGCAGGCGGTTCAATTCTTTCCCTAAGCTGCTCCAGTTGAAGAATAAGGATGCAGTTTCCTGTAACCTGAAGCAGTCCCTGAGATTGCATCATAGTAAGTTTGCGACTTAGTGTTTCGGGTGTAATCCCGAGTAGCAGAGCCATATCTTTTTTGAAAACAGGCAAGCGGATCTCATGTTTTGCATGATTGCGGGTATGAAAATACAAAAGCAACTTGGCAATCTTCTGTTCCGTTGTCATCGCACTTAGCGAGCTGTTCCATTCATCTGTTTCACGGAGCAACTTGGTAATGGCAAGCAGGAAATGATAAGCAAGCTTCGGATCGTGTTCGAGTAACTGGTCAAAGTCATGCTTGCTGATAGAGCAGATGGCCGAAGGCTCCAGAACTTCGGCGTTTGCGACATGTGGTTTTTGGTGTAATAGGGAATCTTGTCCGAAGAAATCACCGGGAAACAGAAACCGAATAATATGTTCCTTGCCATTTTCATTGTATTTGGATAACTTCACACATCCCTGATGAACCACATAAAGCGTATCGGAGCGTTCTCCCTCCTGGACGACAACTTCGCCTTTGTTATATTTGCGGGTATGCAGAAGGGAAATCAACAAGGCAGCTTCGGATGGATCAAGATGCTGGAACAGAGATACTTTGGAGAAACAGGCATCCTTCGCTTCGTGTGTACAGATCATCGTTTAATCACCTCGAATGGTTCAGGATAGGTATAGCCATTATCTATTGTCATGTCTCAGTGAGACATCGCGGGTCCACCATGATCAGTTCCATCCTTGGTCACACGCAGAACAGCGGCAGCGCCTTTGGCTACATGGTTGAACTGATGGGTTACAATCGCATAATCACCTTCTTCGGTCACGGTGAACTCTACGACAGCTCCACCACTTGCGGGAAGCATAACCGTCTGTATTCCATACTGGATGTTGCGTGGATTCCCATCGGTATACACACGGTCCATAATGGTACCCACAACGTGGAAGGATGAGACTTCATTGGGTCCTGCATTACTGACATAGATTCGCACCGTATCTCCTCCTTTGGCTAACAGGGGATGTTTTATTAATCCATAATCATTGCCGTTAAATACGACATAATTCGGTTCCCCGTTCAAAAAAGCTTCATAATCATGTTCTTTGTACCATTCACTCTGAACAAGGGTATACTCACGATCAACCAAGTGATCGGAAGGGTATCCAGCTTTGGGTTCCACAATAATCATGCCGTACATCCCGTTGGCGATATGGGCAAGAACCGGTTTGGTTCCACAGTGATACATGAATACACCGGGTGAGGAGGTGGGATAGGTGAACGTGCCTTCCTCGCCTGGCATCACATCAATAAATTTGCTGCTGGGAGCAGCATGTACAGCGTGAAAATCCATGGAGTGAGGCAGGCTGGAATCTTTATTTCTTAACGTGAAAACCAAGGTGTCTCCTTCGGTCACTCGGAGGACGGGTCCAGGAACGGTACCATTAAATGTCCAAGCGTTGTATATCACTCCTTCGGAGATTTCGACATCTGTAACCTGGGCCGTCATTTCAATATATACCTTAGTACCTTCTCTGCGAATGATCGGGTCCACCGGGGGTTGACTGACCGCAGAGGAGGAGACTTCATCGTGGTGAACAGGTTTAACCGTATCGGTTGAACTACAGTGAGAGAGAGTTGCTGTGAATATAGCGAATACGAGAGACCATTTATATACATTCAGTAAGGAGAACATAGTTGCACAACCTTTACTCAAGTGATATTTTTCACAATATAAAAAGCAGGTTTTCTTTCATTTCAGTAGTTATTTAGTTATAGATTACGTTATTGAGGTGTAGACGGGTGTGATGAGGCACACACTTGGGTATGTCGTATTAGAGGCATTTCCAACAATCTGTCTTCAATTGTTGTGCTGAGCAACGGAGTTTCATATAATTTTAGAGAGATGGATTGGTAAATGTTGAGTATTTTGACGCTGTGTATGTCGTAGTTTCAGAAGAAAGGTGGATACAGGATGAAACGTTTCGAAGATGAAGGTGCGTATAAGTATAGTTTCTATTCGGTCCTTCGACGGGGAGAGCGGATTGATGTGAAATGTCCCAAATGCGGTGGGCACGCTTCGATTGATCAACGGAATGGTCAACTGGGATGGAAGTGTTACGAATGTTACGCTCAAGCTTTTGAAGAACCAGTATATCAATATAAAGCCAAGGGGAATTGTGCTGTATGTGAACGTTGGTTTAACGTGGAAGTCATGGACGAGAAGAAGACGTCTCACCGATCGACGCATGTGGAATGTCCGCATTGTAGTTCTGTTAATCAGGTTGAATTACACGCCAAGCCGACATACCAAAGGTGTTTTTCCGAGATTTGTGCAGGGAAAGATCCTGTGTTTGGGCTGGAATTATACTTCCTGGATAATTTCAGAGGAAAAATAATATGGGCTGTGAATCGGGAGCATCTGAATTATCTCATCGCTTATGTCTCCGCAGATCTGCGTGTAAAATACGGAAATATGCCTATACGAACGGCTTCACATAGTATTCCGGCTTATATCAAGGATGCGAAGAACAGGGATGTGGTTGTTCGTACACTGTCGAAGCTTCAGCACAAGACTGGATGAGACTGAAATTGAAGAGTTAAAGCCGCAAGGAGAGAAGAAATGAAACTACGAGTTAAACTTACTATTTTTGCAGTCATTCTGGGTATGTTGATGATTCCGGCTTATTTTATTTTACAGACATTTGGTGTATTTCAAAAAGAGACAGTATTATCTGACTATGCTCTCGCCGTTGATGTTAATGGGAAGTCCTATGGGGCCTGGCCGCTGATTAACAGTTTTGCAGCGATGGACAAAGAGGAAGATAACCGTCAGTTTTATTACCGGATTGATATGAATCATATCCAATACCTGTTTAATCTGGCTTATAAGGAGTATGATGTGAAGCCAGGCGGGGACAATCCGTATCTGGCTGGTACTGTAAACTATCAACGTACAGATCACAACTATGTACAGACCGAGAGACAGTATGAGAACGCCAATGATTTCACAACGGTTTTGAATCTGTATGATCAGGATGGGCAGGTGATCTACACCTACAATAACACCGGCAAGGGAGATAAACAGCTGGTAGAATCCATCATTCATCAGGGAATGAGCCGTAATAGTGGCGGTAGTAGCGAAGCTGCCCGCGATCCGTATATCAATATTACGGCGTTATTCCGTGACAAGCTGAACATCGATGTGAAACTGACGGTGGATGAGGAACACAAAGTGGTTACCATTCGAATGAACAAATCGGAGGCGAGATGATGAATGAGTATGGTGTACAACAGGGACCTGCTTATCTGGAAGGATTAATTAGGAAGGAAGAGAACATAAAGTCCGATGAAGTGGAGTGGAAAGGCAAACTTCAAATGAGTGATGGTCATGATAAATTCCATATTTTTTATTATGGTGACTTGACTGAAGATGATCTGATTACCTGGCATGATTCGACACCTCTTCTTGTATATGCGGAGCATACGGTCACGGGTGAGCGCTATCTGCTCATTGATACCGCCAAGCACGGCTATGATGCTATGTTATGTGAGACCTATTCGGAAGACGCACTACATGACAGACCCCTTCGTCCTTACCTGGATGTTGAAGGTGAGGACATATTTGAAGTAGAGTTGACGGCTTACTACAATGTGCCTTGGGATGAAGAGTTTGGCGAAGATGTAGATGAAAATGGTGCATATGAACTGATTACGGGAGAGCGCATGCATTTTGATCAGGTCAAGCGTGATGGATATGATGCCTTTGCCGTTCGCATTCTGAATCGTAAAGGAGTATGGACTGAAATTGTACAGGAAGAACTGGCTTAGATCCTGAAAACGAATGAACCAAACTGAGATGGGAGATGTCGACAAATGTATATTGTATCCCGTGTACTTAAGCCGGTTCCAACAGAGGAACTGGATCACTTTGAACAACAGCACGGCATCTCGCTGCCTTTATCATACCGCACCTGGATTGAGCACTACGGGGAAGGTACATATACGGGGTGGATGAATGTGCAGAGACCGGACCCAGAAGTGTTGAAGCCTTTTGTTGAATATGATTTTTGGATACATACGGATGATTCGCCTATAAGTCAGCATCAACTTGAGCAGTGCATCTCCATCGGCAGTTCTGTAGATGGAGATTTCCTTGCTGTTCATCCGGAAGTTGAGGGGCTGTTGTGGCTACCGCGTCATGATGAAAATATCACCTTATGGACATGCTCGGAGACTGAATTTGGCGAAACGCTGGACCGGATCTATTGTGGGTATTACCATCAGGATAAACCAATAACGCCACTTTACTTTGAGCCGTGGAATGAGCTGCGGAAACATACGTTTTACCATTTTTCAGGGACGGAACATGGAAGCTCCATGAAGGAACTCGCCGATACATGCAAAACAGAATTTAAGTGGGACGCTGTGTTGGAGAATGAGTACATGTGCAAGATGTTCATGGTGTCGATGGGAGGATATTTACGATTTAACTATGCTGCTGGGAGAGAAGTTGCCCTGTTCTATGAAGAAAAGAATGGTGCGGAGGAGGCGACGGATAACGAAATCAGTTTGTTTTTGCAAGCACATCATTGTACGGCATATGAATAGGGCTTGAGTGGAGGGAAACCTATGAGTTGGTTAAAGGAAGACATTGCGGAACAATGGCGCAATGAAGGCAAGCGTTATGCAAGGGATGTTAATGCATTTGTCCGGAGAAGTATGTGTGGAGAGCAACCGGATGAATCAGAGCTGGAGGGAGACTCCAGAAGCGGAATGAGTACTGAAGTATTCCAGATGGTGAGACAGGCCAATCTCCACGGTGACTTGGAGATGCTTCGACGTGAGCTACCCGCAGCGACGTGGCCATTGAACGAGGCGTTTCAGGCTTCCATGCAAGCGGTCAAAGTTGTAGGTTATCTGAACGAGGAAACGATTGTATGTAATACGGGAATTTTCACGGAGAATAGTCAGATATATACGATGGATCAGCACGGATGGCAGTTGATCACTCCATATACTTTTGCAGGTTGTTCATCGGATGGACTTGACTTTGCGCTTGCAGGACGGGATGGGATTCGTATTATTCGTCAGCCAGATCGCAAGTTGGAAGGACAGGAGATAGCGACATATCGATGGGAAGATATTCAAGCCCGGATACAGTCGGCATTACCTCGGATTGAATCACTTGCGGACTGTGAGCATCCCGAACGGACACTTGAAGGACTTATACCTATAGATGAAGGCAAAGCACTACTTATACATTCAAGATACGGGATATATCTTGTAACGCAAGATAAATTGACCTTGCTTCATCCCGATCTGGCAGAGATCGAAGAATATGAGCTAGAGGATACACAGATAGATATGGGGCATGCAGCGGTATCTCGGGATGGTCGATGGATTGCCTATGGTAGCCAAGGAAGCAATCATATGGTGATGGACCGCCAACTGAACAAGACATACTCTCTCTATCCAGAATCGAGCTACCCTCATTATGCAGCATTCACCAGTGATAACCAGACTGTCTGGTTTAACGCATGTCATTTCTATAACGGGGTCACCATACAGGTTCCGCTGGAATCAATTGCAGGCAACGAAACAAAGGAAGATTGGCCAGTGATGGATGAGAATGCACGTGTGTATGCAGCGGTTGAAATAGAGGCAGGCATGGTGCTTGGAGATGCATACGGTTATCTGTATTGTGTGAATGGCGAGGGGAAGGAAGTGTGGCGTCATTTTGTGGGCAGTACGATCTATTCTCTCGCCGTATCGCCAGAGCAGTCCAAGCTGGCAGTGGGTACCTATGGTGGCATGCTGCATGTGATGGATCTTCGTTCCACAGAAATGGACGAGTACGGGATCGGTACAGGCACTCTTCGTGAGTTGGAGCGGTATGTGTTGTGGCGTGGAGAAGAACCTCTGCGCTGGTGAGGTAGCATTTTGACCTAGTTAGGGGTGAAGGGATGGAACGTGAAGAGGCAGTAATGTTATTAAAATGTCACTCCTTTTTTTATGATGATCTGAGTCATCCCAAGATGGAGAACGGTTTTATTGGCAGTCTGCGGCCTTTCCGTGGACATTTGATTAAGGAGAATTTTCATGAGTTGATGGAGATACTGCGTGTTCTGGCGTCCGAACTTGCACGGCCTTCACTGGATCGGGAAGTCATGGCATGTCTATGGGGAATTACTCATATGGCCCGTGCTTGGGCCGTTGAACCCGAAGGCATGCTTCGCAGCAACAACCTCATTTCCGACGAACAGGTGGCGTTGATGGAACAATGGCTTAATTTGTTATCTTACGCAGTCATGATTCTAATTGAAGGCGGCGGAGAGGAAGAAGCGTTTTGGGAATATCATCAGTATCTACAAGAAGAGAAGAACTGAGGTAGGGGAGGTGTGGTGAGATTGGAGCCGAATGTATCATTAAACGTGCTAATGGACGAGCTGAATCACTTGTTAGATGAGAGAATACAGGATCAAGAGATTCGGCAATTGTTTGAAGAATATCAACAGCGGGAAGGTGCATCCGAGGAAAGTCTGGATCTATTCGAAAAGGAGTATGGCGTCCGGCTGCCTGGCGATTTTCGTGCCTTTTACCAAAGGAAAGACGGCAGTGGCTACGGGTTGCATGTGCTGTACTCGGGTGATGCCGAGACGGGCAGATGTACCCCCTTTTATCTGATGTCATTGGAAGAGATTCGAGAGACCAAACAATACTTCTGTGAAGTGGATGAGAAGCTTGAAGAGTATTATTCTGCCGAAGAGATCAGCCAGCTGGACCCGGAGATCAAACCATATTTGTTCCATAAAACATGGATTCCTTTTGCAACAATTGCGGGAGGTTCGCTGTATCTGATGCTCGATTTTGATCCAACGGCGGAAGGCACGTATGGGCAGATTATTATGTACGTGCACGATCCGGACTTTGTTTATTACCTTACACCTACCTTCACGGATCTCCTCAGCATGTCGAACCGTAATCTGAAGATGATGGATGAGATCACCTATTAAAATCCTGCACGATTAGACAATTCCTTCAATAATAAAGAAGCTGCCGAAGCAGCTCCTTTATCTGAACAAGTACTTTGAATGAGTCTAATGATTACCACTGGAAGAAACGATGTCCGTGAAATCCTCCGCCTGGAGGTCCTCCGTGTCCACCTGGACCACCCGGCCCGCCTCCATGAGGTCCGCCTGGATAGCCACCTCCTGGGAAATGACCAGGGTGTCCACCGGGGTAACCACCGCCGGAATATCCACCATGCCACCAAGGACCACCGATCGGATATAGTGGAACAGGAACGATGGGCGGGTATGGATAGGGATAGGGATAAGGGTAAGGATACGGTGGGGGTGACGGATAATAAGGGTAAGGATAACCAGCAGATTGCGGGGATGAAACTGAACCAGGGCCGTATGCCATGTAATAAGCCTCCAATGACTGGATTGATGATATCAGCCTATGCCACAGTGGTTTCAGATGATACAGCAGATTGAAGATTAATGAGTAATGAGGGGGAACATATGGTAGCCGTAGCTTTTCACACTGATCCAAGAGGAACTGCCTATGAACTGTTGATTGACGAATTGATCGAGAAGGCAGATCGTTTTATGCTTGTAGACAGACAAAGGTACGAAGAGAATGAGATACCGGAAGTAGTTCGTGTGTTAGAGAGATTGCAGCCCTATCTTGTGGAACGTGCTACGATGGAAGAGATGATGCTGAAAAGCGGAGCCTATTATTCCGAAGGCACCTATTATACATATCGCTGTACGCCGGAATCGGGTCAAGTGCTCAAAGAAGAAGCCAATCGTTTTCATGATTGGTGTTACCCGTCATTGCCGGACGATCTTTGCTTTATGACAGAAGACGGAAATGATTATTTTTTCTCGGTTGCCCATGAGCATATGTATGGCATGAGGATTACATACAAAGAAGCGAGTGAACTTATGGAGCGGATTCCAGGGTTGTTCTTTGAATTGGACCGTCATAAGGAAATTGATCATCTTCTGGACGATGCGATCAGGCATCAG
The DNA here is from genome assembly GCF_002843485.1 of Paenibacillus sp. BGI2013. Classification (NCBI taxonomy): domain Bacteria; kingdom Bacillati; phylum Bacillota; class Bacilli; order Caryophanales; family Paenibacillaceae; genus Paenibacillus; species Paenibacillus sp. BGI2013. The sequence goes on from NZ_PJFA01000003.1 coordinate 534,181, forward strand.
ACCGATAAGCTGGATATCAGCTTACATGGTTTAAGTGAGCTTCCCGAACGAATTCGGGAGTTGAAGCACTTGAAGGAGTTGACGATTTTTGAGCAGAATCTGTACTCACTTCCTGCAAGTCTGTTTGAACTTACTTCATTGGAAAGATTGGTCATTACAACGTTGGATCTGGAGTGTATTCCGGCAGAAATCGGGAAATTGAAGCAACTTCAAGAGTTAAGAATTTATTGTGGCAGTCCTTTTGAATCTGCACCTGGTTGGAGGCCCAAACCACAAACTGAGTTGGGATTAAATTGTATCCCGCCTGAGATTGGTGAATTAAGTGAGCTGAAGTATTTGGAGATCGTATATTCTGGTATACGTGAGCTCCCCCCGGAGTTGGAAAAACTGAAGAATCTGCGTGCTTTACTGGTGACAAATGCACTGATTGAGGGAACTCCGGATGTTGTCACAAGAATGCATTGGCTGAAGTATGTAGACTTAATGAATATTCCATTTGGAACCCATTGGGAAGAAGTCTGGGAAATGAAAAAGAACATGTAACAAATAGAGCCCTGCTCGGGATGTCCGAGTCAGGGATATTTGTTATGCGAGGAAAACTTGGCGGAAATGGGCTCACGTATCTGGGCGCTGGGCATAAGCTGGCATATAGGTTATGACCTAAACCGAGAGCGAAGGGCAGGCGTTTTATTTTGGCAACCTCATACATGGATTACACTTTACCAACCACCGAATTTACTTACGATTTGAGCAATAACCCGTTATTCAAGAAGGATGAGAACAACTATATTAACGCTCTTTCCATCAAGCAGTTAAACACACTGGGCAATGTTTCTTTACTGGATATTTTCCTCAACACGGGCAATGTGGTTGAACCACATACGCATCAGAATGCAACGGAGTTGGTATACTGCATCAGCGGTGCGGCAGTTGTTTCCCTCATTAATCCATTTACCAACGAGCTTCTTCATTTCCCGATTACTCCGGGGCAGGTGGCTAACGTTCCTCAAGGCTGGTGGCACTATGAAGTGGCCACTGCAGATCACACGCACTTACTCGCAATCTTTGATGCTCCGGTTCCTGAAGCGATATTTGGCTCAGACACCTTACGTCTTACACCTGCAAAACTTTTGGCTTATACGTACTGTCTGGATGAGAAAAAAGTTCAAGAAGCACTTGCTCCCATTCAAAAAACAGTGATTATTGGCCCGCCGGCAGATTGCCAGCCTTCAATTGCTCCTGCCTCTAACAGTGCTCCAAATGTGAATCATCAGCCTTACGTAATGCCTAATGTACAACCCAATGTACAGCCAAACATGCAACCCAACACACAACCAAACACACAACCCAATGTACAACCAAACATGCAACCTTACGTAAACCGTCTTCCGTACTGGGGCACTTGGGTTGATCCACGTATTATTCATGAGCCGGGCTGTCCGTATTATAGAGAGCTTCCTATGAATACGAATAATCAAGAGGAAAGATGACGTTCCTGAGGCGAGGTTTATCTAATACACATAAGTATTTCAGTTAAATTAGGTATAACAAAAGAAGCGTCCGCAAAGGAACGCTTCTTTTGTTGATTAAAGTTGTCTTCAAACCTGCTGAAAGCCGATGCATACCTGAACGTGTCCGGAGCATGGAGTGCTAACGAATCGTAGGCGTCTTAATCAAGGATTTAAGGCGTGCCCAAAAATCTAAAGAATCTGAGACACGTTATATCAGAATAAACAGCCGTATGAAGTGTTTTTATCGGGGATTTTGGGAAATAACGAGTCTGAGGTTCCTTACAATTTTAACTGAGGACCTAGAGGCCAAATAAGATGTCCTGAGTTCCTAAGAAAATTTTCAACCCATTCCCCAGAGACCGCAGGATAGTACTTCAAGACTTTTTAGGCGCGACATCCATCATCGATAGCTTGCCTGAGATTGAAGAACACCTATATAAGTTCAACTAAACATTTACACAATAGCGGAGAGGGCAGAAATAACTTGAAGAAGCGGAGCGTTCGCCTAAAAGCTTTCTAAAAGAAAGCTACATCGAAAGCATACGCTATCACCGGATGCTCCCTATGAAAAAATGGAATAAAAAAATCTGGGGATAACAGCGATCGTAAAGTTATTCTGCCATCGGAGTGTCAGTGTAAATATATTCATTAGTTGAACTTATATTCTATCTATTTACGATGTGTAATTTCGTCCCAAGCCAAGCTCCGTCAATAATTGACGATAAGCAATCGAAGTACGGTCTGCGGGAATATGGGCCTCGGCATGCAGATCAAGGGGCAGATCCTCCGGTTTCTGTGACTCGACCATCTCGCGGTCTTCTTCAAATACCTGCAAGTTGAACTTGATTGTGTCTTCAATCGGAGCGTCTTTGTCAAAGTTGCGTGTGATTGGACAGAATAAACGTGTATAACGGGCAGAGATTGGCGAAGCACAATTCAGAATATTCAGCTTGTCGTCTCCTGGGAAATGTACCGTAAGAGAAGCCGCAAAAGGTGGGAACACTCGAAACTCGCGCAGCCATTGGAAACCTTCAGGTGCAACAAGATCTTGCCCTTTGCCATAGTTACTTACAGTACTCCAGTACTCCGCCAGTAACTCATTACCTTCGCGTTTCACTTTGTATTGGGGGACTTCTGTGTTGTTTCGGTCACCAAACGTTTCGGTATGCACATAGGCAAAATGGGATACATCCAGGAATCCCTCCATTTGTCGTCCAGAGGAACCAGCAATGTCAAAGTTGGGTGGCAAAATATTGATATAATCCGGATCATCCCATCCAGGGAAGGAGGGGATCTGTTCTTCCGTTCCCGCCAAAGTGGTCCAGATCAAGCCATAACGTTCGACTGCCGGGTACACGATAAGTTTGAGCTTAGGCGAGATCTTGGAGCTTGGGTGCGCAGGTACTGCGGTACATTTTCCTTCACAATTATAACGGAAACCATGATAAGGGCAGACAATCTCGCCATTTTCTACCCAGCCTTTACTAAGTGGAGCCCCGCGGTGAAAACAAAGATCCTTGGCTACCACAACCTGATCATTACTGCGGTAGAGAACCAGCTTCACATCGAGTAATTGAGCAGCCAGGGGTTTGTCTGTTACTTCGGTTGCTTGGGCTACCGGGTACCAATATTGGGATAATACATGCCAGTCTTCGGCGGTGAACGTACAGCCTCTAGGCAATTCGGACGTCACATTACGGTTTGCATTGGAAGTTATCATAGGAAACACTCCTTGCCGATATGAATAAACGATTCTCTTTTTATGTTAGAAAAGTTAACTTAATTAGCCGTATGTTACTACTCTTTTGGTCAAAATATCAATATATCCAACCTACTTTTGGTTGAAAGCACAAACGCTACAGCAAAAACCGTACATGAATACGGAAAAACGCGGATTTTTCTTACATTAGATGTTAATTTTATAGAATGAGGACAGACATTCAGTATGTTATTTCTTCTACTGATTGATGGCTTTATGGAGGTTTACTGTTTAGAATTTGCAGTGTGAATATTCGTTAGTTGAGCAACCATTCTTGTGGGCATAAAAAGATTTTCGCAAAGAATGTCACAGATCTCGGCCGTCATTTGTCTACAGTATGTAAACCAAATGACGGAGGCGAATGAAAAATGAATTTAAGAACGAATTACAGAGTAGCGAATCCAGGCGCATTTAAAGCGATGATGGCAATGGAGCAATATATTTCTGGGCAATTTGAAAATAAAGTATTGTATGAGCTGTTAAAAATCCGAGTGTCCCAAATTAATGGCTGCGCCTTTTGTCTTGATATGCATGCCAAAGATCTGATGAAACTGGGAGATTATGCGGATCATATTTTATTGCTGAGTGTATGGCGTGAAGTGCCTTTCTTCACGGATCAAGAACGTGTTATGCTGGAGCTGGCTGAGGCGGTGACCCGAATCTCGGAACATGGTGTACCACTTGCGTTGTACGATAAGGTCCGTGAACATTTCAGTGAATCCGAACTGGTGGATCTGATCCTGGCCATTAACACGATTAATAACTGGAACCGGATTGCGATCACAACTGGGATGTATCCGGGTTGCTTTAACTAAAAATACACGCACCATGCCAGAGGAGGCTTCTTATGAATTCTAATTTCCACGCCAATGAGCCAGAAGTGTCTTCTCTGGATGTTGGTGAGTTGTATATTCGTTATAAAAAATATGCATTTTCAATAGCTTACCGCATGTTGGGCAGTGTGGTAGAAGCTGAAGATATTGTGCAGGATTGTTTTGCGGGGATTCAGAGCACGTCTGCTCAGGATATTCGTAATCCCAAATCCTACATCGCCAAATTGGTTGTGAATCGAAGTTTGAATCTGCTAAATTCCGCCCGTAATCAGCGGGAAAGTTATGTTGGTGAGTGGCTGCCGGAGCCTATGGGTGGCAGTGAAGAGGCGAACATGCCAGAGGAAACGATGGAGAAAAAAGAGTTGATCTCCTACGCCTATCTGGTCATGTTGGAGCGTCTATCGCCCATGGAACGGGCTGTTTTTGTACTTCGTGAAGCGTTCCGATATGATTATTCCGAAATAGCGGATTGGCTGGGCAAAACGGAGAGTAACTGCCGTCAAATCTTTAGCCGCGCCAGACGAAATCTGCCCGAAAGACTTCCGCCGATCGAGCAGAGTGATGCGGATATGATAGCCAAAGGTGAATTGCTGAGCCGTTTTACAACGGCATTCCTTCGTTATGACGTCTCTGCCATGCTGGAATTACTGGCAGATCAGCCTGTATTTACAGCAGATGGCGGTGGCGTTGTGCATACGGTTATGAGAACAATGAACGTTCACAAAGGTGTGCTTGCACTCCTGACCTCACGGCGAGTCCTTACGCGATTGCGTGAAAGGGAATGGGTACCGATGTGGATCAATGGCGAACTTCAACTCGCGTTGATGAAAGAAGGGCAGTTGTCCGAGGTACTCTGTTTGGAGTTGGACGCTTCCGGAGAGCGGATTGAGGGCGTGTATCTCGTTGTAAATCCGAACAAACTTACATCAATAGACACTTCAACTCTTTGATCCAAACGTAACGACTTGATATATAAACTTAAAAGCGACAACCTCTGTCACGAGGATTGCCGCTTTTTTGGCATTCACATTTTGCGATTCAGCATCCGATTATTCACGGGCAAATTGTTGTTGAACAGGTTCAATGATTGCTCTGACTTCAGGTGTAAGCTCATCATTATTCTGATTGAGAACCAGTAAAATCTTTTCCATAGTGTCCAGAAGAACACTCTGCGTATCGGGCTCCCGGTAAGCCAAAGCTTTCTCGTAAGCCTGTTTCACCACAGGGTCCATGGTGCGAATTTCTTCATCCGTGTACCAATCATAAGCAGGCGTGTTGTCACTTCCGTAAAACAGATAATCCACAAATAACCCTTGCTTCACTGCTGATGTACGATTGGAATTCGGGAAGTTGTTCAAAAAGGCTTCTTTCTCCAATGCACGCTGGATTAATTCGTTCCAAGAGATGATAATGCCACCATCTGAAGTTGTCATTTGGTTGGACTCGGTAGCCATAATATCAATGTACGCAGCAATATCAGCCTTTACAAAAGGCTTGAACTTTTGGTATATCTCATAATTGATGATGGGGTAATACAAGCCTTCACTGGTTTCCAGTTTGAACCCGAGATCTGATGCTTCCTGCAGAAGCTTCTTCACGGTCGGATCTTTAATTTCTTTGAGCAGACGACTATATGTAAGCTTCTGTTCGTAACCAAGTTGTTCATGGGCTTGAGATATGGCCTGTTGAAATTGTTCCGTATACATTTGGTAGTCCATATTAGCCAATTTCACGTTCTGCATGTTCTCCAGTTGCAGCGTCATTAGTGTGGCCTGCCAAGGGTCGACTTTATCGATATGATTCATCAGGTATTTACGCGCTTTAACCAGACTTTCTGTGGACTTTACTGCTTCTGTTCGATAGGTTTGGAATTGATGATACACCGCTTTGGAAGCGGGGACAGGTGCAGCTAGTGTTGTTGAAGGTGTGAGTGTTGCGCCAATGGCAGTACAGCCAAGAGCCATAGCCAGTAAACCAAGTTTAGCAGGTTGCTTCCATCTCATTTGTATACCTCCCCATTAATGAAGAAAAAGCCATTTGAATTCTCGTATAACGGCATTTCACCCTATTTTATATGTATGATCCGTAAGTTGAATATGTACGGGTTTGTCTTTGATTAAACCAGTTTCTGGTAAGCGAATCAAGTGTCTTCAGTAGGAAAATGATTACAAATAATGAAAGAACAGCCCCTATAGCCCGCATGGGTTGAAGAGACTGTTCTGGGGAATCGGACTTTATTTTCTAATTAATGAAGTGGTTTATTGTTAATAGGCATCTGAGGTGCTCCGGTTGCTGGAATGTATGCTTGAAGCATCTGTTGTGTATCACTTGGAGTGAGTTGAGGTACTTGATAATAGGCGTTTTTATTCTGGAACATGAAAATTTCATAGGCCATCTCAATAAAATGCTGGATCTGCGAAGCGATGACTCGGCGAACCGTTCCATTTGTGATCTCGCTACAGGACATGCCGAGCAGACTCGCATGTGACTTGATCAGTCCCAGCATATGACCGCTAATCCCGGCATCCTTTACATCAGCTAAGCTCTGGTTTGGTTTTTTCGGTGCTGATGGCTTAAGGCCATATACCGGTGGTACCATGTTGGGGATCATATAGGTAGCTGTCTCTTGATGAGGCTTCTGTCCGGATGCAAAACACTCTGCTGTCAGATTGTACTGGGATAATATGAAGTTGTACTGCCGGTCCAGAATGCCAATCAGTTCCTGGCTCTGCACAAAAGTACGAAAGATCATGTATTGATCCAGCACGTTAATGGTGGAGGACAGAATCTCATGCACATCGAACATCTCATGGCCGCCATGATTCATGTTAGGGGTGACATTTGGATTGGTGTTCAATGTGGGTTGTACTACATTCTGAGGGTTCATGGAATTTGGATTCATTGTAAATTTGATTCTCCTTTGGTAAATGGTATGATTCTATATAAGTTGAACGAAAGAATATTTACACTTGCCACTCCGATGACAGAACAACCTTCCGATCGCTGTTATCCCCAGATTTTTAATTCGATTTTACAAAGGTGAAAATCCGGTGATAAGCTTATGCTTCCGAAGTAGCTTTCTTGTAGAAAGCTTTTAGCGAACGCTTCACTTCTTCAGGTTCTTTCTGTCCTCTGCGTTCTCGTGCAAATGTATAGTTCAACTTCTATAGTATGCTTGGAAAGTAGTAAACTTATGTAAAGTGTTAGGAGTATACGCACAAATAGGAACAGGCATGGTGGTGGTTAAGGATGGAAGAGACCGATTGGGGTGTAGCAAAGGATTTGTTCGTCAAACATTATGGGAGCGCTATACAGATGCATCGAGAAGGCGTGTATGCCGACTATAAGCGATGGGACGTACCCCAAGAGTTAGAGGAACAATGGATAGGGGAGCGAATTCAACAATTAAGTTCCGAGCTGTCTATCATGAATTGGGATGCGGTGGATGAACTTGCGTTGATTGCCAAACATCGAACAGAACCAAGTATAATTAAGGCTATTACAGCATTTGCTTCAAGACAATTGAAGAGTGCGGACAGTATGGTTCGTCTCGTGTATGCTGAACGTCTGATTGAGCTGATCAAACGGTATGAATCCTCTCTGCCGATGGACAAGTTACGGGAAACCTATCAACTGACGATGGATTTGCTGGTTGATGTGGCGACTAAACCGTTGGTGCTTGATCCAGGGCATGAATTACAGCAGTATGGATTAAAGGATAAACGAGGATTGAATTTGCGTGTGGAAAAGAATAAGGAAGAAATCATCCGCTATTTTCGAAACTAATTGAATTTTATCAAGTGAGGTCAGAATCATTGAGAAAACTGAATTATATTCGCATATTTATTTTCCTTAGTGTGGTCACCATAGTAACGCTTGGATTGTACTATGTAGCTGCTGATAGGCTGGATCAGCGTTATTTCCGCTTCCTGATCTGGAATCTGTTCTTGGGCTGGATTCCTTTTGTGTTCTCTTATGCAGCCTATCTTCTAAGTGATGTGAAATGGAAAGGTGCCGCATGGCTTGCAGTCGCAAGTGGTCTGCTATGGTTGTTATTTTTCCCGAACTCTTCTTACATTGTTACGGATCTGGTTCATCTGACAGCGAGAAGTTCCCGGTATTATGGTGGGAATGGGGTGGACTATACGTATTGGTACGACTTAAGTGTTGTATTAATGTTTGTCTGGACTGGACTCCTGCTTGGATTCCTGTCGATGTATCAGCTTCAGGAAGTGATTTATCACCGAATTGGACGCTGGGCATCCTGGATCTTTGTACTGGCAGGTTGTGCTTTGGGAAGTTACGGGGTATTGCTTGGACGTGTATATCGACTGAATAGCTGGGATGCACTGACGAATCGCGAGATGCTGATTGAACTGATGCACGAAAGTGTAAGCCGTCCGTCTCTGGCGTTTTGCCTGTTTTTTGGCACGTTTATCACTACAATCTATGCCACATTGTATTATCTGATCAATACGAGGGCTCCACGGGAAAAGAAGAAGAGTGCAGGAAGTCCCGAATCGGACCTGCAAGCGTTACGCTAACTCATGTTTTCTTAAGGCCGAACTCATTAGATCTAATCTTAATGTATATTGCTTAAAGGGCTGTTCCAAGTCATACCCATGGCTATTGGAACAGCCCTTTAACATTGGATCCAGCGGAGGATGTTCTGAATAAAAATACCTCTACTTATCAGTGATTAACTCAAGGATTGTTTTCACAACCAGTTCAGGTTCATCGTGAATAATCATATGCCCACTGCGGGTGGCCACAATGAGCTGACTATCCTTCGATATATTCAACATGTTCCGTTGCCCCGATTGCCATATGGATTCGAGCTTCTGCCCAATGTCAACCGGAATCCCTGCACTAGCATAGTCTTGAGGACGTCCGCGTGCAATGATACGTACAGGGATTAATCCAAGACTTTGGCCACGAATGGCATCTTCTGTTGAATGGGCGTGGAGGGCTTCTTCTTCTTTGGCGTGAAAATAGGAAGGGGTAGCAATCACATTAACAAAAGTATCCCGATCTTGCTTGGCAACCAGACCATCAAGCATAAAGTCTGGAAATAATCTGAAAGCTCCAGATACCTTCAGTAAAGATAACAAGGAGGCAGGCGGGTTTCCCTGAAACTGAGCCTGTTCCAACAAAACCTTTGTGTTCCGTTCATCATCCTCAGGTCGCGCATCAATGAGGACAAGGCTCTGAACCTCATTTGAATAGGTCTGTGCAAAGAGTCTAGCATACATACCCCCAAGAGAATGACCTACCATAACGTAAGGGCCGCGTATGTTCTCCTTCTCCAGAGCAGCATGTAAATCTTTGACGATATTTGCACCTGTACGTTCTGTGGGTGCAGATTCACTCCAGGCATATCCTGCGCGATCATACGTGACCACCGTTGCATGTTGGGCTAGTTCCACAGGAATGTCTCTCCACGACAAACTGGTTTCACCACTTCCAGCCTCCATAAGTATGGTCGGTGAACCATTGCCTTGTTTATGAATGTGTAGTTGGTAACCGCCGACTTGAACTAACGTACCTGGAGGTGGAAAGTCCTTTTTGGCCTGCGAGGAAGCAAACCACTCATAGAGGAATGCGGCACCTATCAGTAGTAGTATTGTGCAGAATAACCTTACTATGAAGGTGAAAACTCTGAAATTCTTGCGTGTTGAGGCTGGGGTAGTTGTATGCATGATCTTATGAATTCCTCTCCTACAGCTGTTTTTATATTTTAGTACAATGTATTAAAAAGATTATAGCACAGTGTATTACAAAAAGAGAAGTTTGTTGTATAATGTTGTCATGCCAAAAATCGTAGATCATGAAGCTCAAAGGAAAATCGTTGCTGATGCAGCCATCCGGGTCATTCAAGAGCATGGACTTGAGCATGCTACCGTTCGGAATATAGCAAAGGAAGCGGGACTATCTGTAGGTTCCATGCGTCATTATTTTGCCACACAGGCTGAATTGTTCACCTTTTGCATGAATCTTTTTGCAGAACGGGTACAGAAAAGGGTGGAGGCATTACAGATGAGTGGATCTGTACTGCTGGATATGAAGAATCTGCTCTTGCAATTTCTCCCGTTGGACGAAGACAGAATGATGGAAATGGAGGTCTGGTTTTCGTTTACAGCCAAATTATTGGTGTACCCCGAATTAAAAAAGTTAAGTGATCAGATGCATCAAGGGATGTATCGATCGGTTCAATGGGTAATACAGGAGTTGCACAAGCGGGGGATGACACATCCTGAACTGGATGCCGAGATGGAGATAGAGAAGTTATATGCTCTGGTGGATGGGCTCGCAATACATATGTTAATGCAGCCAGATAGACTTACGGTAAAACGAGTGGAACAAGTGATTGAACAGCACTTTAGCATGCTTTGTCAAACTTAATCTTACGTTGTCTGAAGAAGGGTTATTTCCTTTTATAAGGGAGTAATCCTTCTTTTTATGAAAATATGGCAGGTATGCAGGATATGACGAAGAATTAAGAATGAGAATGTAATGAATACATAGACAAGTAGGTGAACAACAAAATGTTGAATGCAGTAGAGCTGACAACAAAAGTAGAAGAAGTCATGGAACGCGTGAATTTTTCGGGTGTTGTATTACTCCAGCAAGCCGGGAAAACCCTTTTGAATATGAAACGTGGTTATGCAAATCGTAGCGAAGAGCTAGCCAATCAGGTGGACACACGCTTTGGGATTGCATCAGGATGTAAGATTTTCACGGCAGTGAGTATATGCCAACTAATTGAAGCGGGCAAGTTGTCTGCGGATTCCAAGCTTACGGATGTATTGGATGTGGAGTTTCCACTGTGGGACAAAGGGATCACCATCCAGCAGTTGTTAACACACACGTCAGGCATTCCTGATTATTTCGATGAAGAAGTGATGGATGACTTTTCAGAATTATGGAAAGACAGACCCGTCTACGCGATGCGGCGTTTAAGTGACTTTCTGCCCATGTTTCAGCATCTGCCAATGAAGTCTGCTCCGGGTGAACGTTTTCATTATAACAATGCGGGTTTTATTGTGCTGGGACTTATCGTGGAACAACATTCAGGACTGTCATTTACAGATTATGTGGAAGAGCACATTTTCAAAAGGTGTGGCATGAAGGAATCCGGTTATTTCGTAACAGATCAGCTCCCGCGTAACACAGCTTTAGGGTATATCGATCATGAAGATGGCTCTTGGAATACTAATATGTTCTCCATTCCTGTCAAAGGTGGATCAGATGGTGGAGCCTATGTTACGGCACCGGATATGATTCGATTTTGGGGTGCTTTGCTGGGTCACCAATTGTTGAATGAAGAGGCGACACAGCAGTTATTAACTCCACATGCTCATCAAGAGGATGAAGAGTATTATGGGCAGGGTATCTGGATCGACCGTAAAGAGGAAGACATTTTCAAATTTCATGTCATGGGGTTTGATCCAGGAGTGTCGTTCATGTCTTCCGTGTATCGGGACTATGATCTACAACTGGTTGTGGTCTCTAATCAAGAGTCTGGTCCTTATCCAATAACAATTGCTATCGAAGAAGCTTTGGCATGACAAATAAACCCTCAACCAATGGTCAGGTTATGGCCAAAAGGTTGGGGGTTCATTGTTGAACAGGATAGAAGGATTGTTCTCCGTTTATAACATTTTCCATAGCTCAGGGGCGATTAATCGAGGGAAAACATCCAGCGGAGGTTTCTCTTTCTTTCGTTTGTCATTGGTTAACACGGTAACGAGCTCTAGCTCAGGGACAATATATACATACTGACCACCAAATCCTCGTGCGTAATAATAATGGAGATTGGGTTGGTCGTCTTCAGCAGCAATACCTTCGGAGTCAGACCTTTCGTTCGGATAGACATCCACCCACCAATGCCAAGCATAGCTGCCGTGATTCGGTGGAGTGACTGTAATAAAAGGCTGCGTCGAACGAGATACGAGATCACTTGAAATGAGAGACTCACCCTCCCACATACCTTGCTGTAGAAACAGCTGACCGAATTTGAGCAGATCTACGGGTAACATCTTAAGACCGAATCCGCCTGTATGAACACCTTGAGGGTCACTTTCCCATTCGTAATGCTTAATTCCGAGCGGGTCAAAAAGATAACGCTCTGCGAACTCGGCTACGTTCATACCTGCATTTTGCATCAGGATGGCGGATAGGATCTGTGATACTCCTGAGTTGTACTCCATATATGTACCCGGTACATGGCTTAAGCGTTGTTCCAACGCAAAATCCACCCAATGATCGGTGCGGGTCATGCGAGGGAATGAATTCTGCCCGCCGAACTCGTCCCAGTTGAATCCGGCTGTCATCGTGAGCAGTTGTTCCAGTGTGATCGCTGGTTTGCGCGGGTCAGGATCGGATGTCAACTGTGGGAAAAAAGTAGAGATTGGGGCTGATGCCTCTGGCAACAAGCCTTTATCCATCGCTATACAGATGAGGGCGGATAGCACACTCTTGGTACATGAATTGATTTTTGCAATATCAGTCGCAGCCTCGTGGTTGCGGTAGTGTTCGTACATAATCTCACCGCGTATGCTGACGAGGCAGCTTCGCAGATCCAGTTGCGGAACGATCTGTTGTAATTTGGGTGACAGTGATGAAGGATTCATAGTGTCCTTTCTGTACGGTTGATTTGTTATAGGATTTTGTAGAAATAGGTGTCCATTATCTTAGCATACTCCCGAGGTAGGGCTCAACAAGCGCTACATTATTATGTCAAAGCAAGCATGCAAAATGCGATATCCTATGAAAGCTATAAGAATCACATGCGAATATCGCATAAATTCCCAGCATTGTCTGTCAATCTTATATAATTGTCATGAGAAGAGTACCAGACATGTATAAGAGAAAGGGGTCTGTGATGTGGGAAATATAATAGAAGAATTATATTATGGTAACCTGAGACCAGAGGAGAATATTGTTCCTCAAGATTCGGAGTATCGATCTATTAATAAGGAGATTACAGCTTATATCGAAAAATTTCAGGAAAAGCTTTCGGAGGATGACTTTAAACAGTTGGAGGTATTGTTTGATATGATGGATCAAGTTCACTCCATGCATTCAAAAGAGGCTTTTGCGAGTGGTTTCAAAATTGGGACGTTGATTATGATCGAGAGTGGTTTCACAAGCTAATATAGGAAAAATATCATATGAAAAATGAACTATGTTAGTGCGTATTAAGGTTAGAAATGGTAAAATATCAATGCCTAAACATGGAACAAGTAGATGAAAGATAATTAAATATAGGAAATAGTGTAGAATCAGTGTTTTAGCAAAAAAACTTTATAGTAAATTATAGTAATCTAATACTGAATTGAGGAATTAAACATGGCGATTATTGACGTAATTAAGTATGATGGCTCACCTGATGTATTTGCTTGGAAACATCCCGAGACTGAATTGGGAACATGGACTCAGTTAATTGTGAATCAATCTCAACAAGCAATTCTTTTCAAGGATGGAAGAGCGCTTGATATGTTTGGACCCGGAAGGCATACGCTGAGTACAGCGAATATCCCAATCTTGAACCGTCTCGTTAACCTTCCGTTCGGAGGAAAGTCACCTTTTGCAGCAGAAGTATGGTATGTCAATCAAGTGAGCGCATTGGACGTTAAATGGGGAACGGCGAATCCGATTCAGATCCAGGATCCCAAGTATAATATTATTGTTCCCGTAAGAACATTTGGACAAATGGGAATTAAAATTTCGGATTCACGAAAATTTTTGGTCAAGCTTGTGGGAACACTGCCTGAGTTTAACCAAGCTAATATGATTGATTACTTCCGTGGGTTGATTATCATGAATATTAACTCCATGTTGTCATCATATCTAATACATAGAAAAGTAAGTGTTTTGGAGATCAATGCATATATCGCCGAGATATCACGACATTTTGCAGATACGGTAGCTTCTACTTTTGAAGAATTTGGTATTGAGTTAATCAACCTGTATATTCACAATGTCAATCTGCCCGAAGAAGACCCTTCCGTCATTCGATTAAGAGAAGCGTTGGCACGCAAAGCTGAGATGGATATCATTGGCTACACATATCAGCAAGAACGTTCGTTTGATACGCTTGAAGGTGCAGCGAAGAATGAAGGAAGCATGCAGTCAGACATCATGGGCGCAGGGCTTGGTATGGGCATGGGGGTTGGTCTGGGTGGTTCTTTCAGTGGCGAGATGTCCCAGATGTCTAAAGTGATGTCTACGAAGGAAACGCCTGCAGTAAGTATATGTAAGCAGTGCCATCATCCGAATCAGGAGAACAGCTCTTTTTGCAGCAAATGTGGCAATTCATTAGCCGAAAAATCGGTAGCAACAACAGATTGCAACAATTGTGGACATGCCTTGCCAAAGGGAACCAAATTCTGTCCTAACTGTGGTGACAAATACCATGCATGTCCTTCATGTGGGGCGGATAATGCGGAGAACGCATTGGAATGCATCCAATGTCATCAACCGATGCCTAGCCCATGCCCAAATTGTAACCATATGAATTCCGGTCATACAAAATTCTGTGGCAACTGTGGCACAAGTTTAAGCTTGAAATGTAGTCGGTGCCAACATGAAGTAAAACCCGGCCAGAAGTTCTGTCTCGATTGCGGAAACAATCTGCAAGAAGGAGGACAGGCATAGTGATGGTAAAACGGAGCAATCTCTTGATTTTGGATGTCGTCTATTTAATATGCATGTTAGTATCATCAATCGTTTCTTTTACGCTGTTTAATCATGCGCTTCTGTCGTTTTCTTTTTGGATGAATCTCGTTGCTTCTTATGTAGCGATTACGGCTATTTGGATCTACGCGCGGTTCATCATGCAAAATATGGATCGGTTTAAACGGTTTGTTCCAGGTTACACAGCTTTAGGTGTAGTATTAGGTATTTATCTGATTTGTGTGATGATCTACACGTTGTTAACAGGTTCAGCAGATCATGCGCTTCGCTGGTTCGTATTGTTACACACGTTAACGATTGCGATCGCAATTATTTTGTGCGGAATCATTATGATCTATATTCAGAGTGCGCGCCGTCATGAAATAGATGAACATACAAAAATCGCAAACTTACAATTAATCGAAAAAGCCTTACAGCAGTTGCTTCATACCATGGTGCAACAACCCGTCCTAACTGTGGAAGAGGAGCGCAAAACCGTTCAGTCATTAATTGAACTTGTAAAGTATAGTGACCCAATCACTCCGGATTCCCTTGAGAAAAATGACCGCCAGATCTTGCTGGACATTGAATTGATGAACAGTGAGCTTGCAAATCAGTGCGAAGCAGGGGAATTGGTAAATAGTGAACGTTTTGCTTCGCAACTATCCCAGTTAAAGTTCCGTTTGAAAGAGCGCAATCAACAGATCATGACAAGCAAATCATAAATTGCAGGAGGAAACGCGGTGAAAAGATTTTTTGGAATTATATTCATTATCCTTTCGTCTCTGACGATCTTGTTATCTTTAATATTAATATCCGAGGGAACAGAAACAGCCATTATCAGTACGATAATTCTTTTTATCCCTGGGGTTATCGTACTTGTTACGGGCATTAAAATGTGTGGTCGACCTAAATCTCGTTCTAACACTGATCAATACCATCACAATTCTAATGATAATCAATATTACGAAGATCAGCATAATGAGAAATATGAAGAGAAAGATGAACCTCAAGAATCTGTATCCGTGAATTGTTCAGGGTGTGGAGCCAAGGTAAAGGTATATCCTGCTTTGTCTGCGGATTGTGAGTATTGCGGAACGACAATGAGGATTTCGTAGTTGTAGCTAACATAAATACACTTTAACAGCTTTTACAGATACCTGTAGTGTATACCGCTAGGTATAGAGTGTTGTTTCTGGGAGGAATCGTGTTGTTAAGGAAGTTATTTGGACTCTTTTTTATGTTTTATGCCATTGCTATACCCATACGATTACTTATGGAAGAGAATTTCTTAGATCAATTGAATATAGTTCTTGTAGTTGAAATTATTATCGTTGAATTTTTATTTTTGTTTTTTGGTATTAAATTGCTTAGGAAAAAACGTGTTAAGAAAAAGCGTGGCCCTGAACGAAATTTTTATGGGGGAGACTATGGAGGTTCTCTTGATCGCGAAAATGCAAATCCACATACTTATTCAAGTTACAATAGCAACACCGTGAGTTACAGTAGTCATAATACAATTAACTATACAGAGATCAATTTTTCAAATAAGGAAAACACTGAAGAGAAAGCCGATGAAAAAGTTGAAGAGCCACAAAGGCCTGTTTCAGTGAGTTGCCCGGGGTGTGGGGCGAAGGCAAAAGTGCTTCCTAAGCAATCAACGGACTGCGAGTATTGCGGAACAACAGTTGTAGCAAATTAGAACGGTTCAGAATGGATACGAGAAAGGGTTAAGCCTGATTCCTATGGAGTCAGGCTTTTTACCTCTTCAATTTAGAATCTCTAAAAGACCCTCAAACGATCAAATCGTCATATAATTCCACGTGAGTTGCCTTAATGTAGTCCCTTTAATGAAACGTTTCGAATTTACATTTATTAATAAACCGCATAATAATCAGTATTTGTAAGCGTTCTATTTTATTGTTTACGAAAATGGGAAATTTATGATAACATATACACGAAACGTTTCGAATCCATTTGAAGGGAGAAAATCATGAAAAAAGTAAAACAATTCAGCTTCATTTTAACTTTTTGTCTGTTAGCTAATCTAGCTTTAACTCCTATGGCTTCAGCAGGTGACTCAAGCAATTTAATTGGATTTCGAGCAGAATTGAAAGCGGTTGCATATAAGACCTACACGTTTTTTGAGGACTATACGGATCAGAACACGGGCTTGACTTACGATGAAGTGCGACACAGTGAAAACGGGATAGAAGAAGCTAAACGTACCTCGCCCACAAACATCGCAATGTATATGATGAGTACCGTTTCAGCGCAACAATTGGGCATTATTTCAAAGAAAGAAGCTGTACATCGCCTGCAAACAACTATAAATTCCCTCGAGAAGTTAGAAAAGTGGAACGGCCTATTTTATAACTGGTATAACACGGATGACGGTTCGGTGAAGAAAGATTGGGGCCAATTTATTTCCCAAGTCGATAATGGCTGGTTATCCGCTGGTTTAATTGTTGTTGGGCAAGCCTATGAAGAACTTCATGGGGAAACAAGCAAGTTGGTTACAAATATGAATTATACTCCGCTATATGATCCTGAAGTCGGCCAATTCCGCGGCGGTTATGATGTGGCTAAAGGCGCGCTGACGGACCACCATTATGGGATGTTTTATACGGAACCACGTGTAGGCAGCTATATTGCTATTGGGAAAGGTGACGTTCCTCAAGATCATTGGTGGAAGATGTATCGCACATTACCTCAAGAATGGGATTGGCAAGCTCAGATTCCTCAAGGCAAATCCGTTAAGTACGATGGAGTGGATGTGTTTGAAGGAAGTTATGTATACAAGGATAAAAAGTTCGTACCAAGCTGGGGAGGTAGTATGTTTGAAGCTCTTATGCCCGGTATGGTCATAAAGGAAAAAGACCTGGGTACTCAAGCTTTGGGATTGAACAACCAGCGTCATGTCGAATTGCAAATCGAATATGCCAAAGAAAAAGGGTATGCCGCATGGGGCTTCTCACCTTCTGCCACTCCGACAGGTTACACTGAGTTTGCAGCAACACCGTTAGGTACCTCAGGTTACAAAGATGGAGCAACGGTAACAGCACACGCAACATTCCTTGCTCTGGATTATGCCCCTGAAGCAGTTCGAAAGAACATTAAAGCTTTAAAGAACTTCAAAATGTTTGGCAAATATGGGTTCTATGACTCAGTCAATGTTGAAACGGGAGAACTTGCAAAAGCTTATCTGGCACTGGATCAAGGGATGATTATGGTGTCGATCGCCAACTATCTTCAAGATGGCGTTATCCGCGATTATTTTCACAGTGATGTGATAGGGCAGAAGCCAGAAGAATTATTGAAAAAAGAAGTGTTTTCCATTCAATGAAGGGCTGCTTTAGATTAGAGCAAGATCACTAACGAAATGGGACGAAGATACAAAGATGGGCGGAACGAAGCAGGGTATCAGCATGCTTCGTTCCGTTTTTGCGTTTACCACTGATAATGAAGTCGCAGATCGATTAGATTATTGAATTTATCCGGAAAAAGACAAGGCATTTACAATGGCGATTTTAAGACTTACGTTGTGGGGCATAAGCGCAAAGAAAGACGCGTACGCCTTCAGTGATGATATGTTTATTTTGTTCCTCATCTAATGTCCCGATTTTTCCCGGTTGATTGAATACCAATAAAAACGTTAATGCAGCGAAGTGCTTTGCAGCCATTTTAGGATCAATCACATCGAGCAGTCCGTTTTGTCCAAACGCTGTAAACCTCCTGATAATCCCCTCTTCAGTTGCGTTATCGAGCCTTTCAAAAAACGAGTCTGGCAGGTTGGCAGCTTCCACCATAACCAGACGGATCAAAGCCTTGTAATCTGCCGAACCGTTTGCAGAAGCTACGATTTGCTCACAAAATAAGATGAGCGCCTGCTCAAGATCTTCGAATTTCCAGAGGTGGTCTGATATCCCTTGCTCAATCATGACCAGAACCGCCGAACTGGATTCTTCCACAACGGCAAGTAGTAGATTCTGTTTGTCGCCATAATAATCATAAACTGTCCGTTTGGAAACTCCCGCTTTAGTTGCGACCGCATCGACGCTGGAACGATCAAACCCGTCTGAAAGAAACAGCTCTCGTGCCGCCGTAATTATTTTAGCTCGTTTGTCTGAAGAGCCTTTGCGGATTTTCTTGTTTTCCGTATGATCCATTCTTACGTTTCCCCCCTTATATGTATATTTAAGAAATGGATTAGAGTCCTGCTTTACAAACTATACTGTACGGTGTAGTGTAACAAATGTAGCGTATCAAATCAATGCTCAAGGAGGTTTTTGTCCATGAATACCATACCGTCTGTTGTTGATGTTCTTATCGTCGGGGCCGGACCCACAGGGCTTACACTTGCCTGCGACCTTGCCCGTCGAAACGTCAACCATCGTATTATTGAACGAAGCACCGTGTATAACGTTGCATCTCGCGCCAAAGGAATCCAGCCTCGCTCGCTTGAAGTCATCGATGATTTGGAAGCCGTTCACTACATTGTTGATACAGGTGTTGTGGACTTGCCTGTTCGTTATTATACCGCAGATGGCAGAAGTGTGGACAAGCCGAGTATTACCGTTGCAGCCAGCGCCGAACTTGAGACACCCTATCGTGATCCGGTCTGGATTGCTCAATTTGATGTGGAAAAAGCGTTGCGCGACCGATATGCAGTATTTGGCGGTCAAGTTGAGTTGGGCATGGAAGCTGTAGGGCTTGTTCAGGATGTGGATGGTGTATCGATAACCGTGAAAACACCACAAGGAGAAGAGCAAATTCGTGCTCGTTATGTAGTCGGCGCTGACGGGGGCAAAAGCAATATCCGCAAATTTATTCACTTACCGCTGGTTGGGGAAACACATGATCATGAGCGATGGTATCTTGGCGATGTACGATTGGAAGGGTTAGATCGTGACCATATCCATATCTGGACTTCTTCGGAGGGGATGGTCGGGGTGACGCCGCTGCCAAAAACCGATATTTGGCAACTGCAGGCTACAATTCCGGCAGACATCGATGAACCAGAGCAGCCGTCGCTAGAGGCGTATCAAGCCATGTTTGACCGTCGCGCCGGGTCCGGACGTGTTCGGCTTACGGATGCTTCTTGGTTGTCCATCTACCGGGTCAACGTTCGTATGGTTGAATGTTACCGAAACAACCGGGTTTTCCTTGCCGGTGATGCGGCTCATGTTCATTCGCCGGCCGGCGGTCAAGGCATGAATACGGGAATACAGGACGCATACAACCTCGGCTGGAAGCTGGCGGCTGTCATACGCGGAGCGGACACCGCCTTACTTGACACGTACGATGAAGAGCGCCGCCCAGTGGCTCAAGCCGTGCTCAAAGACAGCACAAAGAAAATGGGAGGCGTCATAGGAACGGCGACAGAAGGCGGAGGGTTGTCCCAATCCTTGAGCACCATATCCGACGATCTGACGAGCGGGCTTCTCATTTCCTATCGTTCAAGTTCGCTTACCCGTCCGTCTGCTCGAACAAATGCTACCCGTTTACTTCCTGGAGATCGTGCTCCTAATGCTACGGGACTGCAAGGCGTCGGGTTTGCAGGAAGTGTCTTTGACCTCTTGCGCGGCCCACACTGGACGCTTTTGGCTTTTGCAAACTACATTGATCCTTCTCTGAAGAACTTCACCAACGATGCACTCCATTTGCATTATATCCTTCCATTTAAGGTGGAGGGGGCGGAAGGCATAATAGACACTGCAGGGAATGCCTATCGAGTTTACGATGTCGCAAGTAAAGAACTTGTATTGATTCGTCCTGACGGTTACATCGCCCTGCGCACCTCCATTGATGATACCGCATCGATCCTGAATTACTTGAATTTGTGTGGCTTATCATAGGATCGAGCGACCCAAGGTTCTGCCCGAGTCACGTCGTCTTTTTGAAAATAGAGTGCAAGAAATTCTATTCATGCAAAAAAAAGGTCTTGCCATTTTCATAACAGGACCCTTTTTGCGTAAACTAAAAATCCCTCAAACGATCAAATACCTCATATAATTCCTCGTGATTAACCTTAACCAAATCATCTTGACGCAGTTCCAAATGCTCCTGTAATTGATCCAGCAACTCCGTTAGAACAACATAAATCTCTTCCCGCTCAACAGTTTCAATAAAGCCGGTCTTGGCATCCATCTTGTTGAAGGTCTGTGTGTAGTTCTCAACCATGGAGACGAGTTGTTTGTGCATAGCTTCCTGATTGTTAAAATCTTGACTTAACTGACGTATTTCCTTCAAACACTGCTTGTACAATTGAGCTGCTTTTTTTGCGTGAGCTGCCTTGATGTGGTCCCGCCCATCCCAATCCCGAAACGGATTGTTCAGGTTCTCCGCAAGCCATTCCGGTTTGCGTGCTTTGGTGATGTCCATATCAAGTCCGGCGGCAGCGAATTTTTTATATCTTGTTTTGATCGATTTGGCTGCATCGGCAGGCAGGCTGGTTAGCCACAGCGTAGCCAATTTTGGAAGTTGCTCTGGACCAGGGAATTCTTCACCATTGAAGCCGAACAGGTCATATGTAGTGAAGGTTTGCAAATTTGCCAAATGCTGAATCGACTCTATATGGGATACATTGCCGGGTTTACCCCACAATCGTAACTCTGAAAGCTCAGGATAATACTGCACAAGTGGCTCCAGATTGAGTTCCGTGATATCTCTGATATACAGAGCTTCAAGTCGTGAGATACCCGTAACCTGCGGCAGGTCCGATGGAACATTGAGAGTGATGCATTTACCGTCTTCATAAGCCGCGATACGCAGATCAGGAGACAGCTCACCTGTGAAATTCAGACTTTTCATCTTTGTGTTCAAAATTAACTCCTTCAACCCGCTGACATCCACAATAAGTTTGGTCAGGTGACTGTTGCTGATATCGAGCATCGTTTGACCATGATGTATGATATGAAGTTCATTAATGAACGGGTTGTCCTCTATAAATGGAAAGATTGATTCCGTACATCCATCCATTTCAATATGTGTCAGACAAGGTAGCTTTGCGAGTTCGGCTACATCTTCCGCAGATGTAGGGCTGAAATCGCGGAGTGTACTCGTACTGCGCCGCATTACACGATCGCCAACCATCACTTCTTTGTCATCATCCGCAGCTTGTTTGAACTGCGCTCTTCGGATCGCATCGATACCTTCCCATTCACGCTGGAGATAGAGACTTTCTCCGATCGGCCAGCCTCCGCCATACGTATTTGTTTCCTCGGTGTAGAGAGGAGGGATATTGCCTGCAAGCACATACTGTGAAGGAACATTAGCACTCACGAAACTATGGGCAAGTCGATCATGCCAGAAATAGAAGTTACAGATCAACGGTTTCATCTGATGAAGCTGCATTTCATTAGGCAGTTGATCACCAGTCCAATCCAACTGAAGGACCGAGGCAAGCGTGTTGGAAGTTTTACCCTCCGTTTCGTTCAGTCCAGTTACCTGGCAGGCTGTATATTGTTGTAATTTTTCGACATACACGCAGTACACATCTCCAACATTGGGGATCATGTTATGCTCCTTTCGTTCTGCATCAATCGATGCTAAGCTACTTGTAAACCAAGTATTCTACAGAACTAATAATAGATGAATTATATCAAAGTCATTCAGAGACTACCATTTTGGGATAGAGCCGAATAGGCTTGAATACTTTTATAAAAAGGAACGATGTTTATGGATACAAGTATGAGCCGTAACAAAAAACTGGGTGAGTTTTTGAAATCACGGAGAAGCCGCATTCAACCGGAACAGGTTGGATTGTCAGGATCTTATGGACAGCGAAGAACACCCGGTCTACGGCGGGAAGAAGTAGCGGTATTGGCTGGTGTCAGTGCGACGTATTACACGTGGCTCGAACAGGGTAGGGAGTTGGCGGCTTCACGAGAAGTGATGCAGAGTATAGCGGATGCGCTCCGTTTAACCCTGGAAGAGAAGAGTCATTTGTTTGACTTATGGGACCCTAATACGGAACATGAATTCCTTGCTTCGTATTCGCAACTGGAGCCAGGGTGGCATAGTATTATTGGCCAGTTGACTCATCCTTCCTTTATTACCAATGAACGTTCTGAGGTACTTGCCTGGAATGAAGCTGCAGATACGAACCTTTTCAACTTCTCGTCGATGAATGTGAATGAGCGTTTAATGATGCGGATTTTATTTCTGGATACAGCGCTCAGGGAGCGTATGCACAACTGGGATGAATTCGCGCGGCACTCGGTAGCCGTATTCCGTACGTATTATGACAAGTATCCGAGTGACCCCGAATTTAGCAGAATCGTGAAACAATTGATTGACGAAAGTGTAGACTTCCGAACGATCTGGAACCTGCACCAAGTTGAGTTAAAACAAGTCAATTGTGTCCTGCTTGAAACGACGGATCGGGCAGATGGCGTTGTGCATGCATACGATATCTTTTCCATGAATAATCTGAACAGCCAATCAGGCATTCATTGTTGTATTTACGTTCCTGTTGCCATATAGAAAGTTAATCAAACTGGTAATTTCTTTACTAGCATAAACAGAGTGTGGTTGGGGTCTCGGGAGTGAAATAGAATGAACTCAAGTTCATACGTTTCTAGTTAACGTTTCTATTTCAAGATGAAAAGAGGGAGCCTCATGCTCAAAACAAGAACACTGGGAAATGATAAATTACGAATATCTGCGCTCGGCCTGGGTGTGATGATGATGCCGGATAATGACGAAGCGGTACATACCATTCAGGGTGCGCTGGATGCAGGAGTTACCATGTTTGATACGGCGGATCTATACGGAGAGTATGAAAAACAGCGATTTGGAGGGAATGAAAAACTGCTTGGACGCGCGCTTCAAGGTCGAAGATCCAAGGCAATCGTTGCCACCAAATTTGGTATAACACACACGCAGGGCCCCAAGGGAGATCCAGCCTACATCAAAAAATCAGTAGATGCGAGTCTTTACAACTTGGGAATGGATTATATCGATCTGTATTATCAACATCGTCCTGATCCGAATACACCTATTGAAGAGACGGTAGGCACACTTGCCGATCTGGTTCAACAGGGGAAGATTCGATATATTGGTCTGTCCGAAGCGCCAGTAGAGATCATTCGGCGTGCACATGCTGTTCATCCGATTACAGCGTTGCAGACCGAATATTCATTATGGAGTCGAGAGCTTGAGGATGAGATTATGCCTGTCCTGCATGAATTGAACATAGGCTTGGTTCCATACAGCCCATTGGGACGTGGTTTCCTGACAGGTCAGATCCGTTCTATAGACGATCTCCCGGAAGATGATTATCGTCGTCACTATCCGCGTTTCCAAGGTGAGAACTTTCAGAAAAATCTGGAGGTTGTTGGATTGATCCAAGAGATGGCTAAGCAAAAAGGATGCACGGTCTCTCAACTTGCTCTGGCCTGGTTACTTGGAAAGGGAGAACATATCGTTCCGATCCCGGGGACTCGCAACCTGGAAAGAGTTCACGAGAACTTAGGGGCGCTACAGGTTTCGCTTACGGATGATGAGATGAACCAGATAGATCACATATCTCCCCAAGGCATTGCAGCCGGAGGCAGATTCCCTGGTAAAGTCTAGTTTGTTTATACAAGATTCTAAGAAACCTAAAGTTCAGGATTAAAAACAATATATAACATGTGTCAACGGTATTATCTTTCTATTCTCCGGCATACAGTACAACAATGAGATGTATGCCCAAGGAGGAGAAATGATCGTATGATGAATCCGATTTTACAAGCCCCGAATGTTCCGCTGGCAGCCGATTCCAATGCGGTTGTCAATTATCAGAGGGATTCACGCAACTATGTAACCCAGTTGTTTGGAGAACAGCTGCCGACCATTGCAAATGGGTTCTTCAACGTGTACTTAAGCAAAGGAATCATTGTGCAGCCACACTGGCACACCAATGTCACGGAGATGGTTGTGGTCATCACCGGTGAAATTACAGCGTCAGTCTTTAATCCGTTTACGCGTGAACGATTGACATATCGTCTGAAACCAGGTCAGGTTGTTGTATTTCCGAAAGGCTGGTTTCACTGGTTTGTCGCTGAGACAGATGATGTATATGTCTTAACAATCTTTGATCAACCAACGCCTGATATTGTGTTTGGAGCGGATTTCTTGGCAGCTACACCGCCGGAGGTGGCTCACCGCGCGTACTGTTTGGATGAAGAGGCATATACGAGAGCTGTTGCTTCCATTAAAAATGATGCGATTCTTGGCCCTCCAATAGGGTGTGATACGCAGGTTTCTGATCAATCGACCTCACCTTCCAAGACGTCCGTGTCACCATCCAATAAGCTGAAATCTTAAGTCAAGATTCCTTATTCATTATCAAAGTACACAGCCTGTAACTGGAGAATAACAGTTGCAGGTTTTTTTTATGTGTCGATGTAATAATCGTAAGAAGTCACGGAGGGGGTTGGTATTATATTAGAGAAAATTCATAATGCCTGAGTCAGTGTGTTACGTTCTCTGTTAGTATAGTATGAACATCCAACAAAAACGGAGGACTCATAAATGAACATGTCAGAAATGGATACGCTTGAAACTGCAATGAGTTATGCACCTATTTTGATGTTTGACAGAGCCGAACCCTTTTATCCTGATTTTGTTGGCATTTCTGTGTTGCATCAATCTGGGCCTTCACCATCGTTCAGAAGGGACATTAAGTTTCCGACCGAGGTAGTACAATATGTAATTGAATATGCAATCTGGTGGGATTATGAGATTGGACATTTGTATGAAATGGAGCATGTATGGGTTTATGTGGGTCATGACGGAGAGGTAGTAGACTGTGAAGCCAGCTTTCATGGGAAGGTGCTGCGCGGATTATTGAAGGAACGGGTCAATGTGGTTGGACATCATGTATGTCTGTACTCACAGCCTGGCAAACATGCTTTCTCACCACTTCCGGTTGTATTTGAGTTATTGCCAAATCTGTATAGTGCAGCAGGTGCCGAAGCTGGATGTGATGGGCTACTTGTGAATGAGTTGTTTCAAGATTATTTTGAAACAAATGAACAGATCGATGATCAGGTAGAGCGTTATCTGCAGACCAAAGCGTTTGTACCTACCATGGAGTTCGAAGAATATTTACTAAAACCGGAGATGTTCATGACGTGGGATAATCTGTTTGGAATTATTCCGCACAGGATTAAGGACCGCTTAATGGAACTGGAGCAGCTATATAACACATAAGTAATTAGTTTTAAACGGGTTTAATGTTAATTTAAAGTGTATTTTTTCGCTTCAAAACCAAACTTTGTTGATTCGGGTTTGGTTTTTTTTATGGGAAAATGGACTCAGTATAAGTAATCATTTATTAGACTTAGGTCTTGAAATGTTGAGTGTGTACAGAAAAAATACATAATTTTTTGTGTGGAAAATGATATTTGTTAGACGTAAGAACTATATAACTTCTTGTATAAATAAAAGAAGATCATGTCACATGAAATTTTGTGTGGAGATGTATGTGTAAGTCAATGCAGAATGTTGATTATACGTATATATGTAAATGAAAAAAACAATTTAATAGGTAAAAAGTATAATTTATATTAAAAAGAAGATTCTTTATATCTGAAATAAAAATTCATAATAGTGCAAATTTATAGAAATAAAAATCTCCTATTCAGTTTTAATATATTTATGTCGAAATAGATCGTAAGTTGTCTGGAGCGCGACCAAGAGAAGGGTTTACCAAGCGTTATATACATAACTGGACACTACGATGCCTAGGAGGAGATTACATGAAGTGGTTTGGAAATTTGAAAACAGCAACAAAGATTATCTCAGCGTTTTTAGTTGTGTCGATAATCCTTGCGGCGCTTGGCGTCTACTCTGTAGTAACATTGAGAAGTACGAATGAACGAATGCAAGAGATGTATAACAACAATCTAATCTCTGTGAAAGAATTATCCTCTGCTCAGATTGATTATCAAAGAATGCGTGTGAACGTGCGTGATTTGAGCTTCGAAACCGTTGAAACCGAAAAAACTCGGATCACGGAGAACATCGCTTCGATCCGTCAGAGTGTGAATGATCGCCTGACCATCTATCGTCCGCTTGCAACAACCCCTGAAGAAATAGAGTTACTCCGTAATTTTGATGCGGAATATCCAGGATATTTAACAATGTTTGAACGAGCAACTAATCTGGCTGTCGCAGATGATCAAAGTACCTTTAATACCTTCCTTAAATCTGAGCTTAAACCACAAGGAGACAGGATTGTAGAACTCCTTACCAATTTGATCGACCTTAATGAAAGTATGGCTGAACAGGCGAATATACAATCTCAGGCTGCCTATTCACAAGCATTTAAAGTAACGATAATTCTTGTGGTTCTGTCCGTACTCTTCAGTATTCTCATTGGATATATCATCTCTCGCTCCATTTCGAAGCCGCTCATGGCTATGCTGGGTCTAGCTACGGAAGTTGCCAACGGAAATCTCACCCTTAAGTCAGACATATCCAGCAAAGATGAAGTGGGTCAACTAGCCGCGGCACTGAATCGGATGGTCGATAATCTGAAAGAGTTAATTAACAATATCGTGATGAACTCCCAAAGTGTTGCAGCTTCTTCGGAACAGATCTCAGCCAGCACACAGGAAATTGCGAGCACCAGCACAAGCCAATCCAGTGAGGCGGGAAATATCTCCGAATTGTTCAAGGAGCTTTCACTAGCCATTAACTCCGTCGCTGCAAGTGCAGAAGAAGCGGCTGAACTGTCCAACGATACGGTGAAGACTGCTCGTGAAGGTGGACTTGTTGTACAGACTTCATTGGAAGGTATGCAAGCTGTTAATACAAAAATGACTAAACTTGAAGATGATTCTCGTAAAATCGGTGACATCATTGAAGTGATTGACGATATTGCTGAGCAGACCAATCTGCTAGCGCTGAATGCTGCAATTGAAGCGGCACGTGCCGGAGAACAAGGACGAGGATTCGCCGTAGTAGCAGATGAAGTCCGGAAGCTTGCCGAACGAAGTGGCGAGGCGACCAAAGAAATTACAGCCATCATCAAAGCAATGCAGGAAAATACGAGACAAAGTGTACAGGCTGTAGCAGCCAGTGTTGAGCAGTCTTCCATGACTGGACAGGCGTTTGATCAGATCATTGATATGGTCAATAACTCCTCACAGAAAGTAAACGAAATTGCTGCAGCATGTGAAGAGGAAGCAGCCCAAGCCGCAGAGGTGATGAGCTCTGTTGAATCCATTTCGGCTTCCAGTGAGGAATCCGCTGCAGCGTCTGAAGAGACGGCGGCAACATGCCAATCTCTGGCACGTCTGGCGGAAGAGCTGGCAAATTCTGCAGCAGCCTTCAAAACAAATTAATAAAATTGAATTGAGGGTGAATTGATGTCTTCACTTCAGAAGGAACAATATATTGAACTGTCTGTAGGTGCAGAGACTTGCGCCATTCGAATCGAAGAAATTCACGAAATTATTAAAATGCTTAGCATCACAGATATTCCATTTAGCCGTCCAGAGATCAAAGGGGTAGTTAATCTGCGCGGCAAGGTTGTATGTGTAATGAGCCTTCGTAATCTGCTGGGTATGCCGGATGAACCGGACACCAGAGCGACGCGTATTATCGTAGTTCGACATCAGGAAGAATATATTGGTTTGATCGTGGATCGCGTGAACAAGGTAACCACATATTCCGAAATACATCCGCCAACCGGCGGATATGGTCGTAACCGTGAAGGTTTATTCCATGGTGTGGGTCAACAGGAAGACAAGCTTGTGGGCATTTTGAAACTGGACGAAATATTGGGCGGTTAGGGAGGAATACACGAATGATGGATTTGTCTGCCTACCGTGACATCTTTATCGAAGAACTGAATGATCAACTGGAACGTATGGATCAGTCTTTATTGGCATTGGAGCTTTCACCTTCTGTAGAACTGGTTCAGACGCTGTTTCGGGCAGCCCATACCATCAAGGGATCGGCATCCACTATGGATTTCCGTGAATTAAGCGACCTTACGCATGAAGTGGAGTATGCTCTTGAATGGGTCCGGGAGAAAAAACCGGAGATGACTTCGGAGCTAATTGATACGTTGTTCCGCTCTTTGGACGCCATGAAGGTGCTTCGTGATCAGTACATCCGTGGGGAAGCCTATGCAGACTTTCGAGCGGTAGTACGAGAAATAAAGGATTTAATTCAGACCCCGGCAGTAGTCGGGCAACTTAAAGTACCTCAATTGCAACCAGCAGAATCGATTGTGGCACAGGTAGCTATTGTGTCAGGCAAGCAGTTATTGTCCATTCATGTTGTGCTGGAGCAGAAGTGCATGATGAAAGCGGCCAGATATCATATTTTACGACAACGTATCGAGGACATCTGTGGTACGGTTGTCGCTACTGCGCTCATGGAGAGTCAACCGGGCGCGCAAAATGAAGATGATCATTATGGTCAGTTCATCATCATCGTAGCAACGTCGAAGGACCCACAGCAGCTTAAGGCAGAGCTGTCTTCAGACTCGGATATTCATATGCTGGAGATAGATCCATATCTGCTGGAATCCAATGAGGTTGCAGCGACTTCTGCACCACTTGAATTAATCTCTGAAACAGAGCAATCGAAACAAAGCTTACCTACCGTGAATACAACTGGGCCAGATGAGAAAGTGAAAGCTGCTCAACCTACAGTTCGTGTGAGTGTTGAGCGTCTGGACCATTTGATGAATTTGGTCGGTGAACTGTTAATTGATCAGACATCCCTTGCAGATCTGAGTGGCACGGGTGCGCGTAAGGAGTCTTCAACACTCATCCGGAGTATTAGTGGTGTATCCGATCATATGGGCAGGGTAATCAAGGAACTCCAAGAAGGTGTAATGAAGACACGGATGTTACCTATTGATCAACTATTCAGTCGCTTCCCGAGATTGGTTCGTGACCTATCACAGAAGCTGGGTAAGGATCTGGAACTGGTTATCCAAGGTGGAGAGACTGAGCTTGACCGGATGATTATTGAAGAATTGAGTGACCCGCTGATCCATCTCATCCGCAACAGTGCAGATCATGGCATTGAAAGTGCAGAGATTCGAGCGGAGCTCGGCAAGCCGTCCAAAGGACGAATTACCTTAACTTCATTTCATGAAGAAAATCATGTTGTCATTCGTTATTCGGATGATGGCAAAGGTATCGATGGTGAGAAGATCAAAGCTTCCGCCTTGGGCAAAGGTATCATTAGTGAGGAACAGGCTGCACGCCTAACAACACAGGAAGCTGTCCATCTCATATTTGAGCCTGGTTTCTCCACGGCTTCTTCTGTCAGTGAAGTATCAGGACGCGGCGTTGGAATGGACATCGTGCGTAGTCAGATCGGGCGACTCAACGGTATCATTGATATTGATACGGAGGTTGGTGTGGGTACCACGTTTACGATTCGTCTACCACTCACACTGGCGATTATTAAAGGTTTGTTAGTCAAAGTGTCGGGCCGTGTGCTGATCTTGCCGATGTATAATGTTGCTGAGATTGTTCGAATCTCACCTGAAGATATTCAGATGATTCAGGGGCAACAAGCGATCCTGAATCATGGGCGAATTGTACCTTTTCACCGACTGTGCGACAGGCTCAACTATCCACGAACGGACCGTAAGTCCAAAACTATTCCATTGGTGATCGTGCGTTCTGTTGATAAAATTGCAGCTTACGCAGTAGATGAGATTATAGGAAATCAGGAAGTCGTTATTAAGACGCTTGGTACGTATCTGGGAGCGATGAACCATCTATCTGGCGCAACAATCCTCGGTAATGGTAAGGTTGCCCTTATATTGGATGCGTCCTATCTGGTGAGTCTTTAATCGTTAGATAAACACAAACATTATGCAGGCCAAAGAGCCTCATCCTCCATAACTGGACGGTGGGGCTCTTTGTTGTACCTTTTGACATTGTGACCACTCAGGATTTGAAAATGAGATCCATAAACCGGTTGGCAGCCAGAGAAATCGGCATATTGCGTTTGGTCATAATCCCCACATGGGAAGGGGGGAGCGGGACATCAAGCTGAATTTCGAAGAGAGAACCTTCCTCCAGCTCTTTGGATATAAATTCACGTGTAACATAGGAAATCCCCAGTCCTCGACGCGCAAACTCAATTAACAGATCAACGCTACCAACCTCAATCTCAGGTTTCAACGTGTAGTTATAGCTGTTAAACAACTCGGTTATAGCCATCCGAACACGGCTGTTCCGGGAGAAGAGGATCAGTTGATGCTCAAGAAGCATCTCAAGTGTCATGACTTTACCCTTCAACTGAGCATAACGTTCCCCGGCTACAAAACAGTCCTTCAACTGAATACTTTCCCTGACTTCTAGCTGTGGATCAACAATGGGCATCCGAACAACACCAAGATCGATCTTGCCTTCTTTCAGAAAGGTAATCACTTCCGGGGTAGTTCCATGACTCAGATGTAGCTTGATGTTAGGGTACAAGGTGTGGAATTCCTCTAGATACGCCAGCATGTAATGCTTGAACAGGGAGTCACTGCCACCAATCCGGAGTTCACCATTGTCGAGATTCTTCAGTGCGGCCATTTTTTCTTCCGCAAGTGAGATCAGAATCTGGGATTGTTCAATATAGGAGTATAGACTGGCACCTTCCTGTGTCAACGCGACACCCTTGGAATTTCGATAAAACAAGGTAAGACCAAAGCTCTCTTCCAATTGCTTAATGGCATGACTGACGCTGGGTTGAGTGATATACAGCGCTTTCGCAGCCTGTGTCAAACTTCCCGTTTTGGCGGCCCAATAAAAGACTTTATATAGTTCGTAATTTGTTGTCATAGATGTGGTCTATAGCTCCTGTGAAATATATTAATTACTTGTATAGCTATAAAACGTATTATAGTGTAACTACAACAAAGAAACCAGAGTTACTTGGAAGGAGAACGGTGAGATGGAACCAACTACCATTGTTTTATTTGGTGCTACGGGCGATTTAGCCAAAAGAAAAATATATCCTGCCTTATATAACTTATATCTTGAGCAGAAGCTTCCTGAAACCTTCTCATTGATTGGTCTGGGGCGTAGAGATTGGTCTGATGAATTCTTTCAGGCACAAGTGGAAAAATCACTTAATGAATTTTCCAGACGCCAGGCTGATCCTGAAGTTGTGAAGTCATTTGTGAAAGCTTTCCGCTACAGTGTATTGAATATAAGCCATAAGGAAGATTATATAAAGCTGTTGGGATTAGTTGAACAAAGAGAAGCTGAACTTGGCATTCCGTCCAATCGCTTGTTTTATCTCTCGGTTGGTCCGGAATTCTTCGAACCGATTGCCGAGAACATTCAAGAAAGTGGACTGGGTTCCACAGAGGGCTGGAAACGTCTCGTCATCGAGAAGCCATTTGGTCACGACCTGCAGTCCGCCAGAGACCTTAATCGCAAATTAAGCGAATCGTTCACGGAGGAAGAAATTTATCGGATTGACCACTATTTGGGCAAACCGATGGTACAGCGTCTGGAGACGTTGCATCAGAGTAACCCAATCATGAAGGCTTTATGGAACAACCGTTACATCTCCAATGTGCAAATTACGGCGAATGAGACTGTAGGTGTCGAAGAACGTGCATCCTATTATGATCATGTTGGTGCAGTGCGAGACATGTTCCAGAATCATATGTTGCAATTGCTCATGATGATGGCGATTCAGCTTCCATACAACAGTACTTCCGAAAAAGTTGGATTGAAGAAAAAACACATTATGGAATCGATCCAGCCGTTACAAAAACAAACGGTGGGCGCAAACATCATCCGTGGACAGTATGCAGAAGGCAACATTCAAGGTAAACCGGTTAATGCGTATACTGCTGAACCGGGTGTAGCCGAGAATACGATGAATGACACATTCATTGCTGCCAAATTGCAAATTGATGATTTCTTCTGGCGTGGTGTTCCGTTTTACATTCGCACGGGTAAAAGAATGAAGGAGAAATCAACACGTATCGTGATTGAATTCAAAGAACCTTCAGGACAGACAAATGTGCTGAAAAACAAGGGTTCCAAACCAAACCTTCTCGTCATTGAGATGAGTCCGGATCAGAGCATGACATTGCAACTGAATGCAAGTGATCCTGAGAATAAAGGTGAATTCAAACCGGTTCACATCGATCTTTCTCCGGATAAAGGTGACCTCGCGGAAGCTTACGAGAATCTGATTCGTGATGCTTTGTTGGGTGATCCAACATTCTTTGCCCACTGGGATGAAGTAGAATTGTCATGGGCATGGGTGCAGCCAATTCTGGATGCATTCCAGGAAAATCTGTTGCCACTTCACCTGTATCCTGCGGGTAGTTATGGACCGGCTGAATCAGATGTTATGCTTGAAGAAGATGGTCACCACTGGTGGTTTGATGAGCCGGCGGATCAGGAGTCTGTAGTTACAAATAGCATACCCTTGGCGGTTAATGCAAATCTCTAAACCAAAATAAAAAATATATCTGGAGGTAATTTAATCATGAAATTTTTTATCGATACAGCTAACGTGGAAGATATCCAAAAAGCATACAAAATCGGCGTATTGTCTGGTGTAACAACAAACCCATCTTTGGTAGCTAAAGAAGGCGTGAAATTCGAAGATCGTATTGAAGAAATCTTGCGTTTGGTACCTGAAGTGGAGTCCGTTTCTGCGGAAGTGACACCAGATGCCCTTACTGCTGAAGAAATGATCGCGCAAGCAGACGAATTGATCAAAATTAACAACAGCGACAAAAACATCACGATCAAATTGCCAATGACACTTGCAGGACTTGAAGCTTGCCGTTACTTGACCAAAAAAGGCGTGAAAACCAACGTAACGTTGATCTTCACGGTGAACCAGGCGCTTCTGGCTGCTCGTGCTGGTGCGACATATGTATCCCCATTCCTGGGACGTCTTGATGATATCTCAGAAGATGGCGTACAATTGGTTACCAAAATTGCTGAATTGTTCCGTACACATAACCTGGATGCACAGATTATTGCGGCTTCTGTAAGACATCCGGATCACGTTACACGTGTAGCGATGGCTGGAGCACATATTGCTACTGTTCCATTCTCCGTCATTGAACAGATCTCCAAACACCCGCTGACAGATCAAGGTATGGACAAATTTGCAGCGGACTGGAAAAAAACAGTACAATAATCTATAACCATTCATTCGTTTCAACTTACTATATAAATAATGGAGTATTGGGAGGACATAATGAGTAAACAACAGATTGGTGTTATTGGATTGGCAGTAATGGGTAAAAACCTGGCTTTGAATATTGAAAGCAAAGGTTTCTCGGTAGCGGTATTTAACCGTTCCCCGGAGAAAACGAACGATCTTCTGAAAGAAGCAGAAGGTAAAAACCTGACAGGTGCGTTCACTATTGAAGAATTCGTGGAATCCCTGGAGTCTCCGCGTAAAATTCTGATCATGGTCCAAGCAGGTAAAGCAACAGATGCAACGATCGAGCAACTGCTTCCTCATCTGGATCAAGGCGACATTATTATCGATGGAGGTAATGCTTACTTCCCTGACACACAACGTCGCAGTAAAGAACTGGAAGAAAAAGGTTTCCGCTTCATCGGAGCAGGTGTATCCGGTGGTGAAGAAGGCGCACTGAAAGGCCCGGCAATCATGCCAGGCGGTCAGGAAAGTGCTTATCAGTTGGTAGAACCGATCCTGACAGCGATCTCTGCCAAAGTTGGCGATGACGCTTGCAGCACATATATCGGACCAGACGGTGCCGGACACTATGTGAAAATGGTGCATAACGGTATCGAGTACGGAGATATGCAGTTGATTGGTGAAGCTTATCACTTGCTCAAATCCGTATTGAACGTTTCCGTTGAAGAGTTGCATGAGATCTTCACCGAGTGGAATCAAGGGGAGCTGGACAGCTACCTGATCGAAATCACGGCAGATATCTTCTCCAAATACGATCCAGAAACAGGCAAACCAATGGTTGACGTTATTCTGGACGCGGCTGGACAAAAAGGAACAGGTAAATGGACAAGCCAAAGTGCGCTGGATCTCGGCGTTCCATTGTCCATGATTACGGAATCCGTATTCTCCCGTTTCCTGTCTGCCATGAAGGACGAGCGTGTAGCAGCTAGCAAAATCCTGAATGGACCAGCGACTGAAGCGTTCTCCGGCGACAAGAAAGCGTTCATCGAGAACGTGCGTAAAGCATTGTTTGCAAGTAAAATCGTATCCTATGCACAAGGATTTGCACAAATGCGTGCAGCTTCCGATGAATACGGCTGGGATCTGAAATACGGTAACATTGCCATGATCTTCCGTGGTGGTTGCATCATCCGTTCGCAGTTCTTGCAAAACATTAAAGAAGCATATGACAAAGATGCAGAACTCAAAAACCTGCTCTTGGATTCTTACTTCCAAAACATCGTTGAATCTTATCAAGGCGCATGGCGTGAAGTTATAGCGGCTGCTGTAAAACAAGGTATTCCAGTACCTGGTTTCTCCAGCGCACTGTCTTACTATGACAGCTACCGTACAGAGCGTCTGCCAGCAAACTTGCTGCAAGCACAACGTGACTACTTCGGTGCTCACACATTCAAACGTGTGGACAAAGAAGGTTCATTCCACTTCCAATGGATGGACACAAACGAGTAAATTTAATTCCGAAAATATAGCATTCCTGCAGTTGCCCTTGAATTTAGCTATTCAGGGCGGCAGCGGGAATGCTTTTTCTCGTTAATGGTTCGAATTTGAATATCATCAAATTGTAATAAAATGTACGAATCTGGGTTTGGCAAACAGATGAACTGACCCTTCAACTACGTTATACTTGTTCAGACGGACCTGTGTCCGTGATGAAAATTCAGAATACAACTTATTGACGTGGAGGTTAGACCGGGCATGTTTGTATTAGCAGGTATATTGTTTTTGGTCGTATACGGTTTATTAGTGTTCTACATAGGTTGGAGCGGTTGGAGTTGGATGAAACCAGTTGTGTCCGCCAGATTTCGATGGTTTTATATTATAGCGCTTGTATTCCTTGCCGTTTCCTTCATTTTGGCACGGGTATTTGGAAGCATCTCGTTCCTCGGTATTATCGGTTCTTACTGGCTGGCAATCTTCTCGTTGTTATTGTTGATCCTGCCCGTCGTTCACCTCACGATGTGGTTGCTGAGATTAACCCGTATTCCAAGACATCACACACAGAAATGGGCGGGAGTCGTAACGCTGGTGTTATTAGTGTCCACAATGGGTTATGGAATCTTTAACGCTTACAGCCCTGTAGTCAGAACATATAATATCCAGATTGATAAAAAAGTAGAAGGTGTAGACAAGCTCAACATTGTCATGGCTGCCGATATGCACTTCGGACTTCTGTCTGGACCTGCACATGCCAAACGCATGGTGGAGGAAATTAATGCTCTGAAGCCGGATCTGGTGCTGTACCCAGGAGATATTATTGATGACAATCTGGATATGTACCTCAATAGCGGAATCGCCGATATTATCAGTGACATTCAGGCTCCATACGGCGTCTATGCTTCACTCGGGAATCACGATAAGTTCGATGGTCCGATTGAAGATCTGATTGCTGCGCTGGAGAAGAGCAACATGCAAGTTTTGTACGATGACAAGATCGTGCTGAATGACAAGATCACCCTCATTGGTCGGAAAGACCGAACAGAGAAGGATCGGGCAGAAGTAGCTACTTTAATGCAAGGTACTGACTTGAACCAACCGGTACTTATGATGGATCACCAGCCGTATGATCTGGATATTGCGGAGCAGAATAATGTAGATCTGGTCGTATCTGGTCACACCCATCGTGGTCAGATCGCACCGGCTCAGTTCATCACACAGGCCATTTATGAGAACGATTGGGGTTATTTGCAAAAGGGCTCTATGCACTCCATCGTAACCTCAGGATTTGGCTTCTGGGGACCACCAATTCGTACTAGCAGTCGTTCGGAGATTGTACAGATTAATGTGACGTTCCAGCAATGATGAAAGGCCCTTCGAAAGAAGGGCTGCCTAATAAGCACGTCAAGCGTAGATTGATGATACCGGCTCCGCTTTTATGATGACAAGATTAAATCTACTGTCGTCATAAAGCGGAGTATTTCTTATGCAATTTTAAATCGGCGCTTCAAGCCGCCTGTTTCTTATTATGTAAGTTAGTTTCTTACCCCTTTTGAAGGAATGGCTTCAAACGAATAAAATGCGCCTTTTGTATTGATTTTACCGATAAGCGTTGTGGCTCCTTTTTTCGTGAAGGTGTACTCGTTCTCTTGGATACGAACGGAATAACCTTTTAGCTCAATACCAAATATAGATCTGACTGTAGGTACAGCGATAGATAGTGCTTTGTTTTTGCTGAGCTTGGGCTTGGCAAAAGACTTTTTGAAATCAACATCATTTTTCCAGTTGATACCTAATTCGTTGGTGACTTTCCATACCTTTCCGGTCTTGCTGCCGATATGTACGTAATTTAGATTGTCGTCATCCCTATACTGCCATAACATATCTTTTCCTTCTACGGTAAATAAGGTGTAATCAAAAGCTTTTACTGAGGGTATTCCAAGTGTTTTGAGTGAATTTCGTGCTATGTTTGTCATCCAGGCATAGGAATCATCAATTTTATATTGCAGAATTGCCGACATTTGATTATCTTTGTCCACATCGATGTAAAGTTGTTGACTTGGTCCAAAGATGACCCAGTAGTTTTGGAGTAAATGTCCATGGTCCTGATCATTGGCTTTGAAACGCCAAAAACCACTTTTAATGAAGATATCTTCATCCTCAAATGTTTTTAAGAAGGCATCAAGCTTCAGGCGCAGCGCATTATCCATGACTTTATTGAGATCAGCGGTATCATACATGATAAGGGTGGACGCGACATGATTTGTATCAGGATCGTATCTTTGTGTGAAATCTGCGAATCCAGTTCCATCTATAGTTCCGTTAATGACCCACGGATCAAATGATGTGTCTATTTTGATGAATTGAATGTTCTGTTTCCCCACGAGTTTAACTATTTCATCATTCAAAAGTTTTTGTGTCTTCCGATCCAGCTGGTCAGCGGACATGTAATTCTCTATTAACGAGAGTTCATTGGATTTTGCGGCCAAGGTGGGCGGCGCTGATAACAATAGCGAGATGGCAGCAATGACGGCGGTAAACGAAGGGATTTTTTTCAAAGTGAATCCTCCTGATTAGTTTGGGTCATATTATTAAATATCAAAGGTTATATCTCATTTCAAAATAACATAAAAGGTAAATGTTTCATATGATCTAAAAAAGTGGAATAGAGCGGTAGTATTTTTGGGTTGACACCGTTTTCAGGTTATGATAAATTATATCCGAGGCTTGTTACCGGTAATGCGGGCAAAACCACTATGGAAATGATTTTATTATTTCTGTTTTGGTTTTGCCCTTTTTTATTCCTCAAAAAAAACCAGGTGGGTCCATAATGATTATTAAACAGATATTTAATAACAATATTGTCAGTACCGTGGATGACAAAAATCAGGAACTACTGATCCTCGGCCGGGGTATCGGATTTAAGTTCAAAGCAGGCGATGAGATTGATGAAGAGCGGATTGAGAAGGTATTTCGTCTTCAGGATGCATCGATTTATGAGAAATTCAAATCCATCGTAGCTGAAGTGCCGATTGAGATTCTGCAGGCAACAGATGATATTGTGACACTGGCACGAACGCAATTGAACAAAACCATCAGTGACGGGATCTATGTCTCGTTATCTGATCACATTCATTTTGCTGTTCAACGCTTGGAAAAAGGAATGATTACTCGTAATCCACTTTCTTGGGAAGTTCAGCACTTCTATAAGGCGGAGTATGATGTGGCCAGAGAAGCACTGACCTTGCTGAAGGAAAGGCTGGATATTGAGTTTCCCAAAGATGAAATCTGTAATATTGCCTTACATTTCATCAATGCGGAAGTCAATGATTCCATGAACGATGTCACCCATCTGATGCAGCTGTTGCAGGAGATCATGAATATCATCAAATATCACTTCAACGTCGAATTGGATGAAGATAGCGTCAATTATTTCCGCTTCATCACCCATTTGAAATATTTCTGTCAGCGTGTCATTACACATTCTTCACATGATGATGCTGAGGAGTATTTATATGAAGTGGTTCGGAAAAACTATCCGGAGACATTCAAATGTATTGGCAAGATCGAGACTTTTATCCATAAGAACTATCAGTATGACATGACTCACTCTGAGCAGTTATATCTAACGCTCCATCTGGAACGTTTGATGAAAACCAAGCGGGACGAGAAGTCCACGCAATAGAATCAAATTACAACTGGATATCCTATGGGCTTGTTACTGTTCAATCAGGCAATACCCGAATGAGATGGCGCCATCCATATGCGCTAGATTCGTTCGGGTATTTTTTATTGGAAAAATGAGGAGGAAAACATCATGAAACATCAGGAAACGGCGCAGGAAATCATTAAAGCCGTTGGGGGAACAAACAATATTAACTCAGTTTATCACTGCGTCACACGTTTGCGCTTTGATCTGAAAGACAACGAGAAAGTTGATAACGGCTCACTCAAGAAACTGGACAAGGTCATGGGAACGAATATTTCGGGCGACCAATTCCAAGTCATTATCGGTAATGATGTAGCAAAAGTGTTCGATGCCATGGTGAAGGAAAATCCGGCAATCCAGCAAACTACAGAAAATAAAGAGCCAAAGTCGGATAAAAAACAAAATGTCGTGCTGAAAATTTTTGAAACAATTGCAGGTGTCTTTGCTCCAATGCTTCCAGCGATTACTGCGGCAGGTATGCTCAAAGGATTACTTGCACTATTTGTATCCGTAGGTTGGATGTCTGCTGGAACGGATACGTATCGTATTCTTTCAGCCATTGGTGACGGCGTATTCCACTACCTGCCTTTACTGATTGCAGTCAGCGCTGCTCGTAAATTCGGCAGTAACCCGTTTGTTGCGATTGCACTAGGTACGGCACTCATGTATCCAGACATGACAGCATTGTTATCTAGCGGCGAATCGGTTGGATTTTTGGGAATCCCGGTTACAGCAGTAAGTTATGCTTCATCGGTTATCCCGATTCTTCTTGCAGTATGGTTGATGTCCTATGTTGAGAAATGGGTTGACCGCGTTATCCCTGCTGCACTCAAGCTATTGCTTGTGCCGCTGATTACCTTGCTTGTAATGGTGCCGGTAACGCTGATTGCGATCGGTCCATTGGGTACATTTGTAGGTAGTGGATTGTCTGGCGGCATCAACTGGCTGCTGAATGAAGGCGGATTGATTGCAGGTATTGTTCTTGGCGGCGCGATGGCGCTCATTATTATGACAGGAATGCACTATGCACTTGTGCCGATCATCCTGAGTAATATCGCTACACTGGGCTTTGATAAATTCTTACCATTAACCTTTATCTCCAATATGGGTCAGGCTGGTGCAACACTCGGCGTATTCTTCCGGGCAAAAGATAAAAAACTCAAAACCGTGGCATTGTCAACGAGTTTCACCGCACTCATGGGTGTAACGGAGCCAGCTATGTACGGGGTTAACATGAAGTATAAAAAACCATTTGCCGCAGCGATGATTGGTAGTGCAGTGGGTGGCGGATTCGCCCTTGCTTTTGGCGCGAAAGCGTATGTACTTGCGGGTAACGGTGGTCTCCCAGGACTTCCTTCCCTGATCGGACAAACCTTCTGGTATTCCTTTGGGGGTATGATTTTGGCCTTTATCGTGGGTGCAATCATGTCTACGATATTTGGTATCAAAGAAGAAGAAGGAGACGCTGAGGCGTTGGCTCAATTCTCACCGGGTGTTTCTACAGCACCAGCGAAAGCTGTTTCCAACGATGCTGCAACCGTAAATGTAGACGACATGGGTGATCCAACACCAACGAGTGATGCAGTAGCTGTTGCACCGATGACAGGTAAATCCATCCCGCTCAAAGAAGTCAACGATCCAACATTTGGTGATGAATTGATGGGTAAAGGTGTGGCATTTGTTCCAACGGTGGGTGAATTGGTTTCTCCAGTGACAGGTACCATCATGAATGTGTTCAAAACAAAACATGCGATCGTTGTCCGCAGTGATAACGGAATGGAATTGTTGATTCATGTTGGAATTAACACGGTGAAGCTGCGTGGACAGTATTTTGATGCACATGTTGCTACAGGAGCACGTGTACAGGCTGGAGACAAGTTGCTTACATTTGAACTGGCCGAGATTGCAAAAGAATACGACATCACAACCGCTATGGTTGTTACCAATACGGCTGATTACAAGCAGGTTCTACCTGTGAAATTGGGCGAAATCACGATGGGTGAAGACGTCTTGAAAGCTGAGATTTAAACTGTCCGTCTTAGGACTAACAATATCAACTAAAGAAGGAGAGATACGAATGATTAATCGACAAGGGTTTCCGGAAGGTTTTCTATGGGGCGGCGCTATTGCCGCCAACCAGGCTGAAGGTGGATTCGACGCTGGCGGCAAAGGATGGTCGACAGCAGACATGGTTCCTTATTTTGAGAAAAAGGACTACACCAACCTTAGAGAACTGATGCATGTTACCAGTGCAACGGTTGAGAAAGCAATGGCACATCACAGTGCAGAAGGTTATCCGAAGCGTTACGGGATTGATTTTTACCACCGTTTCAAAGAGGATATTGCGCTGTTCGCTGAGCTAGGCTTCAAGACATTCCGTCTGTCCATCAACTGGCCGCGTATTTTCCCAAATGGTTATGATGCCGAGCCCAATGAAGAGGGACTGCGTTTCTATGACGAAGTGTTCGATGAACTCCGGAAATACGATATCGAACCACTGGTAACACTCTCGCATTATGAGATGCCTATGGCACTTGTCCTGAAATATAACGGCTGGGCTGGTCGCGAAGTGATTGGACACTTTGTGAGATATGCCGAAACTGTGATGAACCGATACAAGGACAAGGTTAAATACTGGTTGACGTTTAATGAGATTAATACAACCATTATTGAACCGTTCACAGGTGGCGGTATTATTGAAGACCGAGTTGAGAACACAATGCAGGCTTCTTATCAGGCACTTCATCATCAATTTGTAGCCAGCAGCCTGGTAACAGAAAAGGCACGTCAGATTAACCCGAACTTCCAGATCGGATGTATGCTTGCGCGTATGATTCACTACCCGGCGACGTCGAAGCCAGAGGATGTGCTGCAAGCACAGATCGATAATCAGCTGAACCTGCTGCATACAGATGTACAAGTTCGTGGTAGTTATCCAACGTTTATGGCTCGGTACTGGTCAGAGAACGGGATTACCATTGCCATGGAACCAGGAGATGAGCAGATCCTGCGTGAGCACACGGTTGATTTCATCTCATTCAGTTATTACACATCCTTGGTGTCCGCAGTGAACCCAGAGGAATATGGAGTAACTGGAGGTAACCTGTACAGTACAATTAAGAACCCGAATCTGGAGCGTACGGAGTGGGGCTGGCAGCTTGATCCGATCGGCCTGCGCGTTGCACTGAAAGAGCTGTATGACCGTTATCAACTGCCATTGTTTGTGGTAGAGAACGGCCTTGGTGCCAAAGATACCGTTGAAGCAGACGGTTCCATCAACGATGATTACCGGATTGATTATCTGAGAAAACATATTACACAAATGAAAGAAGCCGTTATGGATGGTGTGGACCTGATGGGATATACCAACTGGGGAGCGATTGATATCATCAGTGCATCCACTTCGGAAATGTCCAAGCGTTATGGCGTGATCTACGTGGATCAGGATGACAACGGACAAGGCACACTGAATCGGTATAAGAAAAAGAGCTTTGGCTGGTACCAAAAAGTCATTGCCTCGAATGGCGAGAACTTGGAATAGATTAATCTATATAGGCACCCCGGGCGTAGCTGGTATTACGGCGCCGGGGCGCCTTTTTAATATAATCAGGTAGAAATCATCAACGCTATTGGCATTTCAAGGTAAAAAAGATGACTACATAACATTCTGGATGGTATACTGTGTTCGTATTGGGGGAGGGATAACCATGAAGAAGCCTATTATTGCTGTAGATATGGATGACACGATATGTCATCTGGTCAAGCGGGCTATATATCACAACAACCTCAACTTCCCGACCCATCCGTTGCGCTACGAGGATATGATTCATTGGGATACATCCCATTTGCGTCATCCAGAGAGCACGCATGATGTATTTTATGGTCGGCCGGGTCTGTTCGAGGAATTGGAGTTATACGACGAATATGTTGTAGATGAGATGCGAAAGCTGAACGATGCTTATGATGTGATTGTTGTGACGGCAGCAGAACCAAGAACAGTCGTTGAGAAGTGGAACTGGCTTCAGCGACATATGCCTTTTATAACCGCAGAACAGTTTATTACATGCAAAAGAAAAAACTTGCTCGCTTTTGATCTGCTCATTGATGATGGAGCACATAACCTGATCCCCGCGCATGAAGACGGCAAAAAGGTCATCTGTATTCCACATCCGTGGAATATACAGGAGCGTGAGCGATACAACTTTCCGTTGATGTCTTCATGGAAAGAGGCCAAGGCATACATAGATGAAGTGTTACAAGTTGTTGGTGTCTGAAAGTTAACCTTATTGTCCAGAGTGCTGTGCTCTGGATTTTTTGCGATAGGCGAGAGGTGTTTCGCCTGTTATTTTTTTGAATGCAGCATAGAATGAATCCATATCCCGATATCCAACCAGCTCTGCAATCAGGCTGACTTTGTGTTGTGAACTCTTAAGCAGTTCGCAGCTTTTTTGTATACGGAGGTGTTGCAGGTGGCCGCTAAAGGTCTGTCCTGTATGTCGCAGAAACATTCGCCCAATTTGCTTCTCGCTCCAGCCCGATACACGTACCAGATCAGACATTCGAATACGGTTGCTCACGTGTTCCTTGATATAGTGAAGGATGTAATCAAAACCGGTGGAATGATGCTCTTCATCATGATCCTTTTGATAAAGTTGTCTGTAGGTCATCAATACCAACTGGCTTACCAAGGTGTATAACATGGTAGACGAACCGATTCCCGGAACGGAGGACTCACGGTACAGCTTCACCATTAGTTCTTCAATCCGGTCGTTGTGATCCACAACGGATATATAAGGAACCTGATTTTGTGCCAGATCCATCAGATGTTGAATGATTTCTTTTTCCTGAATGATGGCTGTCAGCGTGTGGATCAATTCAGCATTAAATAAGCAATTATATAGAATTAACGGATGCTCGGTTACGTTGGTGCTGACAGGACGAAAGACATGAGGAACGCCGACAGGAATGACAAACAGCATCCCCTTCGTCACCGGAATGACATCTTCACCGATATGATGAAAGCCCTTTCCTTCGGCAACGTAGCTATATTCAATAAAATCATGTGCGTGAAAAGGAAGCACAAAATCTTCAGAGCAACGATTGACAAAAAGTTGCAGATGATTATGCAGAAAGTATTCACTTTTCATGAGTTGTACAGA
Organism: Paenibacillus sp. BGI2013; assembly: GCF_002843485.1. Lineage (NCBI taxonomy): Bacteria > Bacillati > Bacillota > Bacilli > Caryophanales > Paenibacillaceae > Paenibacillus > Paenibacillus sp. BGI2013. The sequence continues at coordinate 578,433 of NZ_PJFA01000003.1, forward strand.
TGAATTCACAAGCAACCTCCTCGCACAGATGGCTGAATCACCGGATGAAATAGTCCTGATTACCGGGTATTTAGGGCAACAGGATCGATATAATTATATCGTAACCCCGAATGGGAAGCCAAGATGGAAAGGACGATACGCTAATGTTCAACGTTAGTCACCTTCGCTGTGAGTATAGAATTAATCCGATAGGCCTTGATGTCAAATCACCGCGTTTAAGTTGGCAGCTGCAATCCGATCGTCGAAATTGCATGCAATCTGCATACCAGATCCAGCTGTCCCTGTCAGAAGATTTTGATGGAATTGCATGGGATTCTGGCGAGATAAGTACGGATCAATCCATACATGTGGAGTTAAACCAGTTTCAGCCTTCCCCGCAAACGCGATACTACTACCGAATTCAGGCATGGGATGATGCAGGAAGTGATTCGGGCTGGTCCGAAACGGCTTATTTCGAGATGGGACTTATGGATAGTCATAACAAGTGGCAAGCAGAATGGATCACAGCTCAACCATCAGATGATGGAGATACGTCATGCCCGCGTATGCGCAAGCAGTTTAATGTGAAACAACCTGTTACTTCTGCCAGAATATATGTGACAGCACTTGGATTATACGAGTTGCATATGAACAACACAAGAGTAGGAGAAGATTATTTTACACCTGGTTGGACCTCTTATCGTAAGCGATTACAATATCAAACCTATGATGTAACTCATCTACTTCAGGATGGGCAGAACATATTAGGCGCTTATCTGGGTGATGGCTGGTACCGAGGGTATCTCGGCTGGAACAAAGAACGGGAGATATTCGGTTCGACTTCCGCATTGCTGCTGGAATTGCATATGAAATACGCAGATGGATCAGAGGAATGTATTTTATCCAACGGGGATTGGACGGCTGCTCCAAGTGCCATTCGTATGTCGGACATCTATATGGGGGAGACGTATGATGCACGAATGGAGTCCGATTGGTCGGATTCATCTGAGACGAATTGGTCACCCGTGAACGTACTGGAGCATCCCAAAGATATCATCGTTGCGCAGCAGAATGTACCCGTCACCCAAGTAGAACAGCTACAGCCAATCGCTTTGTTAACAACCCGACAGGGAGATCGTGTAATAGATATGGGGCAGAATATGGTGGGATGGGTGAAATTCAGTCTTCAAGGTGAGGCGGGTCATACGGTTGAGCTGCATCATGCAGAGATATTGGATCATGAAGGCAACTTCTACACCGATAATCTTCGCGCCGCCAAGCAGTGTATTCGCTACACCTGCAAGGGGGATGGCGTGGAAACATTTGAACCGCATTTTACGTTCCAAGGGTTTCGCTATGTGAAGCTGGTTAACTTTCCGGAACACGTTTGTCTGGATGAATTCACCGGAATCGTACTGCACTCGAATATGGAGCCAACAGGTCAGTTTTCATGCTCCAGTCCACTGGTGAACCAACTGCATCACAATATATTGTGGGGGCAAAAGGGGAATTTCCTTGATGTGCCGACAGACTGTCCACAGAGGGATGAACGGCTCGGATGGACCGGGGATGCACAGATGTTTGTCCGAACGTCCTCCTACCTGATGAATACGGCTCCCTTCTTCACCAAATGGCTGCGGGATCTGGAAGCGGATCAGGGAGAAGATGGCGGTATTCCATTCTTCGTTCCGGATCTGAGAAGTTCCACCTCAGAAGGGTGGGGAGACACCAGTCATTCCTCCGCCGCTTGGGGGGATGCAGCAGTCATCTGTCCTTGGACCATCTATGAGATGTATGGGGATGTCAGGTTATTGGCCGAGCAATATGAGAGTATGAAGCGGTGGGTCGAATACATTCACGTGCAGGGTGACAATCCGTACCTGTGGAACACGGGATTCCACTTTGGCGATTGGCTGGGACTGGACTCCAAGCCTGATAGTTATGTTGGCGCAACGGACACAGATTATGTGGCAACAGCATTCTATGCCTATTCGGTGTCGTTAACTCAAAAGGCAGCTGAGGCACTTGGAAAGACAGATGATGCTGAATATTACAAGCAGTTGCATACAAACATTGTTCATGCGTTTCGAAATGAATTCGTGACTCTAGCCGGCAAAATTGCTGTTCCTACGCAAACAGCACATGTTCTTGCGCTCCAATTTGACCTGCTGGACGCCACTGCCCGAACTCGTGCTGTCGATCAATTGGCAAAACTCGTGAAAGAGGCGGGCAATCATCTTACTACAGGCTTTGTGGGTACACCTTATCTGAATCCGGTATTGAGTGATGCGGGTCTTCACGACCTGGCTTATACATTACTTTTTCAAGAAGATTATCCGTCCTGGCTATATCAGGTGACTCAAGGCGCAACGACTGTCTGGGAACATTGGGATGGGATCAAAGAGGATGGAAGTCTCTGGAGTGCTGATATGAACTCATTTAACCACTATGCGTACGGAGCGATTGGAGAATGGTTGTATCGTTATGTTGCCGGCATTCGGTCCGATGAACATCAGCCAGGATTCCGAATGGTGCATATCGAGCCGCAACCCGGACCTGGACTGGATTGGGTGGAAGCGAGTCTGGAGACGATGTATGGTCATGTTGCTTCAAGCTGGCACCGGTTGGCGGATGGTAAAATGGATATACGGGTGCATATTCCCGCCAACACGAGAGGTACGGTACGTCTTCCTGGAGCAGGTGCACAGATCGTTCTGGAACAAGGGAAACCGTTGGATCAGTTGGATCAGATAAGTGGAGTTCAGGATATTCAAAACATTGGAGACGATGTTGAAGTCACACTTGGATCTGGAAGTTACCAATTTACGTACAAAGACACGGATGCGAAAAAGGATCGGGATGTTCAGGAGGCTACATTGACAGAGTCCGTATAATGATAGAATAAGTGGTAAGATGTACACTTGAAGAGGATCTGCACACACGCAGGTCCTTTTTCGAACTTGTTGAGAGTAAATTTGTAGTATTTGAACAATGAAAGGAGCATGACCATGGCAAAACCTGCATTCAAAGATGCACCTTTACGTAGTGAAATAGAGGATTTGGCTAAGCAACAGGATCACCACACATTGGCCTGTTGGGCTGCGGAGTGTGCGGCACGTGTCTTGTATATATTTGAGAAGAAGACGGAGGATCTCCGCGCACGTGATGCCATTGATGCAGGAAGAGGTTGGATCCGTGGAGAGATTGCCATGGTTGATGCACGAAAGGCGGCTTTTGCAGCTCATGCTGCTGCACGGGAAGCCGATCATGTCGCTGCCTCTGCTGCCTCTCGTGCGGCGGGACACGCAGCTGCAACGGCCCATGTCAAAGGCCATGCGGTACATGCCGCAACCTATGCAGTGAAAGCTATCTTTTATGACTCTCTGATGGAAGAACAAGAACGTCGTGTCTTGGAAGAGAGAACGTGGCAATATCAATATCTGTTGGGAGGGTGTAATGATAATGGGGAAAGAACACGTTAGATTAATTAAACCATCACGAGCATATAAGGAAGCGTATTTGGCATTTTATGAAGACTGGGTCAGAAGTGGAGAATTGATGGTACCTTGGGTCATTTCCAAAGATCCTTATGCGTTCGATGAGATGTTGGCATTTTTGCAACGCAATGAACAAGGGATCGACATCCCGGAGGGCTGGGTCAAAGACAGTACATATTGGCTGGTCACGGAGAGTCAACAAATCGTGGGTGCTGTGAATATAAGGCATGAGCTTAACGATAAATTGTTCAACAGTGGAGGACATATTGGATATGGTATTCGTCCAGGAGAGCGGCACAATGGCTATGGTTCCGAAATTCTCAGGCTTTCTTTGGAGAAAACGAGAGAGCTTGGAATCACCAAAGTATTGATCGTATGTGATGCGGTTAATGAGCCTTCCAGAAGGGTTATCCTTCGAAATGGTGGCATTCGGGATGAAGACTATGTGGAGTCCAATGGCAACGTTGTTGAACGATTCTGGATAGAGAATGTCGAATAATGCAGAATAATGATGAAATAAAACGAAAATAATATGGATTATGATTGTATTACCCTCGTGTGCTGATTAAAATGAAGCATAGAATCTGGATTGCGGCCGGAAACTATCATCCCATATCAGGCACAAGTGAGGTTATCTTTATGAATCAACCGGTTAATCGGCCCCGGCGTATTGAGTATCTGGATCTCTATCGTGCTTTTGCCATCATGGCAGTAGTAGCTATTCATGCAACTTCAACAGCAGTTGCGCATTACCCCAAGCATACATTAGATCATGATGTGTATTATTTCTGGAACACGTTTTTGCAATTTGCCGTTCCAGCGTTTCTGTTTCTGTCATCCCTAGTCTTGTTCTACAACTACAACTCCAAGGTGAATGAAAAGGGTTGGATGCTCGCTTTTTATAAGAAGCGTTTATTTAATGTATTTGTACCCTATGTGGTGTGGTCCCTTATCTACTTTGCCATTAAACAGTTGCTTGCGGGCAAAGAACCTTTGACCCATGGTGTTCAATTTGCCAAACAATTAGTGATGGGAACCGCTCATACGCACTTGTACTTTTTTCTGATTATTCTTCAATTCTATATCGTTTTTCCATGGCTTCTGTCCCTTATACGCCATCGTTTGTTTAATCGGTACTTGCCATTATTCTTTATTGCTGGCCAAGCGATCTTCTATGCACTACATTTGCAGTTTCACTTCGAACGGACAGGAAGTTTGTTACCCAGTTATCTGATCGTGATTGGATTTGGCGCATGGGTTGGGTTGAACTTTGAGTGGGCATTGAACAAACTGTATACTCACCGTTATGTGCTCATAGCTGCGTTGATAGGTGGAGGTGCCATTTTTATATATGGTAATGCTTATATCAAAACCGCTTTTGCTGCATACCCGGTTATAACCTATACCGTGCTGTTCCTGTTCCGTAATCTGTTTACCTTGTCAGCCTGCTTGCTCCTGTTGATCTTCAGTGAACGAATGGGCACAGGAAAACATACCGAGGTTCGAAAAGCTACGCGTATTCTGGACTCCTTGGGTACAGTTGCGTTCGGTGTATTTTTAATGCATCCACTCGTACTGCTCTTCTGGAGACGTGAATTCACAGATGACCTGGCTCGGCACTTCAGCGTGGGCATCATACTTTCTTATATTGTGGCGCTCCTGATCTCATGGATCTGTGCGATGGGTTTGCGCCGGATGAAGTGGGGATGGGTACTGATCGGACGGTAAGTATAAATAAACATATGTAATTTAAGATAAGAGATTTCAAGCCCTCCACGCGTTGAGGGAATCACTTGAAACCTCTTTTTTATTTGCCCTAATGAAGGTATTATAGAGTTTAATGTCCATAAAATTGAATTAATGGAATGAACACCACCTTGTCAGGAGTGATCAAATGAAATTGGTGATTATTTTTGGTCCGCAGGCTGTGGGCAAAATGACGGTTGGGCAAGAACTGGAGAAGATAACAAAGCTTAAATTGTTTCATAACCATATGACCATTGAATTGGTGTCTCCTTATTTCAGCTATGGTACACCACAAGGCAAAAGACTGGTTAATCTGTTCCGTCAGGAGATTTTTGAAGAAGTGGCGAAGAGTGACCTACCGGGTCTGATTTTTACATTTGTATGGGCTTTTGACCTGAAGCAAGACGGAGAGTACATTCGTCAAATCAGCGAGTTATTCGAATCTAATGGAGGACAGGTCTGTTATGTGGAACTGGAGGCTGATGCATCAGAAAGACTGGAGCGTAACAAGAGTCCGCATCGGCTGCTGCATAAGCCAACCAAGCGAGACATCGCGTGGTCTGAGCGAGATTTGCTTGATACGATGAAGCTATATCGATTGAATTCGGAACCGGGAGAAATCAAGCATGAGCACTACATACGGATTGATAACACACACAAGAGTCCGGATGAAGTGGCACAGTTAATCCAGGAACGCTTTAATTTGTAATCTGAGAAACGTCTAACTTAGCAAAGTAGATACTTTATATGAGAGGGGCATTACATCATGTACTTTGTTTTATTTTTGCTCATAGGACTTGTTTTATGTTATCTGATCCCATTTGGTCCAATAGTGGCTGGGGGCATTATTTTTGCACTTGTTGTAGATCAATACCGTCAGACGATACATATGCGTGAAGATATCCGAGACATCAAGAATCATCTGGGGTTAATGAACAAAGGCGAGGCGCAAGAGTACGAGTTGGATAAAGAATACACTCAAGTTGATCGTTTGGATTCAGAAGAAATGAACATGATTAATCGAAGAATTGAAGCTGAACTGGAGAAAGAAAGCAAAAACAATAAACCGTGAATTCCTGTAAAATAATTCTTGATTTGCTCACTCCTGTGAGTATATTTACCTAGATCAGGAGTCATGCTAATTCGATATTAACTTTTTGTTGCACTGTGTAGAAATTTGTAATATTATGAGGGAAGCGCGTACAACATATCGGGTTGTAACTGTTGAATCAGGCAAAGCCGTATACCTTGAGAAAAGGGATTGGTTTGTCTTTTTCTGTATATTGGAGTGATAAAGTGAAAATCGAGAAGGTGCTGAACAATAATGCTGTAGTTGCAATGAATGACGAACAGGAAGTTATTATCATTGGCCGGGGGATTGCTTATCAGAAGCGGGCGGGTGATATGGTTTCCGAGCAGCATATCGACAAGATATTTACTTTACAGAATGAAGATATTCAGGAAAACTTCAAGGCATTAATCTCAAGCATTCCTCTGGAATACATGAAAGTATCCGAGGAAATCATCGCTTACGCCAAATTAAAACTTGGCAAGAAATTAAATGAGAGCATTTACTTACATCTCACAGACCATATTCACTTTGCCATTGAGCGGTATCGCAAGAATCTGCCCATACGCAACGGTTTAATCTGGGAGACGAAGCAGTTATACAAAGAGGAATATGAAGTCGGAATGGAAGCGCTCAATATGATCTGTGATCAGTTTGGTGTGATCTTGCCCGAGGACGAAGCCGGTTTTATGGCACTTCACTTTGTTAATGCAGCTTTGAACGAGGAAATGCCCAACATCAAGAGTATGACGCAGGTCATGCAGGAAATCTTGACAATCATCAAGTATCATTTCAAGATTGATTTTGATGAGAACTCACTGACATTTTATCGCTTTGTGACGCATTTGAAGTTTTTCGCCCAACGTTTGGTGAAGGGAAAACATTACAAGAGCAACAACGATGATGAATTGTTCCTGATGATTCAGAAAAAGTATCCAGCAGCGCACAAGTGCTCGGAGAAAATCAAGAAATTCATTGAAAGCAACTACACGTATCAACTAACTGACGAAGAATTGATGTACTTAACGATTCATATTGAGAGAGTTGTGAATGCAACTTCTGAATAATCCCATAGATCAGCTTGCAGGGTTGCAACCACTAGGGCAAAACCTGAACGCTTGAATGACTGAACATACCGTTAACCGGGTGTTCCATACATTCAGATGTTCAGGTTTTTTTATTCTCTCCAATATGCTTTGAATCCGTGTCTAGCCAGAAAGGAAGAAAAGACTTCATGAAACACGAGCAATTAGCCAAAGACATTCTGTCTGGCGTTGGTGGAAAACAGAACATTAACAGCGTGGTGCACTGTGCGACCAGACTTCGTTTCAAATTAAAAAATGACAATAATGCCAAAACAGACGAACTCAAAAATCTGCCTGGAATCATAACGGTAATGCAAAGCGGGGGGCAATACCAGGTAGTTGTGGGTAACGAAGTGTCTGATGTTTATAAAGCCTTGTTACAGGTGAGTAATATGAATGCGGACGAACCGGTCTCAAGTGATGATTCAGAATCTTCCGGTAAAAAAGAGAGTCTCTTGGGTCAGTTTATCGACTTGATCTCAGGTGTCTTTACACCAATTCTCGGATTGCTAGCTGCAACAGGGATGATCAAAGGTTTCCTGTCCATGTTTACTTCTCTCGAATGGTTGGACCCGTCTTCAGGAACATATCAATTGTTGAATGCGGCAGGTGACTGTCTATTCTACTTCTTCCCGATCTTCCTGGGTTACACAGCTATGAAAAAATTCGGTGGATCTCCATTCCTCGGGATGGCCATCGGAGCATCACTTGTATATCCGACCTTATCCGGTCTTAGTGGTGGGGAACCGCTCTATACGCTGTTTGCAGGCACATTGTTTGAATCACCGATTCATATCACGTTCCTGGGTATTCCCGTTATCTTGATGAGTTATTCCTCATCCGTCATTCCGATTATTATTGCTGCTTATTTTGGAGCAAAGGTAGAAGCGTTCTTCAAAAAGATCATTCCATCTGTTGTGAGAACGTTCCTCACGCCATTCTTTACGATTCTGATTGTTGTACCTGTAACATTCCTCTTGATTGGTCCAATCGCAACATGGGCAAGTCAGCTGATTGGTGCCGGGGTATCGGGCATCTATGACTTGAGTCCGTTGGTAACCGGTATTGTTGTTGGTGGATTGTGGCAAGTGTTGGTGATCTTCGGGTTACACTGGGGTATCGTACCAATTATGCTGCTGAATCTGTCCACACTGAAAGCAGACCCGATTCTGGCTATGATGTTTGCTGCTTCCTTTGCTCAGATTGGTGGCGTTCTTGGCGTTATGCTTAAAACGAAAAATACCAAACTCAAATCACTGGGTGTTCCTGCCTTTGTGTCCGGGATTTTTGGTGTAACTGAGCCTGCTATTTATGGTCTTACTTTGCCATTGAAGAAACCATTTATTATGAGTTGTATTGCTTCTGCAACCGCTGGTGGTATTATTGGCTTCGCTGGCTCCAAAATGTTTGTATTTGCTTCAGGAATCTTTGGTGTTCCAGCGCTGATTAGTCCCACAGAGGGAGTCAACTATGAATTCTGGATGGCCATGATTGCCACTATCATTGCTTTTGTACTAGGTTTTGTTCTCGTTTATTTTGTAGGATTCAAAGATCCTGCTAATCCAGAGGCTGCCAAACAGGCTCCAGAGCCAGTAAAAGAAGAGAAGGCTGCACTTGAGCCTAATCCAAACAATCGCTACGAAATTGCCAGCCCGATGACGGGTGAGGTGGTTCCTTTGCAAGAAATTAATGATGCTACATTTGCTGGTGAACATATGGGTAAAGGGATCGCTATTCGCCCAACCAGTGGGAGAGTTGTATCCCCGATTAATGGTGTGGTACAGACGATTTATCGTACCAAACATGCAATTGGTCTTGTAGATGATCAAGGTGTAGAGATTTTGATCCATATCGGTCAGGATACGGTACAACTCAAAGGTCAACATTTCACTGCACATGTGAAAGATGGAGATCGTGTGAGTGTTGGCGATCTGATCGTTGAATTCGATCTGCAGGCCATTATTGAGGCGGGATATGAGACCGTAACACCGATTATTGTAACTAATACGGCTGATTATTTGGACGTGGTTGCTACAACAAGTCGTGAAGTGCAAGAAAAGGATAAATTGGTTACGGTTATTGGTTAATTCTGCTTTAGTGCGTATTTTATTAATCTGAGCATTAGCTCTATAGAGACCACTTTGAAGTTTTCGAAGTGGTCTCTGTTTTTCATTTTCGGTCACTCAAATGTATTTGTGAAATTAATAAAAATAAGTGTTGCAAACGTAGTTCAGATGTACTATGATGAGTTCAAGAAGTAAGCGCATACATCAATCGGATTGTAACTGTTCAATCAGGCAATGCCGACCATCCTCAGTTCAGAGGGTATGGAATGTAACTTACTTTCGTTATCCAAATAATTAAATACCAATGTGTACAGCCTTACAGGGTTGCAACCGTTAAGGGCAAAACCTGAATTGCTGAATAACACGACTGATTTCCGGACGATCCGGTATGTTGTGTATGTTCAGTGGTTCAGGTTTTATTTGTTTCAAAAGTCATGGGGAGTCTACTTAGAGAGGGAGAATTACAATGAGCAACTACGATCAATTAGCTAAGGACATTCTGTCACGTGTAGGTGGTCGCGAGAACGTAAACAGTGTATTCCATTGCGTAACAAGACTGCGGTTCAAACTAAAAAATGAAAGCGTAGCCAAAACGGAAGAACTTAAAAATCTGCCAGGTGTTATTACCGTCATGCAAAGTGGTGGACAATATCAAGTTGTTATCGGCAACGAAGTGCCGGATGTATATAAAGCAGTTGTTAAAGTAGGGAATTTCCCAAGTGAAGGACAAATGGAAGAGGAAACTGACAACTCAGGCAAAAAAGTAGGGTTGTTCAGCCGATTTATCGATATGATCTCCGGTGTGTTCACACCGTTACTCGGTTTGCTGGCTGCCACAGGTATGATCAAAGGTTTCACAGCCATGTTTTTATCCTTTGGATGGATTACAGACACTTCTGGAACGTACCAACTGTTGAATGCAACGGGTGACTGTCTGTTCTACTTCTTCCCGATCTTCCTTGGTTACACGGCAATCAAGAAATTTGGCGGTTCACCATTCCTGGGTATGGCGATAGGTGCTTCATTAGTTTATCCTACGCTGTCCGGCCTGACTGCTGGAGATCCATTGTACACCCTGTTTGCAGGTACGTTAATTGAATCACCGATTCACATTACGTTCCTGGGTATTCCAGTTATTCTGATGAGTTATTCAACATCGGTTATTCCAATCATTATTGCTACATTCTTCGCTGTTAAAATTGAAAGATTCTTTAAAAATATTATTCCTAAAGTCGTTAGCACGTTCCTTGTTCCATTCTTTACTTTGCTCGTTATCGTTCCGGCAACATTCATTCTGATTGGTCCAGTATCCACTTGGGCAGGACAGTTGATTGGTGCAGGAGCAACAGGCATCTACGATTTAAGTCCAGTTGTTACAGGTTTGATTATCGGTGGTTTGTGGCAAGTGTTTGTACTGTTTGGGCTCCACTGGGGACTCGTACCAGTCATGCTTCTTAACTTGAGTACTTCTGGGGCTGATCCGGTAATTGCCATGTCTTTCGCTGCTTCCTTTGCCCAAATTGGTGCTGTACTTGCGGTTATACTGAAAACCAAAAATACGAAATTGAAATCTTTAGGTATTCCGGCCTTCATCTCTGGGATCTTCGGTGTAACGGAGCCAGCAATTTACGGTCTGACACTTCCACTGAAAAAACCGTTTATCATGAGCTGTATTGCAGGTGGTATCGGTGGCGGTATCTTGGGATTGGCCGGTTCAAAATTATACATCTTTGGTGGACTGGGTGTGTTCGGTTTCCCAAGCTTCATTAATAAGGCAACAGGCGTTGATTCCGGATTCTATATGGCTCTGGTTGCATGTGGTATCGCGTTCATCCTTGGTTTTATTCTGACATACGTGGTTGGATTTAAAGACAAAGTAGAAGCTACACCAGCTCCAGCACCAGTACTTGATCCAAATCCGAACAGCAGATACGAAATCGTCAGCCCAATGGCTGGTGAAGTTGTTGCACTGAACGAAATTAATGACGTAACGTTTGCAGGAGAGCACATGGGTAAAGGGATTGCAATTCGTCCAACCAGTGGTAGAGTGGTATCTCCAATCACAGGTGTTGTTCAAACCGTATATCGTACCAAACACGCCATTGGTCTTGTTAGCGATGATGGTGTAGAGATGCTGATCCATATTGGACAGGATACGGTCAAACTGAAAGGTCAACATTTTACAACCCATGTGAAAGATGGAGACCGTGTTAACGCAGGTGACCTGATTGTTGAGTTTGATCTGCAAGCCATTAAGGATGCAGGGTATGAGACGGTTACACCGATCATTGTGACTAATACTTCAAATTATCTGGACGTTGTAGGAACAAAAGATGCATCCGTTCATGAGAAAGATAAATTGATCACGGTATTAAGCTAATTCAAACTAAGGCTGGTTAAGGAGGAACTCCTCAATGAATGAAAAGTTTACAGCCTTCCCGGAGAATTTTCTCTGGGGAGGAGCAACCGCAGCGAATCAATTGGAAGGTGCTTATCTGGAAGGTGGCAAAGGTTTAACAACGGTAGATCTGATTCCGATTGGTGCCAATCGATGGAATATTGCTCTGGGTAACCTGGATTCGTATGAACCAAAAACAGGGGAATTCTATCCTTCACATGAAGCCATTGACTTCTATCATCGATATAAGGAAGATATTGCGTTATTTGCAGAAATGGGATTTAAGTGCCTCAGGCTTTCCATAGCCTGGGCACGGATTTTCCCTAATGGTGATGAAGCGGAGCCAAACGAAGCAGGCTTGCAATTTTATGATGATGTCTTTGATGAGTTATTAAAATACAACATTGAACCTGTCGTGACGATCTGCCATTTCGATGTACCTGTACATCTGGTCGAGACTTACGGCGGGTGGAAGAACCGCAAGATGATTGGTTTCTTTGAGAAATATGGGACGACGCTATTCAATCGATACAAGAATAAAGTGAAATACTGGATGACGTTTAATGAGATCAACATGTTGCTGCATCTTCCGTATATTGGAGCGGGCATTGTCCTTCAGGATGGTGAAAACAAAGATCAGATTCTGTATCAGGCAGCACATCATGAATTGGTAGCGAGTGCACTTGCTGTTAAGGCTTGTCATGAGATCATTCCGGATGCACAGATTGGATGTATGTTAGCCGCTGGAATGGTGTATCCATACAGCTCTAACCCGGATGACGTATGGAAGGCTATGGAGAAAGATCGTGAATCGTTCTTCTTCATCGACGTACAATCGAAGGGAGCATATCCGGGTTATACGAAAAGATTTTTCAGAGAAAATGACATTTGGATTGACATGCAACCGGAAGACGCAGAGATCTTGATGCAGAACACGGTCGATTATATCGGTTTTAGCTATTATGCAAGCCGGTGCACCAGTACGGACCCTGAGATTTTGAAAGATTCGACAGAAGGCAATGTATTTGGTTCAGTAAAGAACCCTTATCTGCAAGCTTCCGAGTGGGGGTGGACCATTGATCCTAAGGGGCTTCGAATTACGCTTAATCAACTGCATGACCGCTATGGCAAACCTTTGTTTATCGTAGAAAATGGACTTGGAGCAACCGATGTGTTGTTAGACAATGACTCCGTTGAAGATGACTATCGCATCGAATATTTGAATAGTCATTTTGCCGAAATGGCTGAAGCGATTCAAGACGGTGTAGAGCTCATAGGTTACACAAGCTGGGGACCGATTGACCTGGTCAGTGCGGGTACCGGAGAGATGAAGAAACGTTATGGCTATATCTATGTAGACCGAAATAATGATGGTACGGGCACACTTCGCAGAGTGAAAAAGAAGAGTTTTCACTGGTACAAAGATGTCATTGCGAGTAATGGCGCACAATATTTCTGATACAAGGGGTCCAACGCTATAGAATAAACAAAGAGCAGTCTCGTTATTACGGGATTGCTCTTTGTCTATGAGGGGATGAATTTGACCCTTGATGTGGCTTTCAGATATAATAAAGAAATGAAGAGAATCTTGTCACTTAAGAAGGGAGGAGCATCCACTCATGAAGAAAAAATCACTTGCGTTTATATCTTCGGGATATGGATACTCCACTGCTGTCTTTTTCTAGAATCTATTCCAAGGGTGAAGTCTGCCCAAAATCGGAATAAAACTAGGAAATAACGCAGAAAAATCTTAAGAATGATGAGGTAATCCAAATGAATATTGACAAAATTACTAGAAAAAATCCAGAAAATATGCCAGCTCCTGTAGGTCAGTACACGCATATTACAAGAATCCCGAGAAATGCAGAGTTATTTGTGACTTCGGGTCAAATTGGAGCAGATCGCAATGGACTTTTTCCAGAGAGTCTGAATGAGCAAGTCACGAATACATTTAATAATATTAAAACAGTGCTCGAATCTGAGCGCTTAGATGCTGAACATATTATCAAAGTGAACGTATGGGCAACCGAGGAAATCGATTGGGATTTCTTATATGCCGAGTGGGGACAATTATTTAGTACGGATTATCCTGCAATGACGATTGGATACATTACAGCGTTAGGTCTACCAGAGATAAAAATTGAAATAGAGCTTTGGGCAGCAAAAGTGTAACATCGAATACTTTTTAACCAAACGAAGGAGCATCTTACTTACAGATGCCCCTTCGTTTTTTTATTTGTGTAAAAATGGAAAGGATATGCCCTGTGTGCAATCATGAGCAATAGTAGGTGTATTATGGCACCTGCAAGCTCTGATAAGCATTCAGTCGACCATATGTCCAGTAGATCCCGGAGCCTGATACCGGATCAGAAGCGAAACACAGCGCGTCCCGAATTTGAGCATTTGTTTTCCCTTGTGCAGCGAGAAGTGCAGCCACTCCAGCCACATGAGGGGCAGCCATGGATGTCCCGCTAAGGTAGGCATAGGAACCACCCAGGTATGTGGAAAGAATGGTATCACCCGGTGCAGCCATATCCACCCAGGAACCATAGTTGGAGAAATTGGATTTGAGATCGGAAGGGTTGGTTGAAGCGACAGCAATCACATTGGGATACGATGCGGGTACGATTGGGAATGAAGTGTTGTCGTTACCGGCTGCGGCAATAATCACAGTTCCTCGATCCCAAGCATACTGTACGGCAGCTTGAAGGAAAGCATTCCCCATCGGCCCACCAAGGCTCAGGTTAACAACCTGTACACCGTTGTTGGCAGCAAAGACAAGCCCGTTACCTACATTACCTATCGTTCCTTGCCCCTTGTTATCCAGTACCCGGAGCGGAACGATGGATGCGAGTGGAGCAGCGCCTGCGATGCCCACTCCATTGTTGGTAACGGAGGCAGCGATCCCGGCTACATGGGTGCCGTGGCCGTTCCCGTCCTCAGGGATGTTATCATAATCAACATAATCATAACCGGGGAGGAGCTTGGAGGCCAATTCTGGATGGTTTAGCTGTACACCGGTGTCGATAATGGCGATTTTGACAGAGTTGTTACTCTGAGTAATATCCCATGCAGCGGGTGCATTGATTTTGGACAGGTTATACTGATAAGGAAAGAAAGGGTCATTAGGAGTGAAGGAAGCCTCAACGAGGTAATTCGGCTCTGCATGTTCAATAAGCTCATGATCTTTGTAATGTTTCAGCATCCGGTGCATTTTTTTGCGGGATTCCACACGGTACCATCCTAAATCTTCATAGGTCTCAGCGACCTTACATCTCCCTTTTTTGTGAAGGGTATGCATCTCATCCTCGGTTGTACCTTCCTTGAATTTGACGAAGAGCTGCTTGGGAGCGTGCGGATGAAACTTGCTCTCGGCAAGTTGGTCCAGATAACGATACATGAACCCGATTACTAGCAAAATGAAAACAAAAACACCTAACCATAACCACATGAGCGTTTATCCCTCCAATATGATTTGTGACACGCCTTATCGTATGCGAACTCTATCAGACTGCGCGGGCACTCTTGCAATTTGGATAGTAGTGTAGATAGATTGATAGGAAGGGATAAATTCGGTAAGATGATATGAAGAGAACCACTTTGGCATGAACAAGATTTAAGGCAGGGCCGAGAGGTAACTCCTAAATACAGAGGATAAGGAATGTGGTTTTATTGACACAACTTCAGAGTATACCGACAGTCACACCAGTTCAGGCACACCAGATTCATGACGCCATTGATTTTGCCATGCGTGTACGCAGAGAAGTGTTTCCGATGATGGATCATACGAAATTGCCTGTGGACTTCGAGCAGTTCAGAGAACATTATCTGCACTCCGATGGTTCGATCTTTCTTGTTGCAATGATGGAGGATGCGGGCATCGTCGGTTCTATTGGAATATTACCTTATGATGGACGCATCGAAGCTGTGGAAGGTCGATATGCAGCTCGATCGGCTGCCGAAATAGTAAAATGTTATGTAGATCCCGCGTATCGTAGGTTTGGCATTGGCTCGATGTTGATGAACGAACTGGAGAGCGTGGTAAAGGATATGCACTATACGACGCTGTATTTGCATACACATCGCTTCTTGGCAGGAGCCGTAGATTTCTGGAAACGCCAAGGGTTTACGGTTATTGCTGAGCAGGATGATGACTGGCAAACCGTACATATGGACAAGTTGGCATGTAAGTAACCATTGTAACAGAACCGAAATTCTGACCACATTTTGGAAAAATTGATTGATGATACTATAACTCTTGTATACAACAACATAGACATATACGAGATACATGATGGGGGCATAAGAAGATGCAAGAAATGAAGCGAAAAATTGTTTTTATTGATATTGATGGCACATTGGTCGACGATGACGGAAGTATTCCGTTGTCAGCACAGAAGGCTTGTAAACAGGCCAGAGAGAACGGACATCTGCTCTATTTATGTACAGGCCGATCCAAAGCAGAAATTTATGATTCCATCTGGGATGTCGGATTCGATGGTCTGATTGGTGCAGGTGGGGGTTATGTGGAGTTTGGCAAGGACGTGTTATATCACAAAAGGGTAACAGCGGAAGATGTTCGACATATGGTCGATTTTTTCAATGAAAACGGCATTGACTTTTACCTTGAATCTAATTCGGCATTGTATGCGAGTAGCAATCTTCAACCTCACCTGGAACGCCGTATCTATGGTGATGTGGAGAATGACCCTGTAGCCAGAGAGAAGAAGGAACTGAAACCGCACCCGTTTATTGCCGGATTAACGTATGGAGAGGCCGACCTGTATAAGGATGATGTGAATAAGGTATGTTTCTTGGAGAGCTCAGCCATCCCGTTTGAGCGGATCAAGCAAGAGTTTGAAGGGAAATTCGAAGTCATTCAGTGCACTGTGCCGATCTTTGGTGAAGGAAGTGGTGAACTGATGATCCCTGGCATTCACAAAGCCATTGCAATCGCCGATCTGCTGAATCATCTGGGCATGTCCCAAGAAGATACATTTGCCATCGGTGATGGCATGAATGATGCCGAGATGTTGGAATTTTGTAACACCGGAATTGCCATGGGTAATGCAAAGCCAGGTCTGAAAGCCATTGCAGATGATATTACTGGAACAGTAGAGGAAGATGGATTGTATCATAGTTTTGTGAAGTATGGATTGATTGAGGGATAAAGAAATGAGGCAATCTGGAAAACAGTTAATACGTACACCCTTTGTCCCAAACCTTATTTTAGACCCTGCATATATTATTGCAGGGTCTTTTTTTGGTTTAAACAGATCAATTTATATTTTTACAAAAGGATTCTAATCAAACCATAACATCTAAGTGAAGGAGAGAATCGAAATGGCCATTCTATCAACCGGACCTATCGAGAATAATGCCGTCAGTGATGTACGGCCAACACAACAAGTTACCGTTAAAATTGATAACAGGAATTCTCTGGATGGATCCGTTGTTTTGATACAAGGGTATAATCTGACCTCTACGAGGACTTTATATGTCAGCGAGCAGATTTCAATTGATCCGGATCAGGTAGTGACAAGAACTTATTTTGCCAATCTTGATGCATTTGAATTTGTCTTTACAGTTGAAGGTGTAGCTATAGAGCAGACGGAGATTTCCGTGTGGGGCAAAAATGAAACCGGCCAGCTTGTTGCTGCACATCGATTAGTTTCTTCCGAACTTGAAATAGAGGGGGATAATACGTCAGTCAACCGCATATATGTAGCCAATTTTAATAGTAACGATGTTTCCGTCATTAATGGCGCTACGAATACGGTGATTGCTACGATACCTGTGGGGACGAATCCTGCAGGGATTGATGTCAATCCATTAACGAGTCGTATTTATGTCGCAAACAGAAGCAGTAATACCATTTCCGTCATTAATGGTGTAACCAACGCGGTAATTGCTTCTATTCCGGTTGGGAATGAGTCAGGGGACGTAGGGGTCAATATAGCAACCAATGCCGTTTATACGGCAAATTTTAATTCATTGGATACAACTGAAGATGTAACCGTTATTGATGGATTAACCAACACGGTGATTGATGCGATCACTATTCCTGGACTCAATTTTTTAACGGGTATAGGCATCAATTCCTTAACCAATCGGATCTATGCAGTTAATTTTAATTCTGATACTGTCTCTGTAATCGATGGAGTAACCAATACAGTGATTGCTACAATCCCCGTTCAGGTTAATCCATTCCGTGTAGGGGTCAATCCAGCCACCAACCGTATTTATGTATCGAATTTTACCAGTAATACGGTTTCCGTTATTGATGGATTGACGAATTCCGTCATTGATACCATTCCAGTCGGCGTTACGCCAGCTGAAGTAGCGGTTAATACCTCCACAAACGCCATTTACGTACCCAATCGAGACACGGATAATGTTTCAGTAATTAGTGGACTAACCAATACGGTGATTGCAACTGTTCCTGTCGGAATTAATCCAAACGGAGCGGGCGCCAATCCGTTAACCAATCGAGTTTATATAAGCAATCAAGATGACAATACCATTTCTGTGATCGATGGCGAAACAAATACGGTGATTGCTACTATTCCGGTGGGGGCACGTCCGTTCGCAGTAGGTGTAAATCCGTAGAAAGGTGAGGGGGTTCGGATGAAAGAAGTTATAACGGCATCAGACTTAATGGAGCAGCTGATCACCATGAACAAAGAAAATTCTGTATGCCAAGTTAGGATTCCAGGTAAGGAGAATCGTGAGTCTTGAATGATCAGATCAGAATGGAACAGGCATCTTCTCATTGGAGGTGTCTATTTTATTTGCATAGTACTCAGACTACAGACAAGATCCAGTAAAGAACAGCACTAAATGTTCCAACACAAAGGCCAACAAGGAGCCAAAAAAGAACCACGAATTTTTTTTCGTTCATAGAAATAGATGGCCCTCCTTTTGACTTTATTATTGCATAACTCCTAATGAAAGTTTATTATAAATTTTGCAAACAAGGAATTTATTGGTTTTGATTGTCGAAGTGCATGAAATATAAAGTTGATACATGGAGGATGCTGGATGAGTAATGTAGCTCTGTTGTTTCCTGGACAAGGTTCTCAGATGGTTGGGATGGGTAGAGACTTTTGGAATAACTTTGATGTGGCTAAGAAGTTATTTGAAGAAGCCAGTGATGCCATTTCTTTCGATTTGAGAAAGTTATGTTTTGAAGGTAGCATGGATGATTTGACAATGACGATGAATGCTCAGCCTGCACTTTTGACTGTTAGTGTCATAGCATATCAGGTGTATATGCAAGAAATAGGGATGGAACCCGCTTATTTGGCTGGGCATAGTTTGGGAGAATATTCGGCTCTGGTCTGCGCAGGTGTTCTATCATTTCATGACGCCATTAAACTGGTAAGACAACGGGGTATCATTATGCACAATGCAGACCCGGATCAGAAAGGTACCATGGCCGCCATTTCAGGTATTCATTTAGATACACTTCAAAACATATGTGAACAAGTTTCCACGATCGAGCGCCCTGCTTGTGTGGCTTGTGTGAACGCTAACCAGCAGTTTGTCATTTCGGGACATCGGCACTCTATACAAGAAATTATTAAAAGGACAGAAACCCTGAGAACGAAACATTCGTATATCAATGTAAGTGGTCCCTATCATTCTCCCATGATGCAAACCGCAGCAGAACAATTCAAAGTTGAATTGGATCAATATCAATATGCCCATGCAAAATACCCGGTTATTTCCAACGTTACAGCAGCACCCTATGAGTCTGATCGATCTGTCGTGGATTATTTAAACATGCAGATGACGATGCCTGTAAGATGGTTAGAGTCGATGAACTATTTGATTAAACAGGGAGTCACTGAAGTTATAGAGTTGGGTTCTAAACATGTGTTAGTTAGTCTTATGAGTAAAATAACGAAGCGTATTGTACCGTACTCGCTAAGTCAGCCTTCTGATTTACTAATGCTTACAAATACACAAGAAAGGAAAAATAAGCGGTTAACGATTCGTAAAAAGTTGTTATCAGAACTAATAGTAACCGCACTCATTTCAAGGAATTATAATACAGATTCAATATCCTATACCCAAACGGTTGAGCCATTGTTTCACCAATTACAACGGGCAAAGGAACAAGTAAACAACAATGAATATGAACTTAGTGAAGAAGAGATAAATGATGCTCTACAGGTATGTCATTCCATTATTATAGCAAAAAATATTCCATTGGATGGAACCGCGTTGATTGATGCAATCTAGTACTCGATCTGTGCTTTTGCAAGATCTATATTACAGCAACAGACTGCCTTTTTATAAGGTAGTCTTTTTGTCCTTTAATGCATCTGAACTTGTTGAAGCTTCAGATATTTGGTAATAAATATGTCAATAACCCACAAATCAATCTCTATTTTTTACCATATAGTAACAATAAACTGATTGATTTTACATATATTTCTATGGTAAAATTTTGCTTGAAATATGTGTAAATAATTAGATAAGCATGTTAGAGATGATTCATTTGGAGGAGAGATATGTATACTAATCAGTTTCAAACACTAGTGGATATTATCCGCGACAGAGGTAAAATAACCGACCGCGGTATTCGTTTTATCGATGCGGACAAACGTGAAACTTTTATATCTTATCATCAATTATTTACTGAGGCACAAGGGTATTTAGGTTATCTACAAGCCATCGGAATTAAACCTAAACAAGAGATTATTTTTCAGATTCAAGAAAACAAACGGTTTTTAGTCGCATTCTGGGCTTGTATACTCGGTGGAATGATCCCTATCCCTGTAAGTATTGGTGAAGATGAAGAACAAAACTTGAAAGTATGCCGTATTTGGAATTTGCTAAATAACCCTTTCATGATTGCATCTGAGAAGGTGCTGGATAAAATGAAGAGATTTGTTTTGGAACATGACATGCTTGATTTCCATCATCAATTAGAAGTCAGAACGGATCTGATCCAAGACACCATATACCATTATGAATCTATTAATAATATAGTTGAACCTCAGTCTGATGACTTGGCATTTATTCAATTTTCTTCTGGATCAACTGGTGATCCCAAAGGCGTCATGCTCACCCATCGAAACCTGATTTATAATACTTGTGCTGCTATTAATGGCACACAAATTAGTTCAAACGATAGTTTTCTCTCCTGGATGCCCCTTACCCATGATATGGGTTTGATTGGATTTCATCTCGTACCCCTCGTGGCAGGAATTCATCAGTACTTGCTCCCAACGGAATTATTTATTCGTAAACCGATTCTATGGATGAAAAAAGTAAATGAACACAAAGCAACCATACTGTCTTCTCCTAACTTTGGTTATAAATACTTCCTGAATTTCTTTCGCGAAGACAAAGCGGAGGGATGGGATCTGTCATCTGTCAGAGTCATTTATAATGGGGCGGAACCTATATTACCCGAAGTGTGTGATGAATTCCTAAATGTATTGTCAGCATATCACTTAAAGAAAACAGCCATGTTTACCGTATATGGATTAGCAGAGGCCTCTGTTGCCGTCTCCTTTCCCAAGGTAGAAGAAGAATTTACTGCGGTGTACGTTCACCGGGATCATCTGAACTTAGGGGAGCGTGTCATCGAAGTCGAGAAACATGCTGAACATGTAGCATCATTTGTTGCCGTTGGCGAAGCAATTGATTATTGCCATGTTAGAATTTGCGATGAGGAAATGAACAGTGTTCCCGATTTGGTTATTGGAAAAATTCAAATCAAGGGGGATAACGTCACCCAAGGTTATTATAACAATTCACTTGCAACGGAGAAGTTATTAACGCACGACGGATGGGTGAATACAGGAGATCTGGGTTTCATCATGAATGGAAAACTGGTTGTAACAGGGCGGGAAAAAGACATTATCTTTATCAATGGTAAAAATGTATATCCCCATGACATTGAACGTGTCGCCATACAATTAGATGATATTGAACTCGGAAGAGTTGCTGCTTGTGGTGTGTATGATTCGAATAGTCAAAGTGAAGAAATTATTGTGTTTGTCGTGTACAAAAAAAAGATCGAACACTTCTTGACGCTTGTTAAAGAAATCAAAAGACATCTATATAAACATGGGGGATGGAGTGTCAAAGAGGTACTGCCCATCAAAAAATTACCCAAAACAACAAGTGGGAAAATCCAGCGGTATCAGTTAGCCAAGCAGTATGAAGCAGGCAAATTCTCAACAGAATCTGCATTCATCCATGACTGGATCAAGAATGACAATGACAAGGCAAAGGGAAAGGCTGCTGTTTCGGTTCGAGTCATAGAACGTGAATTAACTTCACTATTTTCTGAAGTGCTGGTTGGGAAAAAGGTTGAACTTGAGGATAGCTATTTTGATATGGGTGCAACTTCATTACAGCTGGCCCAAATCGCTGAACGTATAGAACAAAAATACGGAGAAGAGCTTGCTGTTACGGACCTCTTTACCTATCCCTCGATAACTGAATTGGCAGCATATCTGGCTAGAGGCTACAGCGAGACCATGCAAGTCAACAAAACTCAAGAGGATCATACGCCATCCAAAGATATTGCTATTATCGGTATGTCTTTGAATCTCCCTGGTGCATCAAATGCAAGCGATTTTTGGCGTGTTTTGGAAAATGGAACGCATAACATTCGGGACTACCCGGAAAGTCGG
This sequence comes from Paenibacillus sp. BGI2013, assembly GCF_002843485.1. Classification (NCBI taxonomy): domain Bacteria; kingdom Bacillati; phylum Bacillota; class Bacilli; order Caryophanales; family Paenibacillaceae; genus Paenibacillus; species Paenibacillus sp. BGI2013. The sequence continues at coordinate 600,931 of NZ_PJFA01000003.1, forward strand.
ATAAAAGACGCAGCGGATTATATACAATCCATGCGAAGTGAAATGAGCGAAGTTCAATGGATCAAGGGTGGTTACTTGGATCAGATTGATCAATTCGACTATTCTTTCTTTGGCATAACCCCAAAAACTGCACAATTTATGGACCCGAATCAAAGGATGTTCTTGCAAACGGCATGGCATACGATTGAAGACGCTGGGTATGCAGGGGAAGGAATCAATGGAAGAAATGTGGGCGTGTACGTGGGGTATTCCAAAGTTGGGTATGATTACGAACGGCTCGTGACGGCGAGTTACCCCGCAGAACTCAAAAATTATATCATTGGAAATTTACCATCTGTACTGGCGAGCAGAATTGCATATTTCTTGAATTTAAAAGGCCCGGCCTTAACGATTGATACCGCTTGTTCCTCCTCACTTGTTGCTGTTCACATGGCATGTAAAGGATTGCTCGCAGGAGACTGTGAAATGGCAATCGCAGGAGGCATTCGAACGGCATTATTACCGATAAGTATCGGACTGGATATGGAATCTCCAGATGCATTGACGAGAACGTTTAGCGAAGATGCCAACGGCACGGGATTTGGCGAAGGTGTTGGGTCGGTCATGTTGAAGCCAATGCAGCAAGCGATTAAGGACGGGGATCATATCTATGGTGTGATTAAGGGAAGTGCGATTAATCAGGATGGCAAGACGGTAGGAATCACAGCACCTAACCCGGAGTCTCAGACCAATGTGATCGAACAGGCATGGAAAGAAGCCGGCATTTCTCCTGATACGCTTAACTTTATTGAAGCACATGGAACAGGGACAAAATTAGGTGATCCAGTTGAGTTCAATGCTTTGCGTAAAGCTTTTGAGAAATATACGGATCGGAAACAATTTTGTGCAATCGGATCTGCCAAAGCTAACATTGGACATGGTTTTGAAGCGGCGGGGATCGCTGGATTAATTAAATCTATTCTTATGTTTCAACATAGAAAGATTCCACCATTGGTTCACTTTGACAAGCCTAATCCCATGCTTAAGTTTGAAGCTTCACCTTTTTATGTGAATCAGGAATTAATGGCTTTTGGTGAAAAAGAGGGTCCATTACGATGCGGGGTTAGTTCTTTTGGTTTCAGTGGTACCAATGCGCATGTGGTTCTCGAAGAATATGTTCCTTCCCCAACCGTAGATAAAAGAATGTCCCAAGAGCCTCATCTATTTGTTCTGTCTGCTGCCACGGAACGGGCGCTGGATGAATTGGTTAGAACGTATCATGAATATCTAACCGATCACACGGATGTTTCCATTCAACAAATCTGTTATACAGCCAGTACGGGAAGGGCTAATCTGGATTATCGGCTTGCCATCGTAGTCACGAGTACACAAGAATTACATGAAAAATTGAAACGAATTGCAAGCGGAGAGGGTAAACTGCCAAATGTTTATTTTGGTTATGCCAAAAAAGACAAAACGCTTGTTAGCGATCATCTCTATGTTCAGGGAAAGGCAGAATCTTTAAATGAACTCGGTCAGTTATTTACACTGGGGGCAGTGATTGATTGGGAAAGGTTTTATAATCATGAAGTCATTCGGAAAATTCCATTGCCTCTATATCCATTTGAGCAGAAGCGCTGTTGGATTGAAGTCAAACATACGATACCAGCGGGCCATAGGTCAGAGAGGAATGAGGTTCAAATGGAGATGAATACAAACGATATTGAATTAAAGATTAAAACAAGCATCAGTCGTGCATCTGGTTTGAAGTTGGAAGAGCTGGATCATCAAGCTCATTTTCTCCAAATGGGATTGGATTCCATTATTCTTGTGCAAATTCAGAAGGAAATCTCAGAGCTGTTCCGTTTGAATATCCCGATGGAAATGTTTTTTGAAACCCTTACAAATATCAATTCCTTAGTTAAATATGTGTCAGAGAATATAAAGCATCATGATGTATCTGAAAATATAAACAATCAAACAGTTCAGGAGCATACTGAACAACGAAATCTGGCATCTGTGAACAATATAAACACGGCAAAATCCTCAGGGAATGTGTCGGAACAAATTGTGATGTCTGCCATTCAGCTTATGGAGTCCCAATTAAAAAGTTTGAATGTGCTGTTAGGCGAGCAAATGAATGCTGTTCAATCGCCTCTTTTGGAGATGAAACATCATGAAACCCCAAAAGTTCAAGCTTCACCGGTAATGAATGAAATCAATAAAACCAATGAACCCAAAAAGATCCAACCGGATTCGGAATCGAAGGAAGAAAAAAAACCTTTTATACCGTATCAATCGTTGAAGATTCATGAAGAGAGTGGATTATCACCGCTTCAGAACCAGTATGTTGAACAATTTGTAACAAAGTATACCGCAAGAACCAAAGGCTCCAAATTAAAAACAGGCCAAACACGTTTGGTTCATGCGAATAATCGCAATGTATCTGGATTTCGTTCGTATTGGAAGGAAATGGTGTATCCCATCATTTCAACGCGTGCAGAGGGATCTAAGTTATGGGATATGGATGGGAATGAGTATTTGGATCTGACGATGGGATTTGGAGTAAATCTATTTGGTCATAATCCAGCATTTATTCAAAATGTAATAGCAGACAGCCTCCAGGAACAATTGCCTCCATTGGGCCCTATGTCAGACTTGGCAGGAGATGTCGCAGCTAAAATTTGCGAGCTAACGGGTGTAGAGCGTGTCGCATTTTATAATTCAGGAACAGAAGCTGTCATGGTTGCACTTCGTTTAGCGAGGGCAGCAACGGGGCGTTCCAAAGTTGTATTATTTTCAGGATCTTACCACGGTACACATGACGGCGTGTTGGGTGTAGCGAATCCTGGGGATGCTTTATCGTCTGCGCTGCCTATGGCTCCTGGTATTGTAAATAGCGCTATAGATGATTTGATTATTCTTAATTATAACCATCCGCAATCACTGGATATGATTCAGAACCTGGGTGATGAATTGGCTGCTGTGCTTGTAGAGCCGGTGCAAAGTCGAAGACCTGATATGCAGCCAACACAATTCTTACGGGAACTTAGAGAAATAACAAATCAAACTGGGACTGCACTTATTTTCGATGAAGTCATCACTGGATTCAGAATTGGTCTGGGTGGAGCACAGGATTGGTTTGGGGTTCAAGCAGATCTGGTTACGTATGGAAAAGTGGTCGGTGGTGGGCTGCCTATTGGTATAGTCGCGGGTAAAGCTGAATTTATGAATCCGGTAGATGGTGGAACCTGGAACTTTGGTGATGATTCTTACCCTTCCGATGCAGATAAAAAAACGTTTGTCGGTGGAACCTTCTGTACACACCCTCTTACGATGAGAGTGATGTTAACGGTATTACAGTATCTTCAATCTGAAGCAGAAACCTTATATAAGGAATTAAATGAAAAAACAGATTATCTTGTAAAAGAATTAAATGCGTTTTTCAAAACAGCGAATGTACCGATGCAAATGGTGAACTATGGATCTTTATTTCGATTTATATCATTTGGAGATATGGAATTATTCTTCTACCATTTAATTTATAAAGGTTTATATATTTGGGAAGGCCGTAACTGTTTTATATCAACTGTGCATTCCATAGGTGACATGGATACGATAATCAGAATCGTAAAAGAGACGATCCATGAACTACGCGAGTGGGGGTTTATCCCTGGTGAATCGCCTGTTTCGGAATATCCGCTCTCTTTAGAGCAAAAACAATTATTGTTAACTTCATTACATGGGGAAGATGCAAATGCTGCATTAAATCAGAGTGTTATTTTAAAAATGACAGGTGGAATCAAGCCTTCCACACTGGATCAGGCCGTGAATCAGATCGCACAGCGTCATGAAGCCCTGAGAACAGTCATTCATGCCGATCGTGAAACACAACAAATCAGATCCGTAATGGAATTTCAATGTACATGGTTGGATTTCTCGGCATATGCGGGTGAGGATCAAGAACGGGAAATTTCCAATTGGTTATCTGCCGATGCAAATGAAGCCTTCAATTTACAGTCTGGGGAACCTCTATTTAGAATCACCTTGCTTAAAAAGGCAACTGATCAATACCTTATGGTGCTGACATTTCATCATATTGTTGTAGATGGCTGGTCTATTGCTGTATTCATTCAAGAGTTGGAACATACCTATTCTGCTCTGGTCCGAGGAGTTCCGGTTCAATTACCTGAAGCCACTCCATTCCGAGCGTATTTAAGATGGCAACGACTTGAACATGAAAAAGGGTCATTTACCGAAGGAGTCCAGTTCTGGAAAGAACAATTTTCCTTATCCTATCCCAACATTACACTTCCAACGGCACCGTCCGATGATGTGCCCAAGGGATATGACGGTGAAAGATATTCCATCAAGCTAGATCATCAATTAACAGAGTCTTTGCGAACGTTAAGTATAAATAATAAGAGCAGTTTGTTTGTAACGATGTTTGCAGCGTTTCATTTATATTTGCATCAACTAACAGGGCAGTCTCACCTTGTCATCGGCGTGCCTACAGCGGGTCAGTCTCATATGCGAAAAAATGCGCTGATTGGCAACTGTGTCAACATTGTACCTGTTCACCATGCCTTGTTAACGAAGCAATCCGTTGTAGACCATGTCCTTGAGCTCAAGGAAACGCTGGCTCTAGTCATGAAGCATCAGCATGTTCCATTGACCATCGTATCCGAACAGCTTGCTCATATGCCTGCACCGGATACCCGGATTTTATTTAATATGGACAGAACGATTCATCATCTCCAATTTGAAAATATCAAGACTGGATTCATGTCGTATCCGATCAAACATATTTCTTACGATTTATTTCTTAATATTACGGATGTTAGCCATGAATTGTACCTGGATTTTGATTACAATACCGAGCTTATTGGACCTGAGATGATGAAATTGTGGTCTGAAGGATTTAAGGGTTTGCTGCAAAAAATGGTGAGTCATCCAGAGGCTGAAATTTCGTCTTTGACGTTGTTCTCATCCGAGCAACAGGACCAATTACAGGAAATATATAATCGGTTTGTTACGGAGCGTCTTCCTCACGTTAATCATGCAGCCATATTCGAGTCTCCAGTCAATGACGTGGAGAAAAAGCTGGCTTTGATCTGGGAGGACGTATTATCCCTCGATCAAGTGGGGAGACATGATCACTTTTTTGATCTCGGAGGTAACTCGCTCAAGGCGACAGTAATGCTATCCAAGGTACATGAACAGTTTCAACACAAAATTTCAATCGTTCAATTCTTCCAAAATCAACGTCTGAAGCAGCTGGCCAGTCTGATTACAGGCGAGAACGAGGAAACATTCATTCCGATTAAGGCATTGGACGTCAAGGAATTCTATGAGACATCATCTGCACAACAGCGGATCTACTTTTTGGATCAATTTGAGCCGAATAGTGTGTTTCAGAACATGTGCGGCCATATTACGGTCACAGGAAATATCGATGAAGCTAAATTGATTTCGTCATTGGAACAAATCGTGCACCGTCACGAAGCTTTTCGCACCAGTTTCCATCTGATGGATGGAGAGCTTTACCAGCGTATTGCTCCAACGATTGATTTTGAAGTGAAACGATCTCAGGAAAGTTCTGCTTCATTCGAACAACATGTTAAGGCGTTTGCCAAACCATTTGATTGCTCCAAAGCGCCATTAATACGTGCCGAATTCATTCGTGTAAACGATGATCATGCAGAGATTCTCATCGAGATGCATCATATTATATCGGACGGATATTCCGTTGGCATTCTTGCGAATGAACTGATCGATGTGTATGACGGAAGAAGCATGTCGGACATTGAGGTTGAATACAAAGACTTTACAGCTTGGCAGAAAGAATTTCTGGCGGGGGAGTCTTATAAGCAGCAAGAAAAATATTGGCTGGATCAATTCAAAGGAGAACTCCCGAACCTTAATCTGCCTACTGATTTTGTTCGGACACCTCATTTGACTTCGGCAGGTTCAAGATTGTCATTTGTGTTGGATCAGCATTTGAAGCAGTCGCTGGAAAAGCTTGCGAAACAAACGGGAACTACGATGTTTATGGTGTTATTGGCAGCGTATAATGTGCTGCTTCATCAATACACAGCACAAGAAGATATGATTGTAGGCACGCCAACATCAGGAAGAAACCATCCGGATGTCGAGAATATGATAGGTGTCTTTATCCAGACGGTAGCGATTCGCTCACAGCCGGTGGGGAATAAGTCGTTTCGATCCTATCTCGAAGAAATTAAAAAACAATCCCTGGATGCATTGGATAACCAGGACTATCTTTTTGACAATCTTGTAGAGAAATTAAACACACATCGGGATACCACTGGGACAGCACTTTTTAATACGATGTATATCTTCTTAAATACCGCGTTGAATCAACGGCAAGAACAGGATTGCAGCTTTAAAGTTAGAGAATTAAATGTCGGTGTATCGTTATATGATCTGATGTTCATCGTTGAGGATGATAATGAGTGTCTGGAAATGCACTTTAATTACAAGACGGAGCTGTTTGAACGGGATACCATCGACAGAATGAAAACACATCTGTTCAACATCCTCAGAGACATTGTGATCGAACCTGATATTGCCTTGTCCGATATTCAAATGCTGTCTGAACATGAGCAGAACGTTCTTTTATATGACTTTAATGATACCAACTTAGAATATTCCCGGGATCAGACCATTCAGGAGTTATTCGAAGCACAGGTGGAACGGACACCTGATCAATTGGCTGTTAGTTTTGCAAATGAGCAATGGACGTATCGTCAATTGAATGAACGGGCGAATCAGTTGGCATATACGCTTAGAGCTGAGGGAGTGCAGCAGGATCAATTTGTAGGTATTCTGACAGATCGTTCGATTGAGATGATCGTTGGCATCTTTGGCATTCTAAAAGCAGGCGGGGCGTATGTACCGATTGATCCGGATTCTCCTGAAGAGCGTATCCGGTACATCCTACATGATTCGGGGGCAACGTTGTTAGTCACGCAAAAGCATTTGAAGCAGTTGGTATCGTTTAATGGAAAAATGATTGATTTGGACGATGAAGAAACCTATGCAGCTAATCTGTCGAATCTGGAAACGGAAGGGAATTCCGAGCAGTTGGCTTATATGATCTATACTTCAGGCACAACAGGCATGCCAAAAGGTGTAATGATCGAACATCGTCAGGTTCATCACTTGGTTCAAGCGTTGTACAGTCAAGTTATAGATGATCAGCTTAGCGGTTTGCATGTCGCTTTACTTGCGCCTTACTATTTCGACGCATCTGTGAAGCAGATTTTTGGCGCACTGCTGTCAGGACATGCTTTGTTTATTGTAGACAAGGACACGGTACTGGATGGACAAGATTTAATGAATTATTACCAGCACCACCAAATTGATTTGACAGACGGAACACCTGCGCACCTGAAATTGCTTTCGAAGGCAAAAAACGTTCAAGGCATATCGCTAAAATATATGCTCATTGGCGGTGAAGCTCTTTCTCAGCAAAGTGTAAATGAAATCACATCATTATTTGCTCTCAATCATATAACGCCTCCAACCATAATTAATGTGTACGGTCCAACAGAATGTTGTGTGGATGTTGCGACATACCGTGTACTTCCAGAACACCTGGATACAGCGAATCAACGAGCTCACCTACCGATTGGTCGAACACTAGGAAATAATCGCCTGTATGTATTGAACAAACATGGCAAAGTTCAGCCTGTAGGCGTCGTAGGAGAATTATGTATCTCTGGTGATGGGGTTGGTAGAGGATACTTGAATTTACCTGAGCTGACAGCAGAAAAATTTGTACGTGATCCGTTTGTCCAGGGAGCGACAATGTACAAAACGGGAGATTTGGTGAGATGGCTTCCCGATGGCCATATCGAGTATTTGGGAAGAATGGATCACCAAATTAAGATTCGCGGATACCGGATCGAAGTAGGAGAAGTCGAAGCAGCGCTGTTAGATCTAGAGTGTGTGAAAGAAGTTATCGTCGTTGCACATGAGGATGATCACGGGGACAAATCATTATGTGCATACTTTACAGCGGATTCCACGCTGACGGTGGGAGAGTTAAAACAAAGCCTCTCTAAGGTGTTGCCGAATTACATGGTACCAGCCTACTTTATACAATTGGATCACATGCCTCTGACAGCGAACGGGAAAATCGATCGCAAATCGCTTCCGAGTCCAGAAGAAAACATACAAACGGGAAGTGAATATATAGAACCCCAAACTGGGGTGGAAAAACAGTTGCTGCCTATTTGGCAGGATGTGCTTGCCGTGAAAAAAATCAGTGTAAAAGACAGTTTTTTTGATGTAGGAGGCAACTCTTTACGTGCGACCAAGCTGGCCGCCAAAATCAATCAAAAGCTGAATATCCACATATCGGTAAGAAACGTCTTTGAATGGCAGACCATTGAACAGATGGCTCAATCTATTGAACAAATGGAACAGGAAGTATCAGTGTCCATTCCTCAAGTGGAGGAAAAAGAATATTATCCTATTTCTTCAGCGCAAATGAGAATGTACATTATGAGCATCAAAGCCGGCAAGGAACTCATGTACAACATGTCAGGTATGTTTATGTTGGAAGGATCGCTTGATCGGATCAGATTGGAAGAAGCATTCCAACAATTGATTCATCGTCATGAATCGCTTCGGACTGGATTCAAAGTCATACACGGGGAACCGAAACAGATCGTATACCCTAAAGTTAACTTTGGAATTGAATTGATCGAGTCAACGGAAGAAGAGATAGAAGATCGAATTGAACAGTTTGTTCGCACATTTGATCTCGGGCAAGCACCTCTTATGAGGGTGGGACTTATTGAACTTCAGCAGGAGCGTCATGTATTGCTGGTAGATCTCCACCATATCATTGCAGACGGACTATCTGTACATCTTCTCATGACTGAACTTAGCCAGTTCTATAAGGGAGGGGAGCTATCTCCTCTTCGAATTCAATATAAGGACTATGCTGAATGGCAGCAAATACAGCTTCATAGTGAGCGGATGAAAAAGCAGGAGAAGTATTGGCTTACTGTGTTTGGTGAGAGTATCCCGCTATTGGATCTGCCAACAGACTATGAGAGACCTGAAACGCTAAGCTATGCTGGAGAGGTATTGGACATTGTTATGGAGGAAGACATCCTTCCAGGCTTAAGGAACATGGAAGTACGGACAGGAACAACGTTATATATGATTCTATTAGCCGCCTATACCATTCTGTTGTCCAAATACAGCGGACAAGAAGATATCATTGTAGGCGCACCGATTGCAGGCAGGACACATGCTGAGCTGGAGCCGGTCATGGGGATGTTTGTGAATACACTGGCTATTCGAAATAATCCTGCTGCGGATAAAACATTCACGGAGTATCTGCTGGAAGTGAAAGAAAATATGTTGAACGCTTATGAGAATCAGGATTATCCGTTTGAAGAATTGATTGAGAAAGTAAATGTAACCAAAGATGCTCGGCGGAATCCGTTGTTTGACACCATGTTTGTATTGCAGAATACAGATGCTTCAGAGATTCAGATGGATGGAGTAACCTGTAAGCCTTATGCTCCAAATACGAGAGTATCCAAATTCGATTTAACGTTGTATGTTACCGAATTGCAACACAAGTTAGAAGTGGCCTTTGAATACAGTACGATTTTATTTGAGAAAACAACGATTGAAGCGATGTCACAAAATCTATTGGTCATATTAACAACCATTGCCAACGACCCTTATATTGAAATCAAGAAGATTAAATTGGTTGAAGAATTAATAGATGGGGATACGCTGGCTGATCTAATTGAAGTAGATTTCTTCTAAGCTAACCTAAAAATATAAAGTGATCGGGGTGCCGTATGTCTATTTTTAAGAAACAGGAATCGTATTGGGCAAGCCGATTTGAAGATGATGATCATCTTGTTCATTTGCCTTATTGCAAGACAACCTCCAAACACCCAGACGATACGCAGCACCAGAATGATATATATAAGTCTTTGTCAGCCGATGTTTCATATAAAATCAAGTCCATGTCGCGAAATGCTCCTATGGCGATATATACGATCTTATTAACGGGAGTTCAGTGTCTGTTATATAAATACACGAATGAAACCAAGATGATTATTGGTATACCAACGATGGAAGAAAAGAACACTGATCTATCGCTCTCGAATAAGGTTCTTGTCTTAAAAAATAATATCAATCAAGCGATGTCATTCAAATCCTTATTTAATCAAGTGAAGATCAGTTTAACCGAAGCCATTCAGCATCAACGAATCCCTTTCAGAAAAATGGTTGAACGTTTAAATGTTCAGTATGATTCGAACCATGTACCTCTAATTCATACCTTGGTTTCGTTGAATGAAATTCATCCTGCACTTGATGAAAATCACGTAAAAGCGGCGACAATGTTCCACTTTGATCTAGAGAACGACTCCATTCAGTTAAGATTAGTTTATGATGATGATCGTTATGATCGCGATTATATGGTACAAATTGTAGAGCATCTTGACCAATTGTTTTCCGTAGTTCTAAACCAACCTGATCTGGAGTTAAGTCAAGTTGATATGTTATCAGAGTTTCATCGAAACAAGCTGTTATATGACTTTAACGATACAAGGGTTGAGTATCCACAGAACAAAACAATGCATCAATTATTTGAAGAACAGGTGGAACGAACACCGGACCATCCGGCAGTCGTATTTGAGAATAGACAGTTAACGTACAGAGAGTTAAATCAAAAATCCAACCAATTGGCCCGATCGCTTCAAGCTAAGGGGGTGCAGGCGGGTCAGTTCGTTGGCATTATGGCAGAGCGCTCACTTGAGATGATCATAGGTTTATTCGGTATTCTAAAAGCTGGCGGGGCATATGTCCCAATCGATCCGGAATATCCGGCAGATCGTATTCACTATATCCTTGAGGATTCAAAAGTGGCTTGGTTGCTGCATCAAAGTCATATACAAAAGCCGGAACATTATGCGGGGACATGTGTCATTCTGGATTCTGAAATAAATCACCATGACCATCATTTAAATTTGGACGATGGAGCGATCTCCAGTGATTTGGCATATATGATCTACACGTCTGGAACAACAGGTCATCCCAAAGGCGTAATGATTGAACATGCCAGCATTGTGAATTCCCTGCAATGGAAATCGGATTTTTATCATTTTACCGGAAATGATCGGGTATTAATGCTGAATCCTTTCGTTTTTGATTCATTTATTACTCATTTCTTTGGTCCGATGATATCTGGCTCGACAGTGTACTTGTTAAACCAGCAACAGTGTAAAGATGCTATAGCCATCAATACGATGGTCAAAAAACAGCAAATCACGCACATCCAAAGTCCACCCAGTTTCTTGATGACTCTATTGGAACAAGTCAACGCGGAAGATTGGGCATCCATGAAAAATGTGGTGGCTGCGGGAGAGAAGATTGTTCCTGCCTTAATACACAAATTGCAGCGCATCAATCCACGCATCGAAGTGTGTAATGAATACGGTCCAACCGAAAATAGTGTTGTATCCACAGTTCTGTCGATCAAGTCGGCAGATCAAAATATCTCAATTGGGAAGCCTATTGCGAACAATAGAGTCTACATTTTAGGAGAACGGAATGAATTGCAGCCTATTGGAGTTCAGGGAGAGTTATGTGTAGCCGGAGCAGGGCTATCCAGAGGTTACTTGAACCGTCCAGATCTGACTGCGGAGAAATTCGTGGATGATCCATTTGTTTCGGAAGCAAAAATGTACAAGACAGGTGACTTCGCAAGATGGCTGCCCGATGGGAACATAGAGTATATAGGAAGGGTGGATCATCAAGAGAAAATTCGTGGACACCGGATTGAACTTGGTGAAGTGGAGACGGCTCTTCTAAATAGTACCCAGATAAAAGAGGCCATCGTCATAGCCAGAGAAGATGAAACGGGAACCAAACAATTATGTGCGTACCTGGTAGGAGAGGATGCAATCACGATCGGGGAACTGCGGGAGGCGCTGTCCCAGCAACTGCCAAACTACATGATTCCGTCCTATTTTGTACAGCTGGATCAGATGCCGCTCACGTCTAACGGGAAAATCGATCGCAAAGCTTTGCCTGCTCCCCAAGAACATATGTTGAAGGGCATGGAGTACGAAGCACCCCGAACGATGGTGGAACAACAACTTGTATCGATCTGGGAAGAGGTACTTGGGGTAGAGAACATTGGGATTTTGGATAATTTCTTCGAGCTTGGAGGAGATTCGATTAAATCCATTCAAGTTTCTTCGAGGTTATATCAAGCAGGTTACCAGGTGCAGATGGAGCATCTGTTTAAAAATCCAACCATAGCAAGCTTGATTCCCTATGTTCAACCCATAAGTACCATGTCAGAACAGGGAAGCATCACTGGAAAAGTGATGCTGACTCCAATCCAGCATTGGTTTTTTGAGCAATACAAGGTAGACGCCCATCATTATAATCAGTCCGTGATGTTGTATCGGAAAGAAGGTTTTCATGAAGTCACACTTCGCCGTGTATTCGATAAATTGAGTGAGCATCATGATGCACTTCGTACAGTATATCGTCTTACAGAACAGGGTTATGAAGCGTGGAATGAAGGGTTGGCAAGGGAATCCTTATATACAATTGAAGTGATGGACTTCAAGTCATTAGCAGATCCGTCTCAAGAAATCGAGAAGAAGGCAAATGAAATGCAAAGTGCGTTTACGTTGGAACGTGGACCCTTGATGAAGCTGGGTGTATTTCAATGTGCAGACGGAGATCATTTACTCATCGTTATTCATCACCTCGTCATCGACGGGGTTTCATGGCGAATTTTGATTGAAGACCTATCCAGAGGATATGAACAATTAAGTGATGGAGAATCGATTCAACTACCGCAAAAAACGGCTTCATTCCAATTATGGGCAGAACAGCTTCAGTTGTATGCGAACAGTGATGCGATAACGCAAGAGATTGCATATTGGAATGAAGTTGAACAAGCAACCTATAAGCCGTTACCTACAGATTTTAAAGCGGATCATGCACTGGAAAAAGACAGCGAAGTAATCACGATGGAATGGTCAGCGGCAGAAACGGAACAATTATTAAAACAAGCGAATCGCGCGTATAAAACGGAGATTAGCGATTTGCTGCTCCATGCATTAGGCATGTCTATTCACCAATGGACGGGCATGGATAAAGTACTGGTCAATCTGGAGGGACATGGAAGAGAACAAATTTTACCGGATCTCGATATTACACGAACGATCGGATGGTTTACGAGCCAGTATCCGGTTGTACTTGATATGGAAGCAAGTTCAAATATGTCTCTTTTCATCAAAACAAACAAAGAAATGATTCGTCAAATCCCTAAAAAAGGGATTGGTTATGGTATTTTACGATATTTAAGTGCACATCAGCAAGAAACGCCCTTTACCTTGAATCCTGAAATTAGTTTTAACTATTTGGGTCAATTTGATCAGGATCTTCAGAATAGCGGGATGCAGATCTCTCCCTATCTAGGCGGAGCAACAGCAAGCGACAATCACAGAAGAAATGTTCTTATCGATATGAATGCCTTAATTGTGGAAGGCAAATTGACGTTGTCACTTCGGTATAGTCGCACCCAATATCAAAAAGAAACGATGGAGCGAGTGGTAACATATTTTAGAGATCATCTGCAAGAAATCGTGATGCATTGTGTGACAAAAGAGAAGCGGGAATGTACACCAAGTGATCTAACGTTAAAAGGAATTACCATTGAAGAATTAGAAGGATTTGTTCAAGAATCGGAACACATTGGTGAAATCGAAGATATATATGCTTTGTCACCGATGCAAAATGGGATGTTCTTTCATCATTTGCTTCATTCAAAGTCTGAAGCGTATTTCCTTCAAACTACGCTGGATCTTCATGGTCCGTTAGACGTGGAAGCATTTACGAAGAGTCTGGATCAGTTGATGCAGCGTAATTCGATTCTCAGAACAAATTTTCATAGCAAATGGAATAATGGACCTCTGCAAGTGGTATACCGTCATAAACGGAATGGGCTAACATACGAAGATTTGCGTGAGATGAATGAAAAAGATCGTGAAGCATACGTGGCAGAATATACAAGAGCAGATAAAATAAAAGGTTTCGACCTGTCTCAGGATGTGTTAATGCGTATTTCGATCTTGCAAACGCATGACCAAACCTATCGTTTCATTTGGAATTATCATCATATTTTGATGGATGGCTGGTGCCTGTCTCTTGTAATCCAGGAGTTGTTTGATGGATACTTTGCTATTCAGGAACAACGAAAACTGGAGGCAAAGAGTACGATTCCATACAAACACTATATTGAATGGCTGGACAACCAAGATCATGAAGAATCCCTGAAATACTGGCGTGACTATCTGCAAGGTTATGATGAGCAGACCACTTTGCCAAAAGAACATTCGATTACGAAGAGTGATGAATATCATTCAGAGCATATGATTTGTACATTAAGTCAGGAATTAACCGGACAAATCGCACAAGTGGCCAGTCAGAATCAGGTGACGCTGAATACGTTTATGCAAACAGCCTGGGGAATGTTGCTACAGATATATAACGGCAGTGAGGATGTTGTATTCGGAAGCGTGGTGTCGGGCAGACCTGCGGCGATTGTTGGAGTTGAGCGAATCATTGGTTTATTCATCAATACCATTCCTGTACGCGTTCAGACTCAAGGTAACGAGACATTTGCAGCGGTTATGAAGCGGAATCAGGAACAAGCTGTCGCTTCGCATCCACATGACACGTATCCGTTATACGAGATTCAAGCGGAAACATCGCAAAAGCAAAATTTGATTGATCATATCCTGATATTCGAAAATTATCCTGTACAGGGCATTATGGAACAGTTTGGGGATCAGGAAGAGACAGCTCTTCGGATTACGAATGTAGAAGCAGATGAACAAACAAATTATGACTTTAACCTGATTATCAAACCAGGCCAATCCATGAAATGTATGTTCTATTACAATGCTAATGTCTATGACCGGGCAAGCGTAGAACGCATTCAAGGTCACTTGATTCAGATGTTGGAGCAAGTGGTCAACAATCAGAATATTCCGATCCATGACATTGACTTGACCACAACACAGGAGAAAACACAAATTTTGGAACAGTTTAATGATTCTATGGCTGAATATCCAATGGACAAGACAATTCATGGACTGTTTGAGGAACAAGCAGTAAGAACTCCCGAAAACGTTGCGGTTGTATATGATGATCGACATTTAACCTATCAAACGCTGAACGAGAAAGCCAACCAATTGGCAAGAACGTTGAAGGCTAAAGGCATTCAAAATGATCAGTTAATCGGGATCATCGCTGATCGTTCGCTAGACATGGTTGTAGGAATCCTTGCGATTTTGAAAGCGGGTGGCGCATACGTGCCGATTGATCCTGAATATCCGGAGGATCGTATAAACTACATGCTTGAGGATTCGGGTGTACATGTATTATTAATGCAAAGTCATTTGCAAGAACGCATCTCTTTTGCAGGAGAGGTCGTTTGCCTGGATCTACCTGAGTCCTATCATGAAGATTATTCCAATTTAGGAATTACTGCTACACCGACAGGCCTGGCATATGTAATTTATACCTCAGGAACGACAGGTAAACCAAAAGGGACATGTATTGAACATAAAAATGTGGTGCGATTGTTGTTCAATAGTAAAAATTTGTTTGATTTTAATGCATCAGATACATGGACATTATTCCATTCCTTTTGTTTTGATTTTTCGGTATGGGAAATGTACGGGGCATTGCTCTATGGCGGAAAATTGGTTATCGTACCTCAAATGACGGCAAAAAGTCCGGAACAATTTCTACAATTGTTAAAAAACGAGCAAGTGACGATATTGAATCAAACGCCAACGTATTTCTATCATCTACTTCAGGAAGAACTGGCAGGTCATGCAACAGATCTGAAATTAAGAAAAGTGATTTTTGGAGGAGAAGCCCTCAATCCCGTGTTATTGAAGGAATGGAAGCTGAAATATCCATTTATCCAGTTAATTAATATGTATGGGATAACCGAAACAACGGTTCATGTAACGTATAAGGAAATAACCGACATTGAAATACATGCTGGAAAGAGCAATATTGGCAAACCAATCCCGACGTTGCAGACCTATATTTTGGATAAACATCAACGCATTCAACCGATCGGTGTTCAGGGAGAATTAGTTGTAGCAGGTGAGGGCCTTGCCAGAGGTTATCTGAACCGGCCTGATTTAACCGCAGAGAAATTTGTTGATCATCCCTGGATTACAAAAGGGAAGATGTATCGCACAGGAGATGCCGCAAGATGGCTGCCGGATGGAAATATTGAATATCTGGGACGAATCGATCATCAAGTGAAAATTCGAGGTTACCGAATTGAGCTTGGCGAAGTGGAAACTGCGCTTTTGCAAATAGACTCCATTCAGGAAGCAGTCGTTATTGCCCGTGAGCATGAGGATGGTTCGAAGCAGTTGTGTGCGTATTGGAAAGGCGACAGCTCACTGACAGCGAAGAAAATCAGAATGGCATTATCTCATGAAATTCCGGATTATATGATCCCGTCTTATTTTGTTCAATTAGAGTATATACCGTTAACTTCCAATGGGAAGGTTGACCGTAAGGCATTGCCATCTCCACAAGAACATATGCAAAAAGGGACCGAGTATATGGCGCCGCAGAACGCTGTAGAACAAGCAATCGTCGCTGCCTGGGAAGCTGTGCTTGGTGTTCAAAAGGTTAGCACATCAGATCATTTCTTTGAACTCGGGGGCGATTCGATTAAATGTATTCAAGTTTCCTCACGACTGCTTCAAGCAGGGTATAAAGTGGAAATGAAGCATTTCTTCACCTATCCGACAGTAGCGGAGTTGAGTGAACACGTGACATCTGTGAGCACTATTTCTGACCAAGGGGAAGTTACGGGGCAAGTGATGCTGACACCTGTTCAGCGCTGGTTCTTTGATCAAAATATGGTGGACGCACATCATTACAATCAGGAAATGATGTTTTTTCGTGAAAAAGGGTTTGATGTTCGCTTTATTCACAGCATCATGGATAAGATCGTGAAACAGCATGATGCTCTCCGCATCCTTTATCGACAAGCTCCTGAAGGCGGATATGAAGCGTGGAACCGAGGGGCAGACGAAGAAGGATTATACAGCCTTGAAATCGTTGACCTCAAAACAGAAGCAGATCCTGCATCGTTCATTGAAAATAAAGCAAAAGAAATTCAGAGTGGTATGGATCTGTCTCACGGACCTTTGATCAAACTTGGGTTGTTCCAATGTGCTGAAGGGGATCACCTGCTTATTGCCATTCATCATTTGTTGGTAGACGGGGTTTCATGGCGTATTTTATATGAAGATATCCAGACAGGGCAAGACCAGTTCTTAAGAGGTGAAGAAATCCGGCTTCCTCAAAAAACGACCTCGTTTAAACAATGGGCAGAACAATTGTCTACGTTTGCAGACAGCCCTTCGATGAAGCAAGAGAATTCATACTGGAGTCGTGTGGAGCAGGCCCAGCTAAGCCCGCTGCCTAAAGATATGGATTGTGATGAGACGATTGGCAAAGATAGTGAAACGATTACCATTCATTGGACAGCAACGGAAACCGAGCAATTATTAAAGCAAACACATCATGCGTACCATACGGAAATTAATGATATATTGCTAACGGCATTAGGAATGGCTGTTCATGAGTGGACAGGCATGGGAGAAATCCTCGTAAATCTGGAAGGCCATGGTAGAGAAGACATCCTGCCGGAGCTGGACATTACGCGTACAGTGGGATGGTTTACGAGTATGTACCCCGTTATGATTACGATGGAGTCCGGGGCTGACTTATCAAGGAAGATTAAGACCGTCAAGGAAGGACTGCGCAAGATCCCAACCAAGGGCATTGGTTACGGGATTTCGAGGTATTTGTCACATGGATATGAAGCATTCAAGTTAGAGAAAAATCCCGAAATTAGTTTCAACTATATGGGACAGGTGAATCAGGATTCGGGCCAAGATGGCATTAAATTTTCGCCTTATTCCAGCGGGCCCTCCGTAAGTGAAAACAACAAGAGACCTTTTGTTCTTAATATCAATGGCATTGTTAGAGAGGGCCGGTTGTCGCTGTCCATTAACTATAGTTCAAAACAATATCGCCGGGAAACGATGGAGCAATTGGCTTGTCTCTATAAGGAAGGTCTTAATAGAGTCGTTGAACATTGTGTAACGAAGGGACAAACCGAGCTTACCCCAAGTGATATTTCATGCAAGTCATTAACCATTGATCAATTGGATCAAATCGTGGAACAAACTGGGCACATCGGTCGAATCGAAAATGTGTATCCACTTACACCATTACAGAAGGAAATGTTGTACGAAAGTGAACGGAATCCAATTTCGGGCGCTTACTTTGTACAAATCATGTTTGATATGCGTGGAGATTTGGATGTTACCTCTTTTGCGCAAAGTTTGGATCAATTAATGCAAAGGCATGCGATATTAAGAACTAATTTTTACAGTGATTTCGTGGATATCCCTCTTCAAATCGTGTATCAAGAGAAGAAATTTGAATTTAACTATGAAGTTGTAGCTGGCACAAGTGAGCTACAACGTAAAACGTATGTTGACGAGTATATCGAGCAAGACAAGGCAAGAGGATTTGACTTACAACGAGATTCGCTAATACGTATGTCTGTTTTACTAACAAAGCCTGAGGAATACCGCGTCATATGGAGTTTTCACCATATTTTGATGGATGGCTGGTGTATGTCTCTGGTAAGCAAGGAAATATTCGAGAATTACTTTGCGATTCGGGAGAATAGAAAGCCTCAAGTGACTCTATTAACACCTTATAGTCAATTCATTGAATGGTTGGAACAGCAAGATCATCAAGGTGCAATAACCTATTGGAGTCATTACTTGGATGGTTATAAGGGGCAAACGAAACTGCCTGGAGAAAAAATCAAACCGAAACATGAAAGACAGGATTCCAGAACGTTAAACTGTTATTTGAATGATGTACTGGTCGAGCAAATGAAACAGATTGCAGAACAGCAGCATGTAACTCTCCATACGTTAGTGCAGACTGCCTGGGGTGTATTGTTGCAGCAATACAATGAAAGCAACGATGTTGTATTCGGAAGTGTGGTATCGGGCAGACCACCTGTCATTCCTGGGATCGAAAGCATGATTGGATTATTTATTAATGCGATTCCTGTTCGTATCCAGGCTAAGGCAGATGAGTCATTTATATCTCTAATGAAAAGGAATCAGGCACAAGCTGTGGAGTCACATGCATATGATACGTATTCGTTATATGATATTCAAAATCTGACCAAGCAAAAACAATCTCTGATTAACCATGTTGTTGTGTATCAGAACTTCCCGGTAGAGAACCGAATGGAGAGTCTGGGTCAGAAAGGTGAAACACCGCTTGAGATTATGAATGTTGGGGGTACAGAACACAATAGTTTTGATTTTACTTTGATCATCAAGCCTCATGAAAATATGAAGATCATATTGATGTACAATGCCAATGTGTATGACCCATCTACCGTTGAACAGATTCAAAAACACTTTATTTCCATGATTCAACAGGTGGTAAGTAACCCGGAAGTTAAAATAAACAAACTTGCGTTGAGTACGTCGAACAGTTATTAATGCACAAGTAATGGGCCGCTCCAAAGTGAGTTTCCACCTCACTCAAAGCGCTAACGAATCTGACGCGTATTAATAGGTAGATTCGATGTGAATGGCAAACTTAAACGAACCTCAGTAACGTTATTTCATCATATCAGGGTGTCAGAACCTAAAAAACAACCCAATCGACGAAATAACGTCTCTGTGATTCGTTACACCACAGACCTGTGCAAATCTGAGCGAATAGCGTGTGCCAGGTTCATTAGAATAAAATAACTTTAATAAGGGATGTCCTCAGTCATGCTCATGACTTATGGCATCCCCTTTTTATGCTCCGTTAATGATGATAGCTGGAAAATTACTGTAGATGGAGAAATAAAGCTTCTTACGTGGTCGGATCAACATTTTGATCGACCTTTTAACAATTCCTCCCTTCTAACCGATATATAATAAGTACATCTATGTAATCAGAAAGTGAAAGGAGTGCAGAACATGGATATTGCAGCATTATCAATGGCGATGAGCCAAGCTTCAGTAGTGCAGTCGGCAAGCTTGCAAGTGATGTCGATTACAAAAGACATGGCACAGCAGCAAGGCCAGCAGATGGCGGAAATGTTGAAGTCAATACCTGCTCCTCATCCCAATCTGGGTAGAAGTCTCGATCTTTCGGTTTAGTTGAAATTACAGCATGTGTTCTTATGTAACACCCATTGCAGCAAGCAAATCCCAAACAGCTCCAATTCAAATGAATTGAAGCCGTTTGGATTTTTTTTTTTCTAAATCCTCATTCCGAAATTACGATCTTCTCAGCGAAACTTTGACAAACTTGGCAATCTGCCTTCAAAGGGCAGTGTATTCTTCAATGTCCATAACTCATCGTAACTGGAAATCTGAAGATCGGCTTTGGACAAGTCCTGATTGCCTGATCCCGGATTACGATATCCGATGCAGCGCATGCCTGCACTTTTGGCGGCTTGGACACCATTGCGCGAGTCCTCGATCACCAGACAATTTGAAGGGGATGCACCAATCATCTCAGCGGTGGTCAGGAAAATATCTGGGGCCGGCTTGCCGTTTGTAACTTCCTCACCTGTCATTCGCACCTCAAAGTATTGCCCAAGTCCGGTTTTGTCCATGATCAGATCGATCAGTGCACGTGGAGAGGAAGAAGCTACGGCTATGGGAATGTGTTGCTCATGCAGCCAGCTTAACCAGCGTTCCACGGAAGGCATTGCCGTCAGATTCGGATGGGCAAGCATGGTTTGCATCACATTATGCTGATGATAAGCAAATATTTCTTCCAGCGTAGCTGTCAGCTGATGTTTGTCCAATACTTGTTGCCACATGGATTCCAGCGTAACTCCAACATAGGTATGATGTTCTTCATCAGTCACCCTTGCTCCAAAATGGGTAAAAGAGCTGCGCTCAATCTCGAAATAAATCGGTTCGCTGTCAATTAGTACACCATCCATGTCAAAAATGACCGCTTGAATGATATCATGGGCTCCCAGTCCGTTAGATTCTTTGTTCGCTGCCATGTTGTATTCCTCCTCCAGGATTGTGTATACATATATCTCTAATGTAATCCATTCATGGTTAACCTTCCACTTTAGAAACTGGAACCGCTGGATTGCAGCACAACTTTAATGGCATGTGATGAGGCTTGAAGTGTGCGTCCCTGAATATCGCAGCCAAGTGTGCGGAATGCTTCTTCGTAATCCTCCAACGGGAAGGAGTGGGTGATGATTTTTTTTGCCGGAATAATCCCTTGTTCAATCATATAATGTGCGGTTGCAAATGTTCCCAGAGAATCGATGGAACCAATAATTTTCAGACTGCGGTCCACAACTTCCTTGGGATTGAAGGATGTGTTTCCATCTCTCAGACCAACCAGCATCAGGTAACCGCCGCTGGCGAGTTGGGAAAGTACTTGTGTGCCCACAACGCCCGTTGTATCAACGATCATATCGACCTGCTGGGTTTCGGGTGACAGTGATTCTATGGCATTTTCGAAGGATGAATGAACTTCCCAACGATCAGGTGCAATGGAACCGGCAATAGCCAAGCGTTCTTCGGAGATGTCGACCAGACAGCCGGTAACCCCTTTAGAGGCGAGCGCGTAGCTGTACAGAATGCCAATCGGGCCTGCGCCGAGGATGATTGTTCTGAAATTCGGGAGTAAATGAATCTGATTAATCCCGGTCAGCATACAGCTGAGTGGTTCCGTCAAAGTTGCTTCTTCATAGCTCACATGATCCTTCAATTTGTACAAAAAACGATCCTCGGTCACATAATAATCTGTAAATGTTCCGTCAGCACTCACACCTGTCTCGGTAACAGACTTATGTGTGCAATGATTTTGTCTGCCTGTTCTGCACATGTCACATTGTCCGCAATAATAGGTAGGGTCGACTACAACACGGTCGCCCGGTTGTAATGTCGTAACCGCAGAGCCAACTTCAATGACTTCCCCAGCAGACTCATGACCGAGAATGACAGAAGGGACCGCATGATATTTGCCGCTTACAATACCGAGATCGGTACCGCATACACCAGTTGCTCGAATACGAACCAACACCTGATTATCTCTTGTGATTTCCGGGACAGGCCGATCCTCAAGCGCCACATCCCAAGCCGATTTGTATACCAATGCAAGCATGATATAACCTCCTTATAGTAATAAAATTGTATTTCAGATTACACGATAACGAAGAGAACAGAACAAACATGTAGAAGCGGAGCGTTCGCCTTTATCAACGGATTTTTCCCTTGGGAAAAGGGGAATCAAAAAATCCGGGGATAACAGCGATCGAAAGGTTGTTCTGTTTGCGTAGTGTTCGAGTGTAATATGAATTACTCACTAATGAACGCTGGCAAGCACCGAATCCAGCCGCTCTACAATCTCAACCAGTTCGTCTTCAGTTGTGGTGAGGGAAGGCCGAACCTTAACAACGTTGCCAAATCCATATCTTGAACTTCTCAAGATCAGATGCTCATCTGTAAAAGCACGGTCAACAATGGCATTGGTTTTGAGCGTATCCGGTTCATTACCGTCACCTACAATTTCCAACCCCCACATTAACCCGACACCACGAGCTTCACCGATACTTGGGTATTTCATAGCCAATTCATGCAGCAACTCACCCAAAATTTCACCTTTGCGTTTCACCGCATCCAGAAACCCGGGTTCGGATACCACTTCCAAGGTGGATTTGGCAGCAGTTACGGAGATCAGATTACTTCCTGAGGTGAAGGAATGTTCGTGCTTTTCGAGCACGTTCAGCCGGGATTGCATTAACACCGCAGCAACAGGTACGCCGATCCCGCCAAGACCTTTTGCAAGGGTAATCATATCAGGCTGGATATCAAACAGTTCGCTGGCGAACATGGTTCCGGTACGACCGATTCCTGTCTGTACTTCGTCAGCAATGAGAATAATATTGTACTCATCACACAGTTTACGCAGTCGTTTGAAATATCCGGCAGGAGGAATGATATTGCCGCCATTTCCGAGAATGGGTTCGATAATCATGCAGGCGACTGAGCCGGAACTTGCATATTCTATCGCATCAGATATAGCTTCAACGCATTGATAGCCGCAGTCTCCATTTGAGGATTTGAATGGGCAACGATAACAGTATGGGGCAGGTACATGGACAGCGTTAGCCACAGCCGAATTGGGGAAGCGTTTCCGTCTAAAGGCATTCCCCGAAATCCCAGTGGCAAATTGGGTCTGCCCATGATGGGACAGATACAGGCTGATGATGTCTGTTGATTCGGTATACTTCTGTGCAATTTTGGTTGCACATTCGTTGGCAGTTGAACCAGTGATATCCCGCATCCATCCGGCATTAATGTCGTTTGGAGCATATTCGATTAAGTGATCAAGTACTTCATTTACGTACGGTTCGGTGAAGGAGGAAGACATATGCGTCAGATTGCCGACTTGTTCCTGAATTTTGCTGACAACATGTGGGTGATTATAGCCCAGTGACAGATTGAATGTTCCCGACACGCCATCCAGGTATTCAACACCTGAATCGTCAATCAACTTAATCCCTTTTCCGGCTATGAAGCGGTTGTTGGTTAAAGTTTGCATACGATTTCCTCCAATATAATGGTGTACTAGCTCGAACGAAGCTCAACAATCCGGATGATGCGGGCATCACCTCCCTTAAGAAACGATGTTTACATTTCCTTACTATGTTGTGCGAGAGCAGTACGTACTGCATTATTTTCTACAGTCCATAGATGAGAGACCATCAATGTGAGCAGCAAGATCAGACAGAATCCGGCCAAAATCCAGATCGTATTCACGACAGGCCCTGTACTCATACTCCATCCAGTCACATACTGCAAGATGGCACCTCCAATACCACCCGATGCGATCATGATACTGGTTGTCCGCTCGGTCATACCGGGAATCAGAACATTTGCGTAGACTAGTGCGATACAGAACAGCCCCGACATGAACAGACCGGTTCCGAAGATCAGCACATACGTTGCCCACTGTCCAGTTACAAATACCATAGCGACAGTAAACAAAAGCGTGCCAACCGTGCTCCAGATCAGGAATGGCATATAGTTGACGGCTTCCGCTATTTTCCCGGAGAAAAGACGACCGATGATCATCGCAATCCACAGGATGGAGACACTCAGCGATGC
This sequence comes from Paenibacillus sp. BGI2013, assembly GCF_002843485.1. NCBI lineage: Bacteria > Bacillati > Bacillota > Bacilli > Caryophanales > Paenibacillaceae > Paenibacillus > Paenibacillus sp. BGI2013. Next base: position 625,230 of record NZ_PJFA01000003.1, read on the forward strand.
GACAGATTCCTGAAGGTGCAATCGTTCTACGAGAATGGAGGGCAGGAAGTTCATCAATCCCAGTTCCAATCCCATGTAGATGAAAAAGAAGATGACGAAGATTGTCAGCAGACCCAGATGTTTTCTCGAATATTGGGCTTTACCTGCTGCATGTGCCACTGTATTCTCGCCAGCCTGTTCCAGATACAGTGCGGCTGGCTGGGGCATAGTAATCCACAGCAGCATGAGAACTAGTGACAACACGGCCACCGTATAAAAAGTAAGATGCCACAGATCTATCCAGATGAATAAAGCAGCGACAGCCGGGATGAGAAGTGCTCCAAGAGCAAAGAAGACATCCAGCTTGGACATGGCGACCGCCTTTTGATTCTCAGTGAATTCGATCGTGAATGCACCTACAGAGGGTTCGATGATACCTGAACCGAAACCTACGATAATTGTGAGAAGAAGAACTACAGACCAGGATGGCAGAAAACCGAGTACTATATAGGCGGCTACAATACAGATCAGAGCTAGGGTCAGCATCGCTTTTCTTCCGATACGGGCTGTCAGGGCAGGAGCTGCGATGACACCGACAAGAAATCCAAGAAACTGCAGAAATAACAAAAATCCGCCATCACTGTAACCGCGCTCATAATGTGACAATAAAACAGGAAGAAGTGCACCGAGCACAACGCTGGTTATGCCGATTAACAGATAAAAACCGCAGCTTAGAGCGAATATTCTTTTCAAAAGCCTGCCTCCTAGTTGGATATAAATTTTATATTATGTAATTTATGTTTATTTCATATATAACTTATACCATAATTGTCCAAATGTACATGCTTTTTGTTGTAAAATAATGTTAAATTTTGATGAAGAGAAATATTTCTTGTACTAAATTTTTTCTAAAACGATTTCGTGTCGAAAGGGTAGATATGATTTAATTCATATGACCTTTTAACAGGGTTTTCCATCTGTATTGATCGAGGATAGTAAAACGTGCATATATAAAAAACGTTCCCTGTCTGAGTAGACGGGAAACGTTCTGATTAGCCGTTTTATATGATGATACCTGACCTCAACGAATCGCCATTAAGCAGTTTGCACAAAGAAAATTCCATCGAATGGTGCGTGCGCAGACGCGGGACCACTTCGCAAAAATAAATAACCGTTTGCATCGGGAAGACCCAATATATCCCGATAAGGCTCAGGAAAATCTCCGGAATATATTTGACAAACCAGTTGATGTTCTTCTAGCAAATGGTCAATTCCTTTCACACAGTTTGTTACAGTGGGAGAGAAAAATGAAAATGCAGGGAACTCATGATCGTCTAACTCCATTTCAATCAAATGTACGCCGCTTAACGGAATGGGTGGAACGGGACATACGGAAGTGAGTGGATGCGAAGATACCGAGACATAAGTGCATCCGGCAACAATATTCTCGTTCCATTCCAGCTCATCTCCCGTATAGGTTACCTGATCCAGAAAGTATTCGGAAGCGGAGTAGGTCGAGAAGACCGAGATATATTTATCTTGTGGTAAAGAAGGGATATGGACCTGCTGTGAAAGTGTATTGCAATTGATGGAGAACAGATGTAATAAAGGCTGCCCCTCAGGGTTGAGTGGCCAGTCGGAAATGTATGCAGTTTCTCCACCAATCCACATGCCAGAGTCTTGGTTTGGATCATCGGGGTCAACTGTAAATCGAGTAACTTTGTACATGAGAAACTCCTTCCAGAGTGTAATTTGGCTTTCCTATGTAACGTTGTATGTGTTTTTTATAACCAATCATTGCTTCGTTTCAGTATAAATGAGATGATGTGGAATGAAAATCAGTACAAGGTACTAACTGATTGCACGAAGCGAATGAACGTACCAGTACTCTAAGCACCAGTGGCAATACTATAGATGAGAAGCGGTGACACATGTTAATTAACAAATACATAAGTGAAACGGGATTCTGCTCCCGCAGGGAAACGAACCGTTTAATTGCGGCCGGACGAATAACGATCAATGGCAGGGTATGTGAAAAAGGGGCCGAAGTTGAACCTCACGATGTGGTACTCATTGATGGGAAGGAGATTCCTCGTAATGACAGCGAACCTGTCTACATTGCTCTGAACAAACCCATCGGTATTGTCTGCACAGCAGCAGAACATGTGGAGGGGAACATCATTCAATATATGAATTATCCTTCTCGCATATTTGCGATAGGCAGGCTGGATAAGGCATCTGAGGGGTTGATTTTGCTTACGAATGACGGAGGCATTGTGAACAAGATGATGCGTTCGGAGCATAATCATGATAAAGAATATGTAGTGACTGTAGACAAACTCATAACTGACGAATTCGTAAAGTCCATGTCTGAAGGCGTTGAAATTCTGGACGTGGTGACCAAGCCCTGCGAAGTGTATAGGCAAAGTGACAATGTATTTCGTATTATTCTGACACAGGGTCTCAACCTGCAGATCCGCAGAATGTGCAAAGCCTTGGGGTACCGAGTCCTGAAGCTGGAGCGTGTACGAATTATGAATATTACGCTGGATCAACTGGAGCGGGGGCAATGGCGTCATCTGGAGCAAGAGGAACTGGAGATTCTGCTGTCTCAATTGAATAAGATAAAATGAATGACTTCTGCTGCATGTTAACGGTGGTCAACCACGATGTCCAGTTATATCAGTGAAAAATGAAGCAAACACTAACCGCTATGCGGATTAGTGTTTTTGTTGTTATGCTTGTGTCCTTTTTGTTCTGAAATGTAAGAGCCAAATAGGGTTAAGAACGCACCGAGTACAATCACCCAGGTTATCTGCTCTTGAAGAATCAGTATAGATGACACAACAGTAATGACAGGCACGAGATAGATATATACACTCGCTTTAATAGCTCCAAGAAGACTTACAGTCCGGTTCCAGGTCACGAAACACAACGCGGAGGCACCCAGACCGAGGTAGAGAATATTGGAGAGATTGGTCATGTTTGTGAAGCGTCCGAGTTCCAAGTGGAATTCAAACAGGAAAAGAGCTGGCAGCATGAAGATCAGGCCATAGAAGAACACTTTGCGAGTCGCACCAATGGAGTGATAGCGAAGCTGCCCAATTTTCCGCATTAGCACAGAGTAGATCGCCCATACCGCAGGTGCTATGAAAGCAAGCAGATCACCTATCGGATTCAGTTGCAGAATGAAACTGCCGTTCAGTGCGATGAGTAGGATGCCGCTCAAGGCAATCCCGAATCCGATAATGAAGCGGCGAGTTAACTTCTCACCATCTAAGAAGAAGTGTGCGAGCACGGCAGTGAAGAACGGGGCAATGGAGACAATAACACCCACGTTGGAAGCTGTTGTGTACACCAGAGCAATATTTTCAATAAGAAAATATAACGTCACCCCACATAGTCCTGCTCCAATAAATAACCATTCTTCTCTGAATGAGGCGATCCGCAGTGAACGTGGATAGATCAATAACAGTATCAAATACCCGATCAGGAAACGGAAAAATAGAATCTCCACTGGAGTAAAGTCAATCAGCAGAACTTTGGTCGAGACAAAGGTAGTTCCCCAGATCAGTATAGTAAACAAAGCGAGTAGATGTCCGGTAGAGGCTTTAGTGTTTTGATGATCAAGATGACTTGTCATACGATGTTAGTGGTGGTTCGTTTCAACTCTGAATCATGATTGAAGATACGTCTATATTGCTTGGGTGTCAGGCCGATCAGTTTTTTGAAAAAATTCGTGAAATGGCTCTGGTCACTGAATCCTGTCTGTGCAGCTACTTCAATCGGAAGCAGACCTTGTTCCAGCAGACGTTTGGCTTGATTAATGCGAATCGTTTCCAGGTAACGGTAAGGTGATATTCCTTTCTGGCGGGTGAATAAACGCAGCAGGTGGTACTTGCTCATCTCCGTCAAATCGGCTAACTCGTTCAGCGAGATGCTCTCCATGTAATGAGCTTCTATGTAATCACATATGCGTCTGATCTCCAAGGTAACATCCTGTGTGGAAACAGGTGGTTCAGCATCCGAATAATCTCGCAGCAATTGATCCAGTAGTAAGAGTAACAATTCTTCTTTGCAGAAATCCGATTGCTCTTCCAGAATCATCTGATGCAGCTCGTGCAGGGAACCCACAAGTTCACTTTGGTAGAGAACGGGGGATGTAAACCGTGGCAAGTAAGCTTGTCCGGTAATCTCTCTCACATACTCTCGCATAACCTCAGGCTGGACATTGATACAGCGATAATCGAGGGTTCTGCCATCGACCTGTTCGCAGGCATGAGGATCATGTGGATTAAAAACAATCATGTCACCACTATTCAGAATGTATTCTTCGTTGTTGCAGACGAGGTGTCGTTTGCCTTCCTCAATGAATCCAATGACATAATAGTCATGAAAATGATTGGGAAACTTCTGCATAATGCCTTCAAATTGATAAGCTTCTAGCTGTAGATCGGTATCAAATACGACAGTCCGGACTTCCCGAGTCATGATGCACCTTCTTTCTGGTAAGTTAAGATCATTATAGGTTGCAAAGAAGGAATTTTCTTGAATGATATTGCTATTGCTCGAAGTGTTTGGTCGGACAGATATCTCTAAAAACAAAATACCCGCAATCCCGGAGGGAAAGCGAGCCCTTTGCTAAGTATAGTTGATTCATGAGTTCAAACCTATATATAGTGGAGAAAAAATCTCTGGAACAATAAGGTATTGTTCTTAGTGTAACGTAGCGAGTACTTCAGGTGTAAAAGGGTGAATTTCAGATACGCGGCCTTCCTGTATTTTAACTGCCCATGCCGGGTCACCAAGAAGCGCACGTCCCACAGCCACCAGATCAAATTCCTGTTGATCGAAACGCTTCATAAGCTCGCTCATACCTGGATGTGTTGCTTTATCTGCTCCTGCTTCAGGCTCATCTGGCATACCCACAGAACCGACGGTAATGGTGGTTTGACCACTTAGCTTTCGCACCCAACCTGCAAATCCAAGCTCAGATCCTTCAAACTCGGGCTCCCAGAAGCGTCGTGTCGAGCAGTGGAAGATATCTACACCTGCGTCAACCAGCAAATGAAGGAATTGTTCCAGTTGTTCGGGGGTGTCGAACAGTCTGGCTTGATAATCATTCATCTTCCATTGGGAAATCCGCATCGCGATAGGGAAATCAGGACCTACCGCAGCACGAACTGCCATTACAACTTCAACCGCGAATTGAGTTCGTTTCTGTAGGTCACCGCCATAGCGGTCTGTTCTCCTATTCGTTGTTTTCCAGAAAAATTGATCGATCAGAAAACCGTGTGCACCGTGAAGCTCAATTCCGTCAAAACCAATGCTTTGTGCATTGGCTGCTGCATCGGCATAAGCTTGAATCACAGTTGCGATCTCTGCCTCCGTCATTGACTCACCTACTTGAGTACCTTCCATATCAACTCCCGATGGACTAAGTGATTCAGCCTCGGGGTGAGGCTGAGATTCGGAAGGGCGAACGATTCCCATGTGTAAAATCTGCGGAAAAATCTTGCCGCCGGCTTCATGGACTTGTTCGACCACTTCAGCCCAGCCTTGAAGAGCTGCTTCTCCATACATATGAGGGATTCTAGGCTCACTTGATGCAGATGGATGCTTAATGGTCGCACCTTCGGTAATAATGAGTCCAACACCATGCTCGGCACGCCTACGATAATATGCAGCTACATCGGGACCTGGCACACCATCCGGGGAGAAGGCACGAGCCATGGGGGACATGACGATGCGCGAGGATAGGGTTAACTTTTGAACAGTGTATGGTTGGAACAGAAACTCTGTAGAAATAACGTTATGTTGTTGATTACTCAAACTAAGCACCTCCATTATTATGCACCTTCAAGCGGGTACGAGTGCAATCTTAACAAGGTGTATAGGCATGCTCAACCAACAATCGAAGCATTTTGTTGCTTAAGCGAAAGACACGGATTATTGTATGGTGTCTTTGCACTTACTTTCACTTGTTGAACAAATAACACTTATCTATAATGAAGGAGTCTAACCAAATATTTTGTGTACAAAGGAGGATTGGGACATGTCTGGTGTATTGTCTCCAAACTCGAATGATTCGCGTGTAATCCGCACGCGTCAATTAATTCTTGATGCGTTTTTAAACCAATTGAATATTAAAAATTTCAACAGCATTACGATTCAAAACATTACGGAACAAGCCACAATTAACAGGGCTACATTCTACGCCCATTTTCAGGATAAATATGCACTGCTTGAAGCCTTTTTAGCGGATGCTTTTATGGAATACGTGACGAAAAGAGTGGACCCGGATGCCCGGTTATCAGCCGAAACCATACAGCAGCTTATATTTTCATTATGTGATTATCACGTCTCAAGTAATGGTTGCATCAAAAAATATGAGACAGTTGCACCAATTATTGAAGAGAACATCAAGACTCAACTGGAGCAATTCCTTCTTGAATTATTGAGCAAAGTAGCGGGTGATGTAGATCCCAAAACGCTGAAAATTACGGCAACCACACTAAGTTGGTCGATCTATGGAATGACGTATCGATGGAATATTGAAGGCGGGCAGGAATCTCCGGCTGAATTAGCCAACAGAGTGGTCCCTTATATGATGGGTGGATTGGAATTGTTGAATTGACTTCATTTAACGAAATTGCATTAATATTCGGATGGATATGGGAGGAATAACAAGATGTTTGAACATTTGGTTGTTTTTAAATTTAACGATAAAACCACACTAGCTAAACAGCAGGAATGGGTGGATCAATTGCTCACGTTACAGGAACAAATCCCGGGGATTGTCGGGCTGACCGCAGGGATCAATGCAACGGAAGAAACGGATCGTATCCAAGGTTACACGATTGGATTGAGAGTGACGTTTGAAGATCAGGAGGCATTGCGCGCCTATGGTCCACATCCTGCTCATCAGGCATTTGTAGCTTCCCTCGATGGTTGGGTGGAAGATGTAATTGTAGTTGATTATGCTATATAAAGGCGCGAAATCAGAGGTTTAACGAATATAGGAGTTGAAGATTCCCATGTGTTTAATTTTATTTGCTTACAACATGGATCCAAAGTATCCGCTTATATTGGGATCAAATAGGGATGAATTCTATCACAGACCTACGGCTCAAGCACACTATTGGGAAGATCATCCTCATATATTGGCTGGCCGGGATTTGTCGAAAATGGGAACCTGGATGGGCGTAACCACAGAGGGGCGTCTGGCTGCTACCACGAATTATCGTGATCCGAATGAAGATGTACATGCCAAGGGCTCAAGAGGAGATCTGGTTGCTGATTTTTTAAAGGGAACGTCCACACCTGAGCAGTATATGCAACATGCGGAGCAAAGCCGAAATGATTATCCTGGCTACAATTTGTTAGTGGGTGATCTTGACGACCTCTATTATTATTCTAATGTAGGTAATGTTGTGATGAAGTTGAAACCGGGAATATACGGGATTAGTAATCACTTGATTAATACGGATTGGCCCAAGGTGAAGCGTGGAAAAGAAGGGCTGGAGAAAATCATCCAAGGGGAGGACGAAGCTACCCTGACAGAAGAAATATTAGGTTTGCTGCAAATGGCAGACCCTTCAGTGGATGAGCTTTTGCCCCATACAGGTGTTCCATTGGAGTGGGAACGTTTGCTTTCTCCCATCTTTGTTAGAAGTGAGAAATTCGACTATGGGACCAGAGCTTCATCCGTTGTTCTGATGAACAGAGAAGAAGTGTTTTTTACGGAGAGGGTTCACCAGAACGGAGAGGTAATGGAGCAACGTTTTAACATCAAACCTCTTAACACGACAAGCTGAGAATATGAAAGAAATGATGTTCTGACATTATGCATTAACATGAATTTACATGAATCACTGAAGTTACCTCTCACGTTCATGTTTCATTGCTTCTGAGTGTAAAGAGTACTTTCGTTTTTCTGCGTCAACTAATATAACACGATACAAACGGTTTGAGAGTACCTTTTGTATAACACGCCCAATTTTAGTTGGGCTCTTTATCTCTTATCACAATTCTATGTTATGAATCATGGAACTTCCCTGAATAGTTTATATAATGTGAATCAACATAACATGATTTTGCAGCGGTTTGGTTGATTCTAATTTCAGGGGGGCAACGTGGGATGAAAGAAACCAAAAAGATGAGAGTTTTTTCACTGGGAATTCAGCACGTACTCGCGATGTATGCGGGAGCAATTCTGGTGCCTTTGCTTGTGGGCAGAGCACTAAATCTGACTGCAGAGCAGTTGGCGTATCTGGTATCCATTGACCTGTTAACGTGTGGGATTGCAACATGGCTTCAGGCTCGGAAAGGGAAGTATCTGGGTATAGGTTTGCCAGCGGTGCTCGGAAGTTCTTTTGTAGCGGTGACACCCATGATTGCGATTGGATCGCAATACGGAATTCCTGCCATATATGGGTCGATCATCGCAGCCGGGTTATTTATCGTCATCTTTGCCGTATTTTTTAGCAAAATCGTCAAATTGTTTCCGCCAGTTGTGATCGGTACAGTGGTAACCATTATCGGTCTTGCGCTAATCCCAACCGGCATTAAAAACATGGCGGGTGGAGCAAACAGCGAGAATTTCGGAAGTTTGGACAATTTGGCGCTTTCATTTGGTGTATTACTGTTCATTCTAATCCTGAATCGATATGCTCGCGGTTTTGTAAAATCCCTGGCTGTTCTCCTTGGTATTATTGTGGGAACCCTCATCGCAGCCATCATGGGAAAAGTGAATTTTGCCTCTGTACAGGAAGCCTCCTGGTTCCATTTACCTCAACCCTTTTACTTTGGATGGCCTACCTTCGAAATCGGCCCCATTATTACAATGATTATTGTAGGTACGGTGGTTATCATCGAATCAACAGGTGTATTTATGGCTTTGAGCAAAATCTGTGATCAACCGATCAACGAAAACGATCTGGCACGGGGATATCGCGCAGAAGGTCTTGCGTTTGTCCTTGGCGGCATCTTTAATGCTTTTCCATATAATACATTTGCTCAGAATGTTGGTTTGGTTCAGCTCTCCAAAGTGAAAACGACCAATGTTGTTGTTGCAGCCGGAGGTATACTGGTCTTTCTCGGACTTATTCCCAAAGTAGCTGCTTTTGCAACCATTATTCCAAGTGCTGTCCTCGGAGGAGCGACTGTTGTCCTGTTTGGAATGGTCGTCTCATCCGGGATCAAAATGCTGCAAAACGTCGACTTTGGCAAACAATCGAATCTATTGATCGTGGCTTGCTCCGTTTCACTTGGGCTCGGTGTTACTGCTGTACCCGATCTGTTTGCCCAGCTTCCTCAAAGTATTCGGATTATTGTTAGCGATGGTATTATTACGGGAAGCCTGTCAGCCATCCTGCTTAATGTCTTCTTTAACCTTGCTTTGAAAAAAGAGAAATTGCCAATACAGCCTGTACAGGCTCAAGAAGCACATACGTAATCCTTGTAATAACAGACGTGTCATCTGGTAGTAAGTGGAATAGATCCAAGATGGTTTTCTGGGAAGTGGAATGTAAGACAATGATTCCACTTGGCAAAGAAACCTCTTGGATTTTTTGGTGCTTACGATTCATGAGGAATGCAAAAGACATGCAAATATGCTAAAGTTTCATCAAGAACATTTTAGATGTTCGTTTAAGTCAACAACCTCTTGAATTGAATTTCCATGCGACTACATAAATGAGCATTGGTTCACAAGGCTACAATATAACCAAGGGATATCCCTGGTGCAGAAAAGGAGTTGTGATCACCATGCAACAAGAAACGTTGAACAAAGGGTGGAACTTGGAGAATAGTTATGCGCAGTTGCCGCAACCCTTTTTTACAAGTCAGGGCGCAGTGCCTGTTGAATCACCAAAGCTGATTATTTTCAATAGACTGCTTGCATCCAGCTTGGGTCTGGATGTGGAGTCTCTTGACAGTGAGGAAGGAGCGGAAATTTTTGCAGGTAACCTGATTCCGGAAGGGGCCGAGCCTTTAGCTCAAGCCTACGCAGGGCATCAATTCGGCAATTTTAACATGCTTGGAGATGGACGAGCTTTGCTGTTGGGTGAACAGATTACGCCACAGGGCGAGCGAGTGGATATCCAGCTGAAAGGTTCAGGGAGAACACCGTACTCTCGTGGAGGAGATGGACGTGCTGCTGTAGGGCCCATGTTGCGAGAGTATATTATTAGTGAAGCGATGTATGCACTGGGGATCCCAACGACACGCAGTCTGGCTGTGGTATCAACAGGAGAAAACATTATCCGCGAAACAGAGCGGCCAGGTGCCATTTTAACGCGTGTGGCTTCCAGTCATATCCGGGTAGCAACCTTCCAGTATGCAGCCAGATGGGGGTCTATCGACGATCTTCGGGCGTTGGCTGATTACACGTTGAATCGACATTTCCCTAAGGTTGCCCAAGCCGAAAATCGCTATCTTTTGTTCCTTCAAGAAGTGATTAAGCGGCAGGCGGCACTCGTTGCCCAGTGGCAGCGTGTTGGTTTCATTCATGGCGTGATGAACACGGATAACATGGCGATCAGTGGTGAGACCATCGATTATGGTCCGTGTGCCTTTATGGATGCTTACAATCCTTCGACCGTATTCAGCTCCATTGACAGGCAAGGTCGCTATGCTTATGGTAATCAACCGTATATTGCCGGGTGGAATTTGGCTCGTTTTGCCGAGACGCTTCTGCCGTTGTTGCATGAAGATGAAGAACAGGCCGTGCAACTTGCTCAGGATGCTATCGCACAATTTTCTGAATTGTACCATCATCATTGGCTCAAGGGAATGCGTGCCAAACTGGGCTTGTTGGATGAAGAGGCCGAAGATGAAGCGCTGATCAAGGAGCTTCTTGAACTTATGGAGAAGCATAGTGCAGATTACACCAATACGTTTCTGGCATTGACCTTTGATACATTGGAAGGGACAGCTTTGTTTGGCACGACAGAATTTGCTGAATGGCATGAGCGGTGGCAAGCAAGATTGGACAGACAGCAAGAGGAGAAGGAAGTCTCTCGACAGTTGATGAGAACAAGCAATCCAGCCGTCATTCCCCGAAATCATCGGGTCGAGGAAGCCCTTGAGCAAGCGGAGAATCACGGAGACCTTAGCGTGATGGAGAAGCTTTTGGCAGTTCTTTCAGATCCGTTTGCACACTCACCTGAACAGGCTGAATATGCCGAACTACCTGCACAATGTAATACTTCGTATCAGACTTTTTGTGGGACCTGATTGAACAGTAGGAATAAATATGAAGAGGCTGCCTTGGGCAGCTTTTTCATTTTTTTATTCTGTCATCGACGTTACTTTATAGAGGCAGGTGCATTCATGTCCAACATGTTAAGCAAACAACAATTGGCAGACATCCTTTTACAGCTTTTAGAGCGTACATCTTTTCCCAGGGAACAGATGCAGAACTATGTTAACCGCTTGTTTGAGACCTTTAAATGGGATGGGGTGCCTTATGTAGAGACTGGAGAAGATACGTATATCGTACGAATATACGAACGTGGTCACGTCTCATTGGAGAAACAGGTGAAACAGCCGGATGAAGTCATCTATTGGTTGCTGGAAGATATTATTTTCACCGCGACGCATGTAGGGTTGTTGGAAAGACATGGCGTGGATAATAAAGAGACGCATTTGAACTATACAAATGAAGTGATGAAGGACCTGAACAGGGGTGTCCTGGAAGCCTTCCAGCAGATCGGTAATCCTTATTTACATTGGCATCAGACGGGCAAACGTCAGGACTTAGAGGGCATGGCATAAAGAAAAGTGAGGTGTGTTACATGAGCGAGCAAGATATTAATGACGTATGGTATGACTATGCTGTGTTATTTGTCGAAAAAAAGAATGAATCTGAACAGGGCTGGGCATCGTTGACTTCGAATGAGCAGGACATTGCTGCTTTATGGCTGTTAGAGGCGGATGTCTTTAATGGCGGTTTTATACAGTTTTTCTGCAACTGGGGGGAAGAGGTATACCGTTACGCGTTGCGGGCATTACATATCATTGGTGCGACTCAAGTCGTGGAGATTATAACGTCAGCATACGGCTACATTGAGCACTTGAAAGAGGATGAAAGGCTTACCGAACTGTGGGATATTCCTAAATTCCTGACAAAGGAACAAGAGCAGCAGTTAGATGCGCTGGATCAGCAGTTTTGGAACAATGAGGATCAGATCGCGGAGAAAGCTTATGGTTATTATCACGGAAAATTGAACATGATGATTATATAATCTGGTTTCAACTATGCATCCGTTGTTCTGTTCGAAGATTAATACTTGGTCTTGCAATGACTGAAACGTTCGGCTATACTTGCTATAAATTGAATACATGAATCACGTTGATAGAGCGCAGTAGCGGCTTTGTCCCTGTTACAGAAAGTCAGGGGTTGATGGAACCTGATACATACAAGGGCTGCGAATTACACTCTGGAGTACTTGGGTAATGCCAAGCGGATGGGCAAACGATATATTGCCAAAAGTGGTATGGATAACGTGTTAAGGTCACGTGTTGTCCATGCAATTTGGGTGGTACCACGGTTATGATAATCGTCCCTGTGTCTAATGAAGACAAGGAGGCGATTTTTTTGTGTCCAAAAAAGCCGTTCCAGCGTGTAATTTCGTAATTTAACGTAGATCATGACTGAATCTTGAGGATAGAAAAGGGGTTATACACATGAATATTATTGATGAACTACAGTGGCGTGACGCCATTAACCAGCAGACAGATGCAGAGGGACTGCGTGAGTTGACTGAAACCAAATCAATCTCACTGTACTGCGGCGTTGACCCTACGGGGGATAGCATGCATATCGGACATCTCATTCCATTCATGATGCTGAAACGTTTTCAACTGGCAGGACACCGTCCGGTTATTTTGATTGGTGGAGCTACAGGAACGATTGGTGATCCAAGTGGTCGACAGGCAGAACGTTCTTTGCAAACGATGGAGCAAGTGCAGGAGAATGTGGATGCACTGACAGCGCAGATGAAGAAGCTGTTCGTAACAGACGGTGATAATCAGGTTCGCATGGTGAACAACTACGATTGGACACACAAAATCAATGTGATTGAATTCTTGCGTGACTACGGCAAAAACTTTAACCTTAACACAATGTTAGCTAAGGATGTAGTTGCGAGCAGACTGGAAGGCGGAATCTCGTTCACCGAGTTTTCATACCAGATCCTTCAATCACTCGACTACCTGCACCTGTTCCAAAACGAAGATGTACAGCTTCAAATTGGCGGTTCGGATCAATGGGGGAATATCACGAGTGGTCTTGATCTGATTCGTAAAAAAGAAGGATCTGAAGCGAAGGCGTATGGTCTGACCATTCCGCTCATGCTCAAATCGGACGGAACCAAATTCGGTAAAACAGCTGGCGGCGCAATCTGGCTTGATCCGAACAAAACGACACCATTTGAATTCTACCAGTTCTGGGCGAATACAGATGACCGTGATGTCATTAAATACTTGAAATACTTTACTTTCCTCAGCAAAGAACAAATCGAAGCTTTGGCTGAAAAGGTAGAGACAGAGCCGCACAGACGTGAAGCACAGAAAGCACTCGCGGAAGAAATGACAAAATTCGTTCACGGCGAAGAAATGCTCGAACAGGCTAAACGTATTACAGCGGCGCTGTTCAGTGGTGATATCCGTTCCCTGACAGCAGATGAAATCGAGCAGGGTTTCAAGGAAATGCCAACATTCGAAACGGACGGGGAAGCGAAAAATATCGTCGACTGGCTCGTAGATCTGGGGTTGGAGCCATCCAAACGCCAGGCGCGTGAGGATGTCACTAAAGGCGCTATCTCCATGAACGGTGAGAAAATCACGGAGCTTGAATTCACAGTGTCGGCAGAGCATGGCATTGGCGGTAAATTCATTATTATCCGTAAAGGTAAGAAGAACTACAGCCTGGTTAAACTTCAATCGTAGTTTCCAAGAATTAGAACGTAACACAGAGACGTATAGAGACTACAATAGACGCACAAATAGAGCTACAAATACAGAAACAAAAAGACCGCCTTCCATCTCTGTCAGGCGACAGAGGGGAGGCGGTCTTTCGTATATCAGGCCAGTGATTGACCTATCTTATTGATTAACGATCGCTGTGATTTCTTCATCCAGATCAAGTCGCACATTTTCACGGTACGCCCGGATGTTGTATTCACTGTGCAGGTAACGAAGAATCGCTTCAATCATATTGGACTCGACCAGATATTGACTGCGTCCTTGGATCCAAACTTCAGCGGAATAACCTGTATCTTCTTCCCAGCTCAGTTCTACATTCACATCGGTTGGACGTACACCCTTACGTTCTGCCATATGAATACAGATTGCATTCACAATTTCATCCATGCTCAGAACCATAGAGATTAGTACCGTCCGTTTCTGTTACGGTCATCATCACGATCATTGCGACGGTCATAACGACCATCCGCTGCAGGTTTGCGACGATTGGAGATGGCTCTGAAGAGTGCCATAGCCAGCATAACAATCAACATAATTGCTGCAACGTTCACGAGCAATCCAAGGATGTTACCCAGAGCGCCCATGCCACCGAACAATCCGCCAAACATCATACCAGCAAGACCACCAAGCATCATGCCTTTCATGAATCCGCCGCCACCGCCGAAGAATCCGCCACGGTTCGTTGTAGCTGCTCCATTGCTGGAATTGTTATTCGTATTCGATTTGCTTACATTGCTGTCGGATTTCTTAGGTGTATTGCTATAACTTTTTGTACCGGACTTGAATCCGCCACCACGTCTTGCATCTGCAGAATCCGGATTCGTTACTCCCACTGTTGCGAACAATAATGTAAAGGCCATAAATACCATCATTAGATGTTTAACTCCGAATTTTTTCTTCATTGTAAAGATCGTAACCCCCCGATTAATTTGTTTGAATCGCCCAAAAATGGGCCTTACTCATGTAATACGGTCAACTTGCAGGAACGTTTCAAATTTTATTAAATTTCTGAAACGCTTGGACTTGGGTCTTGAATTGCAGCTTGGCCATCAAGCAATTGGGTAACCCAATGACACCATTCCAGGCCTGTTTGTGCGTGCATTAACCCTTTTTGTACCAGGATGTAGCTTCCAAAATCTCGGTTGCCTACACGAAGATTATCCTGAGGTATACGTGACTTCAGATCCTCGAAATAACGTATGCGTTCCATAAACCAGCTTTTACGCTCGTTAAGAATGCGTCTCATGCTTCCGTCTTCCGCTATGCCAACACACAAAATACGCAAATTAAATTCATCGCGTGTAACCGGTGCGGTAACAGGAGTAATCATCCATTCCAAGAGCTTTTCAATGCCTTTTTCCGTAACTGCGTACATTTTCTTGTCCGGTTTGTCAGACTGTTGTACCCAGCGGGAGGCCAATAACTCATCGTTTTCCATCTTGGACAGGAGTGGATAGATCTGGCTGTGTTTCGCCTGCCAATGTGGCTGGATTTTCAGCATCAGATCATAGCCCGATGACTCCTCGCGGGTAAGCAGCCCGAGTAATCCGTAGGAAAGTATGTTCATGCACATGTCTCCTTAATATTAGGGCTAGGTCAGAGAGAACAATCGTTTTTACTTTCTTTGACCGCTTTCATAAAAAGTGTACACTGAAACTGTATGGTTTGACAACCTGACAGAACAACTGCCTTAATTTAGACAAAAAAAGTGCGAACCATAAGGTCCGCACTCCAAACCATTTAGAGAGATGCCTGTTGTCCATACCCCTCAGCGACAAGATCAAGTTCACCTGTAGCAGAATCGATAACCATGCCGTGGACGGGTACATTGGGAGGAAGTAAAGGATGTTTCTTGATCACTTCCACAGTATGTTTTACCCCTTCTTCGACGCTGTCAAACCCGCGCAACCATTTTTGCAAACGGATGCCAGAGTTCTCCAGAGTAGTCATGACTTCTTCCGATACGCCACGCTCTACCATATGTCCAATCATGGTCTCAGCGTGAAGGGAAGCCATACCACATTCCGTATGCCCCACTACCAGGACTTCATCTGCACCCAGTTCATAGATGGCGACAAGTACACTACGCATTACACTCCCGAAAGGCTGCGAGATAATTGCGCCTGCGTTTTTGATGATTTTCACATCACCGTTTTTCAGGTTCATGGCCTTGGGCAGCAATTCCACCAGACGTGTATCCATACAAGTGATGATAACCATCTTTCTGGTTGGAAACTTGCCAGCCGTATACTTTTCGTATTCTTTGGTCTCGACAAATGATTTGTTGTAAGTCAAAATCTCTTGAATGTTGTTCATGTCCATTGCCTCCTGTTATCCAATACGACGAGCACGGCCACTTGCATATGATGCAGCTTGTCCTACACGCCTTTGCTTTAATAGTATTTCACGGTCAGCAGATGGCATTACTCCAACCCTTTAGAGGTTGTTCAAAAAGTCCACTTTTGATTACAAATCATGCCTGAGGGCATCATCAGCATCGAAGCTGAACGCCATTTCTATCTTCTCGGTAATGAAAACCAGACTTTTTGAACACGTATCTTTAGGAGAACAATGCAATTTTCATCTGTTAAAAGTTGATTATACGCAATGCAAAAAGTATCATCAATAGGGTATAACATTTTTTTTGAAGAGGTGAACGATAACAATGGATAAACAAACACAGGAACATTTGGAATCCTTCCGTAATCTGGCTCGTAAAATTAAGAGCTATCATGAAGCCATTGGTTTGCTTCACTGGGATCTGCGCACAGGTGCGCCGAAAAAAGGCGTTCCGACTCGTTCGGAGACGCTGGGTATGTTGTCCACCGAAGCATTCAAGCTGCAAACCTCGGCTGACATGAAGACTTACCTGGATGCATTAACGACTCCAGCAGTATTGGAACAGCTCGAAGATATAGATCGTCGTCTGGTTGAAGATTGCAAGAAAGAATATGATCGCAGTCAATCCGTACCACCTGAGAAAGTACAAGCTTATACCGTGCTAACAGCCAAGTCGGAAACGGCATGGGAAGATGCCAAGCATAATAGTGATTTTGCAGGATTCTCACCTTATCTCACAGATATCGTTAAGCTCAAACAGGAGTTTATTGATTATTGGGGTGTGAAGGATACACGTTATGATACGCTGCTTGATATGTATGAACCGGATCTGACGGTTGAGAAAGTGGACGCTGTGTTCGCCCGCCTCAAAGCACGTTTGGTGCCTTTGCAAGAGAAGATTAATGCTTCAGAAAACAAGCCAAATACAGAGTTCCTGAATCAGTTGTTTGACACCAAACAGCAGGAAAAATTCAGTCTGTTCATCCTGGAACAAATGGGCTATGACTTTGAAGCTGGACGATTGGACGAGAGTGTTCATCCTTTTGCAACGGGTCTTAACCCGGGTGATGTGCGGATCACAACACATTATCTGCAAGATGATGTAGCAAGCGCAGTCTTCAGTTCACTGCATGAGGGCGGACATGCCCTGTACGAGCAAAATATTGATGACAGTCTGGCGGGTACCCTTCTTGCCGAAGGAACGTCCATGGGGATTCATGAGTCCCAGTCCCGTCTTTGGGAAAACATGATTGGTCGCAGCCTGCCATTCTGGACACGCTATTACAAAGATTTGCAACAGCATTTCCCGCAACTGAGCGAGGTTGAACTGGAAGATTTTTATCGTGCAATCAACCGGGTAGAGAGTTCACTCATTCGGATTGAAGCGGATGAACTGACCTATAACCTGCATATTATTATCCGATATGAGATCGAGAAAATGTTATTCAACGATGGTCTGGAAGTGAAAGACCTGCCAGAGACCTGGAATGCAAAATACAAGGAATACCTAGGTATTATGCCAACGAATGATGGAGACGGTGTTCTTCAGGATGTTCACTGGTCTGGTGGTGACTTTGGTTACTTTGCTTCGTATTCTCTGGGTAATATGTATGCAGCTCAAATTCTACATACATTGCGCAAGGAAATGCCGGAGTTTGATACCCTCATTGCCGAAGGTAATCTGATTCCAATTAAGGAATGGCTTACAGACAAGATCTACCGGTATGGTAGAAGTCGCACACCTTCCGAATTAATTGTTGCCATAACGGGTGAAGAATTGAACCCGGATTATCTGGCTGATTATCTGGAAGCCAAATATGCCGAGATTTACAAACTGTAGGTATCCCCGTAAATAACATACTGAATAATATTTCGAAGAGCTGAAGAGTCGGGCAACATTGCCCGGCTCTTTTTTGCATTTAAGTTCTTAACCTTTTGTTGGGCATCGGCATATCCATAATAGAGAGAAACTGCTGAAACCAGTGAAGGAGGGAAACAACATGAAATACACGCCATGGTTCGTCCGGGGCATCGTTATTCTGCTGATTATCATTGTGGCGCTCACCAGCTGTAATAAGGAAGAGAATGAAGCCAAGATTACGATTGGCGAAGTGACTCGTTCGGTATTTTACGCACCGGAGTATGTGGCTGTGGCTCAAGGTTTTTTTGAAGAGCAGGGACTTGAGGTGGATATTCAAACGACTGCTGGTGGTGACAAAACGATGGCGGCATTACTCGCAGGTTCGGTGGATATCGCACTGGTAGGGGCGGAGACGTCCATATATGTCTTCCAGCAGGGAGCGGAAGATCCGGTCATTAACTTTGCCCAGCTCACCCAGACGGATGGTACATTTCTGTTCGCTCGTAACACAGAAGGTAGCTTCGATTGGGAGCAACTGAGGGATTCCACATTTCTCGGTCAACGCAAAGGCGGCATGCCGCAAATGGCAGGGGAGTTCGCACTGAACAAACATGGCATTGATCCGCAAAGTGATCTGGAGCTGATTCAAAATGTGGACTTTGCCAACATTGCGTCTGCTTTCGCTTCAGGCACGGGAGATTATGTTCAACTGTTTGAACCCCAGGCATCCATCTTTGAACAAGAAGATCGGGGTAAGGTTGTTGCATCGTTTGGCACAGAAGGTGGTCTTCTGCCTTACACCGTCTTCATGACGAAACAGAGTTATCTTAACGACAATAAGGATATCGTACAGAAGTTTACGAATGGTCTACACAAAGCGCAGGCATGGGTGGATTCCCATACGGCTGAAGAGATTGCTGAAGTCATTTCTCCTTTTTTCAAAGACATCGATCCAGCCATTTTGGTAAGTAGTGTGAACCGTTATAAGGAACAGGGCAGCTATGCAACGGATCCGATCATTGATGAGGAAGAGTGGAACAATCTGCTTGATGTCATGAGTGCCGCCGGAGAGTTGAAAGAACGTGTGGATTTGAATGCCATTGTGGATAATGCCTATGCGGAAGAAGCTACGAAATCAAAGTAATGGGGTATTCAGGAAAGGAAGTGAGCAGAATGCCTGAATCCGAAAGTGTGATCCGACTGGAGGGGATCTCTCAAGTATACGTCAGCGAGCGGGAAGCTTCCTTGGTGCTTGAGGACTTGAGTCTGGAGATCCAAAAAGGAGAGTTCGTCAGTCTGGTTGGACCGAGTGGATGCGGTAAAACGACATTGTTGTCGATCATCGCCGGGCTGCTCACACCCACCCGAGGAGAGGTTAAGGTTAAAGGTAAACTCGTTGGCGGCCCCTCAGCACAGATTGGTTATATGCTTCAACAGGACTATCTGTTTCCGTGGCGGACCATTCTGGATAATGCATTAATCGGTCTTGAACTGACAGGCAGACTGGATGAACGGAGCCGTGAGCGTGTACGGGAACTGCTGGTAAGTATGGGATTGGCCGGAACGGAGAATCAGTACCCTTCAGAGCTTTCAGGAGGCATGAGACAGCGAGTAGCCCTGGTGCGCACGCTGGCAACCGATCCGGGGATTTTATTGTTGGATGAACCATTCTCAGCACTTGATTATCAAACCAAGCTGCAATTGGAGGATCTGGTCTCGGACACGTTAAAACAGTTTGGCAAAACATCTGTTCTCGTCACCCATGATTTGTCTGAAGCCATTGCGGTCAGTGACCGCGTCATTGTACTGGATCGCAATCCGGGCCGCATCCGTCGTGAATTTATCATTCCCGATGGAATTCGTAAATCTCAGCCGTTTCATGCCAGGGAGCAAGAAGGATTTAATGCGTTGTTTCAGGCATTGTGGAGTGAACTGGATCAGTCCGGGGGAGGTGAGGAAGACGCGTGAATCCAATGAATCCGAAGCAGGAAAAGCGTGACGAATGGATGGGGCAGCTGCATCGGAATCATATTCAGCAGGTGGCCAGATGGCGACACCAAGTGCTTGCCGTACAGTTATCTATGCTAGTATGTATGTTTTTGCTATGGGAAGTGGCAGGCAGACTCCGTTGGATTGATGTACTGTTATTCAGTTATCCGAGTAAGGTTTTTGCCCAGATTGGCAAGGACATCGCTAGTGGCGAGTTGTGGGCACATGTTGGGGTAACCGTAGGGGAAACGGCGGTTGGTTTTTTACTGGGAACACTGGTGGGAACCTTGCTTGCGGTTTTAATTTGGTGGTCTCCTTTTTTGTCAAAAGTGTTGGACCCCTATATGGTTGTGTTCAACAGTATGCCAAAGGTAGCACTTGGCCCGATCTTTATTGTGATGTTCGGCGCGGGTTTTACAGCGATTGTTATGACCACATTGTCTATCACGGTCATTATCACGACACTGGTGGTGTATAACAGCTTCAATGAAGTGGATCCCAATTATATTAAAGTCATTCGTACGTTTGGTGGAGACCGTTCCGAGATTTTTACAAAAGTTGTATTACCTGCTTCTTTTCCGGCGATTGTATCCACTTTGAAAGTGAACGTTGGCAT
Organism: Paenibacillus sp. BGI2013; assembly: GCF_002843485.1. Classification (NCBI taxonomy): domain Bacteria; kingdom Bacillati; phylum Bacillota; class Bacilli; order Caryophanales; family Paenibacillaceae; genus Paenibacillus; species Paenibacillus sp. BGI2013. The sequence continues at coordinate 646,004 of NZ_PJFA01000003.1, forward strand.
GGCTTGGGTGGGTGTAATTGTGGGTGAGTTTCTTGTCGCCAAACAAGGGCTCGGTTATCTCATTATCTACGGATTCCAGGTATTCAACTTCACACTTGTATTATCAAGTCTGTTAATTATTGCTGCAGTTGCAACAGCCATGTACCAACTTGTTGTCTATGCAGAACGCAAAATGCTGGCTGGCCGCAGGTGATTCTGAAGTGTTTTACTCGTAATGTGACCGGGTATGATATGTATACAATTTCACAAGGGGTGTCACGTTGCCCGATACCGTAAAATCAAGTACCATATTTAGTATGATTATTCCGCGCAGATCCGGAATGAATGCGATGATTGGAGAAGAGGGCCTTGAGGTTCTGTCGCAACGATCTAACTTGCCAGCGTCCCTCATTCGGGGCGTGTTGCTGTGACCGGCATGCATGCGCATGTCGGTTGATGTCGTCTAGTTTACTTTTGGATGAGACATACTAGTCATGATAAATGAATGAGGCGACGAGCTGGCTAAGAATTTTTTTGCAGCTTAGAGGAGATGGAATGTTAAATGGGTTTTAGGGTAATTAAAACTGCAATCGCCGCATTAATGGCTGTATTGATTGCAGACTGGTGTCGCTTGCCGGGACCAACATCAGCGGGATTGCTTGCCATTCTTGGTGTGGATGTAACGAGAAAACGAAGTATTCGCACCATATCGGCGCGGTTCTTTGCTTCCGTAGTTGGACTTTTATTTGCAAGTGTACTTTTTCACTTTCTAGGCTTCCATTATTGGGTGCTGGCGGTATACATATTGATCGCATTCCCGGCTATTGTCCGGGTAGGATTTAAAGAAGGCATTGTTACAGGTTCTGTTGTGGTGTTTCGGGTGTTCGGCGGCGGGGAGATGGACGTGCATGTCGTCCTCGTACAAATTGCTTTGTTGTTAATTGGTCTTGGTTCCGCAATGGCGGTTAACCTGGCCTATATGCCGGCAGCAGATCCACAGATGCTGCGCATTCGCAAACGAATCGATGAACTCTTCTCGAAGATTTTCAAGGAATTTGCGGCCACGCTGCGTAATCCCAATGAAGCATGGGCGGGGAGAGAGCTGATTGAAGCAGATAAAGCGATACTTGGCGGTATTGATGCTGCCAAACGTTCTCTGGAGAATCAGGTGATTCATCCGAATGAGGAATGGAGCGTCTACTTCTATATGCGCAAAACGCAGTTGGACTCCATCCAGCACATGATGCATCTCGTGTCCCAGATCTATCAGAAGATGCCACATGCGGAGATGGTATCGGAGCTGTTCGATCAGCTTAGTCAGGACGTACTCACTGAATCCTACACGGGACGAACTGAAAAACTTCTTGCAGATGTGCAAGAAGAATTCAAACGTATGGAGCTGCCGGATACAAGGGAAGAATTCGAGATTCGTTCTGCAATTCTCCAGCTGTGCCGCGAACTCGCGCTGTATCTGAAAGTCGCGAAGAAGGACAAAGCACCGTCCCCAATCTCGGACCGGTCCCAATCTACAAACGAATAATAGAAAATAGTTGTCACCCTAGACGAATGCCCTGCATACACTTGTAGTGAATGATTGTATGGAGGAGGTTTAAAGATGTCATTGAGTCATAAACATCAATGTAGAGAGATTATCACGAAGGCGATCTGCGGCAAAGGTCGTAAGTTCTCTACCGTAACACATACCGTGACTCCGCCAAATGGTCCGACAAGTATTTTGGGGGCTTGGATTATCAACCACCAATATGAAGCCGTATCAGCGGGTGACGGAATTGAAGTTATTGGTACTTACGATATCAACATTTGGTATTCCTACGACAAGAACTCTCAGACGGATGTAGCCAAAGAAACGGTCTCGTATGTAGAACATGTGCCTTTGTCCTATCTGGACCCGAAACACCGGACTTCCACAGTGGAGGTATCTGCGGATGCAACGCAGGAACCTAGCTGTGTGGAAGCCACAGTATCAGCAGGTGGAAGCAGTGTAATTATCCGGGTAGAACGGGAATTCGCTGTGGAACTCGTTGCCGAAACCAAAGTTTGTGTGAAGGTCTGCACAGATGGTTGCGGTGACTACGAAGACAAGGACTATGACTTTGGCAGTGCCGATGGAGATTATGACGATCTCGATCCCGATCTGCTCGACGATGAGCTGTGAGTTTGACGCCTGTATTTGATAACCTAAGGTATCATATGCGCCAGAAGGCGCGGTGAAGAGGGCGTAAGCCCTCTTTCTTCTTAAATATTAAAAAATGTGTGGTAACGAGCCTCGCAATGTGCCTGGAATACCTTTCACGGGAAGGCTCCGCATTGCGGGGTTATTTTTATTTTAGTTGCATGATCCGGGAGGGGGGACGTAATGAATGTGATGGAACAAGCGGAGGAAGCGCTGCGCCGATATGAAAGGATGACTTCTGGAGAACGTGCAGAACGGTTGAAACAGGCAGGTATTGAAGTATTGTCACTGCACGATCGGCGCAAACGTGAACCAGGCTTGCGTGTACGCTATGACGTAGAGATAAGCTGTCTGCAGGCGATCCGGATCAAACGCAAGGATACTAGTGGCATGGGAGGGGCACAGGAAACTCTGTTGGAGCGTGAAGCGAGTTCAACCTTGTTCAAGCGCATAGAACGACTTGCGATCAAAACGCTGTATACGCTAGGGCTGGATCATGGAGCTGTTCGAATGGAATCCTCAGGGAATGGCGGCTGTGCAGTGATTTCGATCGACCCGTGTCCCTGGAAAGGGGTGACCAACCTTGCTGCTACCTATAGGGAAAGCTGGAAGCAGCATCAGGAACTGCTGGATGAGGAAGTAAGTCACAGACCTATTCCAATACTCGGCATGGACCCGGAGTTTCTTCTGGTGCAGATGCCGGAATCCAAAATCGTACCCGCCTCCAGATTTCTTGAACGTACAGGAATGGCAGGCTGTGATTCCGTCACGATTGGTGGACGGCGCATATATCCGGTTGCCGAACTGCGACCGGCTCCCAGCTCCGAACCACGAGAACTGCTGGCTCATCTGATGAGGGCATTCGCAGCCGCTTCCCGCAGCATTAGTGATCACTCACTCATCTGGCAGGCAGGCGGGATGCCACAGCGTGGGTTACCTCTAGGCGGTCATATTCATTTTAGCGGGATGAATCTTACCGGGGAACTGCTTCGTGCACTGGACAATTATCTGGCATTGCCACTGGCATTTCTGCAAGACCCACGTGGATCGGGAAGACGACCCCGTTATGGAGCACTTGGTGATTTTCGCCTGAAATCCTATGGTGGGTTTGAGTATCGTACGTTACCCAGCTTTCTTGTATCGCCCCTTGTTGCAAAAGGTGTTGTGGCCTTGGCAGGTCTGATCGCGAGCGGGTATACTCAATTACGGCAGCGTCCGTTAGCGAAAGCTGAGGTCCATACGGCTTTTTATGAAGGAAAGCGCGAAGTGATTAAGGATCACATCCCAGCACTCGTAGATGATCTGAAGAGGTTGGATGGATATGCACGTTATGAACGGTATGCGTCTCCGTTAATCCTTCAATTAAAACTGGGAAGAACTTGGGATGAGAGCCGCGATATTCGCAAACTCTGGAATATTCGGGCAGGTTCATGAAGTACGGACGTTTTTTTGATATAATAAGAAACAAGTCTTTTATGAGTAATAAGCTACTACGGAAGATATGGAGCAGCAACCTTTGAAGGAAGTGGCGATTAGCCAACACATAAGGCGGAGGCGCAAACACAGTGCCTGACCGTCTTATTGTCCTTCCAGGACGCGTTTCTTCCTGACATTATAGGAACGGGATGGAGGATATTCATCATGGCTCAGTATACGCCAATGATTCAACAATATTTGCAAGTGAAGGCCGAAGCACAAGATGCTTTTCTATTTTTTAGACTGGGTGACTTCTATGAATTGTTCTTCGAGGATGCGATTAATGCTTCCCGTGAACTTGAGATCACGCTGACCGCACGCAACGGAGGCACGGATGACAAAATTCCGATGTGCGGTGTACCTTATCATTCGGCTGACAATTACATACAGCGTCTGATTGAAAAAGGATATAAAGTTGCAATTTGTGAGCAGATGGAAGATGCAAGTGTAACCAAAGGCATGGTACGACGTGAAATTGTACGTGTGGTTACACCGGGAACGGTAATGGAAGGCAAGACACTCGGTGACAAGTCCAACAACTACATGGTGTGTCTTACAGGTAATCAAAATACGCTGGCGCTCGCGGCCTGTGATCTCTCAACGGGTGAGTTGTATGTGACATCCGTACCCTATTCCAAGGAATGGCTCAAGGATGAAATCGGCATCTACGAACCATCGGAGCTGGTGGGGGATGTAGCGCTGCTTGAAACGGTAGAAGCCGAGGCATCTCCAATCGGTCGCCCTGTGGTCTACACGTCGTGGACAAAAAATAAGGAGGATTTGGTCCGTCAGCAGTTTGGCGAGGCTGTCTGGGCAAGATTAGAGCCTGAACGTCAAGCGTGTATTGCACGTCTTTTCTCCTACCTGAGCGAGACACAGAAACGTTCTTTGGGACAATTAACACAAATCTCAACGTATGAGCCAGATCATTATATGATCTTGGACCCGTTTACCCGCCGGAACCTGGAATTGGTGGAAACCGTGCGTGAACGCTCCAAAAAAGGTTCATTACTCTGGTTGCTTGATCGGACCGAGACGTCCATGGGTGCAAGAATGCTGCGTCGCTGGGTCGATAAGCCATTGTTACAAAAAGGGAAGATCAATGAGCGTCTGGAAGCGGTAGATACGCTGTACAACCAGTTTATATTGCGTGAAGACCTGCGGGCAGAACTCAAAGACATCTATGATCTGGAGCGTTTGGTAGGCCGGATTGCGTTTGGTAATGCGAATGGTCGTGACCTGAATGCGCTCAAGTCATCGCTGGAGAAAATTCCAGGACTTCGTCAGCATTGCGCAGGATCATCTTCCGCAACATTGCAGCATATTGCCGAAACGATGGATGATTGCAATGATCTGCGTGAAGCTATCGGGCAAGCCATTGTGGACGAGCCGCCGGTATCGGTAAGGGACGGAGGTCTGATTCGTGAAGGGTACCATGAACGTCTGGATGAATTGCGTGAGGCTTCAGTTAACGGGAAACAGTGGATTGCGGAGCTGGAAGCGCGAGAGCGTGAGGCGACAGGCATTCGATCGCTGAAGATTGGATATAACAAAGTATTTGGTTATTATATCGAGATCACCAAGTCCAATCTGTCCGCGTTGCCAGAAGGACGTTATGAACGTAAACAGACACTTGCCAATGCAGAACGTTACATTACGCCGGAGTTGAAGGAAAAAGAGACGCTGATTCTCGAAGCTCAGGACAAAATGGTTGATATTGAGTATGGGCTGTTCGCAGAGCTGCGCGAGCGGCTGAACAAAGAGATTGCAAGATTGCAGAAGCTGGCTGAACAGGTAGCGGAAATTGATGTGTATCAATCTTTTGCGGTGATCAGTGCTGAGCGCAACTTTGTACGGCCCACGTTGACCGACGGTTATGATCTGGTTGTGGAAGAAGGACGCCATCCGGTCGTTGAGGCGGTCATGCGAGATGGCGCATTTATTGCCAATCACACGGCAATGACCAAGGAAGAGGCACGTATTCTGCTGATTACTGGACCAAATATGGCTGGTAAGAGTACGTATATGCGACAGGTCGCTTTAATCTCCATTTTGGCGCAAGTAGGTTGTTTTGTACCTGCGGGTCAGGCGGAAGTGCCGATTATGGATCGCATTTTCACACGGATCGGTGCCGCGGATGATCTCATTGGTGGACAAAGCACATTCATGGTGGAGATGGCCGACATTCAGGTCATGACGGACAAAGCCACACCACGTAGTCTGATTATTATAGATGAATTGGGACGGGGAACGTCGACCAGTGAAGGTATGGCGATTGCTCAGTCTGTTATTGAATATGTACATGATATTATCGGCTGTAAAGCCCTTGTATCAACTCATTTCCATGAGCTTGCTCATCTGGAGGAGAGTCTGGACAAGCTGGCCAACTACTCGATGGCGGTACAGGAGAGTGGTGACAAAGTTAATTTCCTGCGCAAATTGATTGCCGGGGCAGCCAGCAGCAGTTATGGTATCTATTGTGCACGTCTTGCAGGTCTGCCTGATAGCATTATTGAGCGGGCGAATGGACTGTTGCATGGGTTTGAACATGCGGCTGCTCAGGTAGCAGTGGGCAGTGAATATATCGGAAACGAGAAGCAGGAAGAAGGCTTGAAATTAAAAGGTGGAAAATTCCAGCACACGGATTCAGCACCATTGATCCGGGAACACGAGATTGAGGAGAGTGCAGAGTACACACCTTCCATTGAAGATTCGGTTGGGAAGCAACATGCCAAGAAATCAAACAGCAAAGGACAGTCCAGCGCAAACCATTCGGATGTGGTTCAACTGTCCATCTTTGGAGATGATGAGCCGAATGTGGCAACGAAACCGGATGTAGTTGCGGTGGATAAACCAGCGCGAGAATTCATCCGTACGATGAAAGATATCGATGTCATGAATATGACGCCTCTTCAGGCGATGCAGATATTGAATGATCTCAAATTGAAGGCACAGCAATTATCCTGAGTATAAGGGAGGGGAAAACCTGTGGCGAAAATACATGTGCTTGATGAACATATTGCCAACCAGATCGCGGCGGGTGAAGTGGTCGAACGGCCTGCTTCAGTTGTCAAAGAGCTGCTCGAAAACTCGGTGGATGCAGGCGCCACCAAGATTGAAGTGACGGTGGAAGAGGGCGGACTCCTCAGTATTCGTGTCAAAGACAATGGTACAGGTATTGAGCCAGAGGACATGGAAACCGCCTTTTATCGTCATGCGACCAGCAAAATAGCCCATGGCCGAGATCTGTTCCAGATCACAAGTCTTGGATTCCGCGGAGAAGCCTTGGCGAGTATTGCCGCCGTGTCCAAGGTAGAGGTATTATCCGCAAGTGATAGTGACGGGCGGGGGCGCCGCATCGTGATTGAAGGCGGGAACCTTCGCACTCATGAAGACGCAACCTCACCCCAAGGTACAGATTTTGCAGTGAGAGAACTATTTTACAATACACCTGCCAGACTCAAATATATGAAAACGATCCAGACGGAACTGGGACATATATCAGATGTCCTTTACCGGATGGCGATGTCTCATCCAAACATTTCGTTCCGACTGCGCCATAATGAGAATGTGTTGCTTCAGACGTTGGGCAACGGCGATCTGCTACAAGTGGTTGCAGCGATCTATGGGACAAGTGCTGCCAAAGCGATGCTTCCCATCCAGGGAGAAAGTCTGGATTACCGGGTGAGCGGGCTGATCAGCCTGCCAGAATGGACACGAGCGAATCGTAATGGTATGTCAACGATTGTTAATGGGAGATTTGTTCGCAATTACGGTCTCAATCAGGCGATTCTCAAAGCCTACCATACCTTGCTGCCGATCAATCGCTTCCCACTTGTCGTGGTGCAGTTGGAGATGCACCCCTCTCTTGTGGATGTGAACGTGCATCCGGCGAAGTTGGAGGTTCGCTTTAGCAAGGAACCAGAACTGTATGAATTTATAGAGACGACGTTGCGGGGTATACTCCGGCAGGAGGTATTAATTCCACAGGTCAAAAAACAGCAGATTCGACGTGGAGACGATAACTCCTTTATTCAGGAGCAATTCCTCTTTCCGCGTGGTCCGCTGAAAGATGCATCTGATGCAGAAGGATATGGTCAACAGGGTCCACTAGGGAAACCTACTGCTGCACCACTGAAGTTAACTACAGAAGATGATGATCTGGATTTGGATGCTCCGGCGGATGTGTCTACAGCACAGTTGGTATCTGAACAGGGTCACTCAGTGCCGTTGCCCGAAGCTCCACCTGAGGTTACACAGCCCCCGGAGCAGTTAGAAAGTTGGAACGGGGATATTTTGCAGAAGATTGCTAGTCATGGCGAGGGGCAGACATCCGCTGACGTGCAAGAAGGCACTAAGGATGTAAGTACAAGTTCAAATACAAGTTCTACCGAAACTGTTCCCAAATCTGATCTCTCTTCTCAAGATGGTGGGGATCGTGGAGCAACAGCAAAACCGTTAGCTGAAGGTAAACCAGCTACGTATCGCTCCGAATCCGTAAATTCACCGGTTAGGGAAGCTCGGTCAACCTACAACCCTTCTTCGATTGCAAGAGGGGAACGGACGTGGAAAACCTCAGGTCTGCCTGATGCCACTAAACTTGCTGCTGCCATTAAATCAGATGCATCCATGCCTGAATTTCCGGAGCTGAGTCTGATCGGACAGCATCATGGTACGTATTTGATTGCGCAAAATGACCAAGGTTTATATTTGATTGATCAGCATGCCGCTCATGAACGCGTGAATTATGAGTACTATTACGAGAAATTTGGTAACCCTGCCCAGGCCTCACAAGAGTTACTGCTGCCTATTACGCTCGAATTTACACCTTCGGAGACGGAAAAGCTGAAAACAAGGCTGGCCTGGTTCGAACAGGCGGGTGTATATTTGGAGCATTTCGGTGGACAGACGTTCCGTGTGCGCTCCCATCCGTTCTGGTTCCCCAAAGGGGACGAGAAAGACATTATCGAAGAAATGTCCGAATGGGTTCTTAGTGAACGCAGCATAGATGTAGCCAAGATGCGAGAAGCTGCATCCATTATGTGCTCCTGCAAAGCGTCCATTAAAGCGAACCAAAAGCTGACGGATCAGGAAGCAGAAGTGCTAATTCAGCGTCTGGGTTCATGTCGTCAGCCCTACACTTGTCCTCATGGGCGGCCGATTGTGATTTCATTTTCAACATATGATCTGGAAAAATTGTTCAAACGTGTTATGTAGCTATTTAGGAGGAATCTATGTATATTACAACCGGTGAAAAGGAAGCGGCTTTACTTGTGGAGCGGGCCCGAAACCTTGCTGAAACAACAGGGGGTACTTACGTGCGCCGTAATAAAATGTCTCTGCCCATGATGATTGAACACTATGAGGCGGAGGAGGTTCTGGTTGTACTCCAGGGTAAAGTGCGTCTATTTCGGAAGGATTCACCGTTGCTGGAGTTCCACCCCAGCATGGGATTTGTTCGTGCCAAACGTATATTGCGAGGAGAACCTGATCCACTGCTGGAGGCGGGGGCGGTGAATGAAGGGGATACCATCATCGATTGTACAGCCGGACTGGGCACGGATGCACTGGTGTTCTCGGTTGCAGTGGGCAAAAGTGGACGGGTGATTGCATGTGAGAGCTCTCTTCCGCTATATACACTATTAGTGGAGGGGATGTCTCAATATGAGACGATCAAGCCAGCGGTAAATGAAGCTTTCCGGCGTATTGAGCTGCGTCATGCGAATCATCTCGATTTGCTGCGTTCCATGCCGGATCGAAGCTGTGATACCGTATATTTTGACCCCATGTTCCGTGAACCGATGATGGATTCAAGTGCTATACAGCCCTTGCGAGATTATGCAAATGCTCACGCGCTGGATGAACAGAGCATTATGGAAGCGAAACGGGTTGCCCGTAAACGGGTAGTCATGAAAGAAAAGCGCGGCAGCGCGGAGTTTGACAGGCTCGGATTTGAAATACTTGATCGGGCGAATGCAAAAACCCTGTACGGAGTGATTAATGTTGAAAGTGGAAGTTAAACCAAAACCTAAACTGCTTGTGTTGGTTGGACCAACAGCAGTAGGCAAAACAAGAATGAGCATCGAGCTTGCCCAAGCTTTCAATTGTGAGATTATCTCAGGAGATTCGATGCAGGTATATCGTGAAATGGATATCGGAACTGCCAAGATTACCTCTGAAGAAATGAAGGGTGTACCCCATCATCTCATTGATATCCATGAACCGGAGTATCCGTATTCTGTGGCCGAGTTTCAGGAGAGTTGCACACGATTGATTAGTGAAATCCACGAACGCGGTAAAATGCCTTTTATTGTAGGGGGCACCGGTCTGTATGTGGAATCGGTATGTTACGGCTTTCAATTTTCCGATAGTGGTTCGGACGAAGCGTTCAGGGAGCAACAATTCAGCTATGCGGAGTTAAATGGAGCTCAAGCCCTTCATGATCGATTGAGGGAAGTTGATCCCGTTAGTGCGGATCGTCTGCATCCGAATGATCAACGGCGAATTGTACGTGCGCTTGAGATCCATCATCTCACAGGCGAGAAGTGGTCTGATCAGCTGGCAGTACAGAAGAAAGAGTCGCCTTATGACCTTCTTATTGTTGGTTTGACAATGGATCGGCAGAAGTTGTACGCCCGGGTAGAAGAGCGGATTGATCTGATGATCGAACAAGGTCTGGTGGATGAAGTGAAGTCCCTGTTGGAACGCGGAGTGGCCAGAGGTCATATTTCCATGCAAGGGCTGGGGTATAAGGAGATTGCAGCGTTCCTGCAAGGGGAAGTGAGTTGGGAAGCTGCGGTTGAGTGGTTGAAGAGGGATACACGTCGGTTTGCCAAACGGCAGCTTTCCTGGTTCCGCCATATGAAGGATATAGAATGGGTGGACATGACGGATACCCGGGATTTTGAAGGGAAATACAAGCAGATAAGTGAATTGATTACACAAAAATTTGATTGATTTAAGCGAATATTAGTATTCTTCTGACAGGCATCGATTAGGTCAAGATATGTAAACCTCTACCTTCTGGTCATCAAAAGGATAGAGGTTTTTACTTATCACTAGAACAGATGGTAGAGATTAAACATTCGCCAAACAACGAATAAATGTGCTTTAAAATGAAGAATTTGTCCCTCTTTTGCAAAACAGACAAGCGGTGTATAATGGATAAGTCTTCTATTTGTTCACCTCGCTAAGAATGGGGGTAAAATAGCAGACAAGGGGTTTTTGTGGATTATATGAAACTGTTCATGATATAATAGCACGAAAGCTACTCAGCGATATTGAATATTACTTGAACACGAATTCAAATGAACCAATGGGGGTACGGCTAATGAACAAGTCCATCAACATCCAAGATACGTTCTTGAACCAACTGCGGAAAGAAAATATTCCTGCTACGGTCTATCTGACCAACGGCTTCCAAATCCGCGGGACGATCAAGGCATTTGACAATTTTACGATCGTCATTGACAGCGACGGACGCCAGCAAATGGTCTACAAGCATGCCATCTCCACGTTCACGCCGCAACGCAGCGTATCGCTGATGCAGCAAGATAACAGCGGCGAAGCTTAAAAAAATTACGAAACCTTTTCACCAACCATTTCGTCTACAAGTATAGGTATTGAAACAGAGCAACCTGAATAAAGGGTTGTTCTTTTCATTCCGGGCAAAATATGTTTAATATATGCCTGAGCCTACAGACGATTAGAAATTATGCAACCGAAAGGGAGTCAGGAGGTAACATGCCAAACGATCCGTTGTCGAGGTCTAACAATCGCAACAACAATAACAAGTCACCCAAAAAAGCGAAGCCAAAGACCTCTAAAAAGAAAAAAATTACGGGTAAACGCGTTGGATGGACACTGTTTTTCACAATGGCAATCGCCATATTCTGTGCACTTGGCGGATATTTATTTATTATGGTGAGTGGTGAAAATCTGCTCAAAGCCAATAAGGACAAAACCACAATTAATGAAACTTCAAAAGTATATGATCGCAATGGCCAATTAATGGGGGAACTATCCATTCAGAAGCTGGAACCTGTCAAAGAAGATGATATTCCTGAGCTTGTGAAGCAAGCCTTTGTTGCAACGGAGGATAAGCGATTCTACGATCACCAAGGCGTGGATATCTGGTCCATTGGGCGTGCAGCGGTTAAGGATGTCATGGCTCGTTCCATGGTGGAAGGTGGTAGTACACTAACCCAACAGCTTGCCAAGAACATGTTCTTGTCCCGTGACAAAACGTTCTTCCGTAAAGCAACGGAAGTATCGATTGCCATGGCATTAGAGCGCAAGTACACAAAAGACGAAATTCTGACGATGTATCTGAACCGTATTTTCTTCGGTCATCAGCGTTACGGGATTAAAGCGGCATCTGAATTTTACTTTGGACAAAAAGATCTGAGTCAGTTGAAGTTGTGGCAAATTGCTACATTGGCGGCTATGCCGAAAGGGCCTTCTGCCTATAATCCGGTGAGCAATCCAAACGACTCAAAAGCACGTCGAGGTGTGGTATTGCAGTTGATGTATGAACAAGGCTACATTACCAAGGCGGAGATGGACGAAGCAAAAGAGATTAACTATAACTACAAGCGACCAGAGAAAGACAGGAAGTATCAAGGTTTTATAGATTATGTGCTCCGTGAAGCTGAACGAGTAACAGGTAAAACGGAAGATGATTTGAATATCGGCGGATACAAAATCTATACGACCATGGATGCTCAGGCTCAAACAGCCATGGAAACGGCCTTCACAGATGACAGTCTGTTCGAGGCAAGCAAAGATGATCAACAGGTCCAAGGCTCCATGGTTATCATGAACCATGAGAATGGTGGCCTCGTTGCCCTCTTGGGTGGACGGGATTATCAGACTAAAGGTTATAGCCGGGTAACGCAGAGTCGAAGACAACCAGGTTCAGCTTTTAAACCGATTGTGTCTTATGCACCGGCGCTTGAATCAGGAAATTACAGTGCCAACTCGTCGCTGAGTAATGCGAAGCAATGTTTTGGTAACTACTGTCCTGGTAACTTGCATGGATATTCTTCAACGATCAGTATGACGGAAGCCATTACGAAGTCGGAAAATATTCCTGCGGTTTGGCTGCTTGATAAAATAGGCGTTAACACAGGCATTAATTTTGCCAAGAGTGTAGGTATACAGCTGACAGATGAAGACAAAAACCTGGCGATTGCCCTCGGTGGTCTAAGCAAAGGTACAAATACACTGGAAATGGCGCAAGCCTATAGTGCATTTGCCAACCTCGGAGAATACCGACAAGCCTATGCGATTAAAGAAATCAAGGATAGCGCAGGCAAAACCACGTACAAACACGATAACTCGGACACAACGCGTGTCATGAGTGAGCAAAATGCGTATCAGCTTACACAGATGCTGCAGAACGTTGTTAATGACGGTACAGGGCGTTCAGCGCGTCTGGATCGTCCGGTAGCGGGTAAAACAGGAACTGTTCAAAGTGGAATCTCTGGCAACAGTGCCAACCGTGATGTATGGTTTGTTGGATACACACCGGAATGGACTGCCGCAGTCTGGATGGGCTATGACAATCCGGATGCCAATCATATGCTTAAGAACAGCAGTAAGCTGTCGGCAGCTTTCTTTGCCAAAGTCATGGGAGATGCTTTAAAAGGCGTTCCAGTGAAGCAATTCAAAGCACCAGCTGGAGGGCAGGCACCTCCGCCAGTAGAAGAACCAGAAAAGCCGGCTCTGTCCGTTAGTGGGCTGAGTGGATCATACGATCCAAATGCACAAACCGTCTCCCTGAGTTGGACTGGAACGGGTGACGCGAGTACGCAATATCGAATTTATCGGAAAGAAACATCTGAAGCCCAGTTCACTCATCTCATTGATGCAATAGGAGCGACCAATGCACAAGATTTAAGTGCGTTGCCTGGTCTAACCTATGAGTACTATGTGACAGCTTACGACTTGGCATCAGGACTTGAGACGGATCCTTCCAACACCATCTCCTTGATGATTGAAGCGCAGGAAGTGCCGCCAGAGGAACCTGATCCTGGTATAGACCCTGGAACAGAGATAGATCCTGAGCAGCCAGGTACGGAGAATCCGGACAATGGTACACCCGATAATGGCAACTCGAACGGTAATAACGGTAATGGAAATGAAAATGGCAACAACGGAAATGGTAATGGTAATAACGGAAACAATGGCAACGGTGGTAATAACGGCGGAAACGGTCAACCTGGGGAAGGAAATACGACCCCACCTGGTCAGGGCACAACAGATCCTGGCGGAAATGGTGAAGGTTCCGATGATGGGGGCGTAACAACGCCGGGCGAAGTTGTAACTCCGGACAGCGGAACAAGTGGGGATACTGGAGGGACAGATGCACCTGCAGATTCCCAAGCTGGAACCGGCGGCTAAGCCAATGGATCACTAAATAGCTATATTGAAAAAACTGCTTCCCGGAAACCGGTGAAGCAGTTTTTTGTGTTATACATAACCAACTGTAATGGAAGCTGATTTGATGAATAGGTGGGACAAAGCTTGATTTTGAGTGTAAACCTTAAATATGGTAAGCTGTAACTATTCGTAATACGTTGTGCAAGGGCGGGCCCAGAGCGCTGGAATCCATCAGGCGGACGTTATTACATTGTTCACCAATAACATCAGAGCAGGTCACGGACCTGTAGTCGGCAAAGAGGGGTTCGTATGAAACGGAAATTCGGGGATCGCGCGAACTGGCGCCGGATTACGAACCGACAATTCACATGCCGGTTCGTTCAATCCAAAATTTTCACAGGTTATATTACGTTGTACACCATACAGGATTTGAAAGAACCTCTGTGGAAAACTTATGGAGGCAGTACCTTCTGTATCGCAGATAAAGGTTATTCCTGGTTGCAATACTATCCGAAGGGAGAGCACTTTGTAGTTACAGCGATGTTTGACGATCAGGAACGGATTGTAGAGTGGTACATTGATACATGTCGTAGTCAGGGGATAACCGATCAGGGTGTTCCTTGGTTTGATGACCTGTATCTGGATGTCGTTGTATTGAAAGATGGGGAAGTATTTTTGCTGGATGAAGATGAGCTTGAAGATGCACTGTCACGAAAACATATTACAACGGGTGATTATGACTTGGCTAACAAGACGGCAAAGGAACTGCTGCATGCCATTGATGCACATGTATTCCCATACTTTCAGTTATCACTGAAGCATAGGCCAAGTTTGTTTGAGAACGGAGAGTTTCGAAAAAACATTCAGATTTGAGTCATCTACTTATCCGTAGAATTCTTCATGATCCTTCTAATATTGGAGCACCTGATAGAATACATTAATAATCAGGAGAGTTCAGCCCGATAAAATAGAGGTGATGGCGAATGAACGGACGGGTCATGGCTGCAGGAGAGCAACCAGGAGGCAGACCATCCAGACAAATTAATATTGTGTTGCGTAACCAGGAACCTCAGATGTTGGTCAAAGATGAAGCAACGGCAGTACAGGCAGCCAAGAGTATAACCAAACATGCGCACTTCCAGGAGATACAGGGTGAATTGGAGCAACTGGTTGGACTTGAAAATATCAAAGACTTGGTGTTTGAGATCTATGCTTTTCTACAGATTGCTCAGATGCGTACCGAAGCAGGCTTAATTAGTGGTGCGCACGTGTATCATATGATCTTCAAAGGTAATCCGGGAACCGGTAAGACCACCGTGGCGAGGATCGTTGCCAAACTCTT
Source organism: Paenibacillus sp. BGI2013 (assembly GCF_002843485.1). Lineage (NCBI taxonomy): Bacteria > Bacillati > Bacillota > Bacilli > Caryophanales > Paenibacillaceae > Paenibacillus > Paenibacillus sp. BGI2013. Next base: position 661,378 of record NZ_PJFA01000003.1, read on the forward strand.
TCAGAAGATGGGTGTGTTAAGTAAAGGTCATCTTATTGAAGTAGAGCGTGCGGATCTGGTTGGAGAATATATAGGTCACACGGCGCAGAAAACAAGAGATCTGGTTAAGAAGGCACTCGGTGGGATATTGTTCATTGATGAAGCCTACAGTTTGGCCCGCGGGGGAGAGAAGGATTTTGGCAAGGAAGCTATTGATACGCTTGTTAAGTCCATGGAAGATAACAAAAATCAGTTTATACTGATTCTTGCTGGGTATTCGGAAGAAATTGATTTTTTTCTCCAGACCAATCCCGGATTACCTTCCCGCTTTCCCATTCAAGTGGAGTTTCCAGACTATAGCATTGATCAGTTGATTCAAATCTCTGAGATTATGGCCAAAGAGCGTGATTATATTCTAATGCCACAGACCATACTCAAGCTAAAGCAGCATTTGCTTCAGGAGAAAAATGATTCGCTGCATGCGTTCAGTAACGCCAGATACGTTCGTAATGCCATTGAGCGTTCGATCAGGCATCAGGCAGTTCGTTTGTTGGAACAATACTCGGAAGGCAGTCCAGGAAAACTGGAGCTGATGACAATCCGTACAGAGGATTTGAACTTTGAGCGAAAGTAAGCGATAATATAGTTTTTACACCAGCCGGCCGGGCCAACCGGTTCGGCTTAAGGCATGCCATGGCATATTCGTGGCAATGTATATCAACGGATTAATTTAGTAATTAGAGGGAGTGAACATATACATGACAAATGGCACGCATGATACAGATATGGTCAAAAAAGATCGCGCCGTCTTGGTGAGTCTTGTTACGGATGATGTAAAACGCACAGGTATCAACCCTGAGTACTCTTTAGAGGAACTGGTGAAACTTGCCGAGACAGCTGGAGTGGAAGTGCTAAGTGTACTTTCTCAGAACAGGGAAAAACGTGATACCAAATGGTTCATTGGTAAAGGTAAGGTGGAAGAGCTCCGTGCGATTGCAGAGGAACTGGGAGCAACTACAGCTATATTTGATCAGGAATTGTCAGGTGCACAGGTTCGTAATCTGGAAGAAACCCTCGATCTCAAAATTATTGACCGTACCCAATTGATTTTGGACATCTTTGCACAACGGGCAAACACTAGAGAAGGTATTATTCAAGTGGAATTGGCTCAACATAGCTATTTGCTGCCACGGTTGTCGGGTCATGGCAAGAACCTGTCCAGACTCGGGGGCGGAATCGGAACAAGAGGTCCAGGTGAAAGCAAACTGGAGACAGACCGCCGTCATATTCGTGGTCGTATCGATGATCTGAAACGTCATCTGGAAGAATTGACACGTCATCGTAAGTTGCATCGTGAACGCCGTAAAAAGACAGGTATTGTTCAGGTGGCCCTTGTTGGTTATACCAATGCTGGCAAATCAACTTTGCTCAAGCAGTTGACGGCTGCAGATGTGTATATTCAAGATCAGCTATTCGCAACATTGGATCCTACATCACGTACGATGGAACTTCCAAGTGGAAAAGAAATCGTACTTACCGACACGGTTGGATTTATTCAAAATCTACCGCATGATCTGATTGCAGCATTCCGGGCAACGTTGGAGGAAGTGAATGAAGCAGACCTGATCCTGCATGTTGTGGACGCCTCATCAGCTATGCGTGAAGATCAGATGCGGACGGTTAATACGATTCTGCAAGAACTTGGTTCAGGGGACAAGCCGCAGTTAGTCCTGTATAACAAAAAAGATGCGTGCACAGCAGAGCAGCTTGAGATGCTTCCATTGGATAAAGACCATATTAAAGTAAGCGCATTAGACTCGGAGGATCTGCTTAAAATCCGTGAATTCATTCAGACAGAGCTGACAGGTGATACGAAGCGCTTCCGTATTCCGGCAGAACGTGGTGATCTTACGTCGGTACTCTATAAAATTGGTGATGTAGTGGATACCAGCTTTGAAGAGAGTGATGTGATTTATGAAGTTGAATTGCAAAAAGGTGAATATGAGAAATTTGGTTATATGCTTGAAGAATTCATTGAATTGTAATATTCATGACATATTGATGTGATAAGTTACACGATAATGGATATTCGACGTCAGATTCGTGCTATGAAGGGGAATGAAGTAAGATGGTAAGCTTTGATTCAGAAATATCTGAACTTCAACGTCAAGTGGAGCGTCAGATTGAAGGACAACTGCAACAGATTGATCGGATCACAGATCACAATCAATGGAAGGTGATTAATGCTTTCCAACAGCGAAAAGTAAGTGATTTTCACTTTGCAGGTTCAACAGGTTATGCCTATAACGATCGTGGGCGTGAAGTGCTTGATGAAGTATATGCTGATGTATTCGGCGCGGAAGCCGCGTTGGTGCGTCCTCATTTTGCTTCAGGTACTCATACGATTAGTACAGCTCTCTTTGGAGTTTTGCGTCCAGGTGACGAATTATTGTACATCACGGGTAAGCCTTACGACACATTGCATAAAGTTATTGGCAAACCCGGTGATGGTACAGGTTCGTTACGCGATTTTGGCATCGGTTACCGTGAGACGGCCTTAACTGATGAAGGTGGAGTGGACTGGGCAGCAGTTGAAAAAAGCATTACACCGGCTACAAAAGTCATTGGGATTCAACGTTCACGTGGTTATGACTGGCGCTCATCCTTCTGTGTTGCTGAGATTGCTGACATGGTTACGCGTGTTAAAGAGCTTAAGGAAGATGTCATCGTATTCGTAGACAATTGTTACGGTGAATTCACGGAGGAACGTGAACCGACAGAAGTCGGAGTTGATCTGATGGCCGGATCACTGATCAAGAATCCTGGTGGAGGCATTGCGGAAACCGGTGGATACATATGTGGGAAGGAACAATACGTACAGCTGGCAGCTTATCGTCTAACAGCCCCTGGAATTGGGGGAGAGGTTGGAGCAATGCTGGGGACAACACGTGGCATCTACCAAGGACTTTACATGGCACCGACAATTGTAGGACAAGCTATCAAAGGAAGTACGTTTGCTGCTGCGATGTTTGCTGAATCCGGATTTGTAACCAAACCCGCCTGGAATGAAGCTCGCACAGATCTGATCCAAGCTGTTAAGTTTAGCTCTGCCGAGCATCTGATCGCCTTCGTGCAGGGGATTCAGCGTGCAGCAGCTGTGGATAGCCATGTGGTTCCTGAACCGTGGGATATGCCTGGTTATGAGCACCCTGTCATTATGGCGGCAGGTACGTTCATTCAGGGTGGAAGTCTGGAATTATCAGCCGACGCGCCTATTCGGGAGCCGTATATCGGGTATATGCAAGGCGGATTAACGTACTCTCATGTCAAATATGGCGTTTTAATGGCGTTACAGACTATGAAAGATCGTAAATTATTGTGAGTTTATCTAACACGTCATTGACACTTGGTAATAACTAAATGTACAATAGGGTGAAGAATAGATGACTGGAAGGTTGATGAACATGGGTGATGAAATCCGCAGAAATATGGCCTTATTCCCAATTGGTATTGTAATGAAACTTACGGATCTGTCTGCACGTCAGATTCGTTACTATGAGCAGCACAGCTTGATCGTTCCTGCGAGAACGTCAGGTAATCAACGGTTATTCTCTTTTAATGACGTAGAGAGATTGCTAGAGATCAAGGCTTTGATTGAAAAAGGAGTTAACATCGCGGGCATCAAACAAGTGATGAATCCTGTTTCAAAAGAATCCGAGGAAGCTACAGTTATCACGCCAGATACTGAAGTTAAACGCAGAGAGCTGTCCGATACGCAGTTGCACCGCTTGCTGAAGCAGCAGCTTGTATCAGGTAAGAGACCAGGACAAGTATCTCTCATTCAGGGAGAGCTTTCCCGATTCTTTAATAAAAACTAAATTCGCATAACTTGGCGAGTGAGGGGAAAACATGCACTTTTGGTGTGAGACTCCTTGACCCGTGGAACTTTCTAATGTACAAATATAACAGGCAAGCCAAATACGCAGATAAGAAAGGGAGAGGTTATAGTGAGTTATACAAAAGAAGACATTCTCCGCATTTCGAAAGAAGAAAACGTACGATTCATTCGATTGCAATTTACTGATTTGCTTGGAGCTATCAAAAACGTTGAGATTCCTGTGAGTCAGTTGACTAAGGCTCTGGATAACAAGATGATGTTCGATGGATCTTCCATTGAAGGTTATGTACGTATTGAAGAGTCCGACATGTACCTCTATCCAGATCTAGATTCTTGGCTTATTTTCCCATGGGTTGCAGAGAACCGTGTTGCACGTCTGATTTGCGACGTATATCTTCCGGATGGTAATCCGTTCCCAGGAGATCCACGTGGTATCTTGAAACGTAACCTGAAGGAAGCCCAAGATATGGGATTCACTTCCTTCAACGTTGGTCCTGAACCCGAGTTCTTCTTGTTCAAAACAGACGAAAAAGGAAACCCGACTAACGAACTGAATGACCAAGGTGGTTATTTCGACCTTGCGCCTACGGATCTTGGTGAAAACTGTCGTCGTGACATCGTTATCACACTTGAAGAAATGGGCTTTGAGATCGAAGCTTCCCACCATGAGGTAGCTCCAGGTCAGCATGAGATCGACTTCAAATATGCTGATGCTCTGAAAGCTGCTGACCAGATCCAAACGTTCAAACTCGTTGTTAAAACGATTGCACGTCAGCATGGTTTACATGCTACATTCATGCCGAAACCACTGTTTGGTATGAACGGATCCGGTATGCACTGTAACCAATCCTTGTTCAAAGGCAATGAGAACGCATTTGTTGATGAGTCGGACGAGTTGGGTCTGAGCAAAACTGCTCGTCACTTCATGGCTGGAACTCTGAAGCACGCACGTGCGTTTGCAGCAATTACTAACCCAACTGTGAACTCATACAAACGTCTTGTACCAGGTTATGAAGCACCTTGTTATGTAGCATGGTCTGCTAGTAACCGTAGCCCAATGATTCGTATTCCAGCTTCCCGTGGTCTGAGTACACGTGTTGAGGTTCGTAACCCGGATCCGGCTGCTAACCCTTACCTGGCTTTGTCTGTTCTGTTAAAAGCAGGTCTGGACGGAATCAAACGTGAGCTTTCCTTACCAACTCCAATTGACCGTAACATCTACATCATGTCAGAAGAAGAGCGTGTGGAAGAAGGCATTCCAAGCTTGCCAGCTGACCTGAAAGAAGCATTGAATGAATTGATCCGCAGCGAAGTCATCTGTGATGCTCTCGGCGACCACGCCTTGGCTCACTTCTATGAGCTGAAAGAAATTGAGTGGGATATGTATAGAACACAAGTCCACCAATGGGAACGCGATCAATATATTACGTTGTACTAATTGAAAAAACCTTGTAACAACGGGGTTTTGAAGGAATGAACCGGGGGACGTTTTGAGGGAATTGCACTTCTATTGAGGTTGCGTCCCCCAAACGTCCCCCATTTTGACTTTTTTGAACCAACAATGTTGGCGGTATACTGATCAATATTGCGTTGCTCTAACTTTTTGGAGATGTGAGCATATATATCAGAGGTGATCTGCACACTTTTCCATGACCAAGCTGTTCTTGAACAAATTTTATGTCTTCACCGGCTTCAAGCATGGGTACAGCATAGGTGTGTGGAAGAGAATGGATTTCAAGATCTTCATTTAACTCTGCACGCTTTATAATCCTCTGGAAAGCATTGAAGAGGGTAGACTTTGGCATGTGGTTTCCGTCGTTTCGACACAACACTAAATTTTGATCATGCCTTTACATGAATTCTCCTAGGTTAATTTTATTTTTTGGTTTTGCTAAGTGGCGTGATATCTCAAATCATTGATTAAGCTAGCGCTTACAGTAATTGTGCGCGTGGATCTGAAGGTTTGGTATCTCCAAATAGCTCATCATCATTTTCTGCCTGAAAATCAAGCGTTTCATCAATGTGTATCTTTTTTTCTTTGAAGTTAATATCAGACCATTTTAAAGCTGCTGCTTCACCTTTTCTCATACCTGTTTCAAGAAGAAGCTTAAAGAAAATTCAATAGATATATCCATATCCTCTAGCTGCATGTAGAAAAATAGCAATGTCCTCCGAATCAATGGTATTATCCCCTCAAGGTAGACAGTGAAAAAAGAGATCATGTTAAAATGAACTCAACACTGAAAACAGGAGGGGATTTTTGTTATGCCAGCAAGCCAAACTTTTAATCAATATAGTGAAGAAACGAAGAAAGAAGTTGTTCGTCTGCGATTGGAAGAGGGTTAGACATACAGTCGGATCATGGAGAAGTTTGGTATTTAGAGTGATGGCCAGATTATTACTTGGGTACGGAAAAGCCAAAATGGAGAGAGTTTTGAGGATTAACGAGGACGTTGGACGAAGAAGCATTTTAGCAGTGCAGAAGAAGAAAATGCTTATCTGAAAGCGCAGATAGAATATCTAAAAAAGCTCAATCCAAATTTGCACGGAGAGGGAAGCTGGATTTCGAAGCCCTGTGCCAGTCCGTTCGAGAAATAAGTAAGTGGGCATCTGTGGTTTGGTTGTGTAAAACTGCTGAAATTTCTCGTACGGGTTACTACAAATGGAAGAAGAATATCATCCTCAGAGAGAAACGAGCGGATCGGGATGCGGATCTAAAAGCACATATTTTAGGCATTCATCGGCTTCGTCCTTATTTCGGCTACAAACGTATGCGAACCGCGTCAGTAAAAGAAAGGCCTCGAGGTGAATCACAAAAAGGTACGTCGCTTAATGAGAGAACTCCAGATTCGTGGAGACTCTTTGGAACGCGTAGGTTAAACTTCCCATTGTACTCATCCTGTCGTCAAAGTACTATAAATAAAATGGCTCCCCTGCAGATTAAGCGGGGGAGCTTTTTGATAAAACTAATTATCAGTTTTTAGTGAATTGAATTGTATAAGGTTGGTTGTAGTTGTTGATACCATTATCCATAATTCTGAAGTAAACCTTCTCACCAGGTTTAGCGCTCATACCAACTGCCTCAGCGTATCCTGGTCCATTCCAGTTATCCATTTGAATGGACAGTATCGCACCGCTAGCATCCTTTTTAATAATACCCATAATAATATCGAAATTAGGTGGTGGGGTAGCAATAACACTAAATGTGACAACAGAAGATCCATTTGTGTTGTCTACAACATAATAATCGTTATCACTCATGCTATCTAAATACTGTGTTGCGCTAAATCCGGAAGACTGGTTAACACTTGAGTACATCACTTCTGCTGTCTCAAAGGAATCAGCCCAACCAGTTTTAGCGAATGCAGAGCCGGAACCGAATGCTAATAAACAAGCAGTTGCCATAACAGAAATAGAGAATTTTCTTAATCTTTTCATATTCAAACCTCCTAAATATACTAGAACCAATAAAATAGAGATTCTGGTTTGTGTGATTATTTGAACTTAGATGTCGAATAGCCTCTCACATATGACGGTTGGCCAACCATGGTTAAATATACCATATATAATTTAATATTGTAAATGCTTAACATGTAAAATATTAGTTCTGTGAATACTATATTGGAAATTTTCAGTAATTAAGAACTCTATTAATAACAAAAGAAAAGGCGACAGGGATAACCTGCCACCTTTGTTTATTCAAATATATTCAGTACATTGATATGGCACGGAGTAGAGCTAGTAATCTTTTCATAATAGTCTCCTTTATAGATTACTTATCATTTGCGTCACTAGCGCTAAACATGATTCCAAGAACATCAGAACCGGTAAGAGTATAACGAACGCCATTAACCTCTGTGGATTCATCAATTGTTGTCCAATCTACACCTTCATCGATGACTCCTAAATTTTTCATAATATCGCCTACGGCTGATGTAGGTATGTCAGCGTTGGTTGCCAATATAACCAATCCAATACTTATAATAATATCTGCTCCAGAGGACAGAGTACCATTTCCTTGTCCAATCATCATTACATCCCGTAACGATTCGTCTACTTTGTTTACTGAACTAGTGATGCGTATGTAATCTGTAGTCATATACTGAAATACATTTTGAGCTGGACCTTCTTTAATTTCAATCTTCTTCCTCCTGATTTAGTAATAATTAACAAAAGAAAACAGTCTATCAGACCTAGGTATATTTTTCTATAAAAATGTATGGATGTGGAAGAATGAATAGATATCGGGTACTACAAACAGATATGGATTACCTCACGGCAGCCTTAATTAAGGTCCGGGTATTCGTCTGGCATGATTTAGATGATCAAGGATACATCATTGAATATGGCTTAGGCTACAACAATAGAGCAGGAGGGATAACCTCACTGCTCTTTCGTTTTAGTTGCTTGTATACTCACTCACTTCAAACGTCAAAATTTTATCAAATATCACGTAATCTGTACGCTTGCTGAATGGACCTTTGTTGTTGCTGTATTTGTTGATACCAAATTTAGCTAGGCCAGTTCCTACATCACGAGCATCGTACCAGTTGAGGAATGCATTTACATCACTCATTGGAAGGTCGTATTCTTTTTCTAAACCACCTATCATTGATACTGTTAATATAGCGCGGTCTCCCGCTGGTTGAGGTTCTGGATTAGGAGTAGATGTGGTGGGATCTAGAAGTTCTCCATCAATGTCGATGGCATCAAAAATGAAATCAGCTTGTGGATTTAAGTTTATTAATTCTACATTATGCACTGAGTCTGTTAGACCCACTTTTTCAAAAATTAAAGATTGGTCTGTAGAAGCTGAATTATTGATACTATATGTATCAATGATTTCATTATCAATTTTCACTTGAACCTTATCTGTTCTGCTTATATGAGTCTGTGCAATGACTCTTAACTTTGTGCCTTGAAAATTAAATCTAACTGAATCGTTGTCGCTTGATTTTGTAATATATTTTACTCCGCCACCATACCATGCGACACTGCCGCTATTGCTAGTTTCCCATTCACCAGTGTAGATAAACTTACTGTTGTCATCGTCGAATCTGTTCCATCCAGCTTCTGGAGACTTTAAAGACTGTCCAAGATTAGCAGCGAAAACACTTGTCCCAAAACTTAAAACTAAAATGAATGATAATAAGATCGGTAAAACTATTTTTTTCTTCATGTTTATTCTCCTTCAGAATGTATTTGCATAAATGATAATACTTTTTCGAGAGAACCATGTATAAACAATTATGTCTATATATTCAAGTAAGTGTTAGATATAATAAAAAAAGCTTTAACGACCTCTCTAAGTCGATAAAGCTGATAACTTTCTATCCTATCTCTTTTAACAGCCCTTCACTGTTATTCCGCACATTGCCGACTTCCTTCGGCACCTCGTACGCTCGCATTTCTGAAGCTTGATATGGCTTAAGCAGACCAAGTAGTGACTGAACATCATCATTATCTCTTCCGAGCCACTCAGCCTCATCCTCAGATCGCAAGGTGATCGGCATACGATTATGGATATCCTCCATAAGACTATTTGGTTCCGTTGTAATAATGGTGTACGTACTCAATTTGTTTCCATCCGGATCTGTCCAGGTATCGTACAGGCCAGCAAGCGAGAACAAGCGGTCATCCTTCATCAAAATGCGCATTGGACGCTTTGCCGATTCTTCTTTCTTCCACTCGTAAAATCCATTTGTCGGAATGATACAACGCTTTGAACTGATCAACCTTTCAAAGGATGCCTTTTCATTCAATGTCTCAGCCCGGGCATTAATCATCTTATTACCGAACTTGTCGTTTTTGGCCCATGAAGGAACTAGTCCCCATCGGAAAGTACCCAATCGATTACCGTCTATGCTGCCAATAATTGTAGGAATGTACTTGCATAGGCGCTGCATTGTAATTAGGCTTGTAGTCAAAGCCATCAGCTATAGATGCATACTATCTGTCCATTATCGCGTCTATGGGATCTGAGATTGTGAATCTACCACACAGGATAATGCCTCATTTGAGACTCTATACTATGTAATTTTACTCAAATCTTTAAGGATAGAAACGGGTAATTTGTGGAGATGCGCATCCAATATAAAATAAAAATGCAATAAATTAGATGATTTTTATAGATCAGCAAGTTTATGTTTAGACATGATATAGAAGCGCATTGTATCTTTTAATCTGTTCAGATAACTATTTCAGGGGGAATATTCATGAAGGTAACGTTTTTGAAAAAGATAAGTTTTTTGTTTGCAGTTTTATTTTTTATAACTGGTATAGTTTTAAACCATAATGTGAATGCAGCATCAATTGGTGAAAGTTTAACATCTCCAGACGAAGGCTGGAAAAGGTATGATGATATGGACCCGTTCATTAAATATGAAGGTGTTGGATGGAGTCATGTGACCGATGATGTAAATACTTACGGGGGATCAGGTCATTTCAATAAATTATCCGGCGCAACATCAAACGCAATTAAGTTTAAATTTTATGGAACTAAGTTGCGAATTATTGATGTCTACTGGAACAACAGAGTGAACAACGTAACTATTGAAATAGATGGGAAGATTTCTACATACAATCCAAATAATTCAGTAAATTTATATCAAGCTCTGGTTTTTGAATCTTTAAATTTACCCCTTGGTGTTCATGAAGTGAAGTTAACGACGACGAGTACAAGTAATACATTTTCGCTTGATGCCATTGATATTGATGATAACGGAAGATTAGTAGGAGAGAGTGAACCTTTGTACCTGAAAGCTGTACCAGGTGACAGTCAGGTTGCTCTATCATGGGAGCAAGTTGAAGGTGCAGATAAATACACTATTAGATATGGCACTGACCCAGGTAAATACACTGAAACTGTTACAGCTACAAAAGATGTATATGGGAATTTTATCGTACCAGGGCTCATTAATGGGACGAAATACTATTTTGTAGTGAATTCTATTGTAAATGGAGTTGAGTCCGAATATTCCAATGAAGCTTCAGCAACTCCTCAAGCGCAGGTAGTTGAACCACAAGAACCAGCGGGTAATCGCGCGATCTTAGTTGTAACAATGACAACTGGCTTGGAAAAAGAGTTCGATCTGAGTATGAAAGAAGTTAATGGCTTCATCGACTGGTACGAATTAAAACAATCGGGAAGTGGAAAGGCATCTTATGCAATTAACAAGCACGATAATAACAAGGGACCATTCAAAAGTCGCAAGGATTACATCCTATTTGATCGTGTCTTGACGTTTGAAGTAAGCGAATTCTAAAAAAGTTGTTAACTAAGGCTACCGCGGTTGAATTGCGGAGCCTTTTTGCGTTATTTCTTATCATATGATATATAGTGAAACACAGGCGTATTTGTCCTGTTGCCTGTCTAGCCAGCTGGGGTAGTTGACCTAAGGTAATGCTGATTTTTTAATTAACTGTTCTAAAGTTAAATCTTTGTTATTAATCCACCACGATGCAGAAGTCTTTTTTTGGAGTGGCAACAAAGTCTCTAAGTTTTCATCTTTGTCGTGGACTTGATTTAAAAATTTGATCCTGATATCTCGTGCCCATTTAATCTGAGCTACAGAACCCTTGAGGTCTGGTATGTTATAAAGGATTTCAATTTCACTAGCTAAGTTATTTAATAATCTTCCATCTCTTTGGAGTGTTCAATCTTAACTAGGATAAACACCTCGTTTCCGATTTTATGTAGATCTATTGTATCTTTAGAAGAGCTTCTTCATGATGGCTTTATATATATTGTCGTCAACTTCAATTAAACTTTTCTTCCCGTCATTAAATTGTAAGGCAATTGTGTGAGTGCTTTTTTCTTTTGCTGAAAGCCCAGCAAGTAGACCAACAGGTCCTAGAATTAAACTTCCAACAAAACCTCTTCCAACAGCACTCACAGCACTTTTACTTCGTGTTGCATCCATCACTTCGTATTCTTCAACAGTAGTTTTATCTAGATTAATTGAAGAAAAGAATCCGGTTGATAAGCTGACTGATCCGAACATCAGTGTTAAATACTTTCCTTTGTAATCACCAGCAATAACTTGGTTCTTTGCTCCCATAATACCCCTCCATATTTTTACTTTTTCAGTTCGATTTTACTATAAAATTCTGGACTAGACTATAAAAATAAATGGCAATGTCTTTTTATTGATAAAAGAACGTATGTTCTTATATGATAATGGAGAGGTGATTTACATGTTAACGGATTATCAAAGGAAGGTCCTTCGGATCTTATATAACTACAAAGGTGGACGGCGTAGGTTTCCTACTATCCACGAACTTACAGTCAAAACGGGTAAGCATAAACCAGATGTCATTGCTGCGGAATACATACATTGGGAAGGTTGGTCTGACACGGCTAACATATTGATACTGGAAGGATGGGAACGTGAGGGAGAACGTCCTAAGGTAGACCAAACACCACCCTCTGGGAACATTGACTATTAGACTCAATATTAAGGGGGCTTGTCATGCGTAGCAGACTAAAGGATGACGGGTTGTATGAGACATCCAGGATGATTATGCCTGAACACAGAGAGGCATGGTTGGCTCAGTGTGAGCAACAGAAGAGACGTGGCAAGCCAAATTTGGACGATCAGGAAATGCAGCGAATCAGTGAAGTACTTGTTGACTCTTATAATAGAAGTAGTACGGTTTATTTGATATTATTTAACCCTTTCTTCGAGGAGCCGATATCAGAGTAGTTGTGGGATTAAACTCTGCAAGGTGTGAAATAAAGTTGATGTTAGAGGATGAGTTCCGCTGGGTTTCTTTAGCCGAAATTGTCTCTATTAATTAATGAGATTGTATCGCTTTGGAATTGAGAGCTTATACTTTATAATATCTGTATAAGCATATTATTTAATTAGGAGATTTTCGATTTAACCAGCGTTATATAGACTAGATTTATTGCATTGAATGTCAGAGTAGTAATGCAATCAAAGTGAGTATCTGAAACGAGTTTCTTCATTATAATAAGAAAAAAAGGGCGCCCACAAAAGCGCCCACAAAATGCCCACAAAAGTCTGAATAATTATGATTAGTTCTGATAAGCTGATCACTGATAATACTTGTTTTAAGCCGATTTATTATGGTGGGTGATACACTTTGAAAGCATGGAACATAAACCGCACACAAGTCCACCAATGGGAACGCGATCAATATATTACGTTGTACTAATCGAAAAAACCTTGTAACTACGGGGTTTTGAAGAAATGAACCGGGGGACGTTTTGGGAAGATTGCACTTCTATTGAGGTTGCGCCCCCCAAACGTCCCCCGGTTTTTGATTTTCTGATCCAAAAATACGGGAAGTGTACTCTTCATATTTATCAATGTTACGCTTTTCTAACTTCTTGGAAATATGAGCATACACATCTGATGTAATTTGCACACTGCCATGCTCGAGTTGCTCTTGTACAAATTTTATGTCAGCCCCAGCTTCAAGCATGATCACGGCATAGGTATGCCTCAAGGAATGGATCGTTAATTCCTCACTTAAACCCGCTTTTCTCAAAATTCTCTTCGAAGCATTAAAAAGACTAGATTTAGGCATCGGACTACCATCATTCCTGCACAAGACGAGATTTAAATCGTGTCTGTACATGGACTCCCCTAAATTGATCTTATTTTGATTCTGCCATGAAGCATGATACCTCAAATCATTTATGATTCCGTTACTTACACTAATGGTGCGGGTAGAATTCCGGTTTTTGTATCTCCGAAAAGTTCGTCCTCGTCTTCAGCTTGAAAATCGAGTGTTACATCAACACGGATCATCTTTTCTTTGAAATTGATATCCGACCACTTTAGAGCGGCAGCCTCCCCTTTTCGTAACCCCGTTTCAATCAGCACTTTAAAGAAAATCCAATAAATGTACCCATCTCCTCGAGCAGTATGAAGAAATGGGAATGTCCTCTGAATCAATGAATTGGATCGTCTTCTTTTTGTGCTCTCCTTTAATAATTGAACCTTTACATGGATTGCGTAATATTTTCCCTTGAATCAATGCATGCTCTATGGCTGAGTATACTGTTGAGTTAATGATCTCGACCGTTCGTTTACTGAGTCCCTTTTTAAATAGAGAGTCCAAAAAGACTTGATACATATCTGGTTTTAAATCTTTGAGCATCAGACGCTTAAAATAAGGTTGGATATGGTGTTTAAGTTATTCTCATGTTGTTTGATCGTATTCTTTCGTACAACTCCTTTTTTAGAGTTATCTATCCAATTTCGAATGTAATCGACCAAAGGAATGCCTGTCTGTTCAAACCCTTGCTTTAGCTGCCTTAAAAATTCAGCAGCAGCTAGTTCAGCCTCTGGTTTAGTTCCAAAACCAGCCTCAGATTTCTCTTTTTGTTGTTGAGTGAACGGATCGGTGTACTTTAACCGATACCTCCAGCCACTTTTTAATTTCTTAAAACTTGCCATTCTGATTCCTCCTAATAGAACGTTAGTTCCTTTTTTGTGTATGTAAAACCGCCTCACGGCGATGTAAGCGTAATTTTGAGCAGAGTAGTGAAATGTTCTGGGTTGGAGAAAGAGCTTCGAATTAAAGTCGGAAAAGATATTTTAAAAAAATCATCAAAAAACGAGCCTTCGGTAACTAAGGCTCGTTTGTGTAGGAGTCATATTTGGCTCCAATAACTATGTTTGGATTAGTGCAGAGGTTTCTTGCGGAAAAGTAACTAAAACAATTCTACCCTATTTCACAGGATTTGACCATACTTTAGCTTTAAAGTTCTTGTCCTTGGTTCGAGACCAGAACTTGTACCGATTGCCGAAAAGGACAAGGAAATGATCTGATTACCGATTAGATAAGTATTTAACTACTTGTCACTGCTCTAATTCATTAAGCTAGCGGGCAGTTTAGTTTAAGATTAACTGAGGTGAACCATATCATCGCTAGTGATAAAGCAGAGAATTGAACTGGATATCGCATCGGCAACGCTGAGTTTGCAGGAAGGAGCTTAAAGTATTCACGTACTCGATACATGTGGAGTGTCTAATATTGATGGTCCGTAAGGAATAGATGAGATGTGACAGTTTAGCTCAAACGATTTAATTGTATAGTGTTGACACTTCGCCCACTTGGAGTAATATCTTACTATTGAGATAGCATTCTATTTCCGATGAAGACATATTTTAGTTTGAATGTTATTTAGGAAGGAGAGACACTATGACAATGTTCGAGATATGTTCTATGCAAAGTTTATTTTATGAACAACGGCGGTTGTTTGTATAGAGCTAATAATATAAGTAACAGCTTAAATCCGGATAGTGATAATTGTTATAGTGTAGACTTTGCTACCTTAAAATTCAACTATTTTAAGGAGCGGCTATCATGAGATATGTAAATGCCGACATCATCTTTCTGGAAGAGTTATTAAATGAAATACAAAAGTATATGAACGGTGGATTGGTTTACGTCCCCAAAATCAAAAGGTTTGCGTTAAAAATCGGGGTGAAAATTCAGGCAGCAGAAAAGTTATAATCTTAGAAATGATGAAATCCGGCGAAAGTTTCTCGATGGTGACACTATCGAGAAACTTTCAGATCGATTTTTCCTTTCAAGCGATACTATTAAAAAGATCGTTTATACAAAATAATAGCTTAACAAAAGTCGCATTGGAAGAAATCCTAATGTGACTTTTTTGTGTATATTATGGTTTAAATTGTTTACTACATATTTTCAAGCTTTTACTATCGTTATAATAACATATAAGAGAAGTAGTTGGTTTACTTCATAAAACTGTAGGGGGATAACAAATGAATGATTTTTTTAGATTTGATACTGATGAAGAACGGCGGGCGTTATTAATCAGAGCAAGGAAAGTCGCTTTATCTGCAATTCGAAAGTATGACTTAGAATGGGATAACATCCAGTTTATTCAACTATCCGATACGATCACCTATAAAATTGAAACCAGTACAGATAACAATTATTTACTTCGCATTCATTCGGACCGATTAAGCAGAGAGGAAATTCGTTCGGAGCTCCTACTGTTACAAGCCCTGAACAAATCGAAAGATCTAACTGTACCAGAAGGGATGGCAAATTGTGATAGTATTTATGTATTGGACATCGAAACAGAGATAGGATATAGGCGCCCTTATGTAACGATGATGCGGTGGATAGAAGGTGAAAAAGCAGTAGGTGAATTTACAGATAATCAAGCATATAATATGGGTGTATTGATGAGCAGGCTCCATGCAGCGGCAAAGGATTTCAATCCACCTTCTGATTTTGTAAGACCTACTTGGGGAGTAGAAAGTTTTAAACGTGAAATGGCTAAGTTGGAACGTTATTATGAGCGTTTTTTATCCGAAGAGGGGTGGAAGCTGTATCAAGATGCAGCTGAGAAGGTTGTATCCCAACTTACCACGATGCATCCAAGTGAACATAACTATGGGCTCATTCATGCTGATTTACATACCGGTAATATGGTTTTTAGAGATAATCAACCCTATCCGATTGATTTTGGAAGATGTGGGTACGGATATTATCTCTATGATATGGCAGGTACCATATTGGAGCTTTGGCCAAAACATCGATGGATGCTTGTCCAAGGTTATGAGAGTATTAGGAAGTTGGAAACGGACTATATTCGGGATCTGGAATGTTTTTTTGTCATGTTCATGATCGAGAACACCTGCCATCACTCCTCTGATCCAAGAGAAACAACCAGTTTAATCGATGAACAAAAGTATGCCCAAGCATACATAAGAGAATATTTAAATGGTAATCCATTTTTATTCGAAGTGATCGAGCCTGTAAATGTGGATTAATACTAACCGATACCGGGCTAAAATAATGATATCTTATGGTGATGATTTACAATAGGTCGCTGTTTAGAGTGTTTGTTCGTATCATCAAGTTTTAAAAACGTGAGCTATGACTTCGAGTTTTTATAAGATCTACTTGTGTACTTAGCGCTGAAACTTTTCTGTTTATTATGAAGATTTATGCTTATTCATGAAGTTTGTCCGATCCAATTGTTCTTCAGCTTCTCTAGTTCCCCTTCATTTTCGGGGTGTATTTTGACGGAGCTGTTTGGGTCGTTTCGTGATTTTTTAAACTGGCATTGAGTTGGAATGAAGGCGACTCGAATTGGTGGGTCGTCTTTTTTTCTTTTCTAGGGGCTTGATGGTTTGCGCCGAATGTTCAGTTCAGCGAGATGCCAAAAACGGTTGAGGCATTATGGAAGATCGAGCTTTTATATGGAAAGCATTCGTCCTATACGGAGAGTACGTATGCGGTAGCTGTAGGAATGATGGGAAAACTTCTGATAAGAGATGATGGCACATCTCGAGAGAACGGGTACTGTATAGAACGTTATTCCTTTTTTTGTGTATGTAAAACCGCCTTACAGCGGTGTAAGCGCAAGTTAATCAAAGTATCGAACAGAGCAGTAAAATGTTGTTGTTGAAAGATGTAAAAAGGAAAATCTTCGAATTAGTAACAGAAAAGATATTTTACAAGATACATCAAAAAACGAGCCTTTGTATATAAGGCTCGTTTGTGCAGGAGTCATATTTGGCTCCGAAAGTTATGTTTAGTCTACTACATTTGTTTTATCGCTGAGAAAGTAACTATAATAATTCTACCCTATTTCAGAGAATTTGACCATACTTTAGCTTTATAGTTCATGTCCTTAGTTCGAGACCAGAACTTGTACCTTGTACCAAGTGTCGGAATAGAGATGTGTCTAATCATTGTGCGTTTAACTGAAAATATCATTTAGTATCCTAGCGCATGAGAAGTTACATATTATTATATAGCAACTGAAACGCTGAGATAGGGAGTCAGATATTAAAAACGAAATATAGTACTGAAAATAGCTGTTGAGCAAAGGGAATTATACTGGTTAAAGCTATCATCATAAATATTATTTAAAAACTTTAAGGTATATAAGAGAAATTATACCAAATTTATGTCATAATATTTTTGAGTTGGAAATACAATACTTGATTCTGTGAACAAGAGGTGAGAGCAACTATGAAAAATAGAAACATAACAGGTATTGTATTGGCTATAATCTATTGCATTGTTCTTTACTTTATTTTAACAGATTCTCCGCCTGGTGAAGCTCCAAATAATCCGTTCTGGGTTTATTTGTTTATTCCAATTGGGGCTATTGTGATTACATCTTTGTTTGATTACGTAATCAAATTCGATTTTTTTAGAAAAAAGAAAGATTAGAATTGAATGGAGGACTAAAATGATACAAACAATGAAAATTGCTAAAACATTTTAGCCGGAGTCATGCTTTCTACATCTATCTCAATTCCAGCATTCGCTCAAGATCAGGCAAATTCTTTACCAGCACTTCAAGTGGAAAATAGCCTTTTAGAACTAGTCGAAAGTACAACCGATAATTCCATCACTTTTAAAGACGGTTCTACATTAATTCAATATGACAGACCATCACTATTATAAATATCATGATTATACAGGTTTCATTGAAACAGCATCGACAATCCAGACTTGCCAACCTTTTGGTTGTGGTCCAGTGAACGAATATTAAATCTATTTATGTCGGATAGAAAATATCCCATTAAAGTTACTATTATAGCGGCTTTTTTTGTTTTAGTGTGCCCAGATACACGTATGATCTTGTTGGTGAAAGTCCGACCAAGGAGCAATGGTAGCCAGGATGCTTGCATATGGCGAAGTCTGTGTGTAAGAGCACATCGACAATAGTACCCGTCAGAGACAGGACGAGCAACAATTCAGGCCGCAACATGAAGAAATCCTGCCACGTTATCCAAAAGGCCTCGCAAGGGAGGAAAGAGGCTGACGAGTATTGTGAAACTGGACGAAGGCTAAGAAAGCTATGCAGAACTTGGAGCAGCAGTGGATAACAATTCGGCGTAATGGGGAACAGAATGGAATGAAAAATCCTGCAGTGATCATGGCAGACCCTCCTTCACACAGTTTTTTTAGGAATCCGTAAAGAGACAATCTATAATTCCAAAAAGACGAATTGAAACGTCTGAGGTAGGGAGTCCGAGGTGCTCATAACAACCAAGAAAATGATTAAACAACTTGAAAAGCTAGTTCATGCGGCAAAGGAGAACCACAAGCACAAATGGCATGTCATGTATGAAAAATTCTTCCGCGGGGGTGTGCTGTACGAGGCGTGTAAACGAGTGAAAGCGTATAGGGTGGCAGAAGTCGTGGATACAGTGACCGCTGACAGAGATTGGGGAACAAGGAGAACGGAACTTCCTCAAGGACTTCGAGCGAGCGTTGAAAGAAATGTAACCACCATCCGCAGCCTGTACGGTGGCACTATTTCCAAACCGGCGGATATGCGGGTAAGAACATTTTAGGAACATGTAGCGTGGCTCGATCCAAAGATTCAGGGAAGGAGAAACTATTAATATATAAACTTCAGTCAGTAGAAGTTAGCTAGACTGTACTGGTAAATTCTGCAACGATTAAATCGGTTTGTATATATAAAGAATAGACAACCCAGAAGCTGGATGCGATCACAGGTCGAGGTGAAGTATATTGCCAGGCAATATGGATTAAAAACGTTACTGTAATCTGCATGCGCATGAATAACGAACATCGGAAACCCGTAAAGGGAAAATCTAACATACGGTTTGTTGAGGAGGAGCTGGATCTTGCCCAGCCTTTTATTCTAGCCTAGACTATGTGAGTACCTATTCGCATAGTTCCTATTGATAGGCTAAATAGAAGGATTAAGCTTGTCAGAGGTGAAGAGGATTATAGTTGGATCAAGCTTGAAGAGATCGCTTAGGCAAGTTTATAATTGATCGAGCCCAAGCAATTATCCCAGGGACTCAGTTTTTTCTTCTACATATATGTTCCAAATAAGCAATTTCTATTTTGAATAAAGCCGTATGCTTGATTCATATAGGATTAGGGGGACGTCCCCCAACTTATGAAAACTTATGATCAATTTTGACCGTGTGTTTCTGTATTTATTCCTATAAAGCCCGTTTTCATTGAGATATACAATCATATGAAGTTAACGTACATAAACCGCACACAAGTCCACCAATGGGAACGCGATCAATATATTACTTTGTACTAATAGCTCAATCCCTTGGCGCTCTAGCGCTGAGGGTTTTTTCTTTTTGTGGGCAAGTACATATATATTTAAAGAAAAATCAAAGTGCCCACAAAATATTTTTCTATTCGAAAATTTTTTCAGTGAATTTCTCAAATCTATCTATATTGCTTTTCTGGATCTTGCCTGAGATGTGGCATATACATCTGATGTGATCTGAATACTTCCGTGACCTAATTGTTCTTGAACGAATTTCATATCTGCCCCGGACTCAAGTAAAAGAACAGCGCAGGTATGTCGGAGAGAGTGAATGGGGAGGGATGGGAGATCACAACGTTGTAAGATGCGGGAGAAGGCATTGAACAATGATGATTTAGGCATGAAGTTTCCATCTTCCCTACATAGAACCAGATCAAGGTCATGGTGGTATCTTTCCCCAATGTATTCTTCCGAACACTTCCTTATTTATAATCGTTGATCCAAAAATCCAGATAATCTTGAAGCGATAAACCAGATTGTTCATATTAAACCTATGGCGCATTTATTTGTAAATGGACATATCCTTTGGCCGGACCAACTCCTACATCATGAGCATCATACCAATTGAGGAATGCATTTACATCAATCATTGGAAGATCGTATTCTTTCTCCAAGCCTGTTGTCATTGTAATTACAAGTATAGCACGGTCACCTGACGGTAATGGATCGGGATTAGGTTCCATTGGCGTTCATATGTATTCTCCTTCAAATGCATTGGCAGAGTTGATAATATAATCGACGTACATTAGTCGATAAAGCACAATTACTAGAATCAGAACTCCCTCCTAAATTTCACAAATATAGGAGGGAGTTCTGAAATTTATTATGGTTAGCTAATGGTTCCTTGATAGTAGGCAATCCAAGTTACACCTGTAAGGCTTTTGATCTCAACTAGCGTTATCCAACCAGATAAGGCTCCTTCAGAATAATAATTTTTATTTGGTATGTCGTTACCATCAGGGTAATCTGATTTTTTGTAGATTATTCCTCTATAAATATCCATCGAAGCATAAGGGGCTACTTTCACATTTTCCGTTGTGGTATTGTTTGAAGTTTTGGTCATATCACTAGCTGCAAAAGATGTAGAGCCAAGAGTTAAGCATGTAACGACGGTTAAAAGAC
Organism: Paenibacillus sp. BGI2013; assembly: GCF_002843485.1. NCBI lineage: Bacteria > Bacillati > Bacillota > Bacilli > Caryophanales > Paenibacillaceae > Paenibacillus > Paenibacillus sp. BGI2013. The sequence goes on from NZ_PJFA01000003.1 coordinate 682,458, forward strand.
CAATCATAAGCTTTTTCTTCATTTGTATCACCCTTATAATTGGAATATGTTTCTATTTAATAGTATATATTTACATTATAAATGTAAAATTTTTCTATACACTTGAAAAATGTATGCTTATGGCGAAGGAACCAGTTTCATTAGTGGGATGTCGAGGGCAATATACGAGTATATTGTGGCTAATGACACATGGACAAAAATAATTAGCTTTAAAACAGCTACTACTTCTGCACCTTCAACTGTTTATAATGGGGAAATTTATGTATTAGGTGGGCTTAACAATACTAACTCACAATCAAGAGTAGAAGTATATAATCCTGAAACCAACGAAGTTAGATCATTCAAAGATTTAACTACCCCAAGAAATCAAAGCGTAGCAGTAACTGTCAATGGAGATATTTTATTATTGGTGGTACTAATGGAAGTAGTACTTTGAAGACAGCCCTAAAAATTTACATTTATAAAAATGAACCCACAAATCCAGCAACGATTCCTGATCCAGAACCTGGACAACCTACAGGAAATCGTGCGATCCTCGTTGTAACTATGACTACCGGCCTGGAAAAAGAATTTGACTTGAGCATGCAAGAAGTAAATAGTTTCATCGATTGGAATGAAACAAAATAAGCAGTAAGCAGAAATGCATCATACGCGATTGACAAGCAAGATAATAACAAAGGCCCGTTCAAGAGCGGCAAGGACTAACATCATATTCGATCTTGTACTTACGTGTGAGGTAAGTGAATACTAATGAGGAATGCTCCGTCCACTTATGCTGATGGGGCTTTTTTCTTGTTTCGTTAAGAACTTATCTTCGCATATAGTGTTCACGAGTTGATTTACTTGTTAACGGATTATCAAAGAAAGGTCCTTAGGATCTTATATAACTACAAAGGTGGACGGTGTAGATTTCCTACTATCCATGAACTTACAGTCAAAACGGGCAAGCATAAACCAGACGTCATGGTTGCTATGGACGCTCTAGTGGTTGCGGGATACATACACTGGGATAACAGGTCGGATACGGCCAATATTGTTATCCTTGAGGGTTGGGAACGTGAGGGTGAACGTCCTAAGGTAGACCACACACCATCCTCTGGGAACATTGACTATTGGACTCAATATTAAGGGGGCTTGTCATGCGTAGCAGGCGGAAGGATAACGGATTGTATGAGACATCTAGAATGATTATGCCTGAACACAGAGAGGCATGGTTGGCTCAGTGTGAGCAACAGAAGAGATGTGGTAAGCCGGAACTTGACGATTGGGAAATGCAACGGATCAGTGAAGTACTTGTTGACTCTTATAATAGAAGTAGTACGGTTGATTTGATATTATTTAACCCATTCTTCTAAGAGCCGATCTCAGGAATAGTTGTGGGATTAAACTCTGCACGGTGTGAAATAAAGCTGATGTTAGAGGATGAGTTCCGCTGGGTTCTTTAGCCGAAATTGTCTCTGTTAATTAATGAGATTGTATCGCTTTAGAATTACGATCTTATACCTTTATAATATCTGTATAAGCATGTTATTTTAATTAGGAGATTTTCGAGTTAACCAGCGTCATATAGACTAGATATCTTGCGGTCAATGTCAGAGTAGTAATATAATCAAAGTGAGTATTTGAAACGAGTTTCAAGACTTCCTCACAGCAGCCTTGACTCAGGTACGCGTATCCATCTGCAGGAATCCAAGTGGATCCTGAGCAACTCATTGATTATGGCGCTCCATTAAAAGGATATAACCTGTTATCCATTAAGATTATGGGCGGTAGATACTTCCGAAATAGTACGAATTCAGGACACAAAAACGGAGGCCATACATGGCTCCTCAGAACGTTGAAAAATACATAATTTATTATTGAATCGAATCGGGCAAGTTACAGAAAAAGTAAAAGCTACAAAAGATCAATTTGGGAATTTCGTTATTCCGGGACTAACTAATGGAACTACATACTATTTTGGAGTGAGTGCTATTGTTAATAGTGTTGAATCTGAATTTCCAATGAGGCATCTGCCACTCCTCAAGGGCCTGCAGTTGAACCTGAACAACCTTCAGGGAACCGTGCTATCCTTGTGGGACCATGACTACCGGCTTAGAAAAAGAGTTCGATCTGATTATGCAAGAAGTTAACAGCTTTATCGATTGGTACGAAGCAAAACAAGCTGGAAGCGGAAAAACATCTTATGCAATTGACAAGCATGAAAATAAGAAAGGGCCTTTCAAGAGCAATAAGGACCAGATCTTATATGATCGGGTTCTGACGTTTGAGGTAAGTGAATAATAAAGGTAGTTATTCTCCAACGGTTATTCTGATGGGTCATTTAGATGTCCCTGTAATAAAAGAAGGCTTCTGATTGAATTCAGAAGCCTTCTTTTATTATTGTTATATTTATATACGTGAATTTTATTATGATGACAAAATTACTCCATTTTCGTTACGTAACCTTCATAGTTTCCGTAATATAATCCGTTTGAGTTGGTAGTAGATGCTAGATTGAGTACTCCATACCAAACTCCATCAGCATAAGTATATGTCTTTGGAACATACTTCGCATCTCCATACTTATTGTTAGCATCTGAATATCTCACATATTTTTGCGTCGCCTGAATCGTAACACTTTGTGCAGTTACAGAACCTTGAACAGAAGATGAGGCAGAAGCAAGTGATGCTGGAACAGCAATACTTGCTACAATAGCAGTGAGCGCTCCAATTGTGGCTAGTTTCTTTTTCATGTAAATACCTCCTAAATTTTTGTGAATGAATTATAAAACTTTACTTTCTAAAAATACCATATAATTCAATGTAAAATTATGACATATATCACGTTGTGATTTGTATTTCACACCCTACAGATCTACTAACGTAACTTCCAAAAATTCCTCCAACTGATTAAGAATATTTTCATAGTAAACTGGGGATGATGTTACTACTCTCTACCATGAATGCTACTATAAATGTACCTGGTCCAAATGACTAGGAAATTTTGTTGTATATTAAAGAACGAACGTTCTAATTTATGCGAAAAAATGGCCCTGCCATCAAATATGTGGGAGGGCCTTTAATTATCTAATGGTATATTCAAAAGTATTGTCTTTTACCTTAATCAGAGCTTTTAACGGTTTATCACTATCAGCGACTTCGTTCGGTATCTCGGCTAGATAATATAACGTTGTAGTTTTTAGAGGATTGACACTAGTGATGTTGCTATAAGTAAAGTCTTCTCCTCCTTTTTCCTCAACAGTGCTGAATGTAGGGTAGTCATACTGATTATCATATATCAAGGTGACATTTGCTATTTCATCTGCATCAATGCCAGTAGAATATAAATTTTTAGCTTTTACAGTGAGTGCAAAATATGTAGAATCTTCTTCCTTTGATTCGTAGTACGTGTAGAAATTACCTGGTTTTGAAGGTTCAATCTTTTTAGAAAACTTTTGTTTAGAGACTGAAAGCTCCGCATACCCGTCTATCGTTACTGTATCATTTTTTTTAATTGTAGTTGCAGTAATTTCTTGTTCCTCATTGACAGAATCTGTTGTTATTTCATCTTTTGACTCTTCTGTTGGTTCTGTTTGCGACACAGTGGACTCCACTTCATTTGCGACGACCCCATCACTTTTTAAATCGGCATTAGGTTGAGGTGAGCAAGCTGCAAGTGTTAAAAATGCGGAAATAAGCAAAATTCCTGGTACTATTTTCATATTACTAATAATCCTCCTATTAATATTCTTATTACATAGTCTATCAGACCTAGGTAAATGTTTCTGTATATAATTGCAGATATCTCTGAATTTAATGTTAAAAACGAACTTATTTTCTCACATAGTATTGGTGAGGTGATTGATATGTTAAAGGATTGTTAAAGAAAGGTCCTCCGGATCTTAGATAAGTACAAAGGTGGACGGCGTAGGTTTCCTACTATACATGAGATTATAGCCGAAACGGGTAAACATAAGACGAACGTCATGGCTGCTCTTGACGCTCTTGTGGGAGCGGAAAACTATACATTTGGAGGATGGTCTGAAATGTCCTACAAAGTGATCTTAGAAGGCTGGGTGGGGAGAACGTCCTAAGGTAGGCCGCACACGAACTTCTGGGAACATCGATTTTTGGGCTAATATTATGGGGCTTTCATGCGTAGCAGACTGATAGATAACGGATTGTGAGACATCCAGGTTGATTATGGCTGAACACAGAGAGCCGCGGCAACCCTGATTTGGACGATCAGGAAACACAGCGGACCAGTTAGGTACTAGTTGGCTCTTATAATAGTAGTAGACGGTTTATTTGAAATTATTTAACTCTTTCTTTGAAGAGCCGATTTCAGGAGTAGTTGTGGGATTAGACTTTGTACGGTGTGAAATAAAGTTGATGTTAGAGGGTGAGTTCCGCTCGATTTCTTTAGCCGAAATTATCTCGGTTAATTAAAGGGATTGTATCGCTTATGAATTGTGAGCTTATAATTTACAATATTTGTATAAGTTTAATATTTTGTTTAGGAGATTTTTAATTTAACCAGCGCTATAATTTATTGCTTTTAATGTCAGAGTAATAATGCAATCAAAATGAGTATTTGAAATGAGTTTCTTCATTATAATAAGAAAAAAAGGCGCCCACAAAATGCCCAAAAATGTCCCCTGAATTCTTCTTCACCAGCCCACATTTCTGTGTTTATTTGTAACCAAGGATTACATTTATATAACAAAACACGTTTGTTCGTCGATTTAGATAATCGCAAAACTCACTTTTCATAATGAAAGGGGAGTTTTTTATATATGGTAACTAAACCTCTCCATCTGATGAATTGAATCACTTCATGTTTGTTTTAGCGCAAAACGATTGTCATTTATTTACTAACTTATTAAAGAGAAACTGAGATTAGAATTCTTTCTACAGTGCATTAAACTGTCTGAATCAAAAGATTTTAATCAAACTTCCTTAGAAATTCTGATAGCCACGAATAGGAGGGAATACTAGCTTTCACTCTATAAAAATTCCAACCATCGTTCAAATACATACAAATGGATGTTTCATTTGTATGTTGAAAGTTTCATATAGAAGAGGTATACTTTAATTAAATTTTGAACAATTTAATTTTAAATAATTAATTGGAGATGTTAATATGAATCAGGCTAAACAACTTGTGACAGAACAACGTACATTTTTTTATACAGGACAAACTAAAAATATCGAGTATCGGATTAATGCACTTCAACAGCTTAGAAAGGGAATTGAAAAGTATCAGCAACGGATTCAAGATGCACTTCGGGCAGATCTGAACAAATCTGAGGCGGAAGCTTACGGTTCCGAGATTCGCATTGTTTTGGGTGAACTGGATTTTGCATTAGAACACCTGCAGGAATGGGCTGCACCAAAACAAGTCCCAACCAATTCGGCTATGCCGGATGGTGTGAGCACCATTTACCCTGAACCATACGGAGTGGCTCTTATTATTGCACCTTGGAACTATCCTTTCCAACTGGCCTTTGGTCCACTGATTGGAGCAATCGCAGCCGGTAACTGTGCAGTTATCAAGCCTTCTGAATTAACACCAGCCGTATCTCGTCTGACGTATGATCTGATTCAAGAGATCTTCCCTCAGGAGTATATTGCGGTTATGGAAGGAGAAGTCGAGGCTAGCACAGCATTGTTGAAAGAGAAGTTTGATTATATTTTCTTCACAGGAAGCACGGGTGTTGGTCGCATTGTTATGAAGGCAGCTGCGGAGCATCTGACTCCTGTAACCCTTGAGCTAGGGGGCAAGAGTCCTGCTATTGTCCATAACGATGCAGATCTGAAGCTGGTGGCACAGCGTATTGTTCGTGGTAAGTTCCTTAATGCAGGCCAAACTTGCGTTGCTCCGGATTATTTGCTTGTACATGAACAAGTTCATGACGAATTGATCAATCTGATTGGCGCAGAGATCAAAGATAAATTTGGGGATGATGTGTTACAGAACGCTGATTTCCCGCATATTGTTAACTCGCGTAACTTTGATCGGTTGTCGAAATTCCTCACAGATGGCAAAACGCTGATTGGTGGGCGTTCTGTACGTGAGCAGTTGCTTATTGAGCCGACGGTAATTGGAGACGTGAACTGGGAATCAGCTGTCATGCAAGAAGAGATCTTCGGTCCGATTCTTCCTGTATTTACGTACAGTGACCTGAATCCTATGCTGGATGAGATTGTTCGCCGGCCAAAACCATTGGCGCTATATCTCTTCACACAGGATGAGCAACTGCAGAATCAGGTTCTGAATCAAGTATCCTTCGGTGGGGGATGTATTAATGACACACTTTCTCATATGACATCACACTACCTTCCGTTTGGTGGTGTAGGAGAGAGCGGCATGGGCTCATATCACGGACAACAGAGCTTTGATGTGTTCTCGCATCACAAGAGTGTTCTGAAACGCAGTGAATAATTAGCCGCTAAAATAACATAAACATGAAAAAAAGAGGTTGTCCTGTTGATCAGGATAACCTCTTTCGTATTTCATTACATCTAGTTTTGTTACTCAAGTTAAATATTAATGAATATCTCGGAAAAGGCCAATGACTTTACCCAGAATACTAACATGTTTCAAACGTAAAGGTTCGAAGGTCGCATTCTCCGGTTGAAGGCGAATATGATCTTTCTCTTTATAGAACGTTTTCACTGTAGCTTCATCGTCTTCAGTCATTGCAACGACGATATCACCGTTATCAGCAGTTTGCTGTTGACGAACAATAACATAATCTCCATTAACGATTCCAGCTTCCACCATACTATCTCCGACTACTGAAAGCATAAACACTTTCTGTTCGCCTACATAATGTGTAGGAAGAGGGAAGTAGTCTTCAATGTTCTCGGTTGCAGTGATTGGAACCCCGGCTGTAACCTTACCAACGACAGGAATACGTGCAACGCTATGAGCAAATTGATGAGAATGCTCAGATTCTTCCTGGCTCAAAAGCTCAATGGCTCTTGGCTTGGTAGGGTCGCGTCGGATCAAACCTTTTTTCTCCAAACGATCCAAATGTCCATGTACTGTTGAGCTGGAAGCCAGTCCAACCGCTTCACCAATTTCCCGTACGGAAGGAGGATACCCCTTCAACCGGACTTCATTTCGTATAAACTCCAGAATAGCCTGCTGCCTGCTGGATATCTTCGACATACCGTATCAACCCCATTTTAGTAACGTTTGGGAAAATTATAACATAGAACCTCCGTTCGTACAAACATAAGTTCTAAATAAAATAGCATTAAATCAGTGTTTTTTAACTTATAGAACAGAAATTGTCCAAAAGTCAGAGCATAATACTTCAAATGTTTTGTAAAAGGACTTGAAATAAGATATTTCTCCTTCAAAAAAGAAGCGAACAATTGTTCTAAAAATCTATTGAACAAAACAAGTGTTCGTGTTATATTGATTCCAACAGATAGGAACAAACGTTTGGAGGCGGGTATTTAATGAGATATTCTACTTATCAAAGCATTTATGAACCAATCAATTCGGAACTGGTGAAGTCTAACATAGGGAACTACAAGAAGGTTTTAGCGCGTTTCAAGATTTCTTCATGGATGTTAAAGGTAGCCATTACCTCTATGATTATATTTATTGGATGCAGCACCGTTTTAACTGTTTTTGCTGGCAATGAGAATGATGTTCTGCCAGGAGGAAAGATAGCTGTTTCACAAGGGGAAACATTATGGAGTATTTCTTTGGAACATAAGCCGACGAATATGGATACACGTATATATATAGAAGCAATTAAGAAAGTGAATCAACTTCATACAACTTCCATCCAAGTGGGACAAGTACTAGCTCTACCGCAATTTGCAGAATAAAATGCACATCAATGAGTGTTAGCGCGTGTCAGCTTGACAAGCAGCCTTTATAATGGCAAAGTTAATATGACTTTGTATTTTTGGAGGGGACAAGCTTGGATATAGATAGTCTGGTAGCACGCATTAACGAATTGGCTCGTAAGCAAAAGTCCACTGGATTGTCGGAGGAAGAGCTTGCTGAACGTGCCGAGCTAAGAGAGATTTATTTGAGTAATATTCGCAGCAATTTCAGACAACAACTGGATACCATTGAGATTGTTGATGATGAGAATGACAAAGGCCACCAAGGCAAACTCAAACACTAACGAAACCTAATGATATCATTATGATATTTAGGTTTCTTCCTGTTATTTTGAGTGTGCAATTTATAGGGGGAAATGTTGGTTTGCAATTATGTAAGCCGATACAAAGACACATAAGGGGGATTCTCATGTCGCGTTCGTTCGAGAGAACGGTTAAGAAAAATTCCAAGCAGTTAAATCAGCAACGCAAAAAAAGTGGTCAACCAATCACAGGTACACCAGGTGAAGAAGTCTTTAAGGGACGCAGTCTTTTGTTCCCTATATTTTTGATTGGTCTCGCCTTTTTGTATCTGTTCATGAGCACATTCCTTGTGCAAGCTCCAATGACAACTTGGGACTGGGTGACCATGCTGCTTTACGTATTTTTGGCAGTCATCTTCATGCTTCGTCGTCCATACATCAAGATTAGCAGTAATCGGATTATAACGACGAAGGGTAATCGTGAACGTTCAATTGGGGTTGACGATATCGTCAAATTCAGAATTGAACCAGGTACAGTTGTTATCGAACATAACAGTCGCGGGAAAAGATGGGTGTTCACCAAGTTATTGAACCGTTACGATACAGATGCGATTGCAGAACGTTTGCTGAAGTTTGCAAAAGCACACCAGATCACCGTGGAAACCGTCGAAAAGTAATTATTGCATAAAGGGGTAGATGATCGGAATGGCGTTAAAAGCGATTTTGTTCGACCTGGATGATACTTTATTATGGGATGAGCGTAGTGTTCGAGAAGCTTTTCATGAGACTTGTCTAATCGCAGCGAAAGAGACTGGGGTAAAACCAGAAGAACTTGAAGAAGCTGTTCGTAATGAGGCACGTGGGCTGTATGAATCATATGAAACCTTTCCTTTTACCAAAATGATTGGAATCAATCCGTTTGAAGGCCTATGGGCAAACTTTACTGGTGGGGATCAACCTGAGTTCCGTCAGTTGGAACAGCTTGCTCCAGTTTACCGTAAAGAATCCTGGCGTCGTGGCTTGTTGAAGTTGGGTATAGATCGGGAAGATCTTGCTGAACAACTTGCTGCGCAGTTTGGAGTAGAACGGAGATCCAGACCTCATGTGTACGAAGAAACGATGGATACCTTGCGTCAGTTACAAGGAAAGTACAAACTGTTGTTGTTAACAAACGGTTGTCCTGCTTTGCAACAAGAAAAGTTGGATGGTGTACCTGAATTGACTCCTTTCTTTGATGAGATTATTATCTCGGGTAACTTCGGAAAAGGAAAACCAGATCCGTCGATATTTGAACATGCTTTGAGTAAACTGGGTGTTAAACCCGAAGAGAGCATGATGGTTGGAGACAAGTTAACGACTGATATTCGTGGTGCTTTATCATCTGGCATCCAATCCGTATGGATTAACCGTGAGCATAAGACCAACAATGAAACGTATGCGCCAGACCATGAAATAACACATTTATCAGAATTAAATCAGCTTATTGCTAATTTCTAAGCGGAATCAGTTATAACATCTTTCCTCAGCACCCTGAAACATTGGAAGCTTCAATGAACGATGATGTCGTTCTTGAAGTTACCAATGTTTTTTTATTTGAGCTTGTTGAGTAAATTACCTTGTTAAAAGAGATCTCTATTTTTTTTGCTAAAAGTTATTGAAATTAGAGGGAAGCTGGATTAGAATGTAACTAACATACTAGTATGACTAGTATTTATATTGTCATAAAGCAATATCTTTTTGACTTACTTCATTAAATGGAGGCAGGGAGTTATTGCTTATTATTTTCGATTGATTGTAAGCGCTTAATATTTCAGAGTATCTTCTTCCGATTTGGAGATCACACCACTTAGTAAGTGCTAATTAATGATGTGAAGCACTTTGGATTGTGTGATTCTACATAATACATCAAATTGATATCGCTTACATTCAGCAATTATCTATTTGGTAGTGGGGGGGAAGTTAAAGGAGTTATTGTCTTCTACAAGAGGAGAAACGATGGGAACTGTACATGAATTACTCTTACTTATCAAGTCCTGGATCGGAGTGAAAACACATGGAGTCGGAAACCGCTAAAACAACGTTAACCATGACATCTTTACGTAAAGAGAGCAGATTACGAACGGCAGCAACTTTGTTCCGCAAAGACTGGCAGCTGTATTCACTATTAATCCTTCCCATCATTTATCTCCTTATTTTTAAATATGGGCCGATGATTGGTAATGTGATTGCGTTCAGACGTTTTGTTCCCGGGGGAAGTATATTTGGAGAAACGTGGGTTGGATTAAGATACTTCAAAATGTTTATTGAGGACCCTACCTTCTGGAGAGTATTCGGTAATACGCTGATGTTGGGCGGACTTGCATTGCTCTTTACATTCCCGGTTCCAATCATTTTTGCTTTGATGCTTAACGAAGTGAAGAGTAAACGATTCAAGAAGTTTGTACAGACCGCGTCTTATCTGCCTCATTTTCTGTCTATCGTTATCGTTGCGGGTATGATCCTGCAGCTGACAGCAGTGAATGGTTCCATTAATGGACTGGTGGCTTTCTTCACCGGAGACAATATTCCTTTTATGCAGCGGGCTGAGTGGTTCAGAACAATCTATATCACTTCCGAGGTATGGCAGGGTATGGGTTGGGGAGCGATTCTGTATCTGGCTGCACTGACAACCATTGATGATTCTTTGTATGAAGCTGCGCGTATCGATGGTGCCAATCGGTGGAAGCAAACGATTCATGTAACGTTACCAGGGATCTTGCCAACGATTGTGACGTTATTGATTTTGAACATGGGTAATTTCCTGGCAGTTGGATTTGAAAAAATCTTACTCTTGTACAATCCGCTTATCTACGAGACATCTGATGTGATCTCCACTTACCTGTATCGGGTTGGACTGGAATCCAGTAACTTCAGTTATGCTACCGCAATTGGCTTGTTCGAATCGCTGATCGGTCTGATTCTGGTGTTCTCCGTAAATGCCATTTCACGCAGACTGACACAAAGAAGCTTATGGTAAAGGAGGAGCACCATGCAGGAATCCAGATCTTACAAGGTATTTAAAGTATTCAATGTCATCTTTCTGCTGTTCGTGGTATTTATAACGCTCTATCCATTCTTAAATGTCGTGGCACAATCCTTCAGTAGTGAGTCCTATATTAATTCGGGTAAGGTTAGTTTGTTCCCAAGAGGATTCAATGTGGAGACATACAAGACCATCTCACGTGACAGCATGTTCTGGACGAATTATAAAAATACGATTATCTATACTGTAGTAGGTACATTAATCTCCATGTTTATGACGACTATTTTCGCCTATGCCCTGTCCAAAAAGAGGTTGATGGGTCGCAAGTTTCTGACGATGTTCGCCGTATTTACCATGTTCTTCAGTGGTGGATTGATTCCAAACTATGTGTTGATTAATTCCCTTGGGTTCAACAACACCATGTGGGCACTTGTTGTTCCTGGCGCAATTAGCATATACAACATGCTGATCATGAAGTCATTTTTTGAAAATATGCCTGAAGAACTGGAGGAAGCTGCCTCCATTGACGGTTTGAACACCTACGGGATCTTGTTACGCATTATATTGCCGCTTAGTAAAGCCGTTATGGCAACCATGGTGCTGTTCTACGCAGTAGGTCATTGGAATTCCTGGTTCCCAGCCTTTCTGTATTTGGACAAAAAAGAACTGTTCCCTGTCACCATTTATTTGCGCAATATGATTGCAGGAGCGACAAGTGGGGCATCTGCCGGTGCAACCTCAGCTGATAACCTGACACAGATTGCTGCCAATATTAAGTCAGTAACGATGGTATTAACCATCTTGCCGATACTCACCATCTATCCATTTGTCCAAAGATACTTTGTAACCGGTATCATGTTAGGGTCTGTTAAACAGTAATACGTAGCAGCTATATAAATTGAACTACAGATGATTTACACGGAACACTCCGATGACAGAATAACCTTTCAATCGCTGTTATCCCCAGATTTTTTCGATTCCCTTTTTAAAAGGGAGAATCCGGTGATAGCATATGCTTCCGATGAAGCTTTCTTTCAGAAAGCTTGTAGGCGAGCGCTTCGCTTTTTATTGATTAAAAAGTTTTAAGTCAAGGTCAACCTAAACCAAATTCAGGGGGATAACCTAAATGAATCAAAAGCCACGTAAGTTTGTTGGTAAAATGGTGTTGGCATCAATGATGACCGTTGTTCTGGCAGCATGTAGCAACGGTAATGGAGCCGGAGGTGACGTCACAGAAGTTCAAACCAAGGCAGCGATGGAGACGTACAATGTAGGGGATACATTCAAGGCGACCGAGCCATTTAATCTCTCCATACTATATAGTGATCAACCTACCTATCCGTACAAAAAAGACTGGTTGCTTTTCGAAAAGATGACTGAAATGACTGGTGTTACACTTGAGCCAACGATTGTTCCTATGAGTGACTATTCTCAGAAGAGATCTCTTCTAATCAGTTCTGGTGATGCACCGCTGGTTATTCCAAAGACCTATCCTGGTGAAGAATCTGCTTTTGTATCTTCCGGTGCGATTCTGCCCGTTAGTGATTATATTGATTTGATGCCCAACTTCAAGGATAAAGTGGAAAAATGGGGATTGGAAGAAGAAATCGAAGGACTTCGACAGGAAGATGGCAAGTATTATGTACTCCCGGGTCTGCATGAAGAAGTATGGCCAGATTATACATTAATCGTAAGAACAGATGTTTTTGAAGAAAATAACATTGCTATCCCAACCACATGGGATGAACTGTATGACGCTGCAAAGAAACTCAAAGAGCTGTACCCGGATTCCGTTCCGTTCTCGGACCGTTTCAAATTTAATAGCACATTAGGTATTGCGGCTACCGGCTTTGGTACCAAGGCTGGATGGGGTTTTGGTAACGGATTGACGTATAAGGAAGATCAGGATCAATTTGTGTACACGGCTACTACACCGGAGTATAAGGAAATGCTAACGTACTTTAACAAGTTGGTATCCGAAGGATTGCTGGACAAAGAAAGTTTCACGCAGGATGATGATCAGGCTGTACAGAAATTTGTATCCGGCAAATCATTCATGATTAATGGTAATTCCCAAACGGTGGTGCTGCACCGAAATGATATGAACAAAACGCTGGGAGAAGGTAAATACTCTGTTGCGAAGATTACAGTTCCTGGTGGGCCAAAAGGGCAATTAATGTCTGGCTCCAGACTTGAAAACGGTGTCATGATATCCGGGAAAATTCAAAAAAGCGAAAACTTCAAAGCCATTATGCAATTTGTGGATTGGTTATACTACAGTGATGAGGGTCAAGAGTTTGCCAAATGGGGCGTTGAAGGCGAAACATTTACCAAAGAGGAAGGAAAACGTAAATTGGTAGAAGATGTGAACTACAATGGCTTGAATCCTAAAGGCACGAAGGATCTGCGTATTGACTTTGGATTCTCTGGTGGAGTATTTGCCTACGGTGGTACGACAGATCTGCTGCAATCGATGTTTAGTGAAGAAGAGTTGAAATTCCAGCAAGACATGAAGGATACCAAGGAAGTGATCCCGGCAGAACCACCAATTCCTTACTCCTCAGAGGACCGTGAACGGGTGACACTTCTGAGTACACCACTGAAAGATTATTCGGATCAAAATACACTTAAATTTATCTTGGGTGAGCGAGACTTGTCTGAATTCGATACGTTTGCCAAAGAGCTGGATAGTCAAGGGTTATCTAATTATCTGAAGCTGGCAAATGACACGTACAAAGCCTACAAAGAAAACAAGCAATAATATAGTTGATGTTGGCCAGATTACCGTTTCACACCGATATATAAGTGGAACGGTAATTTGTGCTAAGATGAATGAATACGGCTGATAGAAAGAGGTCTAGGCATGTCACTTAATCAAAAAATTAGAGGCTCGACCCGGGCATATTCATATAACCTGTTAAAAGAACGAATTCTTCACCTGGAACTTAAGCCGGGTACCAAGATTTCAGAGAAAGAGATTGCAGATGAACTGCAGGTGAGCAGAACACCCGTGAGAGAAGCATTCATGAAGCTTGCTGAAGAAGAACTGCTGGACATTATTCCCCAGAGTGGAACGATCGTCTCTCATATTAATCTGGAGCATGTGGAAGAAGGCAGGTTTATGCGGGAGAAGATGGAGAAGGAAATCGTGACTTTGGCTTGTGTTTCTTTTCCTGAAGAGTACAGATTTCGACTTGAAACCAACATTGCAATGCAGGAAGTCTGTATAGGAAAAAACAATTTCTATCGGCTTTTTGAACTGGATGAAGAGTTTCATCAGATTTTGTTCCAGGGCACGGGTAAGCTGAGAACATGGAAAATGTTGCAACAACTGAATATTCCGTTTAATCGGTTGCGTTTATTACGTCTAGCGGAGGACTCCAACCTGGAGGTCATTATCTCCCAGCACAAAGAGATTTATCGTCTTATCACAGAGCGTCAGACCGAGCAAGCTGTTCAGGTGATGGAAGCTCATCTTAGACTCGTTGTTATTGAACAGGAATCGATAAAGGCGAAATACCCGCATTATTTTATATAATGCACCGATGTTGTACACTACTCTCCACATGCATATGCGAAAACCCCTGTTCAATTGAACAGGGGTTTTGGTTAAGCGAGTTGTAACACGAGAGTGTTAGGCTTGTTTGATAAATGTAGGATCAGGGTATGGATCTGCAATCCAGCCATCTTTTTCGATGAACAGACGTACAGCAATAATTTGTTTGTTCTCCATTAAAGTGAAGAAGTGCGGTGTATTCTCAGGTACAGAGATAACGTCTCCAGGAGACAGTTCTACATTAAAGTAGCCCACATCATCTGTAGCTTTGATAACAAAGATTCCTTTACCAGCAACAATTGCACGGATCTCATCTTCAGCGTGGGTGTGGATCTCTTCGAACTTGGCGAGCTTTTCTTCGATATCTGGTGTTTGTTCGGACAGCGTGATGACATCCCAGATCTGGTACCCGCGACGTGCAGCCAAATCTCTGATTTCATAATCGTAAGTTTCCAAAACCTCGGTTTTCTGTTCATCAGTTAATCCAAAGTTATTTTGCAGATCAGTGTTCAGTTTGGAAGCGTCCCACTTCTCATATAATACTTCGTATTTGTTTAAGAAATTTCGAACATTTTCGTCACCAGTGATGCGTTCGTTCGTATTTCGGATAACAATTTCAGCCATGTTCTTTCCCTCTTTTCCACTTGGTTTAATTGAATTATATCGGATTGCTTTGTTTTTGTCGATTCTCAAATTCCGTTCATATTCGTGCAAACCCGCCATCTTTCGGGACCAAACCCGATCTTTCACATTAAGTTAGTTTCTGTTAAACTAAGATCTAACGTTTTGCGGGGGTGAAGATATTGGATAAGATTAGTCTACACGATGCATTAAAACAACGAATATTAATCCTCGACGGTGCAATGGGGACCATGATTCAACAAGTTGATCTGACTGGCGAAGATTTTGGCGGCGAAGATCTGGATGGATGTAATGAAATGTTAGTGCTTACTCGTCCAGAACTGATCCAGCGCATTCATGAAGAATATCTGGAGGCGGGCGCCGATTTAATTGAAACCAATACATTTGGTGCCACATCCGTTGTGCTTGCTGAGTACGATATTCAGGATCGGGCACGCGAGATCAACCTGGAAGCAGCCAGAATTGCGAAAGCTGCGGTTGATCGTTTCTCTACACCTGAATCTCCACGTTATGTGGTAGGTGCGATGGGACCAACAACCAAAACACTGTCTGTAACTGGGGGAGTAACGTTCCAGGAACTTATCGACAGTTATTTGGAGCAAGCGCTTGCTTTAATAGAGGGAGGCGTTGATGCGCTACTACTCGAAACCTCACAGGATACCCTCAATGTAAAAGCAGGCAGCATTGGAATTCAGCAGGCCTTCGAACAGAGTGGCGTTACACTGCCCCTGATGATATCAGGAACGATTGAACCGATGGGAACGACCCTTGCAGGTCAGAACATCGAATCCTTTTATATATCCTTAGAACACCTTAACCCAATTTCGGTAGGACTAAACTGTGCTACGGGTCCGGAGTTCATGCGTGATCACATTCGTTCACTTTCTGGAATGGCATCGGTTGCCGTTAGTTGTTACCCGAACGCGGGTCTTCCGGATGAGAATGGTAATTACCATGAGTCACCAGACTCGCTTGCACAGAAGATCGGTGCTTTTGCCGAACAGGGCTGGTTGAATATCGCTGGTGGATGTTGCGGGACAACCCCTGCACATATTCGGGCGATGCGCGACACACTTGCTCAGTACCCCCCAAGAGAAATGAACGGAACACATCCACCGGCATTGTCTGGTATAGAACCGATCTACATTGAACAGGACAATCGTCCATACATGGTTGGTGAGCGTACGAATGTGCTGGGATCACGGAAATTCAAACGCCTCATTGTAGAAGGAAAATATGAAGAAGCCTCGGAAATTGCACGTGCTCAAGTGAAAAATGGAGCGCACATTGTCGATGTGTGTGTACAAGACCCAGACCGCGAAGAGTCTGAAGACATGGTGAAGTTCCTTGAATTGGTTGTAAAAAAAGTAAAGGTTCCTCTCATGATCGATACGACAGATGCTTCAGTAATTGATCTGGCCCTCCAGTACTCACAAGGTAAAGCGATAATTAACTCCATTAACCTTGAGGATGGCGAAGAGAAATTTGAGCTGATTACGCCGTTGCTTCATAAATATGGTGGTGCAGTAGTTGTCGGAACGATTGACGAACGGGGTCAGGCGATTAGTCGGGAAGACAAGCTTGACGTAGCCAAGCGCTCTTACGATTTGCTGGTGAACAAATATGGTCTCAAACCAGAAGACCTCATTTTCGATACGTTGGTGTTCCCGGTAGGTACGGGAGATGAACAGTACATCGGTTCAGCCAAAGAAACCATTGAAGGTATAAGAGTGATTAAGGAAGCGATGCCAGAATGTCATACGATCCTCGGGATCAGTAACATTTCATTCGGACTGCCTGAAGCGGGCCGTGAGGTGCTGAACTCAGTATTCTTATATGAATGTACCAAAGCAGGTCTTGACTATGCGATCGTGAACACAGAGAAATTGGAGCGTTATGCCTCCATTCCTGAAGAAGAACGCAGACTCTCGGAAGAGCTTTTATATAACACGAATGATGATACTCTGGCGGCGTTTGTAGCGGCGTTCCGTAACAAGAAGGTTGAGAAGAAGGAAAAAATCTCGAACCTTTCATTAGAAGAGCGTCTCGCTTCATATGTAGTAGAAGGAAGTAAAGAAGGATTGCTGCCAGATCTCGAACTGGCACTTGCCAAATATACAGCACTTCAAGTGATTAACGGTCCACTGATGCGGGGGATGGAGGAAGTAGGTCGTCTCTTTAACAACAATGAGTTGATTGTAGCTGAGGTGTTGCAGAGTGCAGAGGTTATGAAGGCTTCTGTAGCATATTTGGAGCAATTCATGGAGAAGAACGAAACTTCGGTTAAAGGCAAGATCATTCTGGCCACGGTCAAGGGCGATGTGCATGACATCGGTAAGAACCTGGTTGAGATCATCCTGTCCAATAACGGTTACCGGATCATTAATTTGGGTATAAAAGTACCACCAGAACGTATTATTGAGGCATACCGAGAAGAAAAAGTCGATGCGATCGGCCTCTCGGGTCTATTGGTAAAATCAGCGCAGCAGATGATTCTTACCGCTCAGGATTTGCGAACAGCAGGTATTGATGTGCCTATTATGGTTGGTGGAGCGGCGCTAACACGTAAATTCACCAAAAATCGTATCCGTCCTGAATATAACGGAATGGTTGTATATGCGAAAGATGCGATGGATGGTCTGGATCTGGCGAACAAATTGATGAATCCCGTTTCACGTGAAGTGATGCAACTGGAGATGGAAGCTGAGAAAGAAGCTGATTCTTCAGGTGCTGTAGCTGTTCAGGCTCTTCCAGAGCTTACGCGAGTGGAGCGTTCGGATATTGCTGTAGATCATCCGGTTCTTGTCCCGCCTGATCTGGATCGGCATACGATGCGTAACTATCCTTTATCACATATCCTGCCATACGTGAACATGCAGATGTTGCTTGGACATCATCTGGGGTTGCGCGGTTCAGTAGAACAACTGCTTGCTTCAGGTGATAAGAAGGCTACCGACCTGAAAGCAGTCGTGGATGATATCATGCAAGAGGCTGTTCGTGACGGGATTATTCAGGCGCATGCCATGTATCGTTTCTTCCCGGCTCAGTCCAGTGGTAACAGCGTCATTATCTATGATCCAAAGGACACCAGTAATATTTTGCATACATTTACGTTCCCACGTCAAAAAGTCGAGCCGTTCCTGTGCCTGTCCGACTTCCTGAAACCTGTTGAATCCGGTCAGATGGATTACGTTGGTTTCATGGTTGTTACGGCCGGACACGGTGTGCGTGAACTATCCACGGCGTGGAAAGATCAAGGGGATTACCTTCGCTCACATGCTCTGCAATCCGTAGCGCTTGAAGTAGCAGAGGGATTAGCTGAGCGTGTGCATCATATGATGAGAGATATATGGGGATTCCCGGATTCTGCCCAGATGACCATGAAGCAACGTCATGGTGCACGCTATCAAGGGATCAGGGTATCTTTTGGATATCCGGCTTGTCCGGATCTGGAAGACCAAGGGCCGTTGTTCAAGTTGCTGCAGCCTGAGGATATCGGTGTGGAATTGACGGAAGGTTTCATGATGGAACCTGAAGCTTCCGTATCAGCGATGGTATTCAGCCATCCGCAAGCCAAGTATTTTAATGTAGAGAAGGCATAAATTCAGTAGAGTGTCAGGCAAAGCCCTCCGCATTGTCGGAGGTTTTTTGCTGGCAACAGAAAGAGGTGCGATCCAGAATGGAACTATATTTCCTGGGAACTAATGCTGGTGTACCTACGCTTCAACGGAATGTAACTTCCATTGGGCTACGCATGTTGGATGAGCGCAGAGCTTTGTGGTTGTTTGACTGCGGGGAAGGAACGCAGCACCAGATTTTAAGTTCTCCGCTTAAACTAAGCAAATTGGAGAAAATATTCATTACTCACCTGCATGGTGATCATGTATTTGGACTTCCAGGACTGCTTTCGAGCAGAGCCTATCAAGGTGGCACCACACCATTAACCGTATATGGTCCGCCAGGTACGGAACGAATGATCAGTACAACAATGGAGCTGAGCCAATCCCGGGTTAACTATGATCTGAATATCGTGGAACATACGGGCGGTGTCCTGTTCGAGGATGACAGTTTTATCGTGGAAGCTGCTTTGCTTGAGCATCGGATTGACAGTTATGGATACCGGATTACCGAAAAAGATCGTCCAGGAAGCCTGGACCCAGCCAAACTGGCGGAATATGGTTTGAAGCCAGGCCCATTGTTCGGCCGACTGAAACGTGGAGAAACCATTACGCTGGATAACGGTGATTCGCTTCGTCCAGAAGATGTATTGGGAGCGCCCAAGCGTGGTATGGTGATCACCATATTGGGTGATACACGTCCATGTGACAACGTACAGCCACTTTCCATCAATGCAGATGTACTTGTACATGAAGCTACATTCATGCATGATCTGGCCGATACAGCGCATGAGTACTATCATAGTACTTCTAAACAAGCGGCAGAAGCGGCTAGAGCAGCCAATGTAGGGCAACTAATCATGACTCACTTCAGTTCACGCTATAAGGATGAGGATCAACTTCAGCCACTTTTGGAAGAGGCGCAGTCCGTATTCCCGAATACCAGACTTGCAAACGAACACCAGCTTATTCCTGTCGTGCATCGCAAGCAAGAATCTTAACCCTGATTGCGAACCAGTGCACGGCTAAACACGTCATATAAAGATCCGGGTAATTGCACGGGACTGAGGGAGAGGAACTCCCGCGGTCCCTTTTGCAATCTGGTCAGAAAGCGTGTAGGATGGGCAATATGAAGAGGGAAATGATTCAAATTATTTTCCGGGAAAGCGCAGGAAATGACAAGCTTGTACAGAAGACGCGCGAGTTAAACCGTCGGTGTTCGATCCGGTTCGACTTGTTGTGTGCATATGTCAGCAAGCCATTATTTTTTGCCTGAATACATAGGTTCGCGGTCAAGTTCGAGGTAATTGATTAAGGACATGAAACGTTAATGGAATGAAGAAAGGAAGTGCTGTGTGTGATTAAGGCCTATCTGATTGACTTGGATGGTACGCTCTATCATGGCAGACATCGTATCGAAGGAGCCGATCAGCTTATTCGAACACTGCAAGAGCTAGGAAAGCCGTATTTATTCGTAACAAATAATTCTTCCCGTACACCACAAGGTGTGGCAGATCATCTGAACGGGATGGGCATACCTGCCGACGCGTCTCAAGTATGTACTTCTGCTGTGGCGGCTGCTGAATATGTTGCTGAAGAGTCCCCGGGTGCAAAAGTGGCATGTATTGGAGAAGCAGGACTGCTGGAAGCCATAGAAAAAGCAGGACTACAGCTAACGGAAGATGCACCAGATTACGTGATACAGGGGATTGATCGTGAATTTTCCTATCATAAACTGACCAAGGCGCTAAGGTGGATTAATGCGGGATCAAAATTCATCATGACCAACCCGGATCTGCAGCTTCCTTCCGATGATGGACTGACACCTGGGGCGGGGACTATTGGATCAGCAATTGAAGCCGCGACCGGAGTTCATCCTACAGTCATAGGCAAACCATCGAGTGTTATAATGAAGTCAGCCATTAGCCGGCTAAACCTGGCGTCTCATGAAGTGGCAGTGATCGGAGATAATATGCGAACCGATATTGCTGCTGGAGTGGCAGCAGGATGTGAGACGCTGTTGGTCCTTACCGGTGTGACAACACGGGATAATATGGATGGACACATTCAAGCAGCGAAGGCTCGACCTGATCATGTGTTTGAAGATTTGCATAAATTGATGGAGTGGCTGTCGCAAGAGGCAGACCAAGCTTCCAAAAAGGGGTAATGTACGATGCCGGAACTACCGGAAATGGAAAATTACCGGACCTTGCTGTCCGAGAAAATACTTGATCTACTGATTACAGGTGTTGTAATTAACCGCGATAAAACGATAAATACGGAGCCTGATCTGTTTATCAATGAACTTACAGGTAATCGCATCATATTTGTTGAGCGCCGAGCGAAGCATCTGATTTTCCACTTGGCTAATGGCAAACGTCTGGTACTGCACCTCATGTTGGGTGGTATGATTTTCTGGGGCACGGAAGAAGAACGTCCTGATCGTTCCACGCAAGTGGAAATTCAGTTTGGCGATCACATTTTATTTTTCATTGGACTGCGCTTGGGTTATCTACATCTGCTTACTTCGAAAGAAACCGAAGAGGCGATGTCTGATCTTGGACCTGAACCTTTAGATCGACGGATGAATGTGGAACGTTTTGCTTCTCTGTTGAAAGGTCGCCGGGGTACGCTCAAGACAACATTGGTAAACCAACATATTATTGCGGGGATTGGCAATTGTTATTCGGATGAGATTGCTTTTGCTGCCGGTCTGAGACCAAGCTCCAAAACGCAGAACATCGCGACTTCACCAGAGTTGACGGAGCGTTTGTTCCATTCGATGCAGTCTGTGTTGCGTGAAGCAGCTTCTGAGGGCGGTTATATGGAAATGCCGCTGATGCTAGGGGATACGAAGACAGGAAGTTTTGACGAGCAATGTCGCGTGTACGATCGGGAAGGCGAGACTTGTCCGCGCTGCGGGGGAACGATTGAACGAGTGGAAATTACGGGCAAGAAGGCATTCTTCTGTCCGAAATGCCAGCATGAAGCCTAAAACCGGAATCGGGGCACATGTCAGCACCAGAGGCGGATTTCTTCAGGCAGCCAAGAGAGCACATGTGATGGGGGCAACGGCGTTTCAATATTTTCCGAAGAACCCGCGTAGTCTTGGCCTGAAAAGTCTGGATCTCAAGGATGCTGAGCAGTGCAGGGATTGGTGTGAACAGCAGGGACTTGCATCGATTGCACATTCACCCTATCCCACGAATCCGGCGTTGGGCATGACCCGTGGAGAGGCGGGGTTTCATGCTACAATAGCTTCTATTCGCAATGATCTTGAAATTTCGAATGCTTGCGGTTCTGTTGGGACGGTGGTCCATTTTGGACATATCAAAACAAACGATCCGCTGGAGGGTTATCAGAACCTCATTTATTGTCTGGATACCGCCTTGGAGAATTGGAATGGACACTCAAAGGTACTGATTGAAAATCAGGCAGGTGATCATGGCCCGATGGGCACGACAATGGAAGAAATGATACAGATTCGCAAATTAAGCCGATATCCGGAGCATATTGCTTTTTGTTTTGACACATGCCATGCTTTTGCTTCAGGTTTGTGGTCGTCAGGCAACGAAGCGGCGATGCTCGATAAGGGCAGGATGCTCGGGTATTGGGATAATGTTGCTGCTGTCCATTTTAATGATTCCAAATATGCGTCTGGTTTGTGTAAGGATAGACATGCGAGGATCGGACAGGGATATATCGGAAATGAATCAATGAAAGCATTGTTAAAGGCGCCTGAGTTCCAAAATGCGGTTGTTGTGCTCGAGACAGAAACGGGCGAAGATGGAACGCACCGTGATGATATAGCGCTCATGCGTTCCTGGTTATAATGGGGAGAGGAGCGATTGTATGCATGTTTTTTTGGATGACTATCGGGCATGTCCGAAAGGATTTGTTCTGGCAACGAATGCAGAAGAGTGCCTGATGCTGCTAAGAGAAGGTGACGTGGACATTTTGTCTCTGGATTATGAGCTTGGTCCAGATTCGCCCAATGGCGGTGAGGTCGCGGCATCTATTGTACGAGAAGGTTTATTTCCGCGTGAGATCTATTTGCATACGTCCAGTATGTTTGGGAAACGCCAGATGTACGAGATGTTATATAGCAATAAACCGGATTCGGTAACCATTCATAATGGGCCAATGACGGGTGAGGTCATGCTGCGTGTTGCCGCGGGAGAAGAAAGTTAATGAAGCCAATTACATCCAAAATGTTAATGCGCAGTGTATGGGAAGGCATGCCACAGGCTGTATTTATATATACCCCTTTATGTGGGACATGTGCGGCAGCCCGCCGTATGTTAGAGGTAGTAGAGCACATGCTGCCAGAAGGTATTTTATTGGAAATGAACATTCATGACATTCCTGAACTTGTACAACAATTTAAAATTTCAAGCGTTCCAGCAGTGATGCTATTTGACGGCCAGCAAGATGTTCCAAAAATGGTTTATCGGATGAGCTCTGTGGAGCATCTGCTCTCGGAGATCCGGAAGGCGGTGCTGAAATGAGTATAATCTCGATGGAACATGTCTCACTTAGACGAGAAGAGAATCAAATCTTGGATGACGTACATTTGCGCATTGAACAAGGCGAACATTGGGTTATTTTGGGTCGGAATGGTTCTGGCAAAACAACGTTGTTGGAAATGATGAACGGATATATGTTTCCAAGCCAGGGACGTATTGAAGTACTCGGTAATTTGTATGGACAATGTGACGTCAGGGAAGTACGTAAGGAAATCGGTTATATCAGCCAAACTTTGATTGAGAAACTCACGCCAAGAGATCCGGTATGGGAAGTCGTCGCTACAGGAGCGTATGCTTTTTTGCGTTTTTATCAGACGATTCCTGATGAAGTAAAAGCAAAGGCAATGAGTTTGCTGGATGACATGGGTTTTGCCAACCTGGCTAACAACCCGCTTGGAACGTTATCCCAAGGGGAGCGCAAAAAAGTCATGCTCGCTCGTTCATTAATGGCCGAGCCAAAATTGCTGATTATGGACGAGCCTTGTGCCGGCCTAGATTTATATGAACGTGAGAAAATGCTGGCTGAAATTGATCGTCTGCGCCAGCGTAACATTACAGTTGTGTATGTAACACATCATGTTGAAGAGATCGTACCTTTATTTACACATGTGGCCTTGATCCGCGATGGACGTATTGCGGCAGCTGGCCCCAAACATGAAGTTTTGACACAAGATACAATTAAGCATACGTACGATGTTCCGGTCGATATCCAGTGGGATAATGCTCGTCCGTGGATACGCGTACGTTCTGGAGGGTAACACAATTTGAGTACACAATCGTCTTGGGAAGAAGGCAACTTCTCCCGTTTTATCTGCACAGCCAATCATGGCTTTGCCCCTTATGCTCAGGAAGAGTTGCGCCGTACGTTTGGTGCGGTGAAGAGCACGGTACTCGTACCAGGAGAAATACTGCTTGCGGGTCTGCCTGTAGCGGAGGAAGAAGTTGCAGATAAGCTGTGGGCAGAGTATCCAACGTTTTTACGTCATATTCAACCTGTTCAGTTTCAGGAGAATACTGAAGATTCGGAGCAGTCTATTGAGAAATTGATTGCATTTGTGTTGAATCATAAGGAATTGAACGGTGCCTCTGTCGTGCTACAGGTACGGAAGACAGAAGGGGCCTTTTGGCAAGAAAATGCAGCCGCATTGAAGCAACTGCTAACTGAAAAGCTGGATGAGCTAGACTGTGAATGGGTTGTACGTGATGCTGAATATGTCATTTCTGTATTTGCAACGAATGATATGTTGTATGCCGGCATATCCAGACCTGAACAGAACCTGTCAGACTGGAGCGGGGGAGCCGTACGTTTTCAAAAAGAAGATGGGCAGATCTCGCGGGCCAAATTCAAATTGCTTGAAGCCGAGCTAACGTTTGGCATTGACTTTACTTCATTTCATAAAGCACTTGATATCGGTGCAGCACCAGGTGGATGGACCTCGTTCCTGCTTGAACGTGGGCTTGAAGTAACGGCGGTAGATCCTGCGAAGATGGATGCAACGCTGCTGGCATCACCCAAACTGACTTTCTTGAAAAAGAATGCAGGGGATGTTCGTTTCCGCGAAGGAGAGTTCGATCTACTCGTATGTGACATGAGTTGGAGTCCGAAGCTGATGAGCCGACTTGTATCGGATCTTCTATATAGCCTGCAACCCGGAGGAACAGCGATTGTTACCGTGAAGTTATTGCATAAAAAACCGTTGGCAATGATTAAAGATGTCATCGATACGTTTGAGCGTTCGCGGATGCAGATTCAACGTTCCAAGCAGTTGTTCCATAACCGAGAAGAAATTACACTTTATATGGTCAAATATTAAGAGATCTAGCTTTGATTAAAGTAGCTAAAGGCATTATGAAATTGATTCGATTAAGCTCATTAAATTTTGTGCTTTACAATCTATTCCTGCCTGTACTATAATGATACCAATATTAACCATAACAAACCTGAGGGAAAGCATCCCGAAGTGAACGAAACCGGATATCCGGTCTGTTCTTCTTCGGTGAAGCTTTCCCTTTTTTGTTGTGTATTGAAGGAGGAATTGGTATGAGACATCCGGCCAGGCTGGAACGCGGAAGCCTGCTGGGAGGTAGATATCGTATCGTATCCATTCTGGGAACAGGCGGAATGAGCCATGTATACGAGGCGGAGGATCTGAAGTTGCCGGGCAAGATATGGGCAATTAAAGAAAGTGTAACGATTATGCCATATGAAGGCAGTATGGAGACGGAAGCCGCTCTTCTGACATCACTTCGCCATCCAAGATTGCCGCAAATTGTTGATTTTTTTGTCCCGGATGAAGACGGGTACACATACTTGGTGATGGAATACATCGACGGGTTAACGCTCAGTGAGTATTTCAAGCAGTGTCGTGGGAAGATCCCGATGGAGCAGTTGACGGAGCTTGTACTTCAATTGCTCGATGTGTTGAGTTATTTGCATAATCTGAATCCACCTGTGATCTATAGGGATCTGAAACCTTCAAACATCATGATCACGCCGGAACATGAAGTAAGATTAATTGATTTTGGTATCGCCAGAAGTTACAAACCGCAAAGTGCTGAAGATACCGTTAAGTTGGGAACCGCTGGTTTTGCCGCTCCAGAACAGTATGGCGCGGGTCAGACCGATGCGCGTTCAGATCTTTATGGACTCGGAGCATTGCTCCTGTATCTTATGACAAGTGGTGCGTATACGGAATGGATTCAGGGTGTGGAAAGCTCTATCCGAAGTGATGTTCCACGGACATACATCCCTGTGGCGAGAAGACTGTTAAGGTATAATGCCGAAGAGCGATTCCAATCTGCCGATGAGGTGCGGAAGGAATTGCTCCGAATACCCGGTGGGACAACGTCTGGTGGAGATACAACGATGACCTTGAATGGCGGAACAAGAGTTATTGCCTTGACTGGTGCTTCATCTGGTGTAGGGGTTACCCACACGGCTATAGCTATCAGTCATTATCTCGAAAGGCAAAACTTCAAAGTAGCTGTGATTGAAATGTCACCTCGCTCTCAATCTTTTGCAAGGATTCAACAAATCGCTCAAGCGGGTAAACCGGTGCCAGCAGGCAGACAGTTTGCAGTGGATGGTGTGCATTATTGGAAACAATCCGGGCGAGCGGATATTTTGTCTTTGCTTGGGGGGAGTTATCAGTTCATCGTGATGGATCTCGGTAGTGGTCAGGACCAGAACCGGCTGGAAGAATTCCTGCGTGCAGATCTTCCCATTGTTATAGGCTCAGGTGCCGAATGGAGACAGGCCGAGATTGGCGCCTTTATTCGATCACATCATCGGTATCCACGAGAGAAATGGATCTATTGTCTGCCCCTGGCAGCAAGTGAAGCAGTTCAGCGCATTCGTAAAGCTCTGGATACATCGAGTGTATATGGTCTGCCGTTACATATTGATCCTTTTGACAAGGACGCACAGATGGATAAAGTGTTTTCACATATTTTAATGCATATGATGGCACAGCAGCCCAAGAAACGTTCATTCTTTTCAAGAAGGAAAGTACATGATTAGAAGATTACGAAAGGAGAGCCTCTTTTGTCTAAATTAAGAAAACAAAGCCGTCAACTGATCTATGCCGGACTTATCGGAGCAGGAGCTGTAGGGTTGGTGTTCGGAGGATATGTTATTTACAATGTCAAAACGATGGGGGATGTCAGGTCAGCTGTAGAAGCCCGTTATTTATCGGCATATGAGGAAAAGGAAGCTGAATTAAAGCAACAATGGGATTCGGGAGCACAAGGATGGGTTACGATTCGGGATATTGAAGCAGGTGAACCGATATTACCGGAGGATCTGAAGCTCATTGCTGTTCCGGATGCACAAGCACCGCGAAACCTCTGGTCCAGTACCAAGCAGATGGAAGGCCAAGTGGCCAAAATAGAGTTGAAAAAAGGAACTGCCATTACCACCGAGATGGTGTATGAGGATGTACCGGCTCCGCCTGATTTAAGAAATCGAGAGCTGCAAGTTGTATTACTGCCGTCCTCACTTGTTAAGGGAGATATTATTGATGTTCGTATCCAATTCCCTACCGGACAAGACTATGTTCTCTTATCGAAGAAAAAAGTGGAACGACTCAATGCAGCTACCTTATGGATTACGATGACGGAGGAAGAAATTCTGTCACTCTCAAGTGCAATTGTAGATGCCTATTTACATAAAGCTTCAATCTATGCCTTAACCTATGTAGAACCACAGTTTCAGACACCTGCAATCGCGACGTATCCTGCCAATTCAGAAGTGTTAAAACTGCTGGAGAGTGATCCGAATATTGTTCGACGAGCCGAGCAGGAGTTATCCAGACAGGTGCGAAGTTCGCTTGAAAGTTCACTGGCCGCCTCCATGACAGCACCGTCAAAAGGGGTTGAACAGGATGTGGCACAATCCTCAGTTACATATAACAGTCGTCCATCATCAAATAATCCGGCAACGTCGGATGGAGTGATGTGGAATGATGGTTCAGGAAACGGAGCAGGAGCTAATTCTGGAAGCGTAAATGATCCTGCTGATGCTTCACAAACAGAACAACAGAGCTTGCTAACGGGTGGAGAATAGAGTGAAATCCGAGGTTTAATTTAGAATAATTCAGATAACAGGGAGTTTAAGAAAAAGAAAGGGGTTGTAACATCTATGCATACATGGATCTTTGCGGGTTTATGTGAGAAGAATGATCTGATGTTATATCTTTGCAAGATACTGGCTTCGACAGGCAACAAGGTTTTGCTCGTAGATGGAACCTTACAGCAGAAGTATGGGTACGGTGTAGGTGACAGTCAGCAGTCTTTGCGAATTACGGAATTTGAAGGATTTGATATCGCTTGTCATTTTGTTACTTCAGCAGCAGTAGAGAATCATCTTGAAGTAAATGGCGAGCGATTGGATAGTTATGACTATGTGTTATATGACATGGAGACCTCACATTTTGCTTCACGTAATCTCTGGCTAACCGCTGATGTAAGAGTCTGGGTGAGTGATTATGAGCGTTACAATCTGGAACGTGGCAAGGGATGGTTGAAGCGGTTGCTTGAAGAACAGTCATTACCTGGTGAGCTGTCATTTCAGCGGCTCTTAATTAACGGGGTTGACTGCAAGCTTAAAGCTCGTTATCTATGGGCGTATCTGGAAGGCAGTCCATTTGTGTGGACAGGAGAATCCTTAGTGCTTCCGTGGGATGAGTTAACAGCTGCGGTTAAGCTTGAGAATGAGCATCATCGCCGGGTTCATCTTGGACCTCTGTCACGAAATTACAAAAAATCGTTGTGTCGCGTGGTCGAGCAGTTAACAGGTTGGGAAAGTGTTCGCAGTCGCCGTGCGATGAAAGAAGCAGAGAGGATGAGAGCATGAGCACCATTACCTTTTGGAGCCCTTTTGCAGGAACAGGTTGCACTTCAAGCACATTAATTAGTGCTTATGCGATGGCACTTCACTACAGGACAAGAGTGTTACTTGTTAATGCAGGCTTTGCAGGAACTGGCACAGAAGCTGCTCTACCATCCAAAGATACGGATTCAGCGGATTTTATGTTCTCCTTTGAAGAGGGTGGCTGGGATGCGATTGAACGGCTGCATTCGAGCGGCAGTCTGAATAAGCACAATCTCAGGGATTATACCAAGCCACTTCTGAAGGAAAGACTTGATTTCCTAACCGGAAAAATTGATGAGATGGAACGTTCCCCGCAGGAACATGGTGAGACAGTGAAAAAGCTACTAAATGTAGCTAACGAGTATTACGATCTGGTTCTTCTGGATGCAGATCATGCTGGTGTTGATTCACAGCTCAAGCTACAGCTGGCGGACTATGTTGTAATTAATCTCGATCAAAATATGCGAAATCTGGAGTTGTTCTTTGAAAAGATCCTGCCAGAACGAATGAACAATAAGAATATACATGTTGTCATTAACAAATACGATTCGCATTCCCGTGCAACGCTTTCCAATATTCGGCGCCAGTTCAGATACAAAGGCACGATGTCTGCGATACCGTACACAACCGGATACTTGGATGCAATGAATCGGCGAGATGTCGCTAGATACTTGCAGTTGGAAAGTTTGACTGAGGATAAGGATATTCGTAAAGGGAGTTTTGCTGCAAGCATGAGCGAACTCGCTCGCCTGATTATGGACGGTGCAGGTATGCGCACAGTTCTGAAGAGGCTGGAAAGGGGAGCGTGAACCTCCGATGCTCTGGAATACCATATGGATAAGTTTGATTTTGATTCTGTGCCTGACTTATATCTGGTTCAAGTATAGAACGTTTCTTCGTGCAAAGAGTGCTCGTGTTCCTGAACAGGAATCATTCACGATTGACATGTTGATTGAGAAGGTGAAGAACTCACTTCATGAGCTTAGTCATAGTCAGCTCGCGGATGCGGGTCTGCATGAAGAAGAATATCGTCGAAGAATTAATCAGCGTGCCGAGATGAGAAAAGCACTGAAGGGCTGTGTCTCAGGCAGTATCAGCGACAAAACGTATGTCAAAAATCTGATAGGGGATCTCCTGACCCGAAGCATAGGGCTGAACAAATCAAATGTGGATGAAGTTATTTTGTTTGCAGAACCAGATTTGCTGACGATCCAGGACCGATTCGAAATTGTATTTTATCTGTACCGACAGCAATTCGGTGTGGATGCACTCTCCCGAATGATTGATACCTACGATCTTGGCAGACTGAGAATGGAGGAAGGTACGGACGATGGAGGAAGTTATTATATCTCTGAGGAGGATATTCAGTATGTGTTCGAGTGCGAATATCGAGAGCTTGGATTCAGAGAAAAGACGGATATCATCGTGCAACGTATCTACCAACATTATAAAGGATTCTCGGTTGTTGATGAGATAAGGGACCAACGTATTGACGGTGTTAGTGGTGGTGTCAGCGGTATGCTTGATGCTGTTCATAATATGGGACTTCGAAAACCGGCATCATGGAATGATTTGCTGGATCAAGGACTGGAGGATGATGCACATGAAGAACCGCTTAGCGGCATGGAAAGTGTCTGGATTTTCTATAAAGGTAAGTCCATTCATCTATCCTTTCTGTCATTCGGAAGCATCCGTGAACTGAAAAGGGTATGCCAGAATATATACAAATACAATTATCCCGGACAGTTGTCGGAAGCAAGTGGATACAAAGTGAATGAGATGAAAGACGGCTCTCGTGTCGTTGTGGTTCGTCCTCCTTTTGCAGAATCATGGGCGTTCTTCGTCCGGAAGTTCGATATTCCGAATGCCTCACTTGAACAGTTGATTACGGGTAACAACGCAGATCTGCCAATCACATTGCTTCAATACCTGATGAAAGGAAGCCGGATTACAGCTGTAACCGGTGCACAGGGTTCTGGTAAAACGACGTTGCTTATGGCTATGGTCAAACACATCTATGCATCGTACACCCTTCGGGTGCAGGAGATGGCGTTTGAACTTCAATTAAGACGGATCTATAGCCGACGTAATATTTTGAGTTTCCGAGAGACTGAACACATTTCAGGTCAACAAGGGCTTGATTTGCAGAAAAAAACGGATGGTACCGTCAATATACTCGGTGAGGTTGCGAGTGATGAGGTGGCCGCATGGATGATTCAAATGTCTCAGGTTGCCAGTCTGTTCACCCTGTTTACCCACCATGCCAAAACGTTTCGTGATCTGGTCTTCTCCCTCCGAAATTCCTTGCTCAAGACAGGTATGTTCCAGCATGAGCATATTGCTGAGGAGCAGGTTGTGAGTGTCATCAACTTCGATGTTCATATGAAGAAAGATGCTGAGGGACGAAGATATATCGAACGAATTACGGAGTGTCTTCCTCGTGCGAATCAAGGTGATAGCGTGGAAGAGAGGGCAGGTTTTACATTTCATAATGTTGTGGAGTACAGAGATGGAGCGTATGTTGCAACAGCTCCAATCTCCTCTGGATGCATGGTGGATATGCGAGAACAAATGACATTACAGGATGCTGAGAAGTTCGAACAGTTTATGAAGCAACACTGGGGTGATCAGCATGACAATTAAATGGATTTTGCTCCTCGTATTAAGTATTTGTGCAGGGGGTTTGCTGATTACACTTCTGGTTTTAAGTATGTTACGTCACAGAGGAGGTGGTTCAACAAGTCAATCCGGCGTGATTTTTGTTCCTAGCGGGAAGGGATTCAAAGGACTGGGATCAATCTTGTTGCAGTCCTACCGTCTTGGAATGAAAGTGCCATTGCTATCAGCTTATATTCTACAGGTGCAGAAACGTATTTCATTCCGCCATGTTGGGGATGAGCCCTCACTTCGCAGGCTGACGATGACAGTGGTTCTAATTATTCTTGGAGGTTATGGCGGCATAAGTGTCATTCTGTTTCTTCTGCAGCCGGGTATCGCTTTTGTAATACTGTCCGTGCTCTGTGCTGTGGTACTAAACAGCCTGGTATTGGATATGTGCCTTAGTCGTATGGAGAAAAGGTTGCTGGTGCAGATGTTGGATCTCTTTGCAGATGTAAGGCATCGGTATCATCAGCATGGCATGGTTGAGGAAGCGCTCTATGAAGCCGCTGAAGCAGGTACAGGAGAAGCAGCAGAACAGGTAAGACTGATCTACGAAGCTCTAACTTCTCCAGATCCAAATGAAGCACTTGAGCGTTATTATGAAGTGGCTCCCAACCGTTTTCTCAAAGGATTCGCAGGCGTTTCCTATATGGTCATGGAGTTCGGGGATAAGGACAGAGCACAAGGGTCTATCTATCTCAAGGGACTTGGTAATCTGACTCAGGAGATTCATCTGGAGATTTTGCGGCGTGATAAATTGGATTACCTGCTCAAAGGACTTAATATCATCGCGCTCGCTCCGGTATTATTCACCGCTCCGATCGAACGCTGGGCTAGAGTCAGTTTCCCAACGATGGATGAATTTTATCGCAGCAAAATCGGTTTTGTTACCAAAATATCGATCTATGTGATCATCATCCTTGCTTATTTGCTTCTGCAAAGACTCCAGCAATACGATGAGACCCGTTATCGGTCAGGGCATAAGCATTCATGGTTGGATCAGTTTCTGTACAAGCAAATCTTCATACGGAAATTGGCGATGTTGTTTGCGGCGAAACCTGGCAGTACACAGTACAGTCAAACGATACGGCTCATGAGGGAGAGCAGTTCAGAGTTGAAATACGAATGGCTTGCCATTCGACGAGTGTTGTTATTCGCAGGTTGTTTGGTCCTTACAATGGGTTGCATCTTGCTGTTGCACCAGGTTGAACGTAACCACATCTTGTATGATCCAATTCGCGATGATCGAATGTTTGGTGCAATGGCTGAAGCGGATCTCAGGAAAGCTGAGGAAAAAACAGCGTTGGATCAATCCGTGCTGGAAAGTGTAGAAATGAACCGAGGAGCTACATACGAAGAAGTCTCCAAAGCGTTACAGCAGTTATCTCCAGTTCAGTTAGACCATGATACCCAGAATGAGACCATCACGCGCATTATGCAGAAACTTGAGGTATATAACAAACAATATGTACGCTGGTGGGAAATGATTATAGCCATTCTCATGGGTGCAGCGGGGTACTACATGCCCGTATGGCTCATGTTATTTCAGCGGAAAATGCGAAGGTTGGATATGCGACATGAAATCTATCAATTCCAGACAGTGATTTCCATTTTGCGTGAGATGGACCGGATGTCAGTCGAGGAGATATTGGAGTGGCTAAATCGATTTGCCGTCATTTTCAAGCGCCCGCTCCAAAAATGTTTGTTGCATTTTGAACATGGACCAGAGCTTGCACTTGAACAATTAAAGGAAGAGGCGGGCTTGCCCGAGTTCCAGCGACTGGTTGATAAATTACAGCTTGCCCTTGGCAAAATCTCAATACGTGAAGCCTTCGATGATCTCGAGAGCATGATGGAATTTTATTTTGAACAACGCAAGCAGGAATACAGCAAAATGATAGATGTCAAAGCATCATGGGGCAGAACCATCGGATTTACACCTATGTACGCCCTTATCTTTTTGTATCTGGTCATTCCATTGGTCGGTATGAGTTTCTTGCAGATGAGCATTTATTATGAGCAAATTCAGAAACTGTAGCACAATTCATCTGTGTGACAGTCTGAAATAGTTTAATAACTTATAACTTGGGAGGATTTATCATGAACAATGCATCAAGCGCTTTAAAGGTGGCAGCAGGGATATTCTTAACAATCGCTTTGATCACAATTGTAGTTCTGTTGTTTATTTCGGCTCAGGAGGCAACCAAGACGGCCCAGAACAATTTTGCTGATATCCAGACCGAGTTGTCTCAGGCCGCATTTACGGTGTATGACGGAACAACCATCAGTGGATCTCAGGTAACCAACGCACTACGTAAATATGCGGACAAGGAACAGTTTGGTATTAAAGTGATTACGGGTAAAAATGTAGCTGGTCAATGGTACGGTAATCAGTTGAATATTTCTCAGGATCTCAATAATGCGGATTATGGCTCTGTTATTGGACCTGAAGATAAGGTGGGTATTATTAACCAAACCATGAGTGAAAAAGACAATCAATATGTAAATCCAAGTGGTAAATTCAAAGCCATTATCGTAAAAGACCGTTCTAACGTGGTAAGAGGGCTGATCTTCCAGCAATCCTGACAGGAGTTGGTATAACATGTCCCGGAATACACAGCATCTCATGTTGTTTTGTACGGCGGTTGTCCTTTTTGTGACAGCCTGCCTGTACGGGCAACAGAATGTTAAGATTTTATCAGCGGCCTTGAACGACAGAGTACAGACAACAGCAGGCATGGAAGGTCGGCTGACAACAACACTGCGTACCACTAATCCGTATCAGTATAATGGTGCGGAAGTGTTGCATACCGTGAGACAGATGACAGGCACAGGCATTCCTGTGGAGGTAGATGGGACTTCGTATGTGATCGATCCACTTGTCAGCAAAACAGCGACGATTCCTGTCCAGCTCGATGCCACCTACAGACCAGAGTTTATACGAAATGAAACTGGAGAACTGCTCAAGATTGTTTTTTGGAAGGAGGCGAGTGTGAATTGATTAATGCCGCATCCAAGCTGCTTGCCGTATTGCTCGCAGTCCTTCTGCTCTATGTGTACCCAGCTGCTGAAACAGCCGATCGGCAGGATGATATAGCACGTATAACGGCTGTTCAGAATGTAACACGTTTTGTTGATGCTGTCCGAACGAAAGGGTATATTTCACCTCGAATGTTGGCTGATTTTGAGGAGCAACTGGCCCAGACGGGCAATGTGTATGAGGTGTCGATGGAACATTTACATAAGAAATATGTACCTCACTATATAGACCCGATGGACAATAACAGTTTTAACGGGACCTATGAAGTGGTGCAGGATGGATATTATGCAGCTCAGATTCGAGAAAGACTATTCCCATCCTCAGGTGTGATACCGGTTGATGATCCTGGCCGAAGATATACGTTGACGACAGGGGATTTTTTCACCGTGACGCTCCAAAATACAAATCGTACACCTTCCATGCTCATTCGTGAATGGTTGAGTGGCACGGTTCAGGCTTCAGCAGTATTTGTAACATACGGAGGTATGGTCCTCAATGAAGATTACTGAACTATCCATTGTATTTGTGTTGATCTTTTTCCCGCTCTTTTGGATCATCTCACTCCATACGCAAGATGCCGAGGAGGCTCAATATCTTGGCCAACGATACAGATCTGCACTTCAAACTGCAGTCATGGATGCAGGTGCAGTGATGCATCAAAATGAGAAGCAAAATGATGAAGCCGGTTATGATTCAACCAAGTTTGTTAAAGCGGACAAAGAGCTTGCCTTGTTGACATTTACGCAGACGATGGCTTTGAATATGGGGATTCAGGATGATCCCGCAGCTATTCGAAACATGTTTAATTACATTCCTGCCGTGGTTATTCTGGATTATGATGGCTATTATATGTTGTCCACAGAAACAGAGTTGACAGGTAACCGTGAAGATTCTTTAAGGCAAGTGTGGAGCCCCAAGAAACCTTATACATATTCAGATTCTAATGGTAACAGTATTAACTTTACACTGGACGACTACGTATATGCCTATGACGCAAACGCAGGGAAATGGATTGAAGGATTTCAAAAAGAACTGGCTTCAAGCACACAGATTCCTTTACTTCAGAATACCAGCGTATTTGAACAAGTTAGACAAAGCCGGATTGTGGCTGCTGTACAGGATGATCTGGCTGATGTGATTAACCGCCATAATGAGTTTGCCAGAAAGAACGGTATTTCCTATACGTTTACGATGCCCCTGATTGCGCAGGAAGATTGGTACAACTCCATTAACGATACAGGGATTATGGCCTTTATCCAAGGTATAGGTGTGGGTGACCAGAAGATTAACAATTATGCAATTGGTGGAGGCAGACTTGTGAAGAAAACGGCCATCGTAGGTGGGGTAGATCCTTTAACGGGTATCAGGTACTATTACCCCTCCACATGTGGTAATGGTTACCGTGCTGAAGAGGTGTTCACAGACGCAAGACAAGCAGCTGCACAAGGCTATTTCGAATATAAATGCTCTAATCGTTAGGTTAGCCTGTATGACAAAATCATGTAAGAGGTTCCTGAACTGTTTACATTACTTTCAGAAAAGACTGGACCTGTGCTAGAATAGGGTTTCGGAACAATAACAAAAGTAATGTCTAATAGATAGGAGCAACCTCATCTTATGAGTTTATTGTCAGTAGAGAACGTAAGTCACAATTTTGGAGATCGCACGTTATTTAAAAATGTATCGTTTCGTTTACTTGCCGGAGAGCGCGTAGGACTTGTTGGTGCCAATGGTGTGGGTAAATCCACATTAATGAACATCCTTACCGGTAAATTGCTTAAAGATAGTGGAAAAGTGGAATGGACACCTAAGGTCCGTTATGGATATCTGGATCAGCACACGAAGCTTACGCCAGGCAAAACCATTCGTGACGTGCTTAAGGATGCATTCCTTCCGTTGCTTGAATTGGAAAAAGAAATGATGAATATTACGGACCAGATGGCAGATGCAGATCCAGATAAGCTGGAGCAGTTGCTGGAAGAGATGGGCGATATTCAGGAACAACTGGAACAGGGCGATTTTTATCTGATTGACGTAAAAGTGGAAGAGATGGCCAATGGTCTTGGTTTATCCGCAATTGGTCTTGATCGAGATGTCGCAGCTCTAAGTGGTGGACAACGTACCAAGGTGCTTCTTGCCAAGCTTCTGCTCGAGAAACCTACAGCTCTTTTACTGGATGAGCCGACCAACTATCTGGATGTAGAGCACATTGAATGGCTGTCACGTTACCTGAAGGACTACCCACACGCGTTTCTCTTAATCTCCCATGACACGGAATTCATGAATGAAGTCGTAAATGTCATTTATCATTTGGAATTTGCCAAATTAACGAGATATGCAGCGAACTATAACAAGTTCCTCGAGATGGCTGATATGAATAAAGCCCAGCATATTGATGCATACGAGAAGCAGCAAGAGTACATCAAGAAGCAGGAAGATTTCATTCAGCGTAACAAGGCACGTGCTTCAACTTCAGGTCGAGCGAAGAGCCGGGAGAAACAGCTGGACAGAATTGAACGTATTGATCGTCCAGATGAAGCAGCTAAACCAACGTTCAAATTCAAGGATGCCCGTGCGAGCAGCAAAACGGTCTTTGAGGGCATTGATTTTGAAATTGGATATACGTATCCTTTGCTGCCTAAGATGACAATGACAATTGAACGTGGTGAGAAAATTGCCATCGTAGGTTGTAATGGTGTGGGTAAATCGACGCTGTTGAAAACCATCCTGGGAAAAATATCTCCACTCAGTGGAAAGACTTTCTTGGGAGATTATCTCGAAACGGCCTATTTTGAGCAGGAAGTCCGTGCTGGAAATATCACGCCGATTGAGGATGTCTGGAATGAGTTTTCACATTTGACCCAGAATGAAGTCCGGGGTCATCTCGCTCGCTGTGGGTTGAAAAATGAGCACATTACCCGTCCGCTTAACATGCTGAGTGGTGGAGAACAAGCGAAGGTTCGTTTATGCAAACTCTTGATGCGTGAAAGCAACTGGATTCTATTCGATGAGCCGACGAACCATCTGGATGTAACGGCCAAAGCTGAGTTGCAGCGTGCGTTGCAAGAATTCAAGGGAACAGTGATACTTGTATCTCATGAACCTGATTTCTACGAGGGTTGGGTCACCAAAACATGGAATGTCGAAGAATGGTCTGAGAAAAACTAGACGATTCAAGCAACGTTCAGCAGAAATGAACGGTGACAAAAAAATCCGTCTATGGTAATATAGGCTACAACTTCATATGAACACTAGGGGGGCCGCACGATGCGGCTGAGATGGAAGAATGCGATTCCGGACCCTTTGCACCTGATCTGGATCATACCAGCGTAGGGAAGTGGCGAGCGCGTTTCAGTGAATGACGTGAGCAAACGGCAATCGAAAGAATTCAACCGTCTTGCTTAGTAAATTGAAACATGCAGTTGCGTGTATAACGTTATGGCTATAAGGTCTATAGCTTTATTGCACGAAATGAACTGTATGTATCAGTCAGTCATCTGGTCCTATAATTAATACGCAGCCACTCCCCTACGGGAGTGGCTTTTTTGTGTTTTCATAGCATTCACGTATGGAAGGAGATGAAAAGTACGGTAATTTCTCATGAACGTGTACACGGATCATTTGAACTGCATGTTGTATCTACGGGTGTAGGGAATCAAGCATCTTTTGTAAAAGCTGCAAAGGACGTTTGGCCATGGGTGGACTACATCCATATACGAGAGAAACAACTCTCGTGGCAACAAAAG
Organism: Paenibacillus sp. BGI2013; assembly: GCF_002843485.1. NCBI lineage: Bacteria > Bacillati > Bacillota > Bacilli > Caryophanales > Paenibacillaceae > Paenibacillus > Paenibacillus sp. BGI2013. The sequence continues at coordinate 720,735 of NZ_PJFA01000003.1, forward strand.
ATCGGTTGGGCTGAAAGTCTGCGTGGTGTTGGCGTTCCATCTTGTCGCATCGTTATCAATGGTTCAGAACTGCCACCACAGAATGACATCTATGGCGGTGTACATTGGGGGCAAGAGGCTATACGTAACTACAACCCTGCTGTTATAAGCAATGTCCAGCGAATTCGTCTGGGTGTATCTGTTCATTCAATCGATGAGGCAAAAATCGCTGAAGAACGGGGAGCCGATTACCTTTTCTTCGGGCATGTCTACTCAACCAACAGTAAGCCTGATCTTGAACCAAGAGGATTATATGCTCTGGCTGAAGTGTGCTCTGGTGTCTCCATTCCTGTCATGGCGATTGGGGGCATCGAACCGGGAAACATTCACGCTATTCTTTCTGCAGGCGCACAGGGAGTCGCTGTGATCTCGAATGTGTGGGCGAGCGATTCCCCGGATCGGGCTGCTGCATTATTAAGGCAGGCTATCGTTGCTACAGAAAGTCTGAGCCGCTGAATCAAGGAGATGAGATGATGAAAGAGATCATTACTGCTAGACCGGATAAAATTCATGCAGAAACGATTATTGTAGGCGGAGGCGTTGTTGGATGTGCCATTGCGTATGAACTTGCTTCCCGTGGACAGGATGTGCTGTTACTGGAGCGTTCGGCGATTGCAGGAGGGACTTCTTGCGCAGCGGCTGGGATGCTGGCAGCAGACAGTGAGGATTTTGCTCATCCTTTGATGGCTAAGCTCGCCAGGCAGAGTAGACAGTTACTTATCGAGCAACAGGAGCTAATGGCTACACTCAGTGAGGTAGAGACTGGCCTGCAACGCCAGGGATTCCTAACTCCTTTTCGTTCATACAGTGAATTAAGTAGCTATAAGAACAATCGGAAGTCTGCGTTGTCTGCTTCTGCTGATGAGGTGTGGTGGGACCGTTCCGTTGTGCAACAGGAGGCATCATGGCTTAACAGAGATACGTATGGAGCCTACTACAGACCTTACGAGAGTGAGATTCTTCCTGTCCATCTAACGAAGGCATATGCTGAATCCGCTCAAGCATTGGGAGCACGGGTTATGGAGGACATACAGGATATACGTGTGCAAGCAAACGAACACGGTGTGCAGGGGATCACCACATCGATCGGTGAGATGAAATGCAAACATGTCATTATAGCGGCTGGATTACAGAGTGAAGAGTTGATGAGACATGTGAATCTGAGCTTGCCTGTGTGGTCGGTAAAAGGTGAAATAGCCGCCGTTCAGTTCTCAGATGAACATGCAGGGTACAGACCTGATAGAACGGTGTATGCAGAGGATATCTATATTGTTCCCAAAGCCAATGGAGAGGTTTGGCTTGGGGCAACCAGTCTGCCAGGCAGAACGGATTTGAACGTTTCTGTACAGGGTGTTCAGAAGCTGCTAACAGCGGCTACCCACTGGGTGCCTGGGATGAAGGAAGCACAATTTATACGAGCGTGGGCAGGCGTAAGACCGGCAACTCCCGATGGACTGCCTTATATAGGTGCTTGCAAGAGTATACCCGGGTTGTTTGCCGCCTTTGGACATTACCGCAACGGTATCTTGCTTAGTGCGATAACAGGTAGGCTTATCGCTGAGTTGCTCGCTGGCAAAAGCTCAGAAGAACTCGGAATTGAGGCGCTGAGCCCTGAGCGATTGAACAGAAAGGGAGTGGTGCAGTGAATATCATCGTTAATGGTCAACGGATGGAGATTGAAGACAGATTGAATCGTGTGGATAAATTACTCCAATCTTTTGATTTGCAAGTCAAGACTGTAGTTGTAGAGCTGAACAAGCATATTTTAACGCGTGAGTATCATGAAACGACGGCATTAAGAGAAGGCGATCGAATCGAGATTGTACATTTTGTAGGAGGCGGTTGATGATGTTGAACATTGGTAAATATACGTTTGAGTCCAGATTGTTGCTTGGAACAGGCAAGTTTTCGGATCTGGAAGTGCAAAGTCAGGCTGTGGAAGCATCTGAAACGGAAGTTTTGACCTTTGCTGTTCGTCGTCTGAATCTGGAAGAGCGTAACCAGAAGCATTTCCTGGATACGTTGGATCTGGATAAATACACACTTCTTCCGAATACGGCAGGGGCTTCCACTGCGGAAGAGGCGGTGCGGATTGCCGAGCTTGCGCGGGCTTCAGGACTTTGTGATATGATAAAAGTCGAAGTCATCGGAGATGGAATGACGTTACTCCCAGATCCGATTGAAACGTACAAGGCTTGCGAAATTTTGCTGGAAAAGGGCTTCACGGTATTGCCTTATATTTCGGATGATGTCATTCTGGCCAAAAGGCTACAATTACTTGGCGTACATGCTGTAATGCCTGGCGCTTCTCCCATCGGAGCTGGTAGAGGTATCATCAATCCCTATAACCTTGAGATCATCATTGAGCAGGCCGTTGTACCTGTAATTGTGGATGCAGGATTGCGCTCCCCAAAAGATGCTGCTTATGCGATGGAACTTGGTGCCGATGGCGTATTGTTAAATACAGCCGTATCCGGATCAGGGGATCCAGTGAGCATGGCTAAAGCGATGCGATTGGGGGTAGAAGCCGGTAGATTGGCATATGAGGCAGGCATGATTCCCGTAAAGCGTTATGCAGCAGCCAGTAGTCCGGTGGAAGGAATGGTTCATACATGACAGATCAAATAACATCTTCCGAGCAGGCCGATCGTTATTCCAGACAGGAACGGTACGCGCCACTTGGCAAGGAAGGCCAGGCCAGATTAAAGGGCAGCAGAGTTTTAATTGTAGGCGCTGGCGCACTCGGAACAGGAATTGCAGAAACGTTAGTTCGTTCAGGAGTCGGACACTTAACGATTGTGGATCGTGATTATGTGGAGTGGAGTAACCTGCAGCGGCAGCAATTATATGTAGAACAGGACGCGCTTGAGCGGATACCGAAGGCAATGGCGGCGGAAAAACGTTTATCTGCCATTAATTCCACGGTTCATGTGGAAGGGAAAGTGTTGGACGTCAGAGTAGATGAGTTGGAAGAACTCGTTCAGCATACAGACTTGATCATGGATGCAACGGATAACTTTGATACCCGACTACTTATTAATGATATGGCACAGAAGCACGGTATTCCCTGGATTTATGGTGGATGCGTAGGTAGTTATGGTATTACCTATACGTTTATGCCCGGAGATACGCCATGTTTAAATTGTTTGCTGGGTGAAGTCCCTCTGGGTGGAGATACCTGTGATACGTCTGGCATCATACCTCAAGCCGTACAGATGGTAACGGCGAATCAGACCGCAGAAGCGATGAAGTTACTTAGTGGCAATGCAAATGCATTGAGACGTAAGTTATTGTCATTTGACGTGTGGAGGAACGAATACATATCCATCAATGTGGATGGTGCGAAAAAGCAAGACTGTCCTTCCTGCGGTACTTCGGCAACGTATCCATATCTTTCTGCGTCCAATCTGGAGAAAACAGATGTGTTGTGTGGCAGGGACACCGTTCAGATCCGACCTGCAAGGCGCATGAATCTGGATCTTCAACATACAGCAGATCGCCTGAACAGGCTTCAAGAAGGAAAAGTGGAATCCAATCCGTTTCTGGTTTCTTTTACAACAGGAGTCCATAGAATGGTTATTTTCCAAGATGGACGTGTCCTCGTACACGGAACAAAAGACACAGCTGAAGCACGTACGCTTGTCCATCGCTACTTTGGTTAAAGCAAGAAAGAAGCAAAGTCTGTTCCCTTGAGGGAATGGACTTTTTCATTTTACGGCATGCTATCTGTACCAACCATTGCTGCGAGCGGTGGGGATAGAGACAGGCCGGGTGAAAAAGAGTGAAAACAGCCATTTTGCTGATTGGAGCAGGAGAGCAGGTCAGCCTTATTCAGGATGTTTTATGTAGCGAAGGGTATGAAGTGCAACGAATGGAGTGGTCTGAACTAAACCAATCCGTCGAGCCTTCGTTGTTGCATATTAACCTGATCATCCTGGTAGACCGGGAAGAGGGGACGAAACATTGTGGCAAGGATCAGAAATTAGAATTAAAACGATGGTTAGATAAAGGTCAGGTTATACCTCTACTGGTTATTACTTCAAATGCATCTCCTCAGTTCATCGTGGAATGGCTGGATTATGGAGCTAATGACGTGATGGAGGAACCCATCCACATGACCGTAATGCTTGCCAGAATACGAAACTTATTGCGTGTTTTTGCGAATGCAACACCAGAGGGCGAAGAAGTAATTGTAGTACATGATCTTAAAGTGAATTTGCGTTCAAGACGGGTAAATCGTGCGGGTGAATACCTGACATTAACACCAAAAGAGTACGAATTGCTGGAATTTCTGGCCCTGCATGTGAATAAAGCATGTACCCGGAGTGATATTTTGCGGGAAGTATGGGGATATGAGTATGCGATGGATACCAACGTTGTGGATGTGTATATCAAACATCTGAGGGTTAAGGTGGATAAGGGAAGAAGTGTGAAACTGATTCATACTGTGCGTGGGATCGGTTATATGTTGCATGATAAAAATTAGATTACGAAGGTTAGTTCCATGAATCACCAGTTTAAAGTGTGGCAAAAAGAGGGTAAAAATAAAAGACCGGATAATACCCCCGGTCCTTACTCATTAGCTATGATGTGAATCTAAAGTACACGACGAGCTTTAACATACGTTCTCTTCCAAGTACCAGAGTCCAGATCAGAGAGGGTTACGCCTGGAGATCCGTACGTATGCAGAATCTTACCATTTCCCGCATAAACGCCTACGTGAGTGACATTGGAACCGGTAGAACGGCTACCGCTGGAGAAGAATACCAGATCTCCGACACGGAGATTAGCTTTAGACACAGCTTTACCTTCTTTGGATTGGTTCACGGAAGTGCGCGGCAAATCTACACCATACTTTTTGAAAATATATTTCATAAAAGAAGAGCAATCAAAAACTTTGGTTGTTGAGGTTGAAGCACCAAATTTATATGGAGTTCCAGTAAATTGTTTACCATAGTTAACAATCTGTTGACCTGTGGATACAGAAGCAGTTGCTGCCTGTGCAACAGGTGCGTTAGTCATTAATACAGCTCCAAAACCTAGTGTAGCGCACAACCCGACGGTTACGGCCTTTTGGACAAAGATGTTTGTTTTCATGTTAGTTAGTACCTCCAAAATTCGTTTTCGTTAAGTTGCTAGAGCGAGTATAACAGCTTTGTAACAGCCTAGAAATTGGATAGGGGAGTGTAATCCCTTGCACCACAATGGTTTGGGTATGTTTATTAAAATATGATTAAAAATGTCAAAAAATTAATCATTGACGAATGAAGAATAATGATGAAACAACAAAGACCCTTGAATATCAAGGGTCTTTATTATGTGTGAACCTATTTTCTTGATTGAATCACTGGTTACAAAAACGTAATAAATAACTATGAAGCATACGAATAGATTCAATCTTTGCTCTGAATAATCAGTAATAAGCCGCTATCAATAGTGACTGTACCGGAGGAGCCTAAGAGCTTGTTGCTTACACCCAAGGATTGTCCCATGCGAATGGTGGCTTGATCTAGCGGATACATAAAACCATCTAGAGTTATTCCAGTAACTTCATGAGTCAAGGGGAGCAGAGAAACATATTTATAGTCACGGTCCTCAACCACAGCTTTGGATGTGGTCAGTGTCATGTAATTGTGCTTGTCCTGAATGGCACAGGAGATATGATGCTGCATCGCGCGAACCATAATATGTACATTGGCGAGTGTGTGATCCATACGTGTACCTGTAGCACCTAACATTAAGATGTGAGAAGGTTCGTAATCTAGCGCTGTCTCAAAAGCCATTTCTGTATCAGTAAGATCTTTGTGAACAGGGTCGCATGTAATGAACCGAATGCTATTGTTACTTACAATGATACGTTCCTCTTCATTAATGGAGTCGAAGTCTCCTACTGCAATGTGTGGCTGAATTCCGTGTTCAATTAAAAATAATGCACCGCGATCGGCCGCGATGATCATATCATCTTCTCGTATTTCCTGAAGTAATTCTACAGATAAGTTTCCGCCTGTAAAAATAATAATCCGTTTCGCCGTCATTTTATTTCATCCTTCCTAATTCAGAGAAAAATAGTCCATTGTTCAAATATAATGTTGGAACCTGTACAAATATATTCACCAAACCAGTATAATCCACAAAATGTGGTTGCACAATTTCAGTGCTCGCGGATACAATGGGTAGAGCGACATGGAGATGACTTGAAAAGTGAGGTTTGAACAGGTTGGACTTACACATTTTTGAAGTATTCAGCATTATAGGCACTATCGCATTTGCAATGTCCGGTGCCTTCGTGGCAATGGAAGAGGAGTATGACATTCTGGGTGTTCTAGTGCTTGGACTTGTCACGGCATTCGGAGGCGGGATTATCCGGAATGTACTTATAGGTATACCTGTAACGACACTGTGGAGTCAGGGATCACTTATTATGTTAGCCCTAGTATCAGTAGCGATTGCGTTTATATTACCTCTCAAGTGGATTAGTCACTGGAAGCGAACAGAGGCGCTGTTTGATGCAATCGGACTCGCAGCATTTGCAATTCAAGGGGCGCTCTACGCGGCGAACATGGGACATCCTATTAGCGCAGTTATCGTTGCAGCAGTAATGACCGGTATTGGTGGAGGCGTTATTCGTGATGTGCTTGCTGGACGTAAACCGCTTGTATTGCGTGACGAAATCTATGCTGTATGGGCAATGACAGCCGGTTTTGTTATAGGTATGGGCTGGTTAACAACGAATGCTGGATTATTATTTTGTTTTGCGGCCGTTGTGTTCTTCCGGATGTGTTCTGTACATTATAAATGGAAACTGCCACGTCGTTCGCTCGTACCATCTGAGACCGGAAACGTCAGTCCTCAGCCGGAGAACATTGTGACACAGCCAACATCGTCGGTACTTCAAGGTACGTTAAGCAAGGGGGATTAATATGATTAATGTTTTGTTTGTATGTCTGGGCAATATATGTAGATCACCAATGGCTGAAGCCGTTTTGCGTCACAAAGTCCTGGAGAAGGGGCTTGAACACCAGATTCGTGTGGACTCTGCGGGTACAGGGGACTGGCATGTTGGTAAACCTCCGCATGAAGGGACGCGAAAATTGCTTGATTCGTACCAGATTTCTTATGCCAACATGGCAGCAAGACAGTTCGCCAGCGAAGACTTTACTCAATTTGATTACATTGTGTGTATGGATAATTCCAATGCAGATAATGTGCGCAACGTTCCAGGCGGAGCTGAGGCGGACATCATCAAGTTCATGGACATGCTTCCTAAGGAAAAACTCAGAGAAGTACCTGACCCATATCACACAGGCAATTTTGAAGAGGTGTACGAGCTGGTTAACGCAGGCTGCGATGTTCTGTTGAGTAAGATTGAAGCGGAACATTCCTTAGCCTAAAAAGTAAACGGAATTCATGCTTAATTTGTAATTGGACAAAGAAGCAGGATTAGAGCACTTAAAGCAAGCAGGATATCCTGCTTCTTTTTCAGGTTACAATTGTAAGCGGTATCATTAAAATGAAAAAAAATAGCGGCATTTCAGCCGCTTGTTAAAGTGGTCCTTTTATCTTTCCTGGAGAAAATAAAGTAATGCTTCGGGCAATTCCTTCTGCCAAAAACCCCATTGGTGTTTTCCGTCTTTCTCCTGATAGGAGACGAGGGCACCACGCTTTTCCAGTAATTCTCGAGTATCCCGGTTTAATTGAACAAAATCATACGTACCCGTGTCTGCCTCGAAATCAGTCTCTTGCAAGCCAACAATCATCCAGATCGAGAGCCAAGACAGATCTTCAGCTGCGGCATAGATCTCCTGTGAAGCAGAGTAGAAGGCACCAGACATGCTGATCACACGTGTAAACAGATCCGGATATAACAGAGCAAGATGAAGCGAAACACTGCCACCGAGCGAGTCTCCGGCAAGAATGCGTTCCTGCGGAGAACGGCGCACAGGATATTTCTCTTCTATATAGGGAATAATCTCTTCAGCGAAGCAAGTGGTATATGCCTTGAACCGATCTCCAAATGGAGCATATTCCTGCGTTCTCACAGACACATCGACCTGAACCCCTACAATAATGAAAGGTTCGGCTCCTTCGTCCAGAATAATTTGGTTAGCTGTTGTAGCAATTCGTCCGAAATTAAAAAATTCTTCGCCATCCTGACAATAAACGACAGGGTAGCTAAGCAATTCGTTATAGCCCGGAGGAAGGTAAATACGGAGCGTTCGCTTCTCTCCGAGATAGCGACTTTCAATCTCTTCCTTCACAATCGTGCGTTTCAAATAGCGGGAATCCGTCATAAAACGTCACCTTTCTCGGTTAATTTTTTGCATTCGACCGCGCAATACGGTAAGATTACCCTTGTGCGGGGTTAGGTCAAACACGCAATCATGTATTATGCTGTTATACCAATATTAAGCCCCTGTTATACATACAATCCGGCAGGAAACATAAAAAAATTACGGATTTCTTTGACGTATGGAGTGAAACAGGTGTATAATAATATTATAACAGCGGAACTTGATATTCAAATTTTTTGTTGAGGTGAAGAAAAAAATGAGCAAGGTTCCTTATGAAGTGTATACAGAGGATGTAGAAGCTCTGTCCGTGCTGTCTCCTGACGGCGAAATTGTTAACAAAGACATGATGCCTACACTTTCCGATGATCAATTAAAAGAAATTATGTACCGCATGGTATTTACCCGTACTTGGGATGACCGTGCAGTAAACCTTGGCCGTCAAGGTCGTCTTGGTTTCTATGCTCCAGTATCTGGTCAAGAAGCGACAATGGTTGGTAGTGAATTTGCAATTGAAAAAGAAGACTTTGTATGTCCTGGCTATCGTGACATTCCGCAACTCGTATGGCACGGACTTCCTCTTTATCAAGCATTCTTGTACTCCCGTGGACACCAACATGGTGGACAAATTCCAGATGGCGTTAATGTATTGATGCCACAAATCATCATTGGTGCACAAATTCTGCATGCAATGGGTATCGCTATGGGTTACAAATTGAAGAAACAAAAACAAGTTGTTATCACGTACACAGGTGATGGCGGTTCTTCTGAAGGTGACTTCTATGAAGGTCTGAACTACGCTGGTGTATACAAACTGCCTGTTATCTTCTTTGTACAAAACAATGGTTATGCCATCACTACTCCTTTTGCTAAACAAACTGCAGCTCTTTCCATCGCTCACAAAGCGGTAGCAGCAGGTATCAAAGGTGTTAAAGTTGACGGTATGGACATCTTCGCTGTTATCAAAGCTGTTCAGGAAGCTGCTGAGCGTGGACGTAACGGAGAAGGCGCAACATTGATCGAAGCAGTAACTTACCGTTTCCGTCCTCACTCCCTTTCGGATGATGCTTCCAAGTATCGTACAAAAGAAGAAGAGGCAGAATGGTCTGCTAAAGATCCTATCGCACGTTTCGCTAAATATCTGGAGAAAAAAGGTCTTTGGACTGAAGAAGATACAGCACGTGTGAAAGAAGAAGCAAAAGCTAAAGTAAATGAAGAGATCAAAAAAGCGGAAAAAACCGAGAAAATGACGATTTCAGGCTTGATCGACAGCATGTTCGAACAAACGCCTAAGCACTTGGAAGAGCAAAAAGCTGATTTCCAATAAGTTTTTTCCGATAAAGCATAAACATCCGCGACTTTAATGTCCCGGTATACATGTACGAATTCAAATGTGAACTGTCAATGTTTAAGGAGGAAATGAAGCAAATGGCACAAATGAACATGAAAGAAGCAATCCGTGATGCGCTTCGCGTGGAGTTGAAACGTGATCCTAACGTTCTGCTTTTCGGTGAAGACGTAGGTAATGTAGGCGGTGTTTTCCGTGTAACGGAAGGTCTGCAAAAAGAGTTTGGCGAAGAGCGTGTATTTGATACACCATTGGCTGAGTCCGCTATTGGTGGTCTGGCTGTAGGTCTGGGTGTACAAGGCTTCCGTCCGGTTGCTGAGATCCAATTCGTTGGTTTTATCTTCGAAGCCCTTGACCAAATGGTAGTGCAAGCTGCTCGTATGCGTTTCCGCTCCGGTGGAAAATACAATTCTCCAATCGTATTCCGTACACCATTCGGTGGCGGCGTAAAAGCGGCAGAATTGCATACAGATTCCCTGGAAGGTCTGCTCACGCAAACACCAGGTATCAAAGTCGTAATTCCTTCTAACCCTTACGATGCAAAAGGTCTGATGATCGCTTCTATTCGCGATAACGATCCTGTATTCTTCATGGAGCACTTGAACTTGTACCATGCTTTCCGTGCAGAAGTGCCTGAAGAAGATTACGTTGTTGAATTGGGCAAAGCGAACGTTGTTCGTGAAGGTTCTGATGTAACGATCATTACTTACGGTATGATGGTTCACACTTCTGTGAAAGCAGCAGATGAACTCGAAAAACAAGGAATCAAAGTTGAAGTTATCGACCTTCGTACGGTTAGCCCGATCGACATCGATACTATCGTTGCTTCCGTTAAGAAAACAAACCGTGCAATTGTTGTACAGGAAGCTCAAAAGAGCGCAGGTGTTGCAGCTGAAGTCATTGCCCAAATCAATGAAAAAGCAATCCTGCACTTGGAAGCTCCGGTTCTGCGTGTAGCTGGTCCGGACACTGTATATCCATTTGCACAAATCGAAGATACATGGCTGCCTAACCCGGCGCGTATCATTGCTGCGGTTAACAAAGTCGTAAATTTCTAATTTAATCATCTGACATGCCGCAAGGCGCAGTATGGTGATTCACACCGCAGCGCAAGCTGCACTGTAAACAGCCATTAGCCCCTTGAGTAACAGTTATTTGCATTAGCAGTAACAGTTGTTTCTTGGAGTTAAGGGTTGTTTTCAGGATTGAGCACATAATCAAGGAGGTTTTTCAGTTGGCTAAATTTGAATATAAATTCCCTGAATTGGGCGAAGGCCTGCACGAAGGCGAAATCATCAAGATGCACATCAAAGTCGGTGACAAAGTAACTGACGACGACATCATCATGGAAGTACAGAACGACAAAGCGGTTGTAGAAGTACCTTGTCCGGTTAACGGAACAGTTACAGAAGTATTCGCTAAAGACGGTCAAGTCTGCCACGTTGGTGAAGTTGTAGCGATCATCGATGCAGAAGGCGAACTTCCTGAGCAAGACGACGCTCCTGCTGGCGATCAAGGCGAGCAAGAGAAAGATGCAGCTCAAGGCGGAGCTGACACAAGCGGTTCTTCTGCAGCAGCTTCCAGCTCGGATGCAGCTAAAGAAGGCGGCAACAACAGCGTTCCGGCAGTACCTGCCAAAGACGTTCTGGCAACACCAAGCGTGCGTAAATTTGCTCGCGAACAAGGTGTAGACATCGCTCAGGTTAACGGCACTGGCAACAACGGTAAAGTAACCAAAGAAGATGTTGAATCCTTCAAAAACGGTGGCGGTTCTTCCGCAGCGGCATCTTCCGAAGCTCCGGCTCAAGAAGAGAAAAAATCCGCAGCACCAGCAGCTGCAGCTGATCAACACGTTGAAGAAGAGCGCGTACCATTTAAAGGTATCCGTAAAGCGATCTCTAATGCAATGGTTAAATCGGCTTACACAGCACCTCACGTTACAATCATGGACGAAGTGGACGTAACTGAATTGGTTGCTTTCCGTACTCGCATGAAACCAATTGCAGAGAAAAAAGGAACAAAAGTTACTTATCTGCCATTCATCGTTAAAGCACTGGTTGCGGCTTCCCGCCAATTCCCGGCTCTGAACGCTATGATTGATGAAGAAGCTAACGAAATTGTTTACAAAAAATACTACAACATCGGTATTGCTACAGATACAGACAACGGCTTGATCGTTCCTGTTATCAAAGATGCTGATCGTAAATCCATCTGGATGATTGCTGATTCTATCCGTGATCTGGCTGCTCGTGGTCGTGAAGGCAAATTGAGCGCGAATGAAATGAGAGGAAGCACAATCTCCATCAGTAACATCGGTTCTGCTGGCGGTATGTTCTTCACTCCAATCATCAACTTCCCTGAAGTTGCTATTCTCGGAACAGGACGCATCAGCGAAAAAGCAGTGATCAAAAACGGCGAAGTAGTTGCAGCACCTGTAATGGCTCTTTCCCTGAGCTTTGACCACCGTATCATCGATGGCGCAACAGCACAAAACTTTATGAATTACATTAAACAGCTGCTCGCTAACCCTGAGCTGCTTGTTATGGAGGTGTAAGATATGGTAGTAGGCGACGCTTCTCTCAATATCGACACATTAGTAATTGGTGCGGGTCCTGGCGGCTATGTAGCTGCCATCCGCGCTGCTCAACTGGGCCAAAGCGTATTGATCGTAGACAAATCCGAACTGGGCGGTGTTTGTTTGAACCGTGGATGTATTCCATCCAAAGCCCTGATCTCTGCTGCACACCAATATGAGTCTGCACTTCACGGTGAAGCTTTTGGTATCTCTGCTGAGAACGTAAAAGTGGACTTCAGCAAAACTCAAGAGTTCAAAAACGGCGTTGTTAAGAAAATGACTGGCGGCGTAGCTGGTTTGCTCAAAGGCAACAAAGTTGAAGTTTTCAACGGTGAGTGCATGTTCATCAACGAAAACGAAGCTCGTGTATTCAATGACCACGAGTCTCCACGTTACAAATTTAAAAATGCAATTATTGCAACAGGTTCCCGTCCAATCGAACTGAAACCTTTCCCATTTGGTGGACGCATTCTGTCTTCGACAGAAGCTCTGAACTTGCCTGAAGTACCAAAAAGCATGATCGTTATCGGTGGCGGATATATCGGTGCTGAGCTTGGTCAAATGTACTCCAAATTCGGTGCAAAAGTAACAATCATCGAAGGTTTGGATACAGTACTGCCAGGTTTCGATAAAGACATGACTAGCCTCGTGGCTAAAAACATGAAGAAAACAGGCATCGAAATCGTAACGGGTGCAAAAGCTGAAAGTGCTGAGCAAACGGATAAAGATGTAACTGTTAAGTACTCTGTAAATGGTGAGTCCAAAGAAGTAACTGCAGATTACCTGCTGGTAACTGTTGGACGTCGTCCAAACACAGATGGAGAACTGGGTCTCGACATGATTGGTGTTGACGTTGACGAGCGTGGATTTGTCAAAGTTGACCACCAAGGTCGTACCAGCATTCCTCACATCTTTGCTATCGGTGACATCGTATCTGGTCTGGCTCTGGCACACAAAGCTTCTTATGAAGGTAAAGTGGCTGCTGAAGCAATCGCAGGACAACCATCTGTAGTTGACTACAAATGTATGCCAGCTGTTGTGTTCACAGATCCAGAATGTTCCAGCGTAGGTTACACTGAAAAAGAAGCTAAAGAAAAAGGTTACAAAGTAAAAGCAGGCAAGTTCCCTTATGCGGGTAACGGCCGTGCTGTATCTTTGAACCACGCTGAAGGTTTCGTGAAAATCGTAGCTGACGAAGAAAGCGGCCTTGTATTGGGTTGCCAAATCGTAGGTCTGGAAGCTTCCAACTTGATTGCTGAGCTTGGTTTGGCAATTGAGATGGGCGCTACTTTGGAAGATCTGGCTCTCACAATTCACGCTCACCCAACTTTGGGCGAAATCGTGATGGAAGCTGCGGAATTGGTTATGGGTCACCCGATCCACATCATCTCCCGTTAAGATCAACTAAGCTTCGGATCCGTCCGGCATTATACGTATATCAGAAGAGACGAATGACGTTAACGCGTTATTCGTCTCTTTTTTCTGAGCAAGAGTCGAGAAATATAAAATACTCGTGTATGTGATATGATGAAAATTTACACGCTCATAAGTTTCAGTGAATTGATTTTATCCAACAACTCAATTTGTGGTACACTGTAGTAATGATCAGTCATGATGTGGCTCCAAGCCAATCGCGGTCTATATATTTAGTTAAACTAACCTTTTACACGAGAACGTAGAGGACGGAAAAAACCTGAAGAAGCGGAGCTAAAAGCTTTCTGAAGGAAAGCTACATCGGAAGCATACGCTTCGCCTTTATCCCCGGATTTTACCTTTGGAAAAGGAGATTAAAAAAATCTGGGGATAACAGCGATCGGAAGGTTGTTCTGTCATGGAGTGGTAAGTGTAAATATTCTTTAGTGAGGGGATTTCAACATGAAAAACTATCTCGATTTATTGCAGGATATTCTGAACAACGGCGTGCATAAAGGAGACCGTACAGGAACAGGAACACAATCTGTATTTGGCAGACAACTCCGTTATGATCTCTCCGAAGGATTTCCGCTGGTAACAACCAAACGAATTCATCTCAAATCGGTTATTCATGAACTGTTATGGTTTTTGAGTGGCGATACCAATATATCTTATTTGAAAGAAAACGGTGTGAAGATCTGGGACGACTGGGCGGACGAAAATGGGGATCTCGGTCCGGTATACGGCTCGCAGTGGCGTACATGGGAAGCCCCAAACGGAGAAAAAATTGATCAGATCGCCGCAGTCATTGATTCGATCAAAAATAATCCGGATTCACGTCGTCACCTTGTCAGCGCATGGAATGTGGCTGAGATCAATAATATGAAGCTTCCACCTTGTCATTTTGCGTTTCAGTTTTACGTTGCAGAGGGTAAATTATCATGTATGCTTACGATGCGTTCCGTGGATACGTTCCTCGGATTGCCGTTTAACATCGCGAGTTATGCGCTCTTGACTCATATGATCGCTCAGCAATGTGATCTTGAGGTGGGTGATTTCATCTGGTCTGGAGGGGATGTTCACATCTACTCTAACCATGTTGATCAGGTTAAAACGCAGCTGGAGCGTGAACCTTATGCTTTACCTAAGCTGGTAATCAAGCGTAAGCCGGATTCTATTTTTGATTATAAGTTTGAAGATTTTGAGTTTGAGAACTATCAGCATCATCCGGGCATTAAAGCTCCAATTGCAGTCTAATTATGTGTTCAATCTCGACAAGAGACTTGGATTGAAGGAGTGTATTACCCTTGAGTATTGAATTGGTATGGGCAATGGGGGAGAACGGTGTGATCGGATTAAATAATTCGATTCCATGGCGTTTACCCAAGGATATGGCCTTTTTCAAACAACGTACGCTGAACAAAACCATTATCATGGGACGTAATACGTGGGAATCTTTTGGCGGTAAGCCGCTTCCTCAGCGTCGTAATATCGTAGTGACAAGAGATCTGAACTACAAGGTGGAACAGGCTGAAGTCGTACATACGATTGAGGAGGGTCTGAGTGTAACCAAAGGTGAGGAACTGTGCGTAATTGGGGGTTCCCAAGTGTATCGTGAGTTCCTGCCACTTGCAGATCGTCTTGTGGTGACCAAAATTCATGAGAATTTTGAGGGAGATACGTTTTTCCCTGAAGTGGATTGGTCCGAATGGGAACTGATTGAACAGATTGAAGGCGAACAGGATGAAAAAAATGTTCATGCGTATACATTCGAATTTTACGAACGTAAACGGTAAATATGACATAAGAAATTCCTGACTTCGGTCGTATTTGTATGATGAGAGGCGCTGATTGCGAAATATTCGTGAACAGCGTCTTTTCTTTATAAAAAAAATGAGTCACTTGTTTAAACTCGAATACATATAACATTAATATCACATGAGTAATTGGTATTTATGTATATTATACATACGGCCAAGCATTAAACAGTAAAAAAGTGTAAAAGTTTTGGGGTTTTAACGTTGTGAAGCCCTAAAACAGGTCTGATATTCGGAATTGAGAACGATTTATAGCAAAATATGTTGGATTTGATGACAAATTATCTGACATTTACTTAACGTTTCGACCTTTTATTTCTTTAACACACACCAGATTTCGCAGTTCAAAATCACATTTAACACCAAAATAAGGGTATTGACCATGGGTAGACTTGAAAGATATGATGTATAAAATACAAATAATTATGCGGATAATCCATTTAATATTCAGCACAGTAAATGCTACTATAATTGAAATATCTTCGAGAAGATTTTGTGATACAATAGACAAAAACTCAAGTAATGAGTAATCCATTTCATATAGAACCATGCACATGAAGGGATTAAGACAAGAACGGATGGGGGAAAACGTAAGATGTCTACACCTACTGGATTTATGGAATACAAACGTCAACTGCCAACAGATCGTGAGCCAGCGGAGCGGATTAAGGATTGGGAAGAGTTTCATAAACACATGGCTGAAGAAGAGCTCAGAACACAAGGTGCACGATGCATGGATTGTGGTACCCCGTATTGCCATACAGGTATAGATATGATTGGTGGCACGTCAGGTTGCCCCGTGCATAACCTGATTCCAGAATGGAATAATCTTGTATATCGCGGACTGTGGAGAGAAGCACTTGAGCGCCTTCACAAAACGAATAATTTCCCAGAGTTTACAGGTCGCGTCTGTCCAGCTCCTTGCGAAGGATCATGTACAGTTGGCTTAATTGGTCAGCCTGTAACCATCAAAACCATTGAAGAAGCTATTATTGAAAAAGGTTTCGAAGAAGGATGGGTGGTTCCCCAACCTCCTGAAAAACGTACGGGTAAACGTGTAGCTGTCGTAGGCTCAGGTCCAGCGGGATTGGCTACTGCGGCTCAGTTGAATAAAGCAGGACACTCGGTAACCGTATATGAGCGTTCGGACCGTGTCGGCGGATTGCTGATGTACGGTATCCCAACGATGAAATTGGATAAAAACGTAGTTCAACGTCGTGTTGATCTGCTCGAAGCAGAAGGCATTCAATTCATTACGAACACCGAGATTGGTAAAGATATTGCAGCACAACAGCTGGTGGATGAGTATGACGCTGTTGTATTGTGCGGTGGTGCAACGAAGCCGCGTGAATTCAATATTGAAGGCAGCGACTTAAAAGGCGTTCATTACGCAATGGATTTCCTGAATGGCAGTATTAAGAGTTATCTGGACTCCAATCTGGAAGATGGTCAATATCTGTCCGCTAAAGATAAAGATATTATCGTCATTGGTGGCGGTGATACAGGATCTGACTGTGTGGCTACATCGCTGCGCCATGGTTGTCGTACGATCACTCAATTCGGTACGCATACACAAGCGCCTATGGAGCGTGATCGCATTAATAATCCTTGGCCACAATTCCCGAACGTATACACACTTGATTATGCGCAAGAGGAAGCCAAAGCGTTGTTTGGTCAAGATCCGCGTGAGTTCTCCATCATGACAACGAAATTTGTCGGAGACGATGAGGGGAACCTCAAAGAATTGCATACAGTACAGATCGAGCGTATTGTGGATGAGACTGGTCGCAAAATTTATCAGCCGATTCCCGGTACAGAGCGTGTATTCCCGGCTCAGATGGCCATGATTGCCATTGGTTTTGATGGACCGGAACAAACGTTGGTAGAGCAACTGGGACTTGCAACAGATCGTCGCACAAACGTTAAGGCACGTTACGGCAAATACAACACCAATGTGGATAAAGTATTTGCAGCAGGTGACATGCGTCGTGGTCAAAGTTTGGTTGTATGGGCAATTAATGAAGGCCGGGAGGCTGCTCGTGAAGTGGACAAATACTTGATGGGTGCTTCGGTTCTGGTGTAAAGTATAGAACAAGATATCAATGACAACCTTCGCGATCAGCGAGGGTTGTTTGCTGTTATTTTAACCAATTTGACTACATATTTCATGTAAGTGTGAGCAATATCATTGCTTTTTAAGTGATAAAGATTTATTATTATATTATAATGATTATAAATAAGGATTAACTGAAACCATGAATCCGTACGATAAAAGTAAATTTCAATGAATATAAATCGGAGGTGCGACCTGCTATGGCAAGTAACCGGGACAAGTCCATTTCAGAACAGATCTTTCACATTAAAAATCAATTGGTTGAAAAAGGATATAAGTTAACACAACAACGGGAAGTTACTGTACGTGTATTGCTTGAACATGAAAAGGATCATTTTAGCGCAGAGGAAGTATTTCTGCTGGTTAAGGAGCAGTTCCCTGAGATTGGATTGGCTACCGTATACCGCACTCTCGAACTGCTGAGTGACCTTCAGGTCGTTGAAAAGATTAACTTTGGTGACGGCGCTGCGCGCTTTGATCTGCGAAGTACAGACGGTTCCCATCACCACCATCATTTGATCTGTACAGAATGTGGTAAAGTGGAAGAGATTATGGAAGATGGTCTGCTTCGTTTGGAACAACAAATCGAGCGTCAGTATGGCTTTGCTGTTACGGATCATCGTCTGGATTTCCAAGGAGTATGCAAAGAGTGCAGACAAAAGCATGTATTAAAGGAACAGGCAGCAGGATAATTCATTTCGGGAAGGTGCTCCCGAATCCAAAATCTGATATAATGAGTTTCAGAAGCAAGGGGCTTCCGTCGGCGGAATGCCCCTTTTTGCCGTCATGCGGACGGTGAAGGAGGAGAGATGGACGGATGAAGACACTGGTTATAGCGGAAAAACCCGACATGGGTCGAACCATTGCCGCCGTCATAGAACCAAAGGCCAAGAACAATCGCACGTATCTGGAGGGTGAACATTACATCATCACTTGGGCGATAGGGCATTTGCTTGGACTGGCTGAACCGGATGCCTATGATACAAAGTACAAACGCTGGAATATAGCGGACCTCCCGATCATACCCGATCAGTTCAAGATTGTACCCAATCCGAGGACTAAAGATCAGCTTAAAATGATTGGAGAACTGGCAAAACGGGCTTCAGCGATCGTTAATGCTTGCGATGCAGGGAGAGAAGGTCAGTACATTTTCGCCCTCATACAACAGCAATTGAAGCTGCGTCAGCCTGTAAAGCGTTTATGGATATCGGATTTGACGGCAGAGAGCATTAGACGTGGTTTTGATGGTCTGAAGGATGCCTCTGAATTTGAAAATCTGACCCATGCTGCTCGCGCCAGAAGTGAAGCCGATTGGCTGATCGGGATGAATGCCTCACGGGCGTTTACAACCCGCCATAATGCATTGTTGTCTGTAGGCCGTGTGCAGACGCCGGTACTCGCGCTAATCTACGATCGTGAAATCGAGATTGAAGCGTTCCAGTCACAGACCTTTTATGAAGTAGCCGCCTGGTTTCGGCAGGAAGGTGTTGAGTACCGGGGACTGCGTCAGGGAGATAAGTTGACCGATGCGGAGGCAGCAGAGGCCATTGCAGCCAGTGTGAAGGGCAAGACAGGGCAGATTACCAAATACGAAGCGAAGCAGACGAAGGAGTATCCGTATCGTTTGTATGACCTGACCCTTTTACAGCGTGAAGCCAATGCCAAGTTTGGGTATGGAGCCAAAAAAACACTGGATATCGCACAGGCCTTGTATGAAAAACACAAGGTAATTTCGTATCCGCGGACAAACTCCAACTATGTTACAGAACAGAATATTGAAGGTATGCAAAAAACACTAAACCTGCTTAAAAATGGTACCTATAGTGAGCTTGCGCAGGGGGCCAAGCCGGAGCTTGTTCATAAGAATAATAAAGGGGTATGTAATCCGAGCAGGGTTGAGGATCACCATGCGATCCTACCTACTTTGAAGCGACCAGGTACCTTATCCAAGGATGAGCAGAACATCTATGATTTGATTGTCAGACGTTTCTTGTCTCACTTTTATCCTCCGGCAGAGTATAAGCAACATACCGTGCTCACCGAAGTGGAGAAACATCAGTTTAAGACATCTGTCAAAGAGCTGTTGTCCCTCGGATGGAAAGTGGTTCTCGGTTCTGGAGATCAGGAACAGGGCGGTGCAGGCAAGAAGAAGACCAAGAAAAACGGCAATGAGGAAGAGGAAGCTGAAGAGTGGACGGACAAGGCTTTTAGTGTGCAACCTGAATTGCCTGTTCAATGCACGAAGAGTGAGTTCAAGGAGAAGGCGACCCAGCCTCCCAAGAGTTATACCGAGGGAACATTGCTGAAAGCGATGGAGAGTGCAGGCAAGCAGATCGAGAATGAAGAGCTGCGAGACGCGATGAAAGATAGTGGCCTGGGTACTCCGGCTACACGTGCGGCTACAATTGAACGCCTCAAAAACGTAGGTTACATTACGCTGCAAGGGAAGAAAATGCAGTTAACGCTCAAAGGCAGAACGGCTATTGAGTTGATTCGTCGCGCGGGTGTAGATCTGTTAACTTCACCTGAGATGACCGGGCAATGGGAAAGAAGGTTATATCAGATTTCCAAAGGTGAGGCGGGTCAGGACAAGTTCATGGAGAACGTTAAGAAATTCACCTTGTCCATCATTGAGAAAGTGCGTGTACAAGCCCCAGCACCAGCAGATGCTTTTGGAGAAGATTCACGGGCAGGCAGGGGGAAAGGCAAGGGAGCCAGAACCCAGGCAGGCAATACAAGGACATCAGCCAAGACGGCTAGTGGCGGTTCAACTGTAAAAACGTCCCGTCAGACTTCGGCATCTTCATCGAGAGTTGGCAGTGGGAAAAGCACGACCACCAAGGCGCCGTCCTCAAGTGCGAGCTCATCTGGAGTGAGAGAGTTACTGGCACCTTGCCCTTCTCCTGGCTGCTCGGGTCAGATTATAGAGGGCAAGAAGGGTTATGGATGCTCACGTTTCAAGGAAGGCTGTTCATTTGTGGTCTGGAAAGAGTATGCAGGCAAAAAAATCACCAGTACGATGTTAAAATCGCTGATTGAGAAGGGCAGTACACAAGTATTGTCGTTCAAACGAAAAGACGGGAGTACGGTGAAAGCACGTATTATTTTGCAAGATGTGGTAACAGGCAAATTATCTGGCGAGAAGCAGGATGCTTGATCTTAGTTAACAGTTAACATACAGCAAAAGGACCCTTATCCAAGGGTCCTTTTCTGTTGCTGCTGTTGTATATTTTCGTGTATGACTTTTGGTACCTCTTCCAGTGCAGTGATGGTATACATCGACGTTTCCGGATTAGGCTGAAGTTCTACGATGTTGTATTGCCATTCATTCGGTTGTTTGATATAAATGCTGTGAATTCCGGCTTTTACCGCAGGCATAATATCTGTGCGTAGTGAGTTGCCAATCATCCATGTTGCACGACGATCAAACGGACCATTAGACAGAATGCCTTCCAGTGCCTCGACGTTTTTGTGTTGTCGGATATAGATCCGATCATCAAAATAAGCTGAGAGTTTCATCTGATCAATCTTGCGCTGCTGAATCACGGTTTCGCCGCCGGTATATAAGTAGAGGGAGTGTCCAGCACCCTTGAGGTTCTCAAGCGTTTCAACCATATGAGGGTAGGGTTCAACCTCCTGATCGTACACACTCATACCCAACTTGCTCAGATAAGATTCTTCTCTGGGAGAGGTTAATCTGGCGAACTTGCCGGAGAAATAACGATAGGTATCAATCAGGGATTGCGGGAAATGATGACTCGCAAAACCAAGCTTGTTCACTCCGGTTACATCGATCTCCAGCTGTTTTTCCCGAATCTCTTGTGTTGTCAGAGAATGTCCATCAAACCACTCTTGCATATTCTCAAAGAACTCTCCCAAAATCAGGTTGAAGTATTTGTTGCAATATACGAGTGTATCATCAAGGTCAAACAAAATATGTTGTTTCATTATTTTCATGATCTAACTCACTCCTTGTAGCCAGTAAATCCACAATGGTTCAACTAAATTAAATGCGAATATAGGATTCCAGGAACATATTTAATTCAGATACGCCATCCGGCCGAATACTGTATTTCTCTTTACGGTTACTTCCGAGCAGATGGGTCCGTAGCAGACCTGCGATGCGTAGCGCCATAACCTGGTCTTTGACCGTGTCTTCGTCTTTACCCAATTCTTCACACATCTCAGCGAGGGATTTGGGTTCATCCGATACGTAACGAAGCAGGCGAAGTCTTTCGGGATCAGCCAGCGCATGGGTGAAACGTAAAAGACATGTTGGTGGCTGGTCTTCGTTCTCTTCAGGTGCATCTACGGGATACTGCATGATCATCATACCCTCATAGAAGCAGTACATATTAATAGGACGATTGTGAACCGTTGGGAAGAGGATGACTTCGTTCAGTCCAGGCATCGGTTCAACAAGAACGCCCGCTGTAGCATATTCAATAAGCAGTTCAGAGCCCATTTTATCAAGCAAAATGCGTTTTTCTTCGGCATCTTCTTCCAGCCACACACGCTGATCTTCGCTCATATTCTGACAGTAGTGTTCATCCCATAGTCGCAATAATGGGACATAACTGTTCCGAATGCGCGTAGATTCTTCTATTGTAAGAGCCGGCAGAAGAGGAGAAACACGTGCAAACAGGTCTTCCGCTGTCATTCCGGCAAGCATGTCCAGGAAATCACGATTCTCCGATGTATCATTTTGATAGGCTGCCCATGCAAACAAAACATCAAAATCATCAAAAGGCCAAGTGGCAGCAGGTGCGAGCGCAGCTCGTACATTGGAACTTAGTTTGCCTTCCACTTCCAGAATCCATTCAGGACCAATATCCAGATGCTGAATCCATTTTTTCGTGACATAAACCAGAAAGCTGTTGAGCATTTCATATATCGGTGAAACATCAATTGTCACATGATAAGCCATATTGTTGCAGAATCCTCCCGTCACATCTAAATGTACGCAGCGACTTAAGTACGATTAGTGCGTGTTCAAAAAGTCTGGTTTTCAGTACCAAGAAGATGGAAATGGAGTAGCGGAGCGTAGGAAAACTACGTGAGCAACGGACATTTCGGCTGAAATTCATCTTCGAAGCTGATGATGCCACTAGGCATGATTCGTAATCAAAAGTGAACTTTTTGAACAACCTCTATTATGGCTTGTTTTGCAGGGCGTTGTCCACTATAATGTTCAAGTCCGGGGCAAAGCCCTGATCTTTGAATAGCAGTTTAAAACCATATGTATAACATACAAAAGTCGTCAGCGATGGCGATTTTTCTTTGTGTGCTCGCAGGAGGAATGAATTCGTGTCATCGATTACTCGTCCCAAACTATCACACTCGACAGCCAACTATCTCATTTTGATTACGGTTATTGTGGTGGCGGGAATAAGTCAGGGGCTTTTGCTACCTGTGCTTTCGATTTTTTTGGAGCAAAAAGGGGTTTCACCAGGTTTAAACGGATTAAACGCCGCCGCGTTGTACATTGGCTCTTTTGCCATGACTCTCGTTGCGGAGAGACTACTGGGTGCATTCGGTTTCAAAAAGTTGATTGTAGGTGGCCTGATATTAGTCATGGTCCCTTTAATACTATTTCCGTATTTACCAGATATTAAAATATGGTTCATATTGCGTCTGATCGTTGGAATAGGAGACAGCGCACTTCATTATGCGGCTCAGCTCTGGGTGCTACTTGTTACTGCACCTGAAAAGCGTGGACGCTACATATCACTATATGGCATGTCCTACGGGCTGGGCTTCAGTATTGGACCGCTGGGAATTAAGCTGCTTGGCTTCGGTGATGCTGTCCCTTTCTGGGTCTTGTTCATCTGTATAGCAGCAGTGCTTATACTGGTATTAATGAAGCTTCCGGATACAAAACCGGAAAAAGCAGAGCATGGCCAACTGCCTGAACGTCGCTTCCGTCGTAGTCTGGCATGGGCCTGGTATGCACTTTTACCAGCACTCTTATACGGATATATGGAAGCGGGTATGAATAGTAACTTCCCCGTTTATGGGCTACGTATTGGATTCGATACCAATCAGATTTCGTCGTTACTTCCTTTTATCGGGATTGGAGGTTTGTTCCTTCAATTACCTCTCGGAATGTTGAGTGACCGATATGGGCGGAAGAAGATATTGATGTTTGCGGGCATCAGCGGGGGAATCATCTTCATGCTGGTTCCAGTGGCAGGTACGCATTTCTGGTGGACGCTTGTATTGTTAACAATCGCAGGCGGCCTGGTCGGCTCCTTTTTCTCACTGGGCCTGGCCTATGCCGCAGATATTCTGCCTAAAGTGTTGCTGCCTGCAGCCAACGTTGTGGCGTCTTTTCATTTCACGATTGGAAGTATTATTGGACCGAATCTGGGTGGTCAGATGATCAACTGGATTTCACCCGGAAGCATGTTCACCTTGCTCGGAATCATGTACCTTCTTTTCGGCGTGGCAGGTATATTATTTCGTCGTAAACCTGAGCTCGAATCTGTGTTAAAATAGAAGCTGGTGTTCGCATGGAAATTGATGTCCATTTCCGAGTACACTAGTGGTAGGGAAAAACATGGACAAGAGGAGACATCGCGATGATCAGAGTAGAGAACTTGAGTAAATCCGTTGGCGTGGACCGCGTTCCCGTTCTGCGGGATATTCGATTTGATATGCAACAGGGTGAAATGATAGCTGTAGTTGGCTCAAGCGGTAGCGGTAAAAGCATGTTGCTTAAATGTTTGGCCATGATGGAAAAATGGGATTCCGGCCGGTTTACGGTGGATGGCGCCGAGATTTTGAAAGAAGGCTGGTCCGGAAAACGGAAAATCAAACGGGAATGGGCATACTTGGAACAAAATCCAGAATTATTTCCTAGACGTACGGCTCTTAAAAATGTATTAATCGGACGATCAGGTCAGACTCCTGTATGGAGAATGGTAACCGGTATGGTACGTTCCGATGATTATATGGGTGCTATGGATTATCTCGAAGGATTGGGATTACTTGATAAAGCACATCAAATAGCAGAGAAGCTCAGTGGTGGCGAGAAGCAGCGTGTTGCTATTGCAAGAGCACTTGCTCACGGTGCCAAAGTCGTTTTGGCGGATGAACCAGTGATTGGTCTTGACCCTCACACAGCAGATTCGGTGCTGGAAACGCTGCGCAAATTATGTGAAGAAGAACGTGCAACAGTCATTGCAGTACTGCCTATTGAACTTGCTGAGAAACATGCCACACGGATCTGGGGATTGGCAGAAGGCAAGATTGCTTTTGATATTCGTGGACGAAGACTGACACAGCAAGAAAAAAACCAGATTTAAACTATTGAAAAGAGTGATGAGATTGTTTAATTCACGGTGGGGACGCTTTGTAGCAGCAGGAACTATGGCAATTATGCTTGGTTCTGTTCTAAGCGGATGCACAGTCATAAGTGACCCCAAGGGTTTGATGAGAAAACCAATGATGTCCACCGATAAGGAGAAACTGTACAACGTGGTTCAGGTTAAACTGCCGCCAGAGAGTACATTGATTCGTCCCAAGGATATGAATAATACCAGCATGATTCGGGTGGAAGACCTGAATGGGGATGGAACTCGGGAAGCGATTGTTTTTTATGAGACACCAAATGAGAATGTGCGAATCCATGGCATGATTTTGGAAGAGCAGGGAGGCACATGGGTTAAAAAACTTACATTTGATGTGCCGGGAAATGAGTTGCAATCCTTTAAAGTATTGGATATTACGAATGACGGAAATCCGGATATTATTCTTGGTGTAAGCCTGCAGGAGCAGAAAGCCCTGACTGCATATTCCTACAAGGGCGGGGCACTGGAGCAGGTCTTGGGTGGAGTTCCGTATAATCAATATATCATTGATGATGCGCAGGGGAACACGCTGGATTTGAGCGGAGATGGTAAAAGTGATTTTGTTATCATTTCGCTGAACAACAGCGGTTTTGCAACGATTGCGTTATACCAGTACGAAGATGGCAGCTTCAAGGAAGTTGATCGGGTGCAGACCGATTATACCGTTAAAGAAGTTTATAATGCTCTGGGCGGAGAGATTGCCAAAGGACAGATGGGCATTGTACTGGATGCCGAGCTGGATGATCGGAGTTCCTTCTCGCAAATTATGTATGTTAAAGATAACAAGTTAGTCAATGCTTTCAAATCACCGGATCAAACGTATAGAGATGACAAAATTTTAAGCGGTGATGTTGATAATGATGGTATTATTGAGTTTGGGCTCAAAGAGACTCCAAAAGGTTGGGAGCATTACGTATTTGACTCTCGGTTGTGGTTTTACACCTATTATCAGTGGGATGGCAAAGATAGCAAGAAATTTGTCTCATTCCAATTCCGAGATGATGCTGATTTATTCCATCTAAATCTCAAGCCAGAGTGGTACGGTAAGATCACTATTGACACCAAATCGGAGAAGGAAAAATATATTCGATTTAAAATGATTGATACGGACGAAACCGTAGCAGAGATCAAATATTTCACCCTTTCCAAGTGGGAACAGGAGAAGGGTAAAAGCTGGAAGGAAATTACGCGTACCAAAGATCGGGTTATTGCTTCACGGGTAGCACAATCAGAGGCGGGTAAAGATGCACTGAGCAATACTTCTCAGCTGAATAGAAAGGGAGAACTTAATGAGTAAAGTACTTATTCTTGAGGATGAAGAATCCATCCGCAGTTTTATAGTGATTAATTTAAAGAGAAACGGATTCGAAGTGCTTGAAGCGGGTGACGGTCATGAAGCGCTTCGCATACTGCAGACAGTACCGGATATTGATCTGGCTCTGCTGGATGTTATGGTACCAGGTATTGATGGATTTGAGGTGTGTCGACGGATCCGTGAAACCAATGAACGTCTGGGCATCATCTTTTTGACCGCGAAAGTTCAGGAACAGGATAAAGTGTACGCACTCTCCGTTGGTGCAGATGATCACGTCAGCAAGCCTTTCAGCCCAACAGAGTTGATTGCACGTATTCAGTCTTTATTGCGTCGAGTGAACGTGCATCGGGAAACTGCGGCAAAGGTTACGTTCCAGTCCGGGCCATTCTCACTGGACCTGATCTCGAAGCAATTCAAAAAACAGAATGAAGCCATTGAGTTGACTCCAACGGAGTTTTCCTTGATTCAGTTTTTCCTGGAAAAAGAAAATACACCGCTCAGCCGCGATGTGTTGTTAGATCACGTATGGGGCAAAGAGTACATGGGTGATCCAAAAATTGTGGATGTCAACATTCGTCGTCTGCGTCAAAAAATTGAGAACAATCCTTCCGAGCCCGAATACCTGCAGACTGTATGGGGTCACGGGTACAAATGGAAGGGCCGGGAGCAATGATTAAAAAAGGCATTACACGGCAGATCGTACTACATTATTTCTTTGTAGTTTTTCTCGCTCTGCTGTTGGTCGAATTCGTATTTATGTTGGCAGTTCAAAGGTATTATTATGAGAGTATCTACAATACGATTAGTACCCACATTTCTAATTCAAAGGACTTTTTCGAGCCGATCGCTCGTGAGAATACTACGGAGGATGGCAATAATCTGTCTAGACTCCTTGTGAACTTGGCATTGTCCAATACTGAATTGGAAATTTTGGATCTGAACGGGCGCGTATTGGCGAGTTCGACTGCTTTTGAATCTGACCGTGCTGTGCTCCAAACCAGTGATATTATGCAGGCTCTGAATGGGGATATGGGACGCTGGATTGGAAGACAACCAGGTACTGGAGAATCCGTCATGGCCGTTTCACACAAGTTTGATCTGGGCGGCGAAAATACTTATGTTATTCGATATCTGACATCACTTGAAGATGTGAATTCAAAGCTGTTGAATATGGGACTACTCGCCGCTGCCGTCGGTGTTGGCGTGCTTGCTATAGTGTTGATCATCAGTATTGGTATGGCAAATTCCATTGTACGTCCAATTAACAACATCACCGCAGTATCTGCCCAAATGGCTAGAGGACGGCTGGATGTAAGGGTTAAGGGGAATTATAAGCACGAACTGGGCGAATTGGCATCAACACTTAACTTCATGGCACATGAGATTGTGCGGAGTAATCAGATCAAGGATGATTTTATCTCTTCGATCTCACATGAATTAAGAACACCTTTGACCAGTATTAAGGGCTGGAGTGAGACACTCGATTCAGGCGGTTATGATCCGGAAGAAACCCGTATCGGTATGGGTATTATCTCCAAGGAAACCGAACGACTGATTGGACTTGTTGAAGAGATGCTGGATTTCTCCAAATTGCAGCAGAATCAGATGAAGCTGGTCAAAGGAACCGTCAACATTCGTGAAATTGTACAGGAAACGATGTTGAATGTCTGGGCCAAAGCGGAACAAAAACAGGTCCATCTCAAGTTGGAAACGGACGAGACTCGTGCTTATAATGTCCATGGAGACGGTAACAGACTGAAACAAGTCTTCCTGAATGTTGTGGATAATGCGATCAAATTTTCACATGAGAATTCCTGGATCTTCTTGTCGGTCAAAGAGGAGAATGGTCAGATCATTGCAGCTGTTCAGGACACCGGTATCGGAATTAGTGAAGAACACCTAATCAAAGTACGGGACCGCTTCTTCCAGGTGAATCATCAAAATGGGGGAACGGGACTGGGTCTTGCGATTACGCAAGAACTGGTAGAACTGCATGAGGGAACGATCACGATGCAGAGTGAACTTGGATCTGGTACAACCGTTACGGTTACGTTACCGGCTGTGGCTGAGGAGATGGGTCCAGAAGAATCTGTAACCGCGTCTGGTGATGCTGAAGTCACAGATGAGCGAACAGCTAGTGATGCTAGCGATACAAAATCAGATCTAGAAAAGTCTTAAGGTTTCAAAAGATAAGAGATTTTTCTATCTGATGATCGAGCATGTACGCTTTATAATATCCATATCAACACCAAAAAAAGGCGAGCCATCTGAGGCTCGCCTTTTTCATCTTATGTTTACTTCATTATGAAGAAAGTTCACCAGCGCGCAGGCGCCCACTTTTCTCATATACTTCTTTCAACATACGAACAGGTTGCGTACGGACAGCCGGTTTGGCAGAGACGATCTCGTTAGGTCCAACGACCACAATTTCATCCGCCGTACCTTTAACGATTGCACCGTCCTTGATTATTGCACCTTCACCGATGATGGCACGTTCGATGTGAACCCCACGGCCTATGCGTGCGTTAGGCATAACGACACTGTCTTTAACTTCAGAGCCTTTACCCACTTCTGCGCCGCAGAAGATAACGGAACGTTCTGAACGACCTTCGATTGCACAAGAGTCGTGAATCATGGAAGTAACATGTTCGATCTTTGTATGTCTTGCTTTGTAAGCACTTGGTTTGGTGCGCCAGTCGCGAGTAAACATCGGCCAGTTTTCTTTTTGCAGACTCCAGTCTTCCTCGTTGTGTAACAGATCCATATGTGCATCCCATAGGCTCTTAACCGTACCTACGTCTTTCCAATAACCATTAAAGTTATAGACAAAGAGGGGATTATTTTCGTTCAACATTTGAGGAATAACATCTTTACCGAAGTCATGGCTGGATTCAGGGTTAGCCGCATCTTGCAAGAGATGGCGTTTCAGATAATCCCATTTGAACATGTAAATGCCCATTGAAGCCAGATTACTTTTTGGTTCAGCCGGTTTCTCGGCAAACTCGGTTACACGCAAATCAGCATCGGCAGCCATAATTCCAAAGCGATGTGCTTCATCCCATGGAACTTCCATAACTGAAATCGTTGCTGCGGCATTATTGGCTTGATGAGCCTCCAACATATCGCGATAATTCATATGATAAATATGGTCACCCGACAAAATTAGAACATTTTCGGGGTTTTGTTGGTCGATATAGTCGATATTTTTATAAATAGCATCCGCCGTTCCCAAGTATTCGTCATTTCCTGTATGATAAGATGGAAGCAAGGAGATTCCTGCCTCACTTGAGTTACCATGTCCCCATGGTTCTCCTCCACCGATGTGATCGTGTAAAGATTCCGCTTGGTACTGCGTCAATACTCCTACAGTATCGATCCCTGAGTTTACGCAGTTACTGAGAGGAAAATCGATGATCCGGTAGTGCCCGCCAAACGGTACAGCGGGTTTTGCGATACTCGAGGTTAAAGGGGCTAATCGCTTCCCTTCTCCTCCCGCCAACAGCATAGCGATGCAATCTTTATTAAACATAATCGTTTCCCTCCCAAAATATTGTGCATTGTAGTACATCATTAACGCAAAGTAGAGCAGATGAAACGATTGTTACTGTAAAAATTCTGAAAATGAACAACATTTTCTAATTCACCGCATTTTTCTTTTCAACTTGGCTAGAATGGGGTAATGGTTACTGTTATATCTATTTTCTTGAGAAGAAGGTGATCTCTTGGCCATTCAACCGTTAGCACACCCGGACATATTGCCGGAGCATATTTATTTATTTCATGAAGGTAACCTTCATCACAGTTATCGAATGTTGGGCGCGCAACCTGAGACTTGCGATGGCCTTCAGGGGTATCGCTTTACCGTGTGGGCACCAAACGCCTTAGAAGTAGGACTGGCTATGGACCGCAATGAATGGAAAGGCGAAAAGGAACCTTT
The DNA here is from genome assembly GCF_002843485.1 of Paenibacillus sp. BGI2013. Taxonomy (NCBI): domain Bacteria; kingdom Bacillati; phylum Bacillota; class Bacilli; order Caryophanales; family Paenibacillaceae; genus Paenibacillus; species Paenibacillus sp. BGI2013. The sequence continues at coordinate 750,932 of NZ_PJFA01000003.1, forward strand.
ATATAAGATACCCGAATCAGGATTTTGGAGTCGTTTTTTTCCGGAAATTAGCGAAGGAACTTTATACAAGTTCCGTATATTAACGGAAGATGGAACAGAATTGCTCAAAGCGGACCCATATGCGTTTCAAGCAGAGGTTCGACCTCAGACAGCCTCTGTCACCAGTTCAATCGAAGGGTACAAATGGAATGATGGAGCCTGGAGACGCAAACAACGTGCCATGTATAACAAACCTCTACATATTTACGAAATGCACATGGGAACCTGGAAGCGTAAAGAAGACGGAAGCCTCTATAGTTATCGCGAGATGGCTGATTTGCTTGTTCCTTACTTATTAGAAATGAAATATACACATGTTGAAATGATGCCCCTCAGTGAGCATCCATATGACCTTTCGTGGGGCTACCAAAACACAGGGTTTTATGCGCCAACCAGTCGTTATGGGCATCCAAAAGATCTGATGTATCTAGTGGATACACTACATCAGGCCGGGATTGGCGTATTGCTGGATTGGGTACCTGCACATTTTGCCAAAGACGCTCATGGGTTGCGTATGTTTGATGGTACGCCTTTGTATGAGTATGCAGATCCGATGTTAGCAGAGAAGCCGGGCTGGGGCACACTTAGCTTTGACTACTCGAAACCTGAGATTCGTTCATTTCTGATCTCCAATGCATTATATTGGATGGAGATGTATCATTTTGACGGACTCCGTGTTGATGCGGTTACGAGTATGCTACGGCTTGATTTTGAGAAGCAGCCAGGACAATATCGTACCAATGATGAAGGTGGTCTGGAGAACAAGGAAGCTGTAGCCTTTTTGCAGCAGCTGAATGAGACGGTGTTCAAGTATTTCCCTTATGCATTGATGATGGCTGAAGAATCCAGTGCATGGCCTATGGTAACTTTACCTGTAGATGAAGGTGGTCTGGGTTTCAACTACAAATGGAACATGGGCTGGATGAACGATACGCTTGATTACATGGAATCTGATTTTCATGAGCGTCCTTCCAAACATCATTTGCTGACTTTCCCGGTCGTATACTCCTTTGCTGAAAATTATGTGCTACCTCTGTCACATGACGAGGTTGTTCATGGCAAAAAGTCGCTCCTCGACAAGATGCCAGGAACCTATGAGCAGAAATTTGCCGGCATGCGTGCTTTTCTGGGCTATTTTATGACTTTCCCAGGGAAAAAGCTGTTGTTTATGGGTGGAGACTTTGGCCAGTTCATCGAATGGAAAGATGAGGATCAACTGGATTGGTTCTTGCTGGATTATGACAGTCACCGCAATTTGCATAAGTTTGAGCGTGAGCTGTCTAACCTGTACTTGAGTGAAAAAGCTTTGTGGGAGCTTGATCATTCCTTGGACGGTTATGAATGGATCACTCCGGACGATCAGGACCAGAGTGTCATTTCATACGTACGCAAAGGAAAAAAACCTGCGGATACACTCCTTGTGCTCATTAACTTTCAGCCGGTCAAGCGGGAGCGTTACCGGATTGGTGTCATGCGTCCCGGTATGTATACCGAAGTTCTGAACAGTGACCATTCCGTGTACGGCGGTTCAGGCATTACTAATGATATGCAACTGCCTACCGAAAAGATTCCTTTTCATGGGCATCCGCATAGTCTCGAATTGGTATTACCTCCGCTTAGCATCGTGATTCTAAAAAAGAACACACGTCGGAAAACGGATGAATCACCTGCGAGTATAACTTCCGTCAGTTCAAAAACGAAGAATAAAAAGGAAAGCAACACGCTCAAACCGAAGAGGAGGACAAAGGCATGAATATTCTATTTGCTGCTGCTGAAGTACATCCATTTATCAAAACAGGAGGCCTTGCTGACGTAATCGGTGCTCTCCCGTTTGCTTTGAAGAAGAGCGGGGCAGATGTGCGGGTGATTATGCCTAAGTACAAGGGTATTCCCGATGAGTATAAAGACGCGTTACAGCCCGTAATTACAACGGATGTGCCTCTTGGCTGGCGCAGACCCTATTGTGGGATAGAAATGCTTGTTCATGATGGGATTCCAGTATATTTTGTGGATAATGAGTATTATTTTGGGCGTGATGGAGTGTACGGTTATATGGATGATGGCGAACGTTTCGCCTTTTTCAACCGTGCAGTTCTCGAAGTGTTGCCACAGATTGAATTCAAGCCTGACGTGTTGCACAGTCATGACTGGCATGCTGGAATGATTCCTTTGGTGCTTGAAGCCCATTACAGACATGATTCATTCTACAGTGATATTCGTACGGTATTCACCATACATAACTTGTTGTACCAAGGGGTATTCCCGCATGAGTTATTCAGTGATATCCTTGAGCTGGACGATCGATATTTCACCGTGGATGGAGCCGAATATTACGGTAACGTCAATTTCTTGAAAGCAGGAATTGTGTACGCTGACCATGTGACAACCGTAAGCCCAACATACGCACAGGAAGTGCAAACGTCTTATTATGGATACGGCCTGGACGGACTGCTCAGTTCACTTGGAGATCGTTTCAGCGGGATTGTGAACGGGATTGATACCAAGAGTTACAACCCGGCAACGGACACCAAAATTCCAGTGAAATACAGAACAAGTCTGTCCAAGAAAACGGAGAACAAAATTGAACTGCAAAAGGAACTTGGATTGCCTGTTCGTCCTGATGTACCACTCATGGTGATGGTGACAAGACTCGTCGACTCTAAGGGGCTTGATCTGGTCTGCCGTATCCTTGATGAATTGCTGTACTATGATGACATTCAATTCGCGGTATTGGGAACAGGAGAGCCTATGTATGAACACTGGTTCCGTGAAGCCGCGAATCGTTATCCGCTCAAAATGTCTGCACAGATCACGTTTAACGATGGGTTATCCCGCCGTTTCTATGCAGGCAGTGATATCTTCCTGATGCCATCGAGGTTCGAACCATGTGGTATTAGTCAGCTACTGGCTCTGCGGTACGGGAGTGTGCCTCTCGTAAGGGAAACAGGCGGTCTGAACGACACTGTGCAGGCATACAATGAGTTTACTGGAGAAGGTAATGGTTTCTCATTCACAAGCTTTAACGCTCATGACATGATGAGTACCATTCGGCGTGCTGAGGAGATCTACAAACAGCCAGAACATTGGAAGAAAATTGTGAAAAATGCAATGGGCGGAGAATACAGTTGGAACGTCTCAGCTGAAGAATATATGGACATTTATCGTCGGATCACACTTGACCCTGTAAACTGATGCAATCATGAATAAGTCACAGCATATCATGCTGTGGCTTTTTTTAATCAAATAAAGAAAAACACTTCCAAAAGTTCAGAATGAAGTATCATCTGAGACGGTGGAAGTGTTTTTCTTTTCTTTTATATGACTGTTTAGAATTTAAACCTCAGTTGTGTTGGATAGTTGCCGGATCAAGCTGTCTGTACAAAATGCGATACCCATAGGGGTCAAGCTTAATGTTCATCATTCCATCGGCTGGAAACACAGGCTCTTCAGTTAATGCATCTTTCCAGTCTTTTGTTTCCATGGGATGAGAAAGCGTTCGATCTTGAGGTGTATTGTTCATCCATACGGTAAAGTGAAGGTTGTCATCCACACGCTCGTACACGATACAGGGATCATTGTGATCCGCCTTGAGGAATCGGAAGCGTCCTTTGCGCAGGGCTTCATTGCTTTTGCGTAAATCAATCATCAGACGATAGAAATCATACAGTTCTCTGTCTTGCTTGGCAGGGTCCCATTCCATACATTTTCGACAATCCGGGTCAGCATCACCACTAATCCCAACTTCGTCGCCGTAGAAGATACAAGGTGTACCGATATAGGTGAAAAGAAATACAACCGACAACTTTAATCGGCGTTTGTCTTCTCCTAACCGGGTGAGCAGGCGAGGAGTATCATGGCTGCACAGCATATTAAAGATCACTTCGTTGGTTTGCTGCGGATAGCGCATAATAAGTGAACCCATCTCGTTGGCAAAGTTATAACCGTCCATTGAACCACAGAAGAACTGAAGCACTTTGTCGGCAAATGGATAATTCATGACGGAATCGAATTGATCTCCCATAAGCCAGGTCAAGGAGTCGCTCCATACTTCACCAACAATATAGGCTTCAGGGTTCGCTGCCTTAACAACCTTGCGAAAATCACGCCAGAAATGGTTGTCCACCTCATTTGCTACATCCAGACGCCACCCATCCAGCTTAATTTCCTTGATCCAGTACTCAGCTACATCAAGTAGATATGCCTTAACCTCAGGGTTGGCTGTATTGAACTTGGGCATGTTGCCATAGAAACCAAATGTATCGTAGGTTGGTATACCGTCCTTGATCTGAACCGGATACTCATTGATGTGGAACCAATCGGCATACTTAGAGTTTTTTCCATTCTGGAGAACGTTTTGAAAAGGAGGGAAGTCTTCGCTGCAATGGTTAAACACCGCGTCAAGCATGACACGTATACCCAGGCGATGACATTCTTCTGTCAATTGTTTAAGCAGGGCATTATCACCGAAATGGGGGTCGACTTTTTTATAATCAATCGTGTCGTATTTGTGATAGGAATTGGCCTGGAATAACGGGGTAAAGTAAATGGCGTTCACTCCAAGTTCAGTTAAGTCATACAGATGATCCAGCACACCTTGCAAATCTCCACCAAAATAATTGTCCAACTCAGGTTTGCCACCCCAGTCATGGGTTTCTTTTGGATTCAGCTTGGGATCTCCATTAGCAAACCGTTCCGTCATGATCTGATAAAAGACGGCTTCTTTGGCCCACTCGGGCACCTTAAACACATCAATTTCATGTATATACGAGAACTCATAATATCCTCCCGTTGGATAGGGGGTCTCATAATGAATTCCATTATCCGCTAGAAAAACATCTTCTGAACCCGCAGTTATCCGAAATATATAAGTGAGACGTTTGAATTGTGGCTTGACGGCAGCCTCCCAATAATCAAACATATTGTCTGAAGCAGCCTTCTCCAATTGAATTTCCTTGTACGTTCCATTCCAATCGTACTTATCTCCGGTCAGTGCAGTCACGTATTGCACATCATTACGTTTGGTTCGTACGCGCAGATGTATGGTAGACGAATTATAGGCATAAGCCCATTTGTCACGAGGAACATGATACATGGCTTCGAGCAGCATGACAGCACCTCCTGAATATAGGATAAGTTATAGAGGTTGTTCAAAAGACCGCTTCATCCCATCTTCTCGGTACTGAAAACCGGTCTTTTGAACACGCACTTATAGTTATAATTAACCAAGTTAGTCAGCAAACGAATCACATTTACTGTAATAAAATGTATTATTTTCATCGTTTTCAAAGGTTTCTTTCACAGCATTTCCAGCTTTGTGCTGAATATACTTACAGCTAATTTAGAAAAAAGGGTGCCCTAAACAGCTTGGAATTCAAGATTGTTCAGGGCACCCCTATATAACATGTTGAAAGTGAATTTTAGCGAATAGCTTGCTCGAACTCCGTGCGGATGGTTTGAAGCAGCTCTGGCTGGCTCAGTACGTCATAGGCTGTTGTTGCAAGTGCCTTGGCTCCCAGAATCATGCCATCCAGCGCACGCTCCTGAAGTGCAAGGTCACGGAAGGCTATGGAGTGCAGTGTATGCACCTCGTCTACAACACGAATGTAGGGATGAATTGCAGGACATTTCAGGGAAACGTTACCGATGTCCATAGAGCCGTGATCATTACCACTCACAATCTCTTCTTGCGGGATCCCAAGTTCCATCAGATTTTGACTAAACGCAGCTGAGAATGCTTCATTGGTAACCATCTCGTCATAGGACGTTTCATAGTTGGATGTCACCAGCTTGCATCCTGTCTGGAGAGCAGAACCTTCAGCGATCTGAATCACACGTTCTGTGAGGATATTCAGTTCTTTACGAGTTGCTGCCCGTACATAAAATTGCGCAGAAGCATAGTCAGGAATGATATTTGCTGCCTGACCTCCGTTGTTGATCACACCATGAATCCGAACGGTGCTTTTCACTTGTTGACGGAATGCATTAATCCCGTTGAACGTTTGAATGACAGCATCAAGTGCATTAATACCTTCGTGCGGACTTGCAGCGGCATGTGAAGATCGGCCATGGAATTCAAATTGCACAGCATCAATAGCCAGCGAGCTGCCTGACTTTTCGTAGGCATAATATGGATGCGCCATGAGAGCGACGTCACAGTCATCGAACAAACCTGCTTCCGCCATCGGTACTTTGGCACCACGTGTCTCTTCAGCGGGGGTGCCAAACACTTTAATCGTTCCACCTACTTCATCCAGAATGGATTTCAGCCCAACTGCAGCTCCAAGACTCATCATACAGATCAGATGGTGACCACAAGCGTGACCGATCTCCGGCAACGCGTCATATTCACACAATAACGCAATGGTAGGGCCGGGTTTAGCGGCTGAATAGGTTCCAATAAAAGCTGTGTCTAGTCCAAGGATAGGAGCCTCTACAGTGAACCCGTGATAGACAAGTTCTTCTTTTAGACGAGCAGAAGCAAGGAACTCTTCATTTCCCAGTTCGGGGTTGGCACCGATATATGATGAAATGGCTTTAAAACGGGAAGCATATTGATCAATAACCGTCAGAATTTGTGATTTGTTAGCTGTCATTAGTAAACTCCTTATGCAAAAATGAAAATAATTCATTGATTATATCATGTTTGCTTTATTTTTTCAGAAACAAGTCAAGATTTGTATTGTCAAAATGCATTGCATAATCATGCATTGTACTTTATAATGACTCAGTCATCAACATGAGAAGCATACAAAGTATTGTAAGGGGAGAGAAAAAGGTTGAAATTAATAAGTCGTTACACCATGATGCTGTTGACCTTTGTTATTCTGCTGACGACTGCCGTTCCTGTGGCACTTGCAAGTGGAACTACAGATAATTCAAACAGTAAAAAGCTGGTGCTCGGTACAAGTGCCGATTTTGCACCATACGAATTCCATAAAGTGATTAATGGCAAAGATGAAATCGTCGGCTTCGATATTGAGATCGCCAAAGAGATTGCCAAAGATCTTGGCGCTGAGCTTGTGATTGAGGATATGGGCTTCGACGGTCTCCTGCCTTCATTGCAGAGCGGGCGTGTTGATCTGGTGATTTCAGGTATGACGCCGACGGATGAGCGGAAGAAAAGTATCGATTTTTCCGACACCTATTATAAATCAAAACAAGTGATTATGGTTCGCAATGTGGATAAAGACAAATATCCAACTATGGCAGAACTTGAAAATGCGAAGATTGGCGTTCAGAAAGGCTCCATTCAGGAAACGATCGGACAGAGTATTCCAGGAGCGAAGCTTACTGCGCTGGATAAAATCTCGGATATCGTGCTTCAACTGCAAACAAAACGCATTGATGCGGCAATCGTTGAAGATACCGTTGCTGCAGGTTATCTGGACGATATCATTGGACTTGCTGCTGCTGTTCCGGACGAAGAGCAAGCAGAAGCGGCAATCGGGATTCGTAAAGGTAATACCGAGCTGCTAGCTGCAGTAAATGGAACACTGGAGCGACTGAAAAGCGAAGATAAAATCAATCAGATGGTGACGGACGCCAGCCTCTTGATGGCGGATAAAGCGAACAAATCACAAAATATTTTCCAAGTATTCTGGGAGTACAAAAGTTTCTATGCTACAGGTGTAGGATACACACTTCTGTTGTCTGCACTTGGGGTTATCTTCGGGGTAATTATTGGATTGATCATCTGTTTGTTCCGTTTGCATGACGTTGCAATCTTGCGCTGGATTGGTACGGCTTACGTTGAAGTGATCCGTGGCACACCGATGTTGGTACAGTTGATGATTATTTACTATGGTTTTTCCCTGAGCTTTGGCATTAACTTCACTGCACTTCAGGCAGGTATCATTACACTTTCAATCAATAGTGGTGCCTATCTGGCGGAGATTTTCCGTGCAGGTGTCCAAGGTGTGGATCGTGGTCAGTTGGAGGCAGCGCGTTCATTAGGTATGGGAAGAGGCGCCGCGATGCGTTATATCATATTGCCACAAGCCTTCAAAGCTGTATTACCAGCGATCGGTAATGAATTCATAACTATCATCAAAGAATCCTCCATTATCTCCGTTATCGGTATGGTGGACATTATGTATCAGGCTAGCGTGGTCAAGAACATTACGTTCCAAGGGTTGAGTCCGTTTCTAATTGCAGCAGCCATCTACTTTGTAATGACGTTCATTTTGTCCAAGCTGCTGGGACGACTGGAAAGGAAGTTGAGTGCAAGTGATAGACGTTAGACAATTACACAAATCTTATGGAAATAACGATGTGCTTAGGGGCATAAACGTGACGATTGGCAAAGGTGAGGTTGTCGTGGTCATCGGTCCTTCCGGTTCAGGTAAAAGTACTTTCTTGCGTTGTCTGAATCTGCTGGAACAGCCTACCTCAGGAGAGATTGATTTTGAAGGCGTGTCAATCACGGACCCCAAGCATAACATTAACGCAACTCGTGAGAAAATGGGCATGGTGTTCCAGCACTTCAACCTGTTCCCACACAAAACGGTACAGCAAAACATCACGATTGCTCCGATTAAAGTGAAGAAACAATCCACTCAGGAAGCGGAGAAAATTGCCTCTGATCTGCTTAACACCGTGGGTTTGTACGATAAAAAAGATACATTCCCGAATCAGCTGTCTGGTGGACAGAAACAGCGGATCGCCATTGCTAGAGCATTGGCCATGCAGCCGCATGTGATGCTGTTTGACGAGCCTACGTCGGCACTGGACCCTGAGATGGTCGGTGAAGTGCTGGATGTCATGAAACGTCTTGCAGAAGGCGGAATGACGATGGTCATCGTAACACATGAGATGGGTTTTGCACGTGAAGTGGGAGACCGAATCCTGTTCATGGATGGCGGGGTTATTGTGGAAGAGGGAACACCTGATGAGGTGTTTGGAGCACCCAAAAATTCACGTACACGTGATTTTCTTGCGAAAGTACTCTAAACGATGTGATCAAATAGCGTTACTGACTTCGAGTCGGTAACGCTATTTTTTTATGGATAATAATCACGTGTGGATTCGGAAAAGTAACTTTTCTGTTACCAAATATAAAGAAGTCGGTTCGCCAACTTTTCTGAATTATCCAGTATTCTTACAGTTGATGACATGCTAAAAACCATTTGGTAAGAATTACTACAAGTTCAGGTTACAAAATTGTGATATATTGAACTCTGCCGAAACTTCCGGACAGGGAGTGTGGGGGATGTAACGATGCAGATTGTGCAGGGGGAAGATCTACAGCACACTGCTTGGGGTGAATTGGGTACATAACGTTTCAAATGTAACGAATAACCTATAGGGTGGGCTCCTCATCCGAATCCGACAACTAACTTCGCAGGCACAATGAGGGAGGAAGACCATGATTAACAAGAAACGTATAGCCAAAACAGCAGTAGCATTAATGACAACAGCAATGCTCATTCAAGCCGTTCCGGCTCACGCCGATTCAGTTCATGTGGCCAAAGAAGGGGATACCTTCTACACCTTATCAAAACAATATGGAGTAGCACTCAACACGTTGGTTAAAGCAAACAACGACATTTCGGCTTACAACATTTATGGTGGTTTGAAAATTACGATTCCCGGTAAGGCAAACAATGTTGCAGCCGCTGCGGCAACGGAGAGCAAGACCCCAGCCAAAACAGTTACCACAGCAAGTTTGGACGTTAACGCAGATAACAAAGTGGTTCAAGCCTGGGGTAAAACATTCGATTACAGCAAAGCCGTTAACGTGAAAGCAACGGCATACTCTGCAGATCCGTCTGAAAATGGAGGATGGGGTGCAGTCGATTATTTCGGAAATGACCTTGAACTGGGCACGATTGCAGTTGATCCAAGTGTAATTCCACTCGGAACCAAAGTACTGGTAACTGGTCATAGCCATCCAGGATTGCCAAAACAGGCTTTTGTAGCCACAGCGCGGGATGTGGGTGGTGCAATCAAAGGTCACCGGATTGATATCTTTATCCCCGGTAGCAAACAGTCTGTAAGCTCATTTGGATTTCAGGATATCGAGCTGTACATTCTGAAGTAGAGAGAAAATAACATTTTAAATGAATTCAAACAGGGTGTCTGCCAGTCGCTAATTCGCGATTGAACAGCACCCTTTTAATATTCTAATTTATTTTCTATCACGTTCATCTTAATCTTTGGCCTTTGGCAATCCCAACATTTCGTCCAAGGTGACCAGTTCATATCCCCGATTACGCAATTCCTCAATGATTTCAGGCAAAGCCTCAATCGTGCCGTTCAGGTTTGATCCTACACCGCCTCCAGCATGTTGCAGAACGATGGAGCCAGGTTTCACGGCAGAGAGGATGTTATCTTTCACCTGTTCCTTTGAAAGGCCTTTCCAGTCCAGGGAGTCTACGTTCCAGTTCACAATGCTATAGTGTTGTTTGGCAGCCCATCTCAGCTGTTCTTCATTAATGTCTCCATAAGGCGGCCGAATCATCTTGGGCGTATATCCTGCCAAACGTCGAATAATATCCCCGGTATGTAAAATTTGTTTGCGAAAGGCATTCATCGACAGCTTACTGAATTCAGGATGATTGTAGCTGTGATTACCAACCATATGCCCTTCCTTAACGATGCGTTTCACCAGATCCGGATGTTTCTCAGCACGACTACCCACGATAAAGAATGTAGCTCTGACATTGTATTTCTTCAATACATCCAGCACTTGTGGAGTAAATCGTGGATCAGGTACATCATCAAAAGTCAGTGCAACCTTCTTGGTTGAAGGACCATTGGTTTTGAACGTATCGGCATATTTTTGACGTAATTGTCCCAATGTCAGTTGTTCTTCTTCCGCAGAATCCGAACCTGATACGGATTCACTTGGCGGGCTTGAAACATCCCGCGATGAAACTGGAGCATGATATCCTCCGAGAAAAATAACGATAACCATTAGCATAATGAGGCGTACGCGCATAATAACGGCCTCCTTTTCCAAAATGACGTTCTCCTTGGTATGCCCGGGAGCTCCATAAAATATGCGCAGTGTGAGAAGTTTCATTGCCGATTTAGCTCATGACAGCCATAATTCCTCCATATATAACATATAGAAAAGGATAGGTGGATGGGTATGAGTACATATGATTTGAAATCCATACGTTTACAGGTGATTGAAGCAGGAGAAGATAAGGTTTTTCTCGTTACCGGAGGAAAGGCACATATTGGCGCAGTAGCCACGTTCTACGTGGATCATGAGCGCGTAAGCGGGATGACAGTACATATTCCTGGGCATAAAGAACAAGAGCTGTGTGAGCGGCTTGCCCGAAAGGCTGCCTTGCAGCTGAAAGTAACCGTTACGGTGATCATGGGTATCCATTTTGATTCCATCACGCGGATGCAGATCGACGAAATCGTGCAGACTGCAGAGAGGTTGATGGAGGATCATCTGAACAAAGATAAACGATTTTCCTGACATAAGAACCATTCAATGTTTTGATTTTATTTGCTAAAATTGAAACGAGTTGTAGATTGTTACGTATGTATGTTTATATACGATGTAATATCGACTAGGAGGAATAACATAATGTCCATTTTCAAACGTTTGCGTGATCTAACTATGTCTAACATCAACGCCATTATTGACAAGGCGGAAGATCCAATCAAGATGACGGACCAATATATCCGTGACATGCAAGAGGATCTGGAAGATGCGGAGAAAGCAGTAGCTCAACAGATCGCCATTGAGAAGAAATTCAAGCAGTTGTTCGAAGAGCAGGAAGCTCTTGTGAAGAAACGTGAAGAGCAGGCGCATACGGCGGCACGTGCTCAGAATCTGGATCTGGCTCGACGTGCCCTGGAAGAGAAAAAGGCTGCTGAAGAGAAGATGGCTGAGTACAAAACCAGCTATGACCAAAACAAGGCTTCTGCAGATAACCTGCGTGGCAAGCTTGACGAAATGCGTAAGCAGTTGACTCAAATGAAGAACAAACGTGAAACACTGGTAGCCCGTTACAATGCAGCAAAAGCCCAAACGGAAATCAACAAAGCGTTGAATGGGTTTGGCTCTGATACTGCAAGTGCTGGTATGAAGCGTATGGAAGAGAAAATGATGCAGATGGAAGCACAGGCTGAAGCAAGTAACGAAATGTCTTCCAAAGGAAAATCTTTGGATGAAGAGTTCGAGAAGTTGGGTAAAGATCAGGCTGTTGAAGATGAACTCGCAGCATTGATGAAACAGTACGATAATAAGAACTAATACCTTGGTTGTCAGCAAGGTTAACCAGCGGAGGAGAAGAGTATTTCTCCTTCGCTTTTAAATGCGGTTCATGTTGATATGTGGGGGCTGTGTAAATGGATTTGAACATTTTGGCGATGCTGGTCTGGACCGGATCTGGTTCGGTTTTGCTGTTTGTCCTGATGTATGTTGATTCACTGTTCACGAAATATAAGGATTTTGCTGAAGTTAAGGCTGGCAATATGGCCGTTACTACACGTATGGTTATGAAATTATTTGCACAAGGATATGTACTCGCTACGTCCATTTCTACGGCCGGTCACCTGGGAGAAGCACTGCTGGTCTCCGTTGTATCCTTTATCATTTTGTTGATTCTGGAGAGTGTTGTACACTTTATGATTCGCAAATGGGCCAACCTGGATCTGGATACGGGAATTCAGCAAGGGAAGACAGGGTACGGGTTGTTCTCTGGCGCTTTACATATCGTGGGCGCACTGATTATTGCAGCTTGTTTATAAGATAAGGAACAGGAGTAATTCTCATGAGTGTATGGAAACGAATTAAAGGAATACTAACGAAACCTGAACCACCGCAGGCAGAGAAAACGATGCTTCAGCTTGCACCTGGTGATATCTGTGAGGTTTCTCTGGTCACTTATGAAGTCGTTGGTCGGGTACAAAATCGTGCTCGAAATGCAGTTGTGCTCACGCTACAGGATGGTACCGCATTTCGATATTTGCATATCGAAGAACGGGAACTCACACGTTACGCCCTATATACACCAATTGATGGCAGGCTTGATGCGCCTGATGAGGTGCCTACATTGCTGGACCTGGATGGGCGCGCATATCATCTGGAGGAAGAGTATGGAGGCATGGTATCAACGGCAGGTAGAACTCCATATGGCCAGGCTGGAGAACAATTGGTATGGCAGTATCAGTCGGATGATAATATGCTTCTTCGCGTGGAGTGGCAAGACAGAAGATTTACACTGTATGAGGGTGAGTCCATTCTTCCTGCGGATATCAAAGTGATTCATTCGAGCTAGGAGAGGTTCCAATGAAAAAACGCTTGGCACATGGATTAAAATTAATGCTGGTCCTCAGCCTTGTCATGTCTCTGTTGTCCGCGTGCGGAGCAGCGCCTTCTGTTCAGGACACATATCCGCTTGAATCGGTTAACGGCAGTGGTAACTCAACGTCCTATGTGTACCGGGCTTCGGACCGTACCGTTCCGGAAGTGGCTCAGGAATTGTCTGACCAGCGGCAACCGGATCAAATCTCGGCAGAGAATACAGAGCGTATGTTCCTCGTGTATCAGGACGAGTATTATCACCTGCAACAAGACCCGAACAAGCCGGAGGATACATTGGTTGAGGTGGACTCCAAGGAATATGTTCGGCAGAACTACGATTCATCTTTTTTACAAGGTTACCTCACCGCTACATTAATTGGTAATCTGTTCGATTCTTTTGGCGGGCGAGGTTATGGCAACTATCGAGGATATACCAATAAAGATACGTATAAACCGAGTGCAGGATCTTATCGTGCACCAACAAGTAATGACAAGAAGCTTGCTCCACCTATTACTGTTGATCGGAAAGGTACGATTACAAGGCGCGGAAGCGATAAAGATTCAAGCGTGGGATCTGGCGGAGGATTATTCAACCGTAACAAGGATCAGAGCAAGGGAACCATTGATCGCAACAAGAGTAGTGGTGGGTTGTTTGATTCACCTAAGAAATCCTACAAAAAACCAAAAACCAGAGTGGGCGGCGGCCGAATTAAGAGGCGAAGATAATGATTTAATTATAAGCTTGGCTGCCCAACATATAGTTCAATCCAAAAAGAACAGGAAAAGGTATGACGGATTTATCTCTATCCGCGCATTTACCTTGGAGCTGTTCTTTTTGGTTTACAATTTGCGAACATGATTGGATTTACGTACACGGGGAATCGTTGTAGCAGGCTGTTTGCGAATCCAGCGGATAAATGGAATCATTCGTTCATCCTGTCTCAAGGATTGCAGATCAGTGAGACCAAGGGTTACAATGTCGCGATTGGTGTATAGCGAATGAATCTGTTTGTGACAGGGGATACACAGGTTGGCCGTTGGCAGAAATGTTCCGCCCATTTCTTTCGGTGTCAGATGATGAACGGTCGTATTCACAGGTTCTCTTCCGCATAATTCACATCGATTACTCATGATCATCGCCTCCCTTTGTCACTTATATTATGGGCAGACAAGATGCCTTTCATGTTGAACATAGGTCAAGGAATGTTACACCTGTAAGAAATAAGATTTTGTCACAGCATTCAATAAGTGATGTACTTGTTATCTTACAGTATTCGGGCTACACTTTCTTAAAAGATGATAGTCTTTAGGAGGTAAGAATACTTTTGAAAATGAACTCACATTCACATGATATGACAACTGCCAAATTCAATCGTACAGCTGTACAGGTACCGGATGCCCAGGCCAAAATAGCTGCAAGAGTTACTGTAGGCTCCATAGAGAAAGTTCACCTTGAATCTGCTCATGGCCGCACACTTGCAGAGACGATTCAGGCCCCCCATCCGTATCCATTCTTCAGGAGATCGGGTATGGATGGATTCGCGATTATCAGTACAGATACCATAGATGCATCGAGTGATCATCAAGTTTGGTTTCGAGTCATTGATGAAATTCCTTGCGGCTACACCTCGGATCACACCATTGTTTCAGGTACGACGGCTCGCATCATGACGGGTGCACAGGTTCCGGAAGGTGCGGATGCGGTAGTTATGATGGAGATGACCGAGAGCAAGGTAGAGAATGGAGAACAGTGGATTGCATTGAAACGGCACATATTGTCGGGTGCTAATATCACCCCAATCGGACTGGAAGTCCAAGAGGGACAGCAACTGCTCGAAGCAGGAACGATCATCAGGGCAGGAGAGCAGTCCGTGTTAGCTACTTTTGGCATAGCAGAAGTTCCTGTATTTCAACGTCCAAAGGTGGCGATATTCGCAACCGGCACGGAATTGCTTGATGTAGATGAGCCATTACAACCAGGTCGGATTCGGAACAGCAACAGTTACATGCTGCGCTCTCTGGTTGTTGAAGCAGGTGGAGAGCCTGTGATGTACGGTTCTATTGCAGACGATGTGAATACGGCAAGGGCCAAACTGGAAGAAGCCATTCAAGATAATGATATCGTGGTGACCACAGGCGGTGTATCCGTCGGGGATTATGATATTATGGGCGAACTTGTGCTGGAAGAACATGTGGAGATGTTGTTTAACAAAGTGACGATGCGACCAGGCAGTGTGACCACAGCTGCTATATATAAAGATAAATTGCTTTTTGCACTTTCGGGTAACCCGGGGGCCTGTTTTGTAGGTTTTGGTTTGTTTGTTCGTCCAACCATACGTTCCATGCAGGCGGATGCTCATCCTTATATGGAAGAATGGACTGCGATCTTGGAAGAAGAGTACACCAAAGTTAATAATTTCACACGGTTCGTCCGTGGACGCACGGAGATCCGCAACGGCATGGTGTACGCAATACCGGCTGCCGCCCGTGTAGATGAATCCAGCGTGATGATCACCATTAAGGACAGTGATTGCCTGATTGTTGTTCCACCTGAGAAAAAAGGCATTCCTGCGGGTGAGCAGGTACGTATTCTCAAACTGCCCTCAGGTCATGTGAGGTAGTGGTGGATGACTACAATGAGTGATACAAAGCCACATATCATACAGATTGTTGGATACAAAAACACAGGCAAGACAACCCTGACAGCCGCGCTGATCGGGCACTTTTCTTCTATGGGACTTAAAGTAGCAGCAATTAAGCATGATGGTCATGATCATTTTGAGATGGATCAAGAAGGAACGGATTCTTATCGATTTGGAGAGTCTGGGGCTTCGGCGGTGGTTATCATGTCAGAGAAACGTACTGCGATTATGGAGCGACAGGCAACCAAGCTGGAGGATATGCTGAGCTATCTATCGGATTATGATTGGATTGTTGTTGAAGGATTCAAGAATGTTTCTTATCCCAAATTTGTGATGGTTCGAGAAGAGAAAGATCTGACCTTGGTTAATCAACTTAAAGGGGTAGTGGGTATAATCTCATGGTTACCTTCAGAGCAGTTTATAGAGCGGAGTACCGTAAGCAGAGATATAACATGGTACTCGGTTCATGAAACGGAGGATATAGCCAAAGCGTTGCTAGCGATGGTTGAGAGCGAGTGTAGGCAGAATGGTGAAGTCTAATGGTAGAAACGTCAAAAGTGGGATATTATGATCGCTGGATATGATTGAATGTACAGAGAGCGTGATTGATCCCCTTTGAATATAACGTAATTTTTATTATGTAAACCAAATTATTTCTGCTTGTGCTCTTCTCCTTGAATGATGCAAAAAAACAAAAAAATGCAGCAGACCTTTCTCGGATCGAAATCCTTGATGTGGTTTGCTGCTTTTATTATGTTCGGGATGTTACATCCCGTCGTCAGTACGGCGTTCGATGGCTTCGGACATCGTTTTGTCGGTAAGGTGAGCATAGATCTCGGTCGTTTCCGTAGAAGCGTGTCCAAGCTGCTCCTTCGTTTTGTAAATATCATTTTGCAAATAATAGTCGGTTGCGAATGAGTGGCGTAATTTGTGCACGGTTAGATAAGGTTTGCCAAAACGTTTGGCGTATTTCATGATCATAGCCTGGATCGCTCTTTTGGTCATTCGACTGCCTTCAGAATCTCCGTTACGCAAAGCAATGAACAGACCTTTCTCCCGCTTGGGCGTGCGGTAACGTGATTGCCGCAGGTTCATATATGTTGCGAGTTCGTCCTTGGCCTGTTC
The DNA here is from genome assembly GCF_002843485.1 of Paenibacillus sp. BGI2013. NCBI lineage: Bacteria > Bacillati > Bacillota > Bacilli > Caryophanales > Paenibacillaceae > Paenibacillus > Paenibacillus sp. BGI2013. Next base: position 768,008 of record NZ_PJFA01000003.1, read on the forward strand.
CCTGAAATAAACGGGAGTTTTGTACGTCTCATCATTGTTACCTTTGCGATAGACATACAGGAGTTTGTTGTTCAGATCAAGGTCATCGACGTTCAGGTTCACGACCTCCGACACCCGTAAGCCGGAATTCAGAATCAGGCTGGCAATACAGGCGTCCCGTTCTTTGTTGATTTCATGGGAGTATAGGGCCTGCTTATTCTTCTCCATATCGACAGCGTAACCTTCAAGAATATAGCCGATGAATTCCAGCAGCTCCTCTTCCTCCAGAATTTTACCTTTGAGTTTGGCAGCGGTGTCCTTGGGTTTATGGGTACGCTTGATCTCGATTTTGGCCATAATGTTCCGCTTCAGCAAAGGATAAAAGTCTTCATCTTCCGCAATCTGGCTCAGGTAATGAAAAAGGGAGCGAAGGGAAGAGAGCTTGCGAGATACGGTAATTCTGGAATTGGTTCCTTCCCGTTTGGTTGTAAGAAATAACCGATAGGCGGTAACCGAATCCATGCGAAGGACTTCCAGTTCAGTCAAGGTAACTTCTTTATTAGAGCTTGCCTCGGATAGCCCCTCTGCTCGCAACCATCCGAAGAAAGCTTCGTAATCTCTCAGATATTCGAGCAGGGTAGAGGGGGACAGGTCAGGCAGCTTGTAGTCCATGAATTGCTGAACGAACCAAGGCATGGAAGGTAGTTTGTCATCCAGCTTGCGTCGATCAATCTCTTTTTGCACGTTGGTCAAGTTCGACACCTCCATGTGAAAAACATATAAGATTAATATTCAATTTAATAGTATTCTATGCTCTAGTGTACCATAATTTACATGCTCACAGCTTGTTCACCAAAGCAGGCAGTAAGTAGGGTATGCTTCCTTGCCCTTCGGCGCGTAAACCTTTAAAGTAATTAGTATACGTAGAGCAGAGGAGGTGAACCGGATGAATATGAAAATAGAACTGGTTCCCCGGGAACGCAGTCAGGTGATTCGGCATTTAATGCAATTTTATCTATATGATTTTACCAAATACCTGAATATTGATGTGGACAGTAACGGCATTTTTCCGGAATATCCCGGTCTGGAGGCATTCTGGGCAGAAGAGGACCGCAAGTTTCCTTTTTTGATTACAAGTGATGGGGCACCTGCAGGGTTTGCTCTGGTGGAGAAATTGGAGCCTGGTAGTAAGGATAATGACTACTATTTGACTGAGTTTTTTGTGATGCAAAAATATCGGCGCAGTGGGGTGGGCACTCGGGCAGCCTATGAGCTGTTTAAACGTTTTCCAGGAAGATGGAAAGTGACCCAGGTTCGTAACAATGTCATTGCGCAGGCGTTCTGGCGAAAAATTATAGGGGATTATACCGGAGGCCGCTTTCGAGAAAAGTTCCATCCGGAACTGGGCAATCCAAGCCAGTATTTTGTAACCTGATTCCCATCGGGGTTTACCTACATATAAAGCATTCTGCTTGAATGCTGAAATAAAGAATCTGATGAAGGAGTGAGTGACATGAACGTACCCACATTCCATCTCGATGGACAGACAGCACTGGTGACAGGTGCAGGGAGAGGGATCGGAAAAGCAATTGCGATTGGACTTGCCCAGTCAGGCAGTGACGTTGTACTTGTATCCCGAACGATGAAAGAAATTGAGGAGACAGCAGCCTACATCTATGAACAGACAGGGCGTAAAGCGCTAGCTCTGACTGCGGATGTGACATCAAAAGAACAAATGGAAGAGTCGTTTCAAGAGGCAATCTCGGAGATGGGTAGTCTGGACATTCTGGTGAATAACGCAGGTATGAACATACGGACACCAGCACTTGAAGTAACGGACGAGCAGTGGGAGACCATCATGCAGACAAACTTAAAATCGGCTTTCTTCGCTTCGCAGTTGGCGGGTCTGCATATGAAAGAACGTGGGACTGGGAAGATCATTAACATCTCTTCGGTAGGCGGTCACACGGCTTTGCGGACAGGGGTTGTATATGGCGCGACCAAAGCTGCGTTAATTCATATGACCAAAGTGCTCGCACTGGAATGGGGCAAGTATGGAATCCGTGTCAATTCAGTAGGGCCATGGTATTTCCGAACACCTCTGACTGAAAAACTGCTGGATGATCCCCAGTATTTGCAGGAAATTGTAAGCCGTACACCGCTTCAGCGAGTGGGAGAACTGGAAGAAGTGGTAGGGCCGGTTGTATTCCTGGCATCAGATGCAGCGGGATACATAACGGGTCAGACGTTATTGGTTGACGGTGGAATGTCCATTTATGGCTTTTAAATAAATGAAGTTGGTTGCAGTTTGGAAAAGTGGGTGGCATAACCAAATCATGGGTAATAACATAAGGGAAGTTGAAGTTAATCTGTATTTCTATTTATCTGTACCCAATTCACTGAACTTGGAGGAAGATAACCATGGAAACGCGCAAGTACGGTAATACTGGCATGAACGTAAGTACACTTGGATTTGGCGGAGCGGAAATAGGAAAAAATGTATCCAAAACGGATGTAGCGACATTGCTGAATAGTGCCCTGGATGCTGGATTAAACGTGATAGACACGGCTGAATGTTACGGTGACAGCGAGGAATTAATCGGCGAGGTGTTGTCATATCGGCGTGATGACTACTATTTGTTCACCAAATGTGGACATGCTGCCGGGATCGAAGGTCCGGATTGGGATGCCAAAGTACTGGAGCAAACGATTGACCGTAGTCTGAAAAGGCTGAAAACGGACTATGTGGATGTTATCCATTTGCATAGCTGCTCCGAAGAAGTACTCCGACAAGGAGCAGTGATCGAAGTGCTACAGCGTGCCAAGGAATCAGGTAAGACCAGGTTTATCGGATACAGTGGGGATACAACAGATGCGCTATATGCGATTCAGACCGGAGTATTTGACAGCCTGGAGACTTCATTAAATATCGCAGATCAGGAAGCAATTGATCTTACGTTGCCTGAGGCAAGAAAAAGAAACATGGGTGTCATCGCCAAAAGACCAATTGCCAATGCGGCTTGGACGTATGATACACTTTCGGAAGAGGCTTATCCATTTATATACTGGAAGCGCTTAAGTGAACTGAACTATGGTTTTCTGGGTGAAGATGCCCAGGCAGCGGTGGAAACAGCACTGCGTTTTACGCTAAGTACCGAAGGTGTAGACACAGCTATTGTAGGAACAGCCAAGCCCAATCGCTGGCAACAAAATGCTGATCTTGTGGCTAAAGGGCAACTCCCACAGGAATTGTATGATGAAATTAGAGCACGATGGAAAGAAATCGCCGGAGCAGATTGGACTGGCCGGACTTAAGTCAGAAATATTAGCGAAGCCGCCATATGGCGGCTTTTTTATGACCAACATAAAATATTTTCAACATATGAAAAATTCACAATAACTTTCGGATCAGGGGCTGCGAAAAATTTTAGGGAATAATGTCTATACGTCAGCTTAGTTCAAAACGGGTGACAAAGGATGAAAGAGGAAAAATCCCAGGAAATATCCCTTCTTATAAGCGACTAAATTTATAAAAAACGACGAAGATATTGAGAAAATACGAAAAATAGGCAATCTACGTTCAATGTAAAAGAAATAACGACTGAGTTATAATATTTCAACATATGAAAAATTCACAATAGAGAGATCATTTTCTCACCTTAGTTACCATCTCTCATATGCCACATTCACGCACCACCAAGTTTAAAAGGAAAACCATTCTAAGCGATTGAAGTCAACCCCTTTTTTTGCGAATTTTAATCAAATTGAAAATATATCTTTATGAATAATCTCTAAAAGCATACACCTTAAATTCATTATCAGAATAATCTTAACATATTAATTATTATGTAAACTAATAATAATTCTTTTGGTAATACAGACATAAAACCTCCATGACCTGTAAATCGTAAGGGGATAAGGCAGAAGGAGGAACTTCATGAAAAGTCAGCAACACCGTAAAAACGACGACGAAAAACTAAGTTGGGTCAGCCTATCCTTGTTTGGCGCGGGTTGCACACTGGGAACGGGATTTTTTCTAGGGACCAGTCTGGCGATTCATTGGGCCGGCATATCTGTACTTGTATTGTTGCTGCTCGCTGCTGCGGGCACTTACTTTGTATTTGTTGCGCTGGCGCAGATGACGGCAGATGATCCTAAGGAAGGTGCTTTTCGAACGTATGCGGGCGAAGCATTCGGACCTTGGGCTGGTTTTGGTAGTGGATGGATGTACTGGTTCTCTGAAATGCTCATCATGGGCAGCTCATTAACGGCACTTGGGCTGTTCTCACAATTCTGGTTTCCCAAGTTTCCGCTATGGGCATTTGTTGCGATCTATGCCGCTATAGGTCTGTTCATTGCTGCACTGGGAGCAAAGGGATTAACCAAAACGGAGAATATTCTTGCTGTAATCAAACTTGCTGCAACGGTTGCATTTATAGCTATAGCAGGAGCGGCTTGTCTGGGTTGGTTACCTGTAAAAGTCACACCCGAGCAATTGAAGAATGAATGGTTCCCGCATGGGGGTAAAGGGGTATGGACCGGTTTCATTTATGCATTCTTTGCTTTTGCCGGGATCGAGGTTATGGGCCTGATGGCAGCTAACCTGAAAGAACCAAAAGATGCAGTGAAATCAGGTCGAGTGATGCTATTATCGGTGAGTACACTCTATGTGATTGCAATTGCGTTGATCCTGTTGCTTGTGCCTTCAGTTCAGTTAACTCCAGATGAAAGTCCGCTTGTCAAAGCCATGGCAACCATTGGATTCACTGTTGTGGTCCACATTCTCAACGGAATTCTGATTATAGCCGGATTCTCGACGATGGTGGCTTCGTTATATGCCATTACGTCCATGTTGGTGAAACTCGCAGAAGATGGAGATGCACCAAAACTGTTCACGAAGACCTGGGGAAAAAAGGACATACCACTTCAGGCATTGTGTTGCACAGCGGCTGGATTAGTCCTGTCTACTTTGATGGCATTATGGATGCCCAAGAGTTTGTTTGAATATGTGACGACAGCAGGTAGTCTGGTATTAATGTATACATGGCTGCTCATCTGCATCACGTACATTAAAAAAATGAAGCCCGTGAAGTGGAATCGCATCAAAGTATGGATTGCCATAGTATTAATTGTAGCTGCTGTGGCTGGGACAGCGATGGAAAAAGCCAGCAGAACGGGTCTGCTGGCAAGTGTGGGACTTTTGGTGTTCCTTGGGATCATCACGTATGTTGTTCATAAGGTACGTGGCTCGAAAGCATCGCAGTCAGCACCATCCAAACCATAAGCAACTCTCAGCAACTTTCGTGGAGGTCGTACAACGGATTATGAGTGCTTTAAGATTATTTCGTCAACTTGCCTAAGGCTTGCTTCATCCGCATGAATGGACATTTGGAAGGTGTCTGCTCATCATCAGGCAGGAAATACTGTTTCCATTCCAGATTATCCTGCTGACCATACCACATCAGCGAAGGGTGAGCAGGTACAGCATCATATGCAGCGAGACGTTTGCGAATTAAGGTTTTCATTTTACGGCCAAGAGGGGTGTTGTCATTAATGGATTCGAATACCCACCGTGGTTGAAAAGCAAACATGAGATAAGGAAAATGCCGGCTGGCTCGGAGTTCATGTGCAGGAGTTGCACAAAAACAAAAGTAAGGCTCTCCGCCAAAGCAAAACTCCCATGATGAATCATGAGGATCGGTTGAAATATGTTCCGGCCACGGCTCGGTATCGTGTGAACTTACCCGATTGAGCATTTGCCAGAATAACGTCTGATATTGCTCTACCGTTGTATGATCTTTCAGATCACTTGGCGTCTCACAGATCACAACCATGGAAGCGTAATGACCGGTGTCTCTGGAGACAGGACCATATTGTCTAAGCAGATCGGCCATATCTTCGGCAGCATGTTCAGATCGGGGGTCACACGTAAATCCGTACCTCAAATGTCCTGACAGAAATCCCATTCGTCCAGGTACACATGGATACGTATTATCTTCGTCGGCGATCATTTTACCAAATTGCGAATAAGCGTCCTGCTGCCAAGATGGAAGACGCTCAAACAAGGTGTTTATTTCGTCGGCACTATACAGCTCCGCCATTGATTCCCAACTCCATTCCACATGATACCGTTACAGTATTAATGTGGGGGAAGTTGGGTGACTGTCCAGCCTGATTTTGTTGTCAGAAAAATATGGAACGTACAGCTTCGTACCCAAAATACAAACCAAATCCGATCAGGCAGATTCCCGAAATGATAGAGATCCAGCGCAATACATTCTCACTGCTATGTTTGTGGAATCGACTGGCCATGCCAGCCATAATGACATCCCACACCAGAATACCAATGAATATGCCTGAACTGTAGAGCAGCAAATGAGCGGTATCCGTATGTTTCACAGTTGTCGCGAGAATAGAGCCATAGATCCCAAGCCAAAATAAAATATTCAGTGGATTGGACAGGGCCATCAAAAATCCGGATATAAATGATTTTCGAACAGTTGCTTCCGCAGTAGATGTACCCTGAATGCCTTGCTTTAGCTTCGAGAGCGTTTCCACTCCCGTGTAAATCAGAATAAAACTGCCAAATGACCAGAGAAAAGAGCGCATGAACGGCGTGTCCAGAAAATGGGCAACTCCAAAATAAATCAGCAGCATATACACCAAATCTGCAAACATAGCTCCGAGTCCTAGAATCCAGGCATGCATGAATCCGTGGCGGGCTCCACGGTCGAGTTGGGCGGCGTTAATCGGACCGATTGGAGCGGACAATGATATTCCCAGAATGATATAACTGAACAGTACAGACATAAACACGTTCACTCCTTAACGGGTTCGATGAATTGTACCAGTCGTCACAGAAAATGGGTACAAGTCATCGTATTCCCGCAAGGAGTGAATTAGAACAAACTACTTTTATCTCATACTGCGTCAAGGCCTTGTCATTCTGTTAAAGTTCCACATCCAATTGAATAGGGGTGCAGTTGTATCCGTTGCATGAGCTTTCCTCACAAGGACAGGCGGAGAGCCCAATTGTGAGATCCATTAATGCCTCCATCTCGATATAATCACCTGCACGAGAGTCGGGAGCTACAACATCAATCTTGCCTTCACTGTCTACAACGGACTTCATAAACAGGTTAAATGGATAGTGTTGATCCGGCGGTAAGATTCCGAAGGGTTCTAGTGCCGTGTTCAGATTGTGATAACAACTGGCGTGATCCTTTTTGTCGTATAACACCTCATACATCTCTGGACGACAAGCAGAGTTGAAGAAATCATGTACCCCAACGGTGTCACGGACAATCTTGAGTAAAGGTTGATACTGATTGGAATATACAAATTGTCCTGGTTTAATTCGATAAGTACGCAATACGTCCATTGTCACGCCGGGATCCAAGCGATGGTTAGCATCCGTAGCATCATATGCCACAAAATCAATGACTTGCTGTCCCTCCAGATCCGTTATGCGTAGTAAAGAACCCTTGCTTACTTTCAGGGCATATCCCGTTTTGGCTGGGATACGATAAGACTGTTTATGGCGCTGATTCGTATTCATCCGTCACATTCCTCCGCTACTTTTTGCTTTCAGTATGCGGAGCAGATGAAGCTTTCATGCACTGTTATGGCGCCGTACTCTACTCAGGCAGGAACATCCAATGGTGAATTTAAACACAAACCACATTATATGCCTTTATGCTGGGAACAGTGGATTACCTCTCATCCCGATCCAGAGGTCTGATTGTTCAAGCTGTCCAGCCAGATGTAATAACCAATCTTCGCGTCCCTTGGTTGCCATCACTTGAACGCCCATTGGCAACCCTTCAGGTGTCATATGCAGAGGTACACTTATCGCAGGCTGACCTGTCAGATTCGCAAGCTGGGTGAACGGTGTATACGTAAGACTTGGCTCAAACATTTCATAGATGAGTTGCTGCTGCTGGGTCTTGTCCAATTCACTAATCCGCATTAGGTTACGAATCTGTTCGTCATGAGGCGTTAATTCACCAATCTTAGGCGCAGGAAAAGCATTAACAGGTGTGACGTAGAAGTCATAACGCTCGAACAAAGTGGACATCTGGGCTGCAGCTACATCCCATTCAGCTAAGCTATGTACAAATTCCGCAGCGGACACCTTTTTGCCTGCTTCAGCCAGAACCCAAGATTCAATCTCCATATCATCGGAGGTCAGAGCCCGGCCCATGGATCGTTCCATGGAAGAGATCATCGCAGCCATCTCACCGCTGTTCATCATGTAATAGTTCTCCATCAACCGAACTCCATTGACTGGACTCAGTTTTTCTTCAACATGATGACCTTGATCTTCCAACCAGCGAACGAGCTTGTATACAGACTCTTTGGCTTCTGCGCTGACAGGTGTTCCCACGGGCGAATCCGTTGTGTATGCAATTTTCAGTTTGCGTTGATGTGGATAGCTCATATCAGCCAAGTAACTGCCTGGAAAGAGTGGAGCATGGAACGCAGCTTCGGGCTGAATGACTTGTAACGTATCAAGCAATGCAGCACTGTCCCGAACCGAGCGAGAGAGGGCAAAATCAATCGATGCGCCTTGCCATTGACGACCAACTCCCGGTCCTACAGGTGTGCGCCCGCGGGTTGGCTTTAATCCAAACAATCCGCTAAAGGAAGCCGGGATACGAATCGAACCTCCTCCGTCACTGGCTCCGGCAAGAGGAACAATACCCGAAGCTACAGCAGCAGCGGCACCACCACTCGAACCACCTGGAGAGTGGTTGATATTCCATGGATTGCGAGTGGGACCATGAAGACGGGGCTCGGTAATATTTTTCAAACCAAATTCAGGCGTATTGGTATGTCCTATGAAGATAAAGCCTGCATCACGGAGTCGAGTGACAAAATTGGAATTGCGCAATGCACGATGCTCGCTGAACAAACGGGAGCCTGAAGTCAGAAATTCACCTTCCAAGGATTGCGAGATATCTTTTAGGAGCAGGGGAACACCGGCAAAAGGTTGTTCTCCAGGTCGAACCAAACCGGCTTCCTCCCGTGCACGAGATTCATATGTACGAATAACCGCATTAAGTTGCGGATTTACTTCTTCAAGGCGTGCAAACGCCGCTTCAAGCATTTCAACCGGGGATACTTCCCGGAATCGGATCAGTTCAGCCAAACCTACGGCGTCGTAGGAGGTATATGAGAATGAAGACATTATGATCGTTCCTCTCTGAATATAATTCATCTGTTTATTCCATATGTCATCGTACCACCGGATTAGACAAAAGACAAAACATAGAAGAATCGTAGTGCGATGATATGCATACTCGTTATGAGGTTGGAGGGAAAAGAGGGGGATTTGCATTTGCGATATGGAAATAAAGCACAGGGTTAATAGCTCATATTACTAATTGAGAAAATGAACGAGTAATATCGAGTCATGGAAATAAAAAACCACTGCTCATCTAATTTGATGTGCAATGGTTTTATTTTATATTTGACTATTTGTTTATATGTGGACCTCAGATATATCCACTTACTCTGTACGCAGCTTCGGTGCAGCATCGGCCGCAGTTGATGATCTTTCCTGCTGTCTGGAAATGGCGAAGAGGGCCACCCAGATCAGGATAAAACCAAGCAGTTGCTCCCATGTAATCAGTGTACGGAAAGCAATCCAGTTCACCAACACACCGGCCATCGGGAAGCTAAGTTCTGCGAGAGTTGCAACAGAGGCTTTGGTTGACGACAGACCTTTGTAATACAACAGAAGACTGAGCAAACCTGGTAACAATGCCTGACCGAGAATGTTGAGGATGACAGCGGTCTGTTCACCCGTTCCGGACGGAAACGTCCATGCTGCGCCTTCGTTCCACGTCATAAAGATCAGGAGCGGGAGAGCAACGACAAAACGAAGAGAGGTGACCGTTTCATAACGCGCCTGACCCAGCATCAATCGTCCCATAACGGTTGAACCTCCCCATAAGGCAGCAGCCCCAAGGGATAACAAGCTTCCAGCATGAATCCAGTTGTCCCAGTTACCTAATGGCAATGTGAAGCCAAATGTAAGCAGGTACGTTCCTGCTAATGCTATGAAGAACAATCCACCGAAGCGACGTGGCAACGTTTCTTTTAATAACAGTTTAGCCAGCACGATAGCGAAGAGTGGTTGCATTTTTTGCAATAAAAGCACCGTATTCGGATCGTTATGTGTTAGTGCCATGGTGAACAATACCGTTGCGAGTGCTGATCCTCCCCATGAGATAAAAATCACGGCAATCCAGTGGCGAGCACGCAGGTTTTTCAGATCAGCCCGAAATTTCCACAGTACGGGAATGGCAATAAGACTGACGATGATATGTTCCACCAGTACAATCTGCGTGGATGTCATTGTATTTAGCAAAATAATGCGGAAGAGTGGGTCGACACCCCATAAGGCGGCGCCGAGAACTACAAGCCAGAATCCGGTATTACTTCGTTCCTTGCGGTAAACAGGTGATGCTGCTGATGTCTTTTCCATATTCAGGACTCCTTCGTCAGAACACGGAATCTTCAGTTGGCAAAATCGACAAAAGCCCCCGTTTTGGTATATACCAAATAAACGGGGGCTCATCCAAGGACATGCGTCAGGAAAGAGGCCTTCCCGTGAACGGCATGTCAATGTGTTGATCTTCTCTCATCCGGACTGTACCGTCGGCCTTGGATTCACACCAAGTCAGTCGCTGAATGTCCTTCGTTAAGAACAATTAGCGAGTCGCGGGCTGGTTCCGAAGAACATCACCGCCGGTTGGGAATTGCACCCTACCCCGAAGATCCTATTCAATTATATAGTGTGTTGAACAAGCTGTAACATTAATAAGTTCATCTTATTCCTGTAAGCGCTAGCAGTTCAAGCATTTTTTTTAGAAAACGATTTTCCAGCTTCCTTGCTGTCTGCGAAGGAGCACGATCTGGCCTGCGTGATACGCATCATGGAGTACCCAGCGAGCCAGTTCGTGTGCCCATTTCTCTTCGGAGTCCATATATGCGGCTTCAAGATCAGACTCTTGTAGTGCAGCTAATTGATCTCGCAACTGCTGGGCTAATCGAGTTGTACCCTGCATCAGTGTATTCCAACCAGCTGCATCCGTTGCATCTCCCGGATTCCCAAATGTGTATTCATTGGAGTCTACAGCAGGAAGGGTAGGCTCCTTACCTTGCATGCGACATAATAAGCGATGGTTGTAATAATACATATGGTTAACCAACTGCCAGATGCTTAATCCCCCTGAGGGTGGAATCCAGGCTGCTTGTTCTGCTGTAAGGCCCTCCAAGGATTTCGACAAAGGTACAATCCAATTACATTGATCCCAAGTATCATCCTTTTGAATAAGTAACACATCTAGTGCTGTTGTGTTCGTCATTGCCTTTTCCTCCTTGCGTATAATTGTGATAGGTGATGTAACTAGCTAAAACTGATTAATGAGGTTACACTTAATATAACACATCAAAGATGAGTTGTAACCTTCTTTATTTACTTAGATGGTTACATGAACGGAGGTATATGTATGGACAGATTATGGACCGATTTTGTAAACAGCGATTATCACGATTGGCGTGGGGGAGATCGATCGGAGGACAGACTTGGGAAGGCGAACTGGCAGCAAGATTTTCTGGAACGATGGCAACTTAACGCTTCTGTCCCTGCATCTCCAGAAGAGGAGTTGTCGATGAGAAATTTCAGGAATGAATTGATAGCTCTTGGAGCCCGCTTATCTTCTGGAGCATCATTAACGGATATAGAAAAACAATGGTTGAACGGCGTTATGGAATCAGGGCATGTGAGAAGGACATTGACTACAATTGATCAGGAACTGAAACTCAAACTGGTAGCTGTAGAAACACATTGGCATCAGGTTATGGCTGAGGTAGCTGCTGATTTTGCCATGACTTTGGTGGAGGGAGAAGGCGGCAGGATTCGGATCTGTGATAATTCGGATTGTCGCTGGATGTTCTATGATGATACCCGAAGCAGAACACAGAAGTACTGTGATGATAAGATGTGTGGCAATCTGATGAAGGTCAGAAGATTTCGGGCGAAACGCAAATTCCAAAATTGATAAATACTAACAATAACTATATAATGTATATATACTAGCGAAAAAATAGTCAGAAGCAGTACAGATTCGTAAGCAGGATGTGATCGTCTTTCAAACCAAAATAGATGGGAGATGTTTCTTGTGCGGACAAGTTATCTGTTGAAAAATGGCTGTGTGTTGTCGATGGATGCTAAAATTGGACAGTATAAGAGGGCGGACGTTCTGATTCAGGATTCACTGATCATGGCGGTTCAGCCCGACCTGGATATTCCGGATGCGGAGATCATTGATGCTTCATCGATGATTATTATGCCTGGGCTGGTGGACACGCATCGGCATATGTGGGAATCACTTGTCAAAACAGCGGGAACCAACTGGTCGTTACCAGTTTATTTGCAAAATCTCTATTATGGTGCGATGGGAAGCAAGCTCCGCCCACAAGATAGTTATATTGCCAACCTGCTCGGTTCCTTGGAAGCGCTTAACGCAGGAGTGACGACAGTAATGGATTGGAGCATGCCATATTCCCCTGACCATACGGATGAACTGATTCGTGGACTTCAGGATGCTGGCATTCGGGCGGTATTTGCTCACGGATTACCTGGTGAGACGGACTACTGGAATCGGGATAGTCAACTCACGTATTCGAATAATGATGTGAGAAGAGTCAAAGAACGTTATTTTTCATCACGGGATCAATTGCTTACTTATGGGCTTGCCATTCGTGGTCCGGAGTTCAGTCATTGGGATACAACCGTGAAAGAGATCGAGCTAGCACAAGAACTGGATGCGATCTGTTCCATGCATGCCGGATTTGGCAGTTGGGGATCTGTGGATCGCTCGATTAGCCACTTGTACGAAGCGGGACTCTTAAGTCCACGGGTGAATATCGTTCATGGCAACACCATGGGCATGGATGAATACAAAATGCTGGCAGATAGCGGCGCTTCCTTGTCGGTCACACCTGAGGTTGAAATGATGATGGGGCATGGATATCCAGCCACCGGCTATTTTCTTGAACATGGGGGAACACCTACACTTGGTGTAGATGTGGTGACGTCTACAGGCGGAGATATGTTCTCGCAGATGAAGTTCGCACTTCAAGCTGAACGATCCAGAGCCAATGAACAACTTTTGCAGCAGGGTGAGATGCCTGGTGAGTTGAACTTGCAGTCCAGCCAAGTGCTGAGATTTGCAACTTCAGCTGGTGCCCAAGCGTTGGGATTGGAGCAGAAGGTGGGTACGTTGACCCCAGGGAAGGAAGCGGATCTGATCATGATTCGTACCACCGATCTGAATATGTTCCCCGTTCATGATCCAATCGGCGCTGTTGTGCAATTTGCCAATCCATCCAACGTGGATACGGTCTTTGTGGCAGGTAGACTTGTGAAGCGAGAGGGTAAGCTGTTGAATGTTGATCTGGATGCGATTCGTCATGCGGCGATGCAGAGCAAAGATTATTTGTTAACCCAATACCGGATGTCAGATGCAGAGAGAATTGCTTTCTCATAATTTACTTTTTCATAAAAACCTGAAATGAAGTCAGTTTGTATTTTTATATACACCTCTACCTATAGTAAGAAATGAAGGGCCGCATAATGATATGTGGCTCTTTTACATGCCTTCATATCGTGGAATTAGACAGGATAAGGGAGGAAGATACAGCGGAAAAAGACGAAAAGAGCTCTCTTTTTCTTAACTTCAGATAACAATGAACCAAAGATGTTTTTCGCGGGAAAATAGGCTCATAAAAACTGCGCATAATATAAATTATACGCAGTTTTGTTTTAAATCCATTTTCATATTCAACCACGTGCAACAGATCATGATAAATTTCGCGGAAAAAGAACAAAATAAGTGATCTACAAAAATAAATTTAACCAAGCAACGCGATAACGTGTAGAATTCGATAGGTTTTTATAGGTGATCGATAAGATAGAACAAATGACTTTTTCATAGAACAGATGGGAAGCCATCCAATCGCTGCTACATCCATAGCACATATTGCACATTCAAGATTCATGACGAGAGGAACATGACTATGCGTGAGAACAAACAACGATCTTCATTATTTCGTAAAAAACCAATTGCCTCCGGGGGCGATAACAGCAGTGCATTGAAACGGGCGCTTGGTCCGTTGGACTTAACCACACTCGGGGTAGGTGCGATTATCGGCACAGGGATTTTTGTGTTGACTGGTGTAGCTGCCGCAACGTATGCCGGCCCGGGACTTGTACTGTCATTTTTACTGGCAGGTATCATATGTGCATTCGCGGCATTGTGTTACTCGGAATTTGCATCAAGCATACCGGCATCGGGTAGTGCGTACACGTATAGCTATACGGCTTTTGGTGAAGTTATTGCCTGGATTCTGGGATGGGATCTGATATTGGAGTATGGTTTTGCTAGTGCGGCGGTAGCCAGTGGCTGGTCTGGATATTTCCAAACGTTATTGTCCGGATTCGGACTGGAGTTACCCCATGCGCTAACGAGTGCGTTTAGCCCGGAAAAGGGAACCTATTTTGACATCACAGCTGCGGTCATTACGTTAATTATCACTTTTCTGCTTACCCGAGGGGTGAAGGAGGCGGCTCGTGCGAACGGCATCATGGTAGCGATTAAAATTATTGTTGTGCTGATCTTCATTGGTGTAGGTGTTTTCTATGTAGAGCCAACTAACTGGCAGCCATTTTTGCCTTTTGGTATCTCAGGTGTAACAGCTGGAGCAGCAACCGTATTTTTTGCTTACATCGGATTTGATGCGGTCTCCACAGCGGCAGAAGAAGTTAAGCAGCCACAACGGGATTTGCCGATTGGAATTATTGCGTCACTGGCAATCTGTACCGTTCTCTACATCGTTGTATCGTTGATCCTCACAGGGATTGTGCCTTATAACATGTTGAATGTAAGTGATCCAGTTGCGTTTGCATTTGAATTTGTTCAATTGAAGGGATTGTCTTGGATTGTATCTCTTGGAGCGATTGCCGGCATTACGACCGTATTGCTGGTCATGATGTATGGTCAGACACGTCTGCTCTATTCCATGTCTCGTGATGGCCTGCTGTCACCTGTCTTCTCCAAAGTTAGTGGCAAGAGTCAGACACCAGCGGTAGGGACATGGGTTGCGGGCATTATCGTGGCTCTGTTCTCCGGGTTCATCTCGTTGGGACATTTGGCGGAGCTTACGAACATCGGAACGTTGTTTGCTTTTGCAGTTGTAAGTCTGGGCATTATCGTATTGCGTAAAAATAACCCGGATCTCAAACGCGGATTTCGCGTTCCACTTGTGCCACTGATTCCGATTCTGAGTGCCTTGGGTTGTGTATACTTAATGACACGCCTTGCAGCGCTGACATGGATTACGTTTTTTGCTTGGTTGATCATCGGATTAATTATCTACTTTGCGTATGGAAGGCATTACAGTCATCTGAATCCGGCACGCCGGATTGAGAGTGCTTTCAGAGCAAAGGATAAATAGATTAGTTGAGAACGTCTTTAACCGAGAACATCTTCATTTTTCCTCATTTCGTATCGCTTAGGCGAAGCGGCATGGGGATTTTTTTTATATAGAAAGATAAAGGAAGATAACAGCAGGGGAAGGTTGGAATTTTCTTCATATATGGGTAAGTAATAAGGGACGTAACCAACTTAATCATGGGGCGGGGTTGCGGCTAAGCCAAATATGAAATATATTTGGGGATGTGACATGCCATCAGACATAAGAGAGGGGATGTATCATGAACACACCATTACATACGAATTCAGATCATCAAAATGCAGCTTTTGGATTTGCATTAGCTGACTCATCCGTACTTGCAGAGGCACAATTAGTTGTTTCACAATCAGGAGGTGCAGGTGACCTACAGTTAGATATTGATCCGCAGCGCCTTCTGAAGGATGGACGTAAAGTATCTGTCATTGCACAACAGTTGGATTCACCGGTCAATCGTCAGGATGCCAATATCATCTATGGTCAGGAGCTGGCATACGTGCAGTATGCTGTTAACCTGAAACCGGATAGCTCAATCTCCATTGCATCTATTGAAGGCGTTGAACAGTCTGTTAATCTTAGTTGGGCAGCATTTACAGAGGGGGAATACGAACTTCGAATCTCCCTGCATATGAAAACACCTCGTATTGCTGAAGGTACACTCGAACCAGAACAACTTGCAATGGTTAAGTATGCGCAAGTTATCACCGTATATATATCGCTTTTCCCGGCAGATGCAGCGTCGTTGAGTTCCCCATCTCAAGCTGTGTGGAGCAGAAACCATCATGTGTTTGACTCCTACGGCAGAGGAGGATTTATTCTCGCTGACCTGCCTCGACTCGCTGAACGTGTAGAGGCACTGATAGGACCGGGTAACCATAATCTGATCGAACAATTTGCTGAAGGAAACTTGTCGGATACTTTGCTGGATGAGGGGCTGATGGCGATCGCCTGGGGCGTGACTCCGTGGTGTTATTCACTCTATTCTGCACCAGATGAGCAGTCTGCTCGAATACTCGCCGTGGACAAGCTGGGCGATGAACCTGAACGGCAAGGGATCTACCGTATTGATCCGTCCATTCAGCAATTAAGTATCGTACCTGCGAATGAGCTGGCTTATTGGCCTGCCTGTGTGCAGAATGATTGGCCTGTTATTGATGTGGCGGGTGAAGGCGAGACGTTGCATATGGATCTGTATACTCAGATCTGTGAATCCGTGAATGGGTTGCACGAGAATCCATTGCCATCGTTTGTACTTACTCGCAGTCAAGGCAAACCCGAAACGATCATTCCACTAATTGACGTTGTCATTGTGGATGAAGCCTAGGGGCTCTGTTCAGCTTAAGAAGGTTGTTCTGTCATCGCAGTGCCCGTGTAAATAATCTTAGTCAATTTATAAAGAACCGAATTGAGGTGACGTAGACAGATGATGACCGAGGAGATTCAGGAGCAATATGCGGACGAGCTAGAAGCTTTTCACATATGGATGAAGGACGCCGGATATACAGGCCATACGGTAAAATCATACACCGGTGACGTGGTGGAATTCCTGGTCTCCATTCAAGGAAAGTCACTGGAGCAGGTCAAAAAGCTGCATGTGTTGTCTTTTCTGTCCCGCGCGCGGGAGCGTGGGGTTAGTGATGCCACGAGAAATCGCAAACATGCGGCGGTGAACTGTTTTTACAAGTCCCTCATTGAACTCGAATTGTTAACGAATAATCCGGCGTTTGGGATCAAAAAATCCAAAACCGAGAAAAACCGTGCGCCTGTTTTCCTTGATGAAAGTGGGCTGACACGTTTTCTGGAGTCGGTAGAAGGCAAGTATCGTACACGTAATCTGGCTGTTTTTCTACTGATGGGATATATGGGATTACGGGTTGGAGAAGTGCATGCTCTGGATTGCAAAGACTATAATGCGGAGCGGCGTACATTAGATGTATTTGGTAAAGGTCGTAAATGGCGCTCACTCCCTGTACCGGAGACTGTGGCAAAAGTATTATCTCAAGCGATGGCTGAGCGTCTCGATCCTTGGCGGCCAAAAGAGGAAGCACTATTTGTCTCGCAAAAAGGGAAGAGACTGTCGATTCGCAGCATCCAGCTCATATCTACGGAAACCTTTGAACGCTTCCAGCAGGAATCACCAGCCAATCAACGTCAAAACTACTCCAGTCATAAGCTGCGTCACTCGTTCGCGACCATGATGTTACGGCGTGGAGCCGACTTGCGTACGGTACAGGAACTGCTTGGTCATGCATCGATTCAAACAACAACCGTGTACACACACGTCACCAGTAGGGAGAAAGAAGAGGCTATGGCTCTGCTGGACGTAAAACTTCCGACATATTAGAAGAAAAAAGCCAATATTTAATCCGAAAAGTAGTCTGTCCAAGTGACAGGCTTTTTTTGTTATTGATTTGGATGGTGGATATTTAAACATAATTAATATTATGTAAACTAATATCTGAAATCTAAATAGGCCTATAATAGAAATCAAACAAAAGAACCATTCGCCTCTTCTCTTTAGAAGAAACAAATGGCCCTTTTGGCTAAGACAGATATCTTAATTTACAACTTTTAACGTGCTGAATCGTTCACGATATGAATGATTGCGCGATTGAATTACTCGAGTCCAGCGATCTGTTCTTTTAATTTGTTAGCAGAAGCCTGGAAAGCCACTTTTTCGGTTTCATTCAACGGAAGAGGCAGAATTTCGCGCACACCGTTGCGATCGACAACACATGGAACACCCAGATAAACATCCGATACACCATTGTAATCTTCAAGGTACGTGGATACGTTCAGAACGGAGCCTTCGTTGCCGAGAATTGCAGCTACAATGCGGTCCAGAGCAAGGGCGATTGCATAGGAAGTCGCTCCTTTGGCATTAATAATCTCATACGCTGCATTTTTGGTACGGTCGAAGATATCCTGTTGTGTTTCTTCATCCAATTCCAGATCTGTTCCTGCAACGTTAGCCAGGCTCCATACCGGTACTTCGGAATCTCCATGCTCACCAATAATGTGTGCGTGAATACTACGCGGGTCGATCCCTTTATTTTTACCAATCAGGTAACGGAAACGTGCGCTATCGAGCAATGTACCTGAACCGATGACACGGGAAGCAGGCCATCCACTTTGTTTCCATGAAGTATAGGACAAAATATCTACAGGATTGGTTGCAATCAGTAAAATACCATGAGAATTCACTTCAGTAATACGCTCAATAATATCTTTGAAAATGCTTGCATTTTTCTTCAGCAGATCAATCCGGGTTTCGCCCGGTTTCTGGGAAGCACCCGCTGTAATAATAATGATATCTGCATCTTTGCAGTCGGAATAATCGCCAGCCCATACTTTCACGCCTCCCGTAAATGGAAGACCGTGGTTCATATCCAGCATTTCGCCGGTTGCTTTATCATGATTCACATCCACAAATACCAACTCGGACGAACGCTGTCTCAACATTAGCGTGTATCCCGTTGTTGTTCCCACCGCACCCATGCCTACAATCACGACACGACTTGGTTTCAGAGCTGCACTATTTGTCATGTTCAATATCCTCTCCTTTTTGGGTTATACTCCCATCCATATTAAGGGATTAGAGAATATAAAGCGAGTGTTGTCTATAAAATAGTTCACATTTCATGTCTTTTTACCAATTATTCCGTCGAAAAACAGTTTAGGATGAAATTAATGGTAATAAATGTGCGACCTATAGCCCAGAGTATGAGCTGGAAAAAGGGAGCGGGCCGACCATGAGTGGGCAATGAGCCTTTTACATAAGGTTTGTGGTAGAATAGGAGCAGTGGATTCTGATGAATCGTAAATAAAAACGCCATAGGACAGGCATGCGCGCCTGTATATTGGATGAGAGAGGTGGAACCCACTTGCGTTCGCAATGGATTAAAATCGCGCAGACAGCATTGCTGTCTATAGGTATAGCAGCTGTATTGGCTGCATGCACCGACTCAGATCAACCTCCGGTAGCAGAACCTCCGCAGCAGCAGGAGGACGCCGGGAATACAGGGCAGACGTTAACTGTCGTTCCCCCTGTGAATAGTACAGAATCTGCAGACATGGCCAAGTACCAGATACAGACCCGTTTGACCGATTTTCAGTTGCTCAATGACAACGGAGGATTGGCGTGGGGGGTGACGCGGAATGCGCTGCGCCTGTACTACACTCAGGATCAGGGAAAGACCTGGACCAATATTTCACCTTCGGAAAATGTACAATTTCCGGCTAACCCTAAATATGGACAAAGCATTTATTTTGTAGATCGTGCGCACGGTTGGATTGTTCGTGAAGGTATGGGTGGAACAGATACCATGGTGCTTCGCACCAACAATGGGGGCGTGACATGGAGTCTGTCTTCTCTGTCCAAGACGGATAAAGTGACTGCGATCTCATTTGTATCTCCTGAAAAAGGCTGGATTCTCACCACGGTCGATACCGCTATTGGTAAACAGGACAAGAAACTTTACTTTACCGAGGACGGTGGAATTACCTGGAATCGGATGTCTTCCAGTGATGAAGATGGCAAACAGGAAGCAGAAGAGATTTCCAAACGTGGATACACCACGGGCATGACTTTCTCGGATCCAAAGCATGGTTTCTTAACAGCGCTGGAGTTCGGCACACCGAAGTTGTATGTAACATCAGACGGCGGAGAGAACTGGAATACTGGACCATCCTTCTTTGATCGAAACAAATTCAACGGGTGTGGTAATTTCAGTGTTAGTTCACCACAATTTTTTGGACGTGAAGCGCAGTCAGCCTGGATGTCAATGTCCTGTTCTCAAGGGGAGAGCACAACATTCAATGGATTCTTTACCACCGATGGCGGTAAGAGCTGGAAGCTGTCCAATTTCACTTTAAACAAACAAACAGGTGCGAATCGTAACCTTTCACCAGTATTTCTGAACGCATCTGAAGGTTGGGCGATGCAAAAGGGCATAACCTACCACACCAAGGATGCGGGCAAAACGTGGAGTGCTCTTCCTGCAAGCAGTGTACTGGAGAAAATTCTCGAAGACTATCCTGAGATTGTGAAGATGCAGATGGTTACCTCCAAGCTTGGCTGGATACTGGTTGAAAATACAGATGCCAAAAGATCGTTGTTATTGCAAACGGTGGACGGCGGTGGACATTGGAAAGTACTCTAAAGTAGAGTGTTATCGATGTGAATAGATAGGAGAAAGGAGAGGAGCCTAAGGGGTTCCTTTTCTTTTTTTGCTTAGTTTGTGAAATAAATCACAAATAAATATGTTAGAAGGTGATATATTTAACTCAACAAGAGAAGGAGTGATGAAGATGAGAACCAACGGTCAAACTCAAATCACGCAGGCGGATGAATTAACCAGATATATGCTTCAATTATGCTACACATGTGACGATGCGAATCGTTGTACAACAGAGGAAGCAGTGAAGGCTTGCATGGCAGAACACGCACAGGCAGACCAACCCGAACCAGCCGAAGGTGGAGATGTAACTCGCGGGTATATGGATCTAATGTACGCTTAGGCTAATGATACACGGATCAATCACGGAGAACGCTCCTGCGGGAGGGTTCTTTTTGATTTGGAGAGAAATGTATGCGCTTTTAAATTCACTTCGCAAATATTGCAGCATGGGTTATTATAGAAATAATTAAGGTAAATTACTCAAAATGTGGAATTGTTTTATTGAATCTTAGTTTGGAGGAAGGTGACATGGATAAACGTAGTATTTATTAAACCAATGGCTTGTTTTGGGATACCAAAGGACAACTTTTGTCATCCACAAATGTGTTGCTGCAGAAGAGAATAGAATTGTTTTAAAAAAATGTTACTTTAATGAATTAATGCAACTGCAAAATGATGATTTTGCCACTAAAGCAAAGATGCTCCCTGCAACCTTTGTGATAAAGGCACGAAAACTATAGGGGCATGAAGTTAGTATAAATGAATTGAATCTACTTGGAATTGAATTTACGAATTAAAAGGAGAAATTAACTTGCATAGATTATCCTCAGAAAATTCCGGACTTATTGTTTCTGCTCATTTTGATACATTACCTGCGTTAAATTCTTTTTATATTGATTTTGAGGATGGAGAAACAATTAATGTAGAAGATGGGTACGCTACCAAGCAAAAGCGCTTATTTCGGGTTCATCATAAAGATGTGGATAACATGATTTCAAGTGTAGGTGAAAGTAATTTTTTTTCATTACATCGCGTGTTCCTAAGCTACTATGAAGCGCACTCTAAATTAGGACACCTTTGGAGTCATCAGGTTACTAAAGAAGTTGTACAAAAGGGGGAGCATATTAATATAAGCGACATAGAGAATGTGCTAGAAACGAAAGATGTTCAAATCGCTGATTCAAGAGCTTTGAAGTATGCAAATCATATCATGAACAAAGGAAAAGAACATTACGTAGAAGCAAATTCATTTCAAGAGTATTTATGGGCAATTCAGATGACCGAGCTTCTTCGAACATATAATTTGTCCGCATTTGAAAAAGTTACGATCAATAATAAAGACATATTCAATAGTTCTTATCTGTTTAAGGGTGCAATAGTAAAAAAAGAAATTAGCATAGTACTGTATGAATGGGCTAACTTATATAGTTACACACAATCTGATTTTATTAAAAGGCTAAGCAATATTCTAGAGACCATAAATATGGATATAACTCGAAACAAAAGCTTATATGATAAAAAGTCTATCAGACCTGAAGTAAACCATTTGGTATATTCGCTAGATAAACAAATTCATAGTAATTCTCATTATAAGGGTGCTTCTTTGGTATGTTTAATGCTTCTGATTTATTTGGCCCTTATTCACGTCACAGCAGTCACCAAATCAAAAGTATTAACGGAATAAACACACAAGAAAATGTTAGTTGTAAAGATATTGTTACAGATTGGAGAAAAAACGGCATATTTCCGACCGATCAGCAGTTTACTAAGTTATTCAAGCTTTGGTACTTCATCACTTCTTACTTGGTAATTAACTGGTTGAGACTTCCTCATTTCAACAAATGAATTAAGCGCTATTTAATCCATAGAACTAACACTCTACAATGAATAAAAAATTTGAAGGAGAGTGGCTAATGAAGATTAATCGAAGATATTACTATGTTAATAAAGTAATCGCTTGTGTTCTGATACTTGCATTCATCATTACGACATGTGCGGTACCTGTAAACGCTGAGGTAGAGAATGTGGAGACAACGCCCTCCAGGATTGCGTTGTCTTCGCTAGAGGAAACAATAGATTCATATGTGGCTACTAATCAGAAGAATACCGCTGCCGTTTCGGTTGTAGCTATCAAGAACGGTGAGACTATTGTGAATAAGGCCTATGGATACGCAGATATTGAGCAACAGAGAAAAGCAGACACCTCTACTGTGTTTGAATGGGGTTCAACTTCTAAACTATTGGTTTGGACGAGTGTTATGCAGCTTGTAGAACAGGGAAAGCTTGATTTGGATACCGATATTCAGGACTATTTGCCGGAAGGATTTCTAAAGAATCTTGAATACGATGCTCCCATTACCCTAATCAACCTTATGCATCATAACGCAGGATGGGAGGATAGATTGATCGATTTATGGTATTCATCCGAGAGTGATATTGTGGAATTAGGTGAAGCTTTACAAAAATTTGAACCGAGGCAGATCGATAAACCTGGGAGTGTCGTTGCTTATTCAAACTATGGTACGGCTATGGCTGCTTACATCGTTGAATTACAAAGCGGACAACCCTTTTACAAATATGTCAACGAACATATATTTAAACCGCTGAATATGAAAGACACTTCGATTCACCCGTCACAGTATGATAATTTAAACGTCTTGAAACGAAGAAACGAGATTCAGGGGTACACTACGAATCTGAAACTCATCTCTAAGAATAGAGCATACATAAGCTTGTACCCTGCGGGGGGCGCCATGGGCACAGCAGAGGATGCAGCTAGATTTCTTGCAGCCTTAATGCCGGTGGATCGTAGTAATTTATTATTTGCGAACAATGACACCTTAGACGAGATGCTGTCAACAAGTCTATATTACGATGGGACTTCAACTCCACGAATTGCACATGGCTTCTTTGAAGTGGAATACTGGGTGCCTGCACTGGAACACGCTGGAAGTACGGCGGGATTTTCAAGTAAATTTGTTTTTGACCCGGAATCTAATTTTGGGTTAGTAGTCATGACAAACCAGTCAAATGAAATGGCTTATAACGTTGGTCTTGTCCAGAAGGTGTATGGAAGTAGTTTCAGCACGAATTCAGTTGAATCTGAGAGTGGAGGATATTATCTGCCTGCGCGACGGGTCGTTTCCGGTTTTACAAAGGCATATTCGATGTTAAGTCTGCAGAAGTATACAACATTTGAGCTTAGTAACTTTGCAAATGTTGTTGAGAGTAACGGTGCTATTGAGAAGGCCTCCATTCCTTATAATGACTTTTTGCCCGTATCCAACTTAACGATAAACTTGATCAAAGCATCTTTTATTGCTCTTGCAATTGCGATCCTGCTCAGTTTGAGAGCGATAATTGGCTATTTTATTCGGTTATCCAAATACAAATTAAACAACTGGGAAAGACCCGGTACAGGGTTCGATAAATATCATATTGTCATTAATATCGCCAGTCTGGCATTCATTTTGAATACGATCCTATTGTTCATGCGCGCCTTAGGCTTCTCCCCCTATTCTTCATTGCGCATACATCTCATCTTGAACCTGGTTTATGTGATTCTAGCTGTGGTGTATCTTGTCTTGTTGTTCTACAAACTGCTGAAAAGAAGCTATAGTAAAAAGCAAAAGGCGGTATACATCATGTCTGGCATGTCGGCTTTCCTATTTGCTGCTTTTATTATGGGATGGGATTTGTACTTTTAGAGCTTAATTATCGACGAGAACATGATCAGAAAGAGCATGAGATAGTAGAAAGGATGAAACTATGAATATTCAGGATCTCCCAATTGAAATAAAAGAACATATAGGGGAAGTCCAGAAAATCACTTTTCCTAAGCAAGGTCATACTTCTACTGTGGCTATACTGGATACGTTTGATCAAAAGTACATCATCAAGAAGACAGAAAACGATCTTTATAATGAATGGTTATCCGATGAATATAAGGTGCTCCAATACCTTTACCATACGGGACTCCCTGTTCCAAAGGTATATTCATTTCATACTGAGAACACATCGAGATGGCTTCTGATGGATTATATTGATGGAATAAGTTTAAGAGAATTTCTCTCTAAGATGCCTGACCTCCAAAGTAAAGAAAAAGCGATTTTTAACTTTGGGCTTTGTTTAAAGAAAATACATGAATGCTCTTGTCCTGTTGAATTATTGAACAATGACAGTCCTTGGTTAGATACAATGCTTAATAAAGCAGAATATAATCTAACTCACTTTGCTGTAGACGGATCAGCAGAGCTACTTCAACAGTTGAAAGAAGCAAGACCAAAACCAATAGAGAACACTTTCATCCATGGAGATTTTACTATAGATAATGTGCTAGTTAATGATTGCAATATTGTTGGAGTTATTGACTGGGCAGGAGCAGCTTATGGCGATCCAAGATATGATGTAGCATTAGCCATTAGACCGAAACATAATGCTTTTGATAATGAAAGAGATAGAGAAATATTTTATAACGGGTATGGAAAGTTAAGAATAACGGATGAAGAATATAATTACTTTGAAGATGGGATATATAACTTCTTTTAGTGTGCCAATAAATTGTTCTTCAAACGTATATTAATCTCTCTAGAAGGAGTTGAATAAATGAGCCCTCCAAAACATATTTTATCTGCCGCTGCTATCGTGATAAACGACAAAAATGAATTATTACTTATTAGAGGACCACGAAGAGGATGGGAAATGCCAGGTGGTCAAGTAGAAGAAGGAGAATCCCTAAGTCAAGCTGCGGTCAGAGAAACGAAAGAGGAGTCCGGAATCGACATTGAAATCATCAGATTCTGTGGAATATTTCAAAATATTGAAAATTCAATATGTAATACATTATTCCTAGCCAAACCAATAGGAGGAGAATTAATCACATCATCGGAGAGCTTAGAGTCTGGTTTCTTTCCGATCGAAGAAGCCATTTTAAAAGTCGAATGGAAAAACTTCAGAGAAAGAATAGAGTATTGTTTAAAATCTGAGATGCAACCTTTTTGCATTGAGTTCAGTGATAAGAATAATATTTAAGCGTGTTACATATTACAGTGTATTCTCTAAAATTACCTTTAATTGCAGATTCATCATAGATATGGGTCTAGGAATAAAGCCGAATATGACCCAGTCAAGAAAGGTAGGGAGGCCAAAGTTTGAGTTCAGGAAAGAAATCTAAACGGCTGGACACTGTTCGTAGTCTCGTTCATGAAATGCTTCTTGAGGAAAGTATTAACAAGGAAGGTATGTTGGCTCATCTTTATGGGGTTTCTAATTTCGCTTCCATGCTTGCTATGAAAAGAGTACAGGATTCGGAAATTACTGCGATTGCAGGGTTACTCCACGGTTTTTATTTCTACAAAACAGGAATCGAAGACTTTCCTGGTCGCAGTGCTGAAATTTTTACGACAGATGAATTGTCTATCATTCTTAAGTCAATCTTCTATCAGGAAGATACACATCTAGTTCATGGCCCATATGAAGAAGTTATTAAAGATGCCATACTGTTTCAGATATACTTCCAGAATCCAAATAGAAACTTATCAAAGGCAGAGATAAGTAGAATACAGAATGTATTTACTGAATTGGGGATTTCGAAGGAGAATATAAAAGCAGACGTTAATGTTAATGTGCAAACAGTTCACATAAATACTGAAGAGCGGCGTTCTAAGTTAGCTGATTTCGCAGAAACGCTGGCAAAGCAAAATATTATTGGTACTTCAGGGGATCAACGATATCAGGAAATTTGCAGGTATTGGCCGGATTCTGATATCTGTAAAGTACTTGAAGCCAATTGGTGTGCCGCATTCGTATATCATTGTTGTATGAAAGTTGGAATAAAACTCCCTATTAGATATCCTAATCGAATGTATCGATTAGCTGGGGTGGGTGCTTGGTTAGACTGGGCTCAGCTAGCTGAAACAGGATTCTTTTATCGGGATATGCAAGAAGGATTTGAACCAGAGCGTGGTGATATAGTCATTTATGAGAAGCTCTTAACGGATAATTCTCACGATCACATTGGAATTGTTTTGGCCTGTGACGGTGATCAATTATTGGTTGCAGAGGGGAACACAGACAATAAAAACTACTCTAGCGTTTTATACAGAGAAAGAGGACATTGTATTCTCGGATATATCCGTGTAGATGAAAGCTATCAATTTAATTTTCAAGGAGAGTATAGACCAACTTAGTTGATGTACATGGGTGTGCTAGTTTATGTATCTTGAGGCTATGAATTTTATATCAAAAACATAGGAAGATCAATTCCAGGAAGGAAGTTCAATCTATGAAACGAGTCGATGTAGTTTACTCACTACTAACCAATCCATCCAAGTCTAAAGTGCTTGCCGTAATAAATGTAGGGCGTTCAAGCTGGTCGCTGCCTGGTGGAGCTGTTGAAGCCGATGAAACATGGGAACAAGCAGCAATCAGGGAAGCCAAAGAAGAAACAGGGCTTGATGTTGGCGTCCACGGTATTGTAGCAATAAACGAGTGTAAATTTGAAGAAATCAATGAACATGCCATTTTTATCACATTCAGAGCGGAAATCGTCGGAGGGAGAGAAGAGATATCAAGACCAGACGAAATCTCTGAGATTGCATGGTTGGATATAACACGGGCAGATGAGCTTATGCCTTACTACAAGAACGGCTTTAAAAGCTTACTTAATGGCAATGAGATTACATATTTCAACGAAGGTAACAAGTGATGTTCTGAATGTGGTGTATAAAGGAGACTATCAGATGAACAAGTACAGTGTTTATGAAACAAACAGCTTTTATTGGGATACAAAAGGGAATGACTTTTTGAGAGCAATTGTGCTTCCACATTATGGAGCATTTATCTCAGAAGAAAAACACCAACTTTTTGGAGATGTCTCAGGATTAAAGATGTTAGAGGTGGGCTGTGGAAATGGTCAATCCTTGCAGTATCATGGGGATCGCAAAGCAGATGAACTGTGGGGGATGGATATATCCCAGAAACAGATAGAAAAGACACAACAACTCTTGAGGACTTACGGTATTTCTGCAACATTGATATGTTCACCCATGGAAGAGGAATGTGGGATTCCTACTAATTATTTTGACGCTGTGTATTCGATTTATGCCATAGGTTGGACAACCGATCTTGAAGGTACTTTCAGCCGAATCGCTTCTTATTTAAAGAAAGATGGCATTTTTATTTTCAGCTGGTCTCATCCAATTCATAGATGTGTCGTTGAAGAAAATGATAGATTTGTTTTCAATAAGTCATATTCTGCTGAATCTTGGTATGCGGTGTCTCCTGATTTTTGTCAGGGAGAATTAGTTTTAACTGATCGTCAAATATCAACCTATGTCAACGCTCTAGCAAAAGCGGGATTTGTCATTGAACAAATGATAGAAGAATCTGATGAGGATATCATGCAATTACATAATAATAGCGATAGTCTCCTTAAAAGAGCGAAGATGTTACCTGTATCCTTTGTCATTAAAGCAAGAAAACGGTGATTAAATGAAATGAATCGGAGAGTGGGCTATGTTTAAATATCAAATGGATACTGCTACCTATATATCACTATTGGCAATGAAAGATGCACCCCAATTATATAATCTGATCGATCGAAACAGGGATCATATAGGAGCGTGGTTGAAGTTCCCCAGTATGACATTAACAGAAGAGGATTCAAGAAATTTCATCAAGGGAACACGTATACGCTATGCTCAAGATGATGGTTATTGGTTAGGAATCTGGTGTGGAGACGAGCTTGCTGGTTCTATTGGATACTTGTACATTGATCAAGAAAACAAGAAGACTGAAATAGGATATTGGCTTGGTCAGGAATATGAGGGTAAGGGACTTATTACAAAATCGATTAAAAATTTAATTGATTACGCATTTGATGAACTTGAATTAAATAAAGTTGAAATTGGCGTAGCAACAGATAATCTCAAAAGCCGCGCAATTCCTGAAAAATTAGGCTTTCAACGTGAAGGTGAATTAAGGGATTACGAATATATTAACGGTGCATATTTAAACAGGATTATTTATGGGTTGAAAGCAGATCAATGGAGAACGTAATAAATCAAAATTTATTTTAACTCAAGGAGCGAGTTATGAGAAGATTACCGCTTTTTATAGTGACAGGCGCAAGTGGAACAGGAAAAACAACGATCTCTTCGCTTGTTCGCAAGCAACTTCCCGAATTTGACGTCTTTGATATGGATATCATCGATAACGTGGATTGGCAGATTGCCAAAGAGAATTGGTTGAGGATTGCGTATAACATATCGCTAAGTGGACGAGGGACTGTTTTATGCGGAACGATGGTTCCGGAAAACATTGCATCGTCGGATTACATAGATCGATTTGATCGGATTCTATATATGAACTTGCATTGTGACGATGTTACTCGCGAGACGCGTTTAAGAGCCCGTGGGTGGGACGAGAACCTGGTTGAAGATCACAAGAATTTTGCCAATTGGTTACTCCAGAATTCGGAAACTGCGTTTGACCCGCCAATGCAAACAGTTGATACGACAGAAGTTACAGTAGAGGGAGTAGCTGAACAAATTAAAGAATGGGTTTTAAAGAACTGGTGTGTTGAATGAACATTTAAAAGACATCTTGATGAGACGAAGGAGGTCACGAATTGTTTCTCAATGTATTACTTTGGTTGATTATTCTCTGGGTGATCTCCCTTTATTTCAGTTTCCCTAAGAAAGATCGCATGTACACAGTCAATGTGCCAAGCGCATATTACATTCAATCTTCAAATCGGTTAGATATTCAGAAAAACTACGAATGCGCTGCATTTTCCAGTGCGTTTGTCTTGAGACATTTCGGTTTGGAGTCCAACGGAACAAAGCTTTATGAAACCTATCCTCGCAAATTACTGGATGGGACGGTATATCCCAAAGCGGTCGTTGTTTTTTTCGGAAAACTAGGATATCAGGCAATGTACTTACGAGGAAATGTGAATACGTTGAAAAAACAGATCAGCCAAGGTGTGCCTGTTATTTTATTTATTAGAGTACATCCCAAACAACGTTATTTACATTTTGTTCCCGTCGTTGGTTATGATGAAACGCATTTTTACTTGGCAGAATCGTTAGACCACAAGATTAATTGTAATGAAGAATATTACAATCGAAAAATCAGCATAAATGAACTCAACATGTTATGGAGGTCGTGGTTACCTTTTTCTCAAAACTCCTATATCGTCGTACACCCGATGCAGATTTAAGACGGCTCTCTTTCAAGGGACAAGATATATTTCTTTAAACGAACTAATCTGCTTTATTCGGAACGTCTGCTTAGTTAAACCAAGCAACTCATGCCCAAATGGCATGAGTTTTTTTGAACAAATCTCCTCACGTAAACCAGCTCGACTCAATTAATGGTTTTGAACAAAATAGATCAAACGTATAGGCAGTTGCTACTGATTTTATTGTTTTACCTGATAATTAGCGGAGTTTTTTGGTTAAAATGGTTGTTCGTCCACGCATCTTTTCATCTACATACGTACGTTAAACCATGTCTATAGGGAGGTGTCCACACTGTGAGTCATTCAGAAGTGAAGAAACGTATGAAGAGAAAAAAAGCAACATTCCATCCGTGTAAAGTTAAAAGAAAAGAACGCCGATTGAAAGTGGTCAAAAAGTTCGTTCAAGTAAAATGTCCGCCTCCAGAAGTGAATATATCTACCCCTACTGTCGTTGGCCCAACAGGACCACAAGGTATACAAGGCGTACAGGGCGTACAAGGTATTCCAGGTAAACAAGGGGTTGAAGGGCCAACTGGAGCTCAAGGACCAGCAGGGGGGCCACCTGGTCCACAAGGGCCTCAGGGACAGCCTGGTCCTGCTGGAGCGGTAGGTTCTCAAGGTCCGGTCGGGCCTGCTGGACCTATGGGAGCACAGGGGATTCCGGGAGAAGCAGGGGCCGTAGGGCCACAAGGTCCGCAGGGTAATCCTGGACCTGCCGGGGCAATTGGGCCTCAAGGTGTTGCTGGAGCTGTTGGGCCGACGGGTGCGACAGGAGCTGCAGGAGCAGTAGGCCCGGCAGGCCCAGCCGGTGCAGCAGGAGCGGTAGGCCCAGCAGGGCCAGCCGGTGCAGCAGGAGCAGTAGGCCCGACGGGTGCGACAGGAGTAGCTGGTCCAGCTGGAG
The DNA here is from genome assembly GCF_002843485.1 of Paenibacillus sp. BGI2013. Lineage (NCBI taxonomy): Bacteria > Bacillati > Bacillota > Bacilli > Caryophanales > Paenibacillaceae > Paenibacillus > Paenibacillus sp. BGI2013. Next base: position 798,855 of record NZ_PJFA01000003.1, read on the forward strand.
CCACGGGAGGTACAGGTGCAACAGGAGCAGCCGGAAGCGTACTGGGATTTGCTGACTTTTTCGCACTGATGCCACCTGATAATGCAGCAACGGTTGCTCCCGGTACTGATGTAAGCTTTCCTCAGGATGGGCCGACAAGTGGAACAACTATCGCCCGTACGGGGCCTAGTTCATTCAATCTGGCAGCCATTGGTACGTATCAGATTTTGTTCCAGGTGAGCATCAATGAAGCCGGTCAATTAATCTTAACTCTCAATGGGGCAGATTTGGCTCCTACTGTAGTTGGGCGAGCAACGGGAACGTCTCAGATTGTGGGTATGGCTTTAGTGCAGACAACCGTGATTAATTCTATTCTGACCGTGCGGAACCCGGCTGGTAATGCTACTGCATTAACAATCACGCCACTTGCGGGCGGAACAAGACCTGTATCGGCACATCTTGTGATCACACAATTAGCGTGAATCAGTTAACAGGCTAGCTAATTGTCCTCAGCTTTATTAAATATGCATCCACAAGGGTAACATGGGTTTGCTTGAACTGAGATAGCAGTGCTTTACCTGAGGCTGTTATCTCAGTTGGAGCGGATAATGGTACAGGAGTAACTACATATCGGATACTCTTTTTGTTTGCGAGGAATGGTGAAAACGTCACTACTAATTATTTTTTCAGTTGATAATATGATAAAATATTGGAAAAACATCAGAGGTGAGTACATGAAGAATGGACACTGGAGAAAAATTACATGGGTTGTTGCGGCATTATTATTAATCATGGTCACGGCTTGCAGCAATAGCAAATTCAATCCAAATGAATTTTCAGAACAGGATCTGGCTGTGACGAAGACCGACAGTGAGGATAAGATTACGTATGGAATGAGTCAGGAAGAGACGGAGAAAATTCTCGGCGAGGGAACATCAACCGGTGTGGGTCAATCCTATCAATACAATAAAGGGATCACGATTGGCTATAGGGATGCCAAGGTCGTTAGTATAATCCTGAATAAGGATTCGAAAGGGTACTTTAAGACGGCTCGCGGGGCAGAGGCGGGGATGACACATCAAGAGATTCTCGATCTGTATGGCAAGGAACATGTTTTGGTCGAATCTGAACGTAATATCGATTATGCCTATCATATTCAGAAGGAAACATTCCTGGATGAGAAGTCGCTGCAAGCGGAAAAAGATGATCTGGCTATCTATCGTGCATCGTTTATGCTGACAAAAGAGGGACAGGTTAATCAGGTTATATTGTCGGATCAACGATTTGCAACAACCTTTAAGTAAAACAGGGCTGCTAGTTAAGCATGTATTAGATAATGAAATAGTACTTATTTTTCGTCTGAAGCAACCCTTCGGTATTCTGCCGGAGGGTTTTTCCCTTCACATCGTTGGATTTCAATCCGGATAACAAGTTCCTTGTTTACGTGCATATACATTACAGGAGACGGGTCAAGACTCCGGCTGTCCTAAGTTGTATGAACGGAGGGAGAGACATGGGCATTGAATCATCCTGGATGTTTGATTTGTTTGGAACCGTCTTTCCGGTTGTATTTGTTCTGATTATAGGTATAGTCCTTCTGTCGATGGGAAAGGAGGTATGGAAGTGGGGACGCAACAACTCGGAGCCGCTATTGACCGTGCCTTCACGTATCACCAGCAGACGGATGAAGATGAGTCAGTCGCAATCTGAACCGGGTAGTACAGCACGAACGTTATACTACGTCACCTTTGAAGTAGAAAGTGGAGATCGGCTCGAATTCAAAGTCAATGGCGAAGAGTATGGTTTGTGCGCTGAGGGGGATGAAGGACGGCTCTCGTTCAAAGGAACGCGTTATGTAGGCTTCGAGCGATATAATCGCGTATATTCTGAACGCCTACGGGGTTAAACTGAGCAGCTTGCGCCAGAATGGCGTGAGCTTTTTTTGATTATTTACTGGACAAGCGTTTCTTAATGGGCCTAACGTGTTTTTATATAAGAAGAGGCTTAATGAGATTATGATCAAAAGATCATTACCATAGAGGAGGCAATCAATATGTCATTTACAGATCAGGTCGTTGTTGTAACCGGTGCCGCTCAAGGGATAGGACGAAGTGTGGCTGAAGCTTATGCGGTCGCTGGAGCCAAAGTTGTACTTGCCGATCACAAGGAAGCCGAGGGTGCCGCAGCCGCAGCTTCCATTCGTAATGAAGGCGGAGAAGCCATCTTTGTCCAATGTGATGTTCGGAGCGAGCAGGATATTACGAATCTTTTTCGGACAACCGTGGAAGAATTCAAACAAATTGATGTTTTGGTGAATAATGCAGGACTCGCCAAATGGAAATCACCCTATGAGCTGACGCTGGAAGAATGGGACGATGTACTCAATACCAATGTGAGAAGTTGCTTTTTGGCGAGTCGGGAAGCAGCCAAACATATGAAAAGCAATGAACACGGGGGTGCCATTATCAACATGGCTTCTACCCGTGCACTGATGTCTGAGCCGGATACCGAAGCTTATGCCGCATCCAAAGGAGCGATTGTAGCTCTGACACATGCGCTGGCGGTCTCACTGGGCAAGGACCAAATTCGGGTCAATTGTATCAGTCCGGGATGGATTGAGACAGGAGACGTGGAGAAATTGAAAAAGGAGGATCATGAACAGCATCCCTCCGGTCGTGTGGGTGTTCCTTCGGATATCTCCCGTGCTTGTCTATATTTGTCTGACCCAAGCAATACCTTTGTCACAGGGACCAACCTCGTTATTGATGGAGGCATGACCCGAAAAATGATATATGAGGACTAGAACCGGGATTGACTCGGGCAAGCCCTAAGATTATCCAACATAAGAGTAATAAGCCCAAGTTAAGCACTTGGGCTTATTTGTTTTTAATAACTCGGTTGCTATAATAAATGTGATTTTACAACAGTAGAGGAATGGAGGGAGTATATGTTCGGGAAACAATCCCGGAAGGTATTTTGGCTGTTACTGCTGATCGGAGGGATGATAATGATAGGGAATGAGTCACCTGCTGAAGCAGACGGCGCAGATATACGGGCGGCCTGGGTATGGCAGGCACAGTCTGTTAGCAACGGAGATGAGCTGTTGGCCAATGCAGCTAAACATAAGATAAACAGGCTGTACGTGAATGTAGACATGGCGCTGTCCAAAGAGGTATACCAGACGTTTATAGCCCAAGCAAGCCGTGCAGGTATTGCGGTTGAAGCGCTGGGAGGCGATCCATCCTGGGCACTCAGTGGCCGTGAAGGCCCCATGCTCAGATTAGCGTCTTGGGTAAGTGATTACAATCAAGCTGCTGAGCCCAACGAACAATTTGATGCCATACATCTGGATATCAAGCCCTATGTGTTACCAGCCTGGAAAGAAGATGCTAAGCCACTGGTACAATCCTGGGTAGCCAATATGAATCTGTTATTTGAGCAAGTGAGACAGGATGGCGCAGTTGCAGTGAATATTGACCTGCCATTTTGGCTGGATTCCTATACCGTCACAGGAAATAGAGTTTCTGAGGATGCAGATAACGAACCATTGTCACGTTGGTTCATTGAACAAGTGGAGCATGTCACTTTACTCGCTTACCGTGATAACGCGCAAGGGAACAATGGTATCATACGTTTGATTGAACAGGAAATGAACTGGGCAGATGCCAGCAATGTGAGCGTGACGGTTGGGTTGAACACCAAGCCCATGCCTGGCGAGGAGTTCACGTCATTTGCCGGGAAAGGTGCAGCACAACTGGAAAGTGTTATTGAAGAAGTTGCCTCCGCATTCGGCGAGCATAGTTCCTACGCAGGTTCTGCTGTACATGACATCGTATACTGGGGACAACTGGAGCCCTCGGAACTGCCATCACCGGAGACTCCATCCAATCAGCCAGAGATTCGGGGAACGTATATCTGGGAGGCCTCTCAGGTGACGAATGACGGGGGAGAGCACATACTAGCATTTGCTAGAGAGCAGAATATTAACTGGTTGTATGTCAGGTTGGACCTGGATCAACCCTATTCCAGCTATCGCAGTTTTGTGAAACGGGCAAAAGCGCAGGGCATTGAGATCCATGCGATGGGTGGACATCCGATCTGGGGTAAGAAGGAGAATCGTCCACGCATTAAGCGCTTGATTGATTATGTGAAAAACTATAATGCCGAATCCGAGCCGGATGAACGATTTGAAGGCATCCATCTGGATATTGAGCCTTACACATTGCCAGAGTGGGAGAATAGTCGGGACACCTTATTGACCGAATGGGCTGCCAACATTACATTTTTCCAGGAAGAAACAAAGAAGGATAGTGATCTCGAAACAAGCGCAGACCTTGCTGTATGGTTGGATAGCTTCGCGTTGCCAGGAAAGGATACATCTGTGACTGAATTTATGATCCGTACACTCGATCATGTGTCGCTGATGGCTTTCCGTAACAACGCCGAAGGTTCCAATGGGATTGCTGCTGTTGTGAGTCAGGAGATGGAGATCGCGGATCGTTTGGGAAAAAGGTTAATGATTTCGGTAGAAATGAAGCAGAACCACGAAGGTCCTCATATTTCTTTTTATGAAAAAGGGGCAGCGGAGATGGAACTTCAGCTTGCCAAGCTTCCGGATCTGCTGGCCGAACATCAGGCTTACCAAGGTAACATTGTTCATGCCTATGATTATTGGATTGAAGCCAAGCCTTAAACAGGCGAGTATTATAAGAAACGAGTTGCTTCGGGACTTCACCTTGGGTGAGGTTCCGGGCTTTTTTTTATGGAAAAAAGATGGAATCGTGTCACCGAATGGGCTCCTGCACAATACGATGTACGGTGATGAACAGCTGAAACAAGGGAGGAAACAGACTATGGCTGTTATTAAAGCCAACTCAGAGGACGTCAAGCTGCTGGCTAGGCTCATGAGGGCAGAGGCTGAAGGTGACGGCGATCAGGGTATGTTGCTTGTGGGCAATGTAGGTGTGAACCGGGTGCTGGTGGATTGTCTGGACTTTAAGGATATTCGCGATATCAATCGTATGGTATTCCAGAATCCAGGAGGCTACGAGTCAACACAGAAGGGGTACTTTTACCAACGGGCAAGACAGTCCGAGATTCGTCTCGCACAACGGGTGATCAATGGAGAGCGCATCTGGCCAGCGAGCAATTCATTGTGGTTTTTCCGACCTGTGGGCGACTGCCCACCAACGTGGTATGACCAGCAAAATACAGGACGTTTCAAAGCGCATTGTTTCTTCAGTCCGACAGGCGATGACTGTCCGGAAGTATATTAAATTTTGGGAGGAATCACCATGATTAATCAGCCTTATCAACCAACAACTCAAACACTGGGTCAGCAAGCGAATTCCGTGTTGGGTCAACAAGCCAATTCTCAGGTTCAAGGTACGTCTTACAAAATCGGTAACGGAATGCCTGCCATGTCACCAACGCCAGGGATGGTATCACCAAGCTCCACAAGTGTACCGCCACTCGTATCCAGTGGAAGCCCAATGACACCAACGGGTGCAGTGATTACAACAACTGCTCCACAGTTTGAGCAGTCATACATTGAGAATATTTTACGTTTGAACCTTGGGAAATTCGGTACGTTCTACATGACATATGAAGGCAATAAAGAATGGAACGCTCGCATATTCCAAGGTATCATTGAAGCAGCGGGACGTGACCATATTATCATCAGTGACCCAAAGACAGGTAGACGAATCATGCTGTTGATGGTCAACTTCGACTATGCTACATTTGATGAGCCGTTGTTGTATCAATATCCGGGCGTGGTAGGCAATTACCCGCAAGCTCCAAGCAGATAATCATTGGCACTTCATCATGTTGATTGATAACTGACATGTCACATGTCTAACACATACTGATTTATTTCGCTGTCCTGAATGTGGAGGTAATCCGCAGACAGGACAGCTTTTACATAAACATATATACGAAGGTTACTATAGGTTTAAAGTCATACGTAACCTTTTGGCGATAACATGGCACTTATACATGAATAGAACAAGCAGCATGCTTATATGAAGGGAGTCCATAGCATTGAATTCATGGATTGAAGGAGCGATGAAGGGCGAAACCGAAGCTTACGCACAACTGATGTCTCAATATCGCGGGATGGCTCTTGCTGTTGCCTACAATCGTTTAGGAGATACATTTTGGGCTGAAGATGTCGTACAGGAAGCATTTACTGAAGCCTTTGGCAATCTGTCCAAGTTGGAAGCTCCTGAGGCTTTTCCCGGGTGGTTCAAGGTAATCGTGGAGAGGCAGTGTTATCGCTGGCTAAGACGCAAGCAGCATACCATGATCCCAGTTCAGGAGCTGGAGCATGTATTCCATGAAGAGGATCAGTCGCATAATCCGGAAAAACAAGCGGTGCAAAATGAAATGCATCGTACGCTGCGTGATTCCATTGCAATACTGCCATCATCGATGCGGATTGCTGTTGAACTGTTTTATTTGGAAGGATACTCGCTCAAGGAAATATCGGATTTCCTCGGGGTGAAGGTACCTGCATTAAAGAAAAGACTGTTCGATGCCCGATCCAAACTCAAGCGCTCTATGCCAGTAAGGGATCTGGTCTCTGTATTCAGTGACTTGTATGAAGGGGGAAAAGGATTGTTACACATTATGAATGGGGATCATGCTGCCAATCGTTTAAGAGAGAGTGGAATTCAGGGAGACATCCTGGTATGGAGAGAGTTGTATACGTTCGGCCCGGTAGCCAAAGAGATGGGAGATACAAAGGAGCGGCAGAATCGGGCATCCGTGTTAGAACAGCATTTGGGCATTCCACAGGCGGAATACTTGAAGATTGAGGAACTTGAACGCAAGTTACATTCGTTTCAACAATACAAGGAAATTGTCTTATGGTTCGAATACGATCTCTATGATCAGACGATGTTATCGTATCTATTGCATTATTTCAAAGGACAAGCACTCCAGAATACGAAACTGAATCTGCTCTGTATTGACTCGTATCCAGAGATTGAGCACTTTAGAGGACTTGGACAGCTTACCTCCACACAAATTGAACGTCTGTCCGGCAGTTGGCATGTGATTGAGAAAAACGAGTTACAAGCCGGTGCACAGTTCTGGGAAGCCTATACGTCGACTGATTTCCGGTATCATCTGGATTACCTGCAGGCAGATACTTCTGCGCTACCCTTTGCGAAAGCTGCCTTTAAGGCACATTTGTCCCGTCTGCCATCTGTATCGAACGGTCTGGGACTCATTGAACAGACAACACTGGAGACCATAAGAGCAGGTGTGGAGCATCCGTATCCATTATTTCGCGAGGTAGGGGACAAGCTGCATATTCTTGGGATGGGTGATCTTGAATACTGGGCACATCTGAAGCGGATGACAGAAGGACCTCATGCCCTTCTTCAGATGACCGGTGCAACCACTTTCCCTAATTTCAAGCAGCATGATGAAAAATTCCGTGACGGAGTCCTGTCGCTAACGGAGCTGGGAATTCAGGTGTTGAATGGAGAAGTCGATTGGGCGCTGCTGAAGCAGGATGAATTCTGGATCGGTGGATTGCATAACCCAAGCGGGAAACTAGCCAGATGGCGTTGGAATACCGCTTCAGAAACTGTAGTGGAGATTGAGTCGACATCGTAATTAACGGATAGAATCTGAGGAAATAACGTATTACAAAAAGAGAGTATCCAGCCATGCGGAAGCATGAGCGAGGATGCTCTCTTTGGTTTGGTTCTGGTAGATCATTGTTTGTGAAATGTTAAAAAAACAGCGTAATCGAGACTTTTGTTAAAGAAAAAAGGCGTTTGTGCCATTTCGTTGTCATAGGACACGGATTGACTGTGTAGTTTAGAATTATATAATAAAAGAAGCATATCTTTTTTATTCGACAGAACAAGGTGGAGGTGGAAGCATTGGGAAGTTGAAATTGCATATGAGCGGCAGAATGGCAAATATCCTACATTTTCGAAGGAGGTGGACCTATTTGCCGAAGAATGACGGCGAATAGGATGAAAATTTGAGTGACCCCTTACCGAGTATTTTAAATTTAGTAATCATTGGTTTACTTGTATTAATGAATGGTTTCTTTGTGTCGGCGGAATTTGCGATGGTGAAGGTTCGTGGAAGCCGGATTGAGGCTTTGGTGGAAACAGGCAACAAAAATGCCATCTATGCTTCCAATATCGTACGTAATCTGGATGCATATCTGTCAGCTTGCCAACTAGGTATAACTTTGGCTTCACTGGGACTAGGGTGGCTGGGAGAACCGGCAATTGCACATCTGTTAGAGCCCGTGTTTACCGCATTTGGACTGGGGCCAGTCTACGTTCATGGAATCTCTATTGCCATTGCATTTGTGATTATTACAATCTTGCACATTGTACTGGGAGAACTTGCTCCCAAAACGATGGCGATTCGAAAGTCTGAGACGATCACGTTGTGGTCTGCGGCTTTGCTAACGTTCTTCTACAAGTTAATGTATCCATTCATATGGGCACTGAACGGTATGGCTAACGGCTTGTTGAGACTGTTCCGAATGGCACCAGCTTCGGAGATGGACTCCGCACATAGCGAAGATGAAATACGCATTCTGATGAAAGAAAGCAATAAGAGCGGTTTAATTGATAACACTGAATTAGCACTTGTTGATAATATATTTGATTTTACGGATACAACCGCCCGTGAAATTATGATTCCGCGGACGGAAATGATCTGTCTGAATGCCAATGAGTCCATGCTGGAAAATCTGGAGATTGCCAGTGAGAGTATGCGAACAAGGTATCCGGTATATAACGGAGACAAGGATCATATTATCGGCTTTATTCACATTAAGGATCTGATGCGATCCCAACTTACGGATACCATCTCCGTGATCCGGCCCATCCTGGCTGTGCCAGATACCACGCTAATCAGTGATCTGCTCAAGCGTATGCAGCGTAGCAAGACACAGATTGCGATTCTGATTGATGAATACGGGGGAACCTCCGGGCTTGTTACACTTGAAGATATCATGGAAGAGATCGTAGGCGAGATTCAGGATGAATTCGACCATGAGCGTCCTGTCATTGAACAAGTGGATGAGATGGAATACTCTATTGATGGATTGATGCTGATTGAAGAAGTCAGCGAACGATTCGGACTGGAGATGGATCGTGCCGATTACGATACCATCGGGGGCTGGCTGTACTCCAGAGTAGATGCCATTCCACCTGAGGTTGGTCAATCGGTTGAGTATGGGGGTTATGTATTTGTCATTCAAGAGACAGAACATAAGCGGATTTCCCGAGTAAATGTGATTAAGCTGGAACTATTGGTTGAAGAAGAAGGCGCGTAGCCAGATCGAAATTGTAACAGATGAAGCTGTGTGGTGACGTAATGGTCATCGTACAGCTTCTTTGCATGTTCATGATTCTTTGGGTGCATGAATGACAATATCGGCATAACGGTTCTCCGTGACCAAGCTATTCTCGATAGAAATTCGCTTATAAGTGACGTAAACATTCTCTCCCGGAGCCAGATCATGCTGGATATTCAGCTTTTTTCGAGTGGATTGGGTTGTTGTCGGTGTCTTAATGGTGATGATGGCGTACATAGGCGTATCGACAAAAGTAACCTCGTGAGAATTGTAGTCCCCCACCTTAGTGGTGGATAACACGGGATTTTGCTTAAACTGGGTCAGGTGATCATTCACCATGCCAAGTGTTACGGGTAACACATAAAACAGAAGTACCAGAGGCAGAAGGGAGAAAGCAATCCCGAAAACACGTAAAAATTTGACATGGGAAAGGGTTCGGACACTCTGCCTGAGGAAAAGAAAAGCAAGGATGGGGGACAGTACAAGTCCCCAGATCATAAAGGGCAATACATAGCGGTCAATCCCCATGCTTATCCAGCTTTCCCGAGCTGTAGCCAAGAAATATATTAAGGTCCCTGCGGTAAGTGCACTCACCAAGATAACAAGCCAACGTTTGAACGAGCCGGAAACTTCGATATGTAGTTCATTCGGATTGGAGCTGTGACGATGCCTTCTGGATTTGGATTGAAATTTACTCAAGTTTTACACCTCATTTGCAAATCTGGTTGGTTCATATGGTTTCGTGTATCCATTACCCAATACATACGGGCTGGAATAATTTAGGTTTCAACCATGCTGGAGATGTATACAAAGATAAAAGACGCTGCCGACAGAAACATCGGAGCGTCTAATTTTTTTTTGAAACCTGTCACCCGATCCGTCCGTTTATACCCTTACACAAAATCAAGTATGGAAGCGGAGGATGGATCAAATGCGGAAAATGAAAACAAAGAGTGCAGCATCTATACTAAAAATAACCCTTGTTGCCTTGTTAATGGTGCCAACAATCCTGGCTATACCTACGTCCGAACCAGCCGTTGCAAGCCCGATGATCAACGTGTCCTCTGGTGCCCTTACAGCTCCGCCACCGCCAGAACCATCCATCCATTCGCTTGCTACCACTCGAGAACTTGGACATTTCTATCAAGCGGTCGGTGCAGTCATTCCTGGGGGTGGACTATCGGCTATCGTCAATACCAAGACCATGACATATACAGCAATGAAGACACTTTCCGTAGATTATCGACTTGAGCGCTGGACAGGAACAGCATGGGTAACTTTTAAAACGAATTCCAACAATGCAACGAATACAAACTTACTGAATGCCGCATCGGATTGGACCGTTATGCCAGGATATTATTATCGCGTTACCAGTATTCATACAGCGTATGATGGAAGTACCACGGATACAAGCAAACATGTCTCTGGCACCGTGTTATTCTGATCTTATCGACGGGTGCTGCCTGGAAACTTCTGCTCTTGAAAATCGTTGGCAATAGCAGTCATTTCTTCTTCCGAAAGGGTGCCAAACAGACTCATATTGTTGGAACCCATCATCCACTGAAAGGAGTTATAGGGTGGGCCGATATACATCAGTGCTTCCGAGCCATCCGCCAGCTTTACGGTGCTCATATCTCGAAGCATGGCCCCTTCAATTTTCTCCCCAGGCATGACATGGACATAATCAAACTGGATAATCTCATCCTCTATGCTCTTGCCTTCACTGGTATATTGAACTCTCATTTGTGTGGACTCATAATAATCGTCTGGATTCACAGGGTTTTCAGTATCGATCACGAGTTCGAATTTGACCTTGTTGAATCGCTTGGGAATGGCCTTGGATAACAGAAAGTCACCCATGAACCCTTCGCGTGCGATCTCTTCCGTAACAAGTACTGGACGAAACAGATGGCTCGATAACTCATACGAAGGTGTATTAAGAGCTTCTTCTTCTTGTACTTTAAGAATGTCGTCCAAGCTGGTTTCTGGTGGTGGAGGCGTTTTGGCTGTTGACGGATCAGCCCCCAGTTGGGTCGTACGATCCTCAATGATAATGGATTTCATGCCATTGCCCCAATCCTTGATGGATTGCACAAAAGGGGATACCGCTTGCGTACCGGACGGCAGGCTGAAAATAACGGCTCCGATGGTCACGGACGCAGCTACGACAACTGAAAGTCGTAAGGTACGTATTCTTTTTTTACGTAAACCGATTCTGTTAATTTCCCTGTTTACCTTCTGCCAGGATTTCTGCATGGATTCGGTATGGGAGGCGGAAGGGGCAGAGACGGCCTGATGGAAAGCTTCATCAAAAGCCAGGTCAAACGCAGCGTCGAAATATTCGTCTTCCAGCTCTGAATCGAATCGCTCCACGTTTTTATCGGACTTGCCTTTGCTCAATGCTTCCACCCCATTCCTTATGTAATTTCTTCTTGATACTGCCACGGGCTCTGAACAAACGTTGCTTCACAATGTCTTCGGAGGTATCCAGCAGTTCGGCCATCTCTCGGTAGGAGAGACCTTTTTTCCACCGTAACTCCACCAATACACGATATTCCGGTTTGAGCTGTCTGAGATAATATTCAATGGACTCTTCCATCATCTGCGTTTCTACCATGCTTTCCACGGAAGCTGCGGTCTGATTCATCGTCTCCATATCTATAAAAACACTATCCGTATCCAATTGGTTACGGTTATTTTTATTTTTTCTCAGATAATTAATAGCTGTGTTCCGTGTGACAACCTTGAGCCAGGCTTTCAGTTTGACCTCGTCTTCAAAGATGGGTTTGTTTTTAATGATTTTGATAAAAGCTTCCTGAATAATATCTTCTGCTGCAGCACGCTCCTTGATGATATAAACGATAAGACCATGTACCATATTATAATATTCATAATACACTTCTTCTTGAAGTGCAAAGCCTAAATTATGGAAATCTGAGGCTAGTAATAACTGGAGCCGATTGGCCATGATGTTCTCCTTTCTGGTGAACAATCCACAAACATTGGTATCATTACATTTTACAACATAATATGGAAACGATACAATGGGAGGTTGGTCCGGGAAAAACCAGATGAGGGAAGTATGTATAACATGCGGGAAAGTTGGCTGAAAATTAATAAAAGGCCGTCCCGCCAACCATGAATACATGGTTGCAAGACAGCCTTTTCGACTGTTCAGTGAAAATACATTAGTAGGAGATAACTCTCCGTGATCAGTTAAAACGCCCAGTCTCCCTTAAGGAAGATGGCTTCGCGTTCGCCGTTTGCTGTGATACCGTAAATGTCCGTCTCGGGAGAGCCCATCATGAAGTCCACATGGGTGATGCTGGTGTTCATACCACGGGCTGCAAGCTCTTCAGGAGACATCGTTTTGCCACCTTCGATATTGAATGCATAGGAACTGCCAATCGCAAGATGGCACGACGCATTCTCATCATACAATGTAGTGTAATACAGGATGCCACTCTCAGAGATCGGTGAATGGAAGGGAACCAAAGCGACTTCGCCGAGGTAATGAGATCCTTCATCCATGGAAATGAGTCTTTCCAGCGTATCCTGACCTTCTTCAGCATGAAAATCAATGATACGTCCGTTCTCAAATGTGAGTGAAAAACGATCAATGATACTGCCGCCATAGCTGAGCGGTTTGGTGCTGGACACTTTGCCATTAACGCCATGTTTGGCTGGAGCGGTGAATACTTCCTCTGTCGGGATATTCGCGACAAAAGGGGTGCCTTGCTCATTCACGCTACCTGCCTGCGCCCAGATATGACCTTCTGGAAGCTCGACAGTAAGATCCGTCCCTGGGGAGAGGAAGTGCAATGCTTGGTACTTCTTGTTATTCAGTGCAACGGCTTTGGTCTCCAGTCGTTCAATGTGCTGTTCCCAAGCCGCTACAGGGTCTTCCAGATCGGCTCTCACCGCAGCGAAAATGGCTTCCCACAACTGGCTAACCTGCTCAGATGCCGGGAGATCCGGGAATACTTTGGCTGCCCAATCGGGGGAAGGACAAGCCACACCCGTCCAGCTCATTTTATCCGCCTGTTGATACTGACGGTACTTGGCCATCGCCTGACCATATGTACGCTGATGGGTGGAAATCCGCTCCGGGTCAATACCTTTCATCAGGTCTGGGCTGGATGACAATACGGTCAGGAAGGCTGCATTATTGGCTGCCAGTTCTTCAAGCTCCGCTGCATGCCATTTCGGCGGCTCTTGGAAGGATTCCTCAGGGGCCATCTCAAACCGCAATCGATTGACGGTTTCATCTCCGTATTTTACAATCACCTGCTTGGCTCCAGCTTCATATCCCTTACGTACCAGCAAACGTACAAATTCAGCGGTATCAATCATCGCAGAGATGACAAATACTTGTCCTGGCTGCACGTTAGCACCTACTCTTACAGCCAGTTCAGCGTAACGATCCAGTTTTTGTTCAAAACTTAACATATGAGTTCCCTCCAATTGTTGAATTTTTGACCTGTTGACGCAGGAAAAGAGAGGAGTAATCTCCTCTCTCCTAAATCACATCAAACGGGATTAAAATGCCCAGTTTCCTTGCAGGAAGATCGGCTCTTCCGTACCTTCGGAGGTCACGCCGTGAATGTTCATTTCTCCGGATCCAATCATGAAGTCTACATGAGTGAGACTGGAGTTCATGCCACGTTCAATCAGCTCTTCTTTGGACATCGTTTTACCACCTTCCAGACAGAAGGCATAGGCATTACCAATCGCCAAATGGTTGGAGGCATTTTCATCAAACAAAGTATTGTAGAACAAAATATTGGTATCGGAAATTGGGGACTGATGTGGAACGAGGGCTACTTCACCCAGATAGTGTGCGCCATCATCTATCTCGATCAGGTTTTTGAGTGCATCGAGACCTTGATCGGCGGTATAGTCAACAATTCGGCCGTTCTCGAATGTTAGTGAGAAACCGTCAATCAGGTTGCCGCCGTAGCTCAGTGGTTTCGTGCTGCGCACTGTACCGTTAACACCCGTTTTCAGCGGAGCCGTGAATACTTCTTCCGTAGGCATATTGGCAATAAAGACATGTCCTTGCTCATTCACACTTCCACCGGATACCCAGATATGACCTTCTGGAAGTTCAATGGTCAAGTCTGTGCCTGGAGCTGTATAGTGAAGCTTCTTGTATTTTTTGTTGTTCAACAGATCAGCGCGGGAATCCAGGTTTTGCAAATGGGTTTTCCATTCGGCAACAGCATCCTGCTCACCGATCCGTACTGTTTTGAAAATGACATCCCACAGGCGGTCCACTTGTTGTGCTTCCGGCAGATCCGGGAACACTTTAGCTGCCCATTCCGGAGAAGGAACGGCCACGATAGACCAGCTGAATTTGTCAGCCATCTGATAAGAACGATATTTTTCGAGCGCTTTGCCGCGCACTTTTTGGCTAGTAATAATGCGTTCCTGAGCTACACCGTTCAGCAAATCCGGATTTTCAGCGATGACGTGCAGAATAGCGGCACCTTCTTCAACCAGTTCAGTCATTTCAGCTGCAAACCATTTCGGTTCAATGGAGAAGGCTTCATCAGGTGCAAGATCGTAATGAAGACGTGTAACGGTTTCATCACTCCAGTTTACTTTGACCAATTTCGCACCTTTACCGTAAGCTGCTTTGACAATCAGTCGTACAAAATGTGCTGCCGAGATTGGAGCGTTAACCACGAGCGTTTGTCCAGGATGGACATTGACACCAACTTGTACAGCCAGTTCAGCATATTGCTGCAGATTCGTTTCAAAAGTATTCATGCTATTTTTTCCTCCAATGTGATAATAATATCGTAGCTTGTTGGCTATTATAGTCCTCATTACAACTATGTAAGGACTCAGAATGGTTCCTTCATTGAATAAGGTATACGTTGCTACGTTATATATTGTACAATTAACCAATAATAATTACCAAACTAGGTTTACCAGAAATGTTGGAGACCGACTGTAGATGAAAGATTAAAGGAGAGAATGATTGTGAATATTGAAATTATAAGTACTGAAATGCGCCGTGAAGGTGAAAAAGGATACGTGGGAAATACCGTTTACCGCACAGAAGGCGAAAAGTCAGTATATGAGATTACCTTCATGAGCAAGAACGGAAAAGACTGGGACTATAGCTTGCATTTCACGGAGCAATCCGGTGATGAAGAAGAGTTACTGCGTATGGACGAGTTGCTTGAGAATGATGACGATCTGTATAATCAATTGCTCGATGCTGCTTTGGAGGCATTTCCGGCATAACTGGCCGAGATGTTCTTGTTCTATTGTGTTGTGTCGATGACTATACTAGACGGTGTATGCCCGAAACAGGGTGTATACCGTCTATTTTATTGGAAATGTTGAATAGATGATCCAGAAAAGGGAAGTCTACGAGATGAATGGAACCAGAGAGACAATCCGCCTAATGGGAGGTAACCGTGAATGGCATCTGACAATCTGATTACAGAAGGATTGACGGGACTTGAAGAAGTCGCGCCCGATATTCTCAGTCTACGTACACTATTCGTTAATGTCGTGTTCATCGGAGAGCCAGGAAGCAGGAACTGGGTCCTCGTGGACACCGGAATGGCGAGGTTCACAGATCATATTGTTCAGGTTGCAACAGAACGATTTCAAGGTCCGCCGTCTGCGATCATATTGACGCATGGTCACTTCGACCATGTAGGAACCGTTATTGAACTGGAACAATTCTGGGGTGTGCCAGTGTATGCTCATCCGCTTGAAATTCCGTATTTAACGGGATTAAAAGATTACCCGCCAGCGGACCCTTCTGTAGGTGGAGGTCTAATGTCCAGGTTGTCATTCGCTTATCCTAATGAGGCAATCAATCTGGATGATCGGATATTCAGTCTACCCAAAGATCATTCCGTTCCAGGTCTATCAGGATGGGAGTGGGTGCACACGCCAGGTCATACGCCTGGACATGTGTCGCTGTTTCGGGAAGCAGACCGTTTGTTAATTGCGGGAGATGCAATCATCACAGTGAAGCAGGAGTCGCTGTGGAGTGTGTTGCTTCAGGACAAACAGTTGCATGGCCCGCCTTCCTATTTCACAACCGATTGGCAGGCTGCTCATCAATCTGTCCAGCATATCAGGCACCTGGAGCCGAAACTTGCGATTACCGGGCACGGGCATGCCTTGAGCGGAGATATGCTGAGTGAATCCTTGAAGCGGCTTGATCTGGACTTTGAAGAGAGCACTGTGCCGGATCATGGCAAATATGTGGATTAATTGAACCATCATATGAAAGACAGCAGAGACAGCCGTAACGTATTGCAGCTGTCTTTTTCCTGTCTTTTTTGTTTTTCTATTATGAATTTGTTCTCTATCATAGATTGGTATTTTGCGCTCGGGCATGATATAGTCGAGCCGTATAATATAACCTTAGTATGCAGGAGGTACATATAACGATGACACAGCAAAATGCAGCATTTGAAGAACAATTTGGAGGGATTCCGGCCGTTTGGCTTCGTTTTAATCAGTTTGAAGCGGCAGTTATTCCTAGCGTGGGTGCCAACCTCGTTGCTTTTCGTGATACAGAAAAGGGTTTTCGTTACTTGAGAGAACCGAATCAGGACCAGATGGATGAGTTTATGGCTGCACCTGCGGTCTATGGAATTCCGATTCTTTCTCCACCGAACCGTTATGAGGATGGACGCTTCCCCTGGAACGGTAAAGTCTATCAGTTGCCTGTGAACGAACCGGCTACAGGTAACCATTTGCATGGATTTTTGCATGATGCCGAGTGGAAGGTTGAGGGATACGGTTCTGATCAGCTGGAGAGTTATGTGTTGCTTAGCCAGGACGTGAAAGAAGGACATACATTCCATCAGTACCTGCCGTTTACGTTTACGGTGACGCTTCGTTACTCTTTGAGCAGCCAAGGACTTCAGCAACAATTGATCGTCCGCAACAACGGGACTGAATATATGCCGAATTTGTTTGCATTCCACACGGCGATTGCTGTACCTTTTGCACCGGACAGTCAAGCCTCGGATTACACGGCTAAAGTTACGATTGGACAACGTCGTGAATTGAATGAGCGTTCTCTGCCAACAGGACAATTTCAACCGCTTACACCTGAGGAAGAACAATTGAAGAAAGACGGGGTTAGTCCGTTCTTTGCTGCCATGGATAATCATTACACTGCGGAACCGCAGAATGGACGTAACTATATGGAACTTACGGACAACCGTACTGGAGACAAACTGGTATACGATGTGGGTACCTCCTACAAGCACTGGATGATCTGGAACAATAACATGGGTGGCGAATTCTTCTGTCCTGAACCACAGATGAACCTGGTTAACGCTCCTAATGTTGAAGGCATACCTGCAGAAGAAATCGGATTGATCGGTTTGGAACCAGGTGAACTATTCGAACAGAGCAGCCGATTGTATCCAATTGCGTCACAAAAATAATTCACGCTCATTTTGCGCTACGCTTACAATTTTGTCGAAAAGGTGAAAACCTGCTCGCAAATCATGTATAATATGACGAGATACACAAGCTTTGTAGAGACCCAAACCATCTTTTTGGAGGAGGACAAGCAAGTGGAATACCGCATTGAGAGAGATACGTTAGGCGAAATGAAAGTACCAGCCGACAGGCTGTGGGGAGCTCAGACGCAGCGCAGCAAGGAGAACTTCCCGATTGGTAGTGAACATATGCCGATGGAAGTTATCCGTGCCCTTGCCATTTTGAAAAAAAGTGCTGCGGCCAGTAACCATAAATTAGGTAAATTATCTGCGGCTAAGTCCGATGCTATTGCTTATGCAGCAGACGAGATTATTGCAGGCCGAATTGATGACCATTTCCCACTGGTAGTATGGCAGACGGGAAGCGGAACACAATCCAATATGAACGTGAACGAAGTGATTGCCAATCTGGGGAACCAACTGCTGGAGCAAAAGGGCAAGGAAGAGCGTCTGCATCCAAATGATGACGTGAACATGTCCCAGAGCTCCAACGATACATTCCCAACGGCTCTGCATGTTGCAGGTGTTCTGGCTGTTGAGGATCAACTTTTGCCAGCAATCGCGGTATTAAAAGCCACTTTTGCAGACAAGTCGGATGCATTCAAGGATATTATCAAGATTGGACGTACCCACCTCCAGGATGCAACACCAATTACGCTTGGTCAGGAGATCAGTGGTTGGGAAGCCATGCTGGGCAAGAGTGAGCGTATGATCCGTGAAAGCGTACAGTATCTGAAGGAGCTTGCGATCGGCGGTACAGCTGTCGGAACGGGCATTAATGCACATCCGGACTTTGGGGACTTCACTGCCAAGGAGATTGGCAAACATACGGGGAAAGATTTTGTATCTGCACCAAACAAATTCCACGCACTTACAAGTCATGATGAAGTTGTGTATGCGCACGGTGCGGTTAAAGCGCTTGCAGCTGATTTGATGAAAATTGCCAATGATGTCCGCTGGTTGGCCAGTGGCCCTCGTAGTGGATTGGGCGAAATCCGTATTCCTGAGAATGAGCCAGGCAGCTCCATTATGCCGGGTAAAGTCAATCCAACTCAGAGCGAGGCCATTACTATGGTGGTTACGCAGGTCATGGGTAATGATGCAGCGATTGGTTTCGCGGCAAGTCAGGGTAATTTTGAACTGAATGTATTCAAACCGGTTATCATCTATAACTTCTTGCAATCCGTGCAACTCCTGGCGGACTCCATTATTGCGTTTAATGACAAGTGTGCCGTGGGCATTGAGCCTAATCTGGATCAGATTGAACATAATCTGAACAATTCGCTTATGCTGGTTACAGCGCTTAACCCGCATATTGGTTATGAGAATGCAGCCAAAATCGCGAAACTTGCACATAAAGAAGGCTTGTCTTTGAAACAGGCGACGTTACAAACGGGCCTGCTTACCGAAGAGCAATTTGATCAATATGTCGATCCAGCCAAAATGATCGCTCCAAAGGCCTAAAATCAGCCAAAATGAGCAATATAGATCACTGAAGAGGACGACCTGCACAAGCAGGTCGTTTTTCTTATGATGCGTGCCCAGAAAAGCACGCATCTTCTAGCCGGTGAAAGTCCGGTCGCAGGAGGGGCCAAGCCCCTGCGTAGCTAGGATACTTGCGTATGGCGAAATCTGTGCGTAAAAGCGTATCGACAAAAGTACCTGTCAGAGACAGGGCGAGCGACACGCCAGGCCGTAACATCAAGTGAATTCTGCCGCGTCGTCAAAAAGGCCTCGCAAGAGGGACAAGAGGAAGCCGAGTCGCGCTCATATCGACGAAGGCCAAGGAAGCTGTTTGGAACTTGGAGCGACAGCGAAGAATCCTCCGGCGTAAAGGGAACGGCATGGTCTGAAAGAGGATGCAGTGAACTGGGGAGACCCTCCCCCACACGGGATTTTTTTTTTTTTTTTTAACCCC
Organism: Paenibacillus sp. BGI2013; assembly: GCF_002843485.1. Lineage (NCBI taxonomy): Bacteria > Bacillati > Bacillota > Bacilli > Caryophanales > Paenibacillaceae > Paenibacillus > Paenibacillus sp. BGI2013. The sequence continues at coordinate 818,584 of NZ_PJFA01000003.1, forward strand.
GTAAAGAGACGCTCTATAAATCCAGAAGATGAAATGAACCGTTTGTGGGAAGGGAGTCCGAGGGGCTCATAGTACCGAAGAACCTGAGGACAACATAACCTTGGGGAGGAAAGGAGCCCTGCTTTGTTTATGCTTTTGAAGGAGGTACGAGTGAGTGAATGCCAACCGGCTAACAACACCAAAGGAAAAAGTTCAAGAACTCCAAGAAAAGCTAGGTCATGCGGCCAAGGAGAACAAGAAGCGTAAATTTCATGCTTTGTACGACAAAGTCTATCGCAGGGATGTGCTGTGTGAAGCCTGGAAACGGGTGAAAGCGAACAAGGGAGCTGCGGGAGTAGATGAGGTGACGTTCGCACATATTGAGGAACAAGGAGAGACACGCTTCCTTGCGGAATGTGAGCGAGAACTGAAAGAAGGCAAATATCATCCGCAGGCTGTAAGGCGGCACTATATCCCGAAGAAAGATGGGAAGCAAAGGCCGTTAGGCATCCCCACCGTGCGCGACCGAGTCATACAAATGGCAACCAAACTCGTGATTGAACCGATCTTTGAAGCAGATTTCGAGGAAGTATCCTTCGGATTTCGTCCGAAACGAAGTGCGAAAGGAGCGCTAGAGCGAATTCGGAAAGCCTGCAACCGCAAAGGAAATTGGGTAGTCGACGTCGATATCCAAGGCTACTTCGACAATATAAATCAAGAGAAGCTCATGAAACTGGTAGAAATGCGTATCAATGACAGGCGAATCTTGAAATTAATACGGAAGTGGCTTCAGGCGGGAGTGATGGAAGAAGGAAAGGTGAGGCGATCCGATTTAGGAACACCGCAAGGTGGCGTGATTTCACCGCTTCTAGCGAATATCTATCTGAACTACTTTGACCGGCTATGGGAGAAACACGGAAGTGGGTTGGGAGACCTGACAAGGTATGCAGACGACTTTGTCGTGGTCTGTAAAACCAAAAAGGATGCGGAACATGCATTTGAACTTATACGCAGAATCATGGAACGTCTGGAGCTCATGTTACACCCGACCAAAACCCGGATTGTCGGTCTATGGACAGGAGCCGAAGGATTCGACTTTCTAGGAATGCACCACCGCAAAACGAAAGCAGAAACGTCGCAAGGGAAGGTATATTACACCACGCAGCAATGGCTAACCAAAAAGGCGGAAGAACGTATTCGTGGAGTCATTAAAGAGCGATTATCCCCACCGAGTATGCGATCCAGATCATTTGAGGAACAGGTGAAATGGCTCAATCCGAAGATTCAAGGGTGGAGAAATTATTACTACACGAGCTACAGCCAAAAGAGATTAGCGAAGCTGGACTGGTATATGTTGCAACGGTTAACCCGGTGGTACGCGAAGAAAAGACAACGCAGAAAATGGATCGGTTCAATAGCCGAGGTGAAGTACATCGCCAGTCAATATGAATTAAAAACGCTATTGTAATCTGCACGCCCATGAATGACAAACATCGGAAAGCCGTATGAGGGAAAACCTCACGTACGGTTTGATGAGGAGAGGCTGGGTTTTGCCAGCCTTTTACTCTAGTA
>NZ_PJFA01000037.1:0-835 GCF_002843485.1 Paenibacillus sp. BGI2013
TGACATGGTTTTTTTGTTTATTCATTTACTCCTGATAGACAACTATACTTACATTAGAATTGTTATCTTCTGGCGTACTTGCTGTAAAAATGACATTATGATCCATCGTGGTGACATTCCACCCGGCCATCGAATTCTCAAATGCAGAACCAATTTTCTCAGCCAGTCCATTTAATGTCTCTGTTCCTGACAATCTTAAACGTTTGGAAACTTCATTCGTACCGTCTCGAAATACAACTCTAATAATCCCTGGCGCGCTGGGGCCAGAATCAATTTTTAAACTTATAGCTTGCTTTACTCCTGCAAAGGTCTCCGATCCTGGTGTAGTAATCGAGCTTGATACCAATCCAATACCTGTTGTCGCTTCCACGATTGCCACGGATAGTTTAGGATTGTTAGCCGAAGGTGCTCGGGCTGTAAATATAACATTTCTATCATTTGACGTAGCGTTCCAATCAACTAAAGACGTGTTAAATGCCCAAGCTATCTTCGTTGCTACTTCGGCAGCAGTTTCTGTACCTATTAATTCAATATCTTTAAGAATGGTTGTGCTACCGTCTGTAAATGTAGCAGTAATCGTTCCGGCAGCTGTAGCCCCTGAATCTATCACTAAGGTAGCCACTTGTGCTTCGCCAGTAGGGTATGGAGCTCCTACGGTCGTTATTGTACTATCCGGCATGCCAATTCCTGTATTTAATCCCGAAAGTCTCGCCATAGCTTTTATGTTATTCTCTGCCGGAAACTCGGCTGTAAAAATTACATCTGAGCCCCGTGAAGAAACGATCCAATTCGGAATCGTGCTCCCGAATGCTGCTACTATCTTGTCAGCAAGATC